>CAKRHP010000028.1 GCA_934339135.1 uncultured Lachnospiraceae bacterium | reverse complement strand
AGGCAACTTCGGAATTGCTGGCAGGTTAGAATGAGAAAAACTCATTTTAACTTGTACTAAATCTTGACATAGGACCAACTGCATATTCCCCGCGTATGCGGGGGTGAACCTGGTGACTCAGATTGGTGATGTGGCTGTAGCTAATATTCCCCGCGTATGCGGGGGTGAACCTGAGATGCCAGTAGTATATGGAGCAGAGGCATCATATTCCCCGTATATGCAGTGCAAATTTGCCTATTCCAAACTTGGAGTTTGTCTATGGTGATGTTTTTTTAATTAGGGAAAAATAAAATTAGATGATTTAAGATCATAAACAATAGTTATTATTGAAGTGTTATTAAAAAATAGACAATAAAATAATTAGCTGTTTGGTGAAGTAATATGAGAACAATTATTTTTTGTTTGATGCCGTTTTGTACAATGCAATTTTTCTGATCTGCCGTGTACAAAACGGCATTTGTTTTATTTCTATTGCTAAGTGGTTATTCCCCTGATATACTAACAAAAATTGTAGTATAATAGGAGGAGATCAGAATGGGATTAGCAGATGTTGTTACGAAGGAATATATGAGAAAACCGGATGTATTTGCGGATGCATTTAATTATTTATTGTACAATGGCAGACAGGTGATTAAACCGTCGGAACTAAAGGAATTAGACACAGCAGAGATTATGTATGCTTTTGGGGAAAACATGTCAAAGAATGCAACAGGTGTACAAAAGTTTCGGGACGTGTTGAAATATATAACGGTTATGAGTGGAGAGAAAGCATCTTATATATTACTTGGATTGGAGAATCAGACTGATATTCACTATGCTATGCCTGTAAAGAATATGGTTTATGATGCGATGCAGTATGCGAGGCAGGTATCAGAAATATCTGCGGGTCATCGAAGGAACAAGGATGTTGGTAAAATAAGCAGTGCAGAATTTTTATCAGGATTTTTCAGAGAAGACAGACTGCAGCCGGTAATCACTCTGGTGATACACTTTGGAGCAGACCCATGGGATGGACCAACGTCTTTGCACGAAATGTTTTCTGTGCAGGATGATGTGATACGGAGATATGCACAGGATTATCGGGTGCATCTGTTAGACCCAAGTAGAATTTTGCAGGAAGACTTCAAAAAATTTGCATCAAGCCTGCGGGAAGTGTTAAACTATATTAAATATTCCAAAGACGAAAACGAGCTGACAAGACTGCTTGCAGAGGATGAACGCTTAAAGGTATTGGAAGCAGGAGCGGCCCGTGTGATAGAGACAATAACACATACAGATTTTGCAATTAATGAAAAAACGGAGGTGGTCAATGTGTGTCAGGCAGTAGAGGATATGATGAAGACGAGAGAACGGAAGGGCGAGGAGGTTGGACGAAAGCAGGGCAGAATGGACATGCTGGTACAGTTGGTTCGGAAGGGTCTTCTCAATATTACAGATGCAGCAGAGGAGGCGGGATTATCCTGTGAGGTATTTGCACTAAAAATGGAGTCGGAAAAAGCTGACAATTAATTTTTATAATTTTGATATTTCTTGGAAAAGAGGAAGTGAGAGGAGAGAGATTATGAACAACAACCTCAAAAGATTTATTCCAGCAGAAAGAATTTTTCTCAGCTTTGCATTGATTTTCTGTCTGCTGACAGGAGCGGTGACAGCGGGAACCAAAAAGGTTTTGTCCGGCATCGGCGCATGGATGAAGAAAAATGGGGAAAGTATTTACGGATGTTCAGGGACACCATTTAAGAAAAAGCCATCCTGGGGACGTTATACCCGGAAGGAAAATAAGGTATATGCCCACGTAATAAAATGGCCAAAGAATCAGAAGCTTGTGGCAGCGAAGCTGAAAAACAAAAAGCTGCAGAAGGTTTCTCTCCTGCAGAATGGAAAAGCATTAAAATATTCCGTAAAGAATAATAAGATCACCATAAAAGTTCCAAAGAAATGTCCGGATAAGTCGGATACGGTGATCACATTGCAATATAAGTAATAAAAATTTCAATATCATTACACCAGAGCAGGCGGACATTACTCCGTCTGCTTTAATGTATGTCCGAAAATAAGGACAGCCAGAACGGCGGTAAGAGCCTCGGCGATCCAAAAGGCATGCCATACGCCGACGGCTCCCAGGATGCGGCTGACAATAAAAGCAATTGGAATGATCAATACCGCATAGCGGCATAAGGAGATGATCAGTGAGGAGAGTCCTTTGCCTAATGCTTCCAAAGCACCGGAAGCGGTGACGGAAAGGGAGGAGGTCATAAAGCCGGCACTGATAATACGCAGAGCCAGTGCGCCGGAGCGGATCGTGTCCGGATTGTCCGAAAAAAGTCCCATAAGCTGCCCGGGAACTGTCAGGCAGAGAAGCATACCGCCAAGCAGGATCAGAAAAACAATGATCAGTGCATCTTTAAAAATACTGCGTACACGCACATGTTCCCCGGCACCGTAATTGTAGCTCAGCAAAGGACGCATTCCCTGAATAACGCCATTGGCGGTAAGATACAGGAATGTCTGTAATTTATAGTAAACGCCCAGGATAAAAACATAAGTCTGGGAATATGCCGCCAGTATGACATTGAGGGAAGAGATCAGCAGGGACGGAAGCGCCAGATTCAGGGAGGCAGGAATGCCGATGGCATACAGTTTGCGGCAGATCCGGCGGTCGGGACGCACACAGTCACGTCGGATACGGACAGACAGAGGACGGCAGAAATAAATGATGACGTAGGACAGGGCACTGATGGTCTGACCAAGTCCTGTGGCAAGGGCTGCTCCCTCAATCTCCATGCGTGGAAAAGGTCCAAGTCCAAATATCAGGATTGGATCCAGAATAATATTGGCAATGCATCCGATCATCATGCAAACCATGGAAACGGCCATGCGTCCCACTGCCTGAAACACCTTTTCGAAGACGAGCTCCCAGGCGAACATGACGGAGAATGCAAATACAATATGGGAATAACGCAGTCCCAGCCTGATCGTTTCTGTATCCGAAGTAAACATTTTCAAAAACGGATGGATCGTCAGCAGGCAGAATGCCATTAAAAGGATTCCGTGAACCGTGCTGAGGATGACACCCTGGGTTGCGGCACGGTCTGCTTTCTCCTGATTCTGCGCGCCAAGATAATAGGAAATGACGGCATTGATCCCGACACCAAATCCGATCATTACGGCATTGATCAGATTCTGCATGGGATAGACCAGAGATAATGCGGTCATGGCATCTTCGCTGATCTTGGCCACAAAGAAACTGTCCACAATATTGTACAGAGAGTTTACAAGCATGGAAATAACCATCGGCAGTGCCATGGTCAGAAGCAGCCGGAGCACCGATTGGGTTTTCATATAAGTCTGATCTGTGTCTTTCATCATAATCTAACATCCTTTCCCATGAAATGAAAACATCGTTTTGTTTTTTTTGTTGCAGGCATTTTTCTATGAACGAAAAACGCCACATGACCGGATGGCCATGCGGCGAAAAGTAAATGTGTGCTTACACATTTAGAAAAATCCACATAAGTTTTAGAACGGGTTTTATACTAACATAAGAAACGGGGAATGTCAAAAATATTTTTTTAAAAAATTGAAAAAATTTGAAAAATCTGAAGGTTTTTGCCAAATCCTCTCGTTTGTATATAATGAGAGGGGTGAGAAAGGAGGTGATGAGACTTGACGGACAATTCCATACAGACAGCGCAGTTGGAGAGAGCCCTGGAAAAATATGAGAGGCTGATCTTTTCCATCTGCTATCGTATGGTGGGTGATTATTTTGAGGCGCAGGATGCGACACAGGAAACATTTCTTACATATTACAAAGTTCTGGACCGCTTTGACGGACAGAATGAGAAAGCATTTTTGACAAAGATTGCGACGAACAAATGTCTGGATTTTTTGAAGCAAAAAGGAAGAAAAGAAATGCCTTCGGAGTCGGAAGTGCTGGAAAGCAGAGCCGGGACGGTTTCATCACCGGAGGAACGGTTCCTGGAGGAGGAAGTGAAGGAGGAGCTTGCGAGAGCGTGCCGCGACCTGAAACCTCCCTATGGGCAGATTGCCTACGAATTTTATTGCTGCGACAGGACCGCGCGGGAGATCGCAGAGCAGAAGGGGATCAAATTAAAGACAGTACAGACACAGGTTTTAAGAGCAAAGAAAATGCTTCAGAAAAAACTGGGACTAAAGATGGTCAGACCATGAAAGGAGGCGCATTATGGCACATATTACGGATCAGCAGATCACAAAATATTATAAGCATCAGTTGGCTGCAAAGGAAGAAATGGAATTATTGCAGCATGCAGCACAGTGCGAATACTGTGCCGGAAGGCTGGCGTCAGGACTCCCAGAGGTGGAAATGATATCGCTGCCTCGGGGAGTAACGGCAGGGATTTTGGAGAAAGCAGCAAAGATTCCTGACCGGAAGCAGAAACAGAGAGAATATTACCGGTATTGTACCAGAGTGGCACTGGGAGTCTGTATGGCGCTGGGGCTTATGGTGACAGTGAATTTTCAGGGAGACCGGGGGCTGCCGATAACGGCACAGCCACATATCATTTCCGGCTTGGATACATCAGGTTCTAAGTGCGATCCGGAGAAGATCATATCAAAACAAGACTCCGGAAAGCTTGCTTATCAACAGAAGTTAGCGAAGGAAAAGCAGAAACAGAAGGAGCAGAGAGAAAAATTTGTAGAAAAAAAGCAGCAGGAAAGCAAGTGGGACATCAGTAACTGGTTTCAGAAAAAGAAGCAATAAATTTATTTAACGTATAATTTTGAAAATATTGGAAATTAGGAGGATCATTATGAAGCGAAAAAGAGGAAAATTTATGACATTTATTTTATCCTGTATTCCGGGAGCGGGACAGATGTATCTGGGACTTTTTAAGGAGGGGGTCAGTCTGATGCTGCTCTTTATCGGAGTTTTGGTATTATCAAGCTGGCTGTATGTGGATGTGCTTGGCCTGCTGGCGATCGTTGTCTGGTTTTACGCATTTTTTGATGCGATCAACAAAAATTCCATGCCGGATGAAGAGTTTGCGGCATTGGAGGATCATTATGTATTGTTGGAAAATGTACAGGAGCTGCCCAAATTATCCGTGGGTAAGGGCAAAAAATTTGCAGCCGTATTTTTGATCTTGTTTGGAATTTATCTGCTGGGAAATGATGTGGTGGCAATTATGGCACAGTGCGGCATTTATCTTTCTTATGAGCTGAGCCGGATCCTGACCCGTTATATTCCACAGATGCTGATCTCCTTTTTGATCATTGGACTTGGTATTAAAATGATCCTTGGCAAAAAATCAGATCTGCAGGATGACGATGATAAATATCTGGAAGGGAGAGAGGACGAATGAGAGAACGCAGGATTGGAACGATCACCATGGGAGTTTGCCTGATAGTATTCGGTGTACTGTTTTTGGTACATATCTTTGGAGGTTTTTTGAATTATGAATTAATCTTTCATTTATGGCCGTTGATTTTGATCGGTCTGGGGATAGAAATATTATTTTATACCTGTCTGGCATCAGACAAAGCAGGAAAATATGATTTTGCTGCGATCATTATATTGTTTCTTTTGACAGGATTTTCCATGTGTATGGCGGGGGCAGACTGGCTTGCAGCGAACATACCGCAGGAGGTATGGTTTCGAATGTAAAGATAGTAAACATCGGTGGATGGAATCTTGCATATTTATTGCAGCATTTTTGAAAAAAACGTGTCTATATAGGTAGATGCGTTTTTTTGTGGAACAATTACCGTGTTTTATCAAACGCATCATTCTAAAATATGACAAAGGGGGATTTTCAGATGAAGCATTGGAGGAGAAAGCGGGTTTTGGCATTACTTATGGTACTTTCCGTGATCGGGGCGGCAGGATGCGGCAGGGCATCGGGAACCGGTCTGAAAGGCAGAGGTGTGGTGTTGGGGAAGGAGACTGCGGTTCCGGAAGAAGCAGGAGGCAGATCAACATCCGTGGATTCTGCCGGGAGTGAACGTGGGACGGACATTAGTGTAAATGATGAAGATGAAATCACGGAATCTGATTTTAAAAAGCACTATCAGGCGTATTGTGAGACATCCATTTCGAAATTTTTACAGCTCAACTGGGGCGAGAATCCCAGACAGGGGGCGGTAGTGTACTCTCCGGTAAATCTTTATATGGCATTGGGAATGTTGTCGGAGATGAGTGATGGGGAGACGAGGCAGCAGCTGCAGGATGGACTGGGCGGTCTGGATGAAGAGACAGCGGTAAAGAATCATATGTGCGTTTCTTCTGAGGAGCAAAAGAAACGGGGGGACAGACGGCAGACGATGATCCGGCAGACATCACAGTGGCTGTATGGCAAAGAGGCTTCCGGTGTCTGCTCTTTTGGAAATTCGGTCTGGTTTAGTGACCGGTATGATTTTTCGGATAGTATGACAGATATTTTGAAGAACAGTTATTACGCAGAGTGCGATTCCGGCAGAATGGGAGATCCGGCTTTTGATAAGAAGATACAGAAGTGGCTGGATCATCAGACAGGAGGGAAGCTTCGAAAGGAGATTTCTTCTAATGTTAAAACAGAGGCGGATATGGCAATGATGCTTTTGTCCGCTGCAAATTTTAAGGATGAATGGGAAGAGCAGGTATTTGACCAAAAGGACACCCGAGAGGATACATTTTATGGACGTAATTATTATACCTGTGGAAATACCACAGAGGAGGAAAAGCTGGATAAGGTGACTTGTGATTTTATGAATACCTCCTGGAGTGGTTTATGCATGGAGAATAAACGCTTTCAAGCAGTATCTATTCCTATGAAGAATACACGGATGACGCTGGTTCTTCCAAGGAAGGGAGCAGCCTTTGATCAGATGAGCAGTGCAAAGAATATAAAAGATATTATAGAACTGTGTGATCCGGAATGCGCAAAGTGGAAGCAGGGTCTTGTCAAGCTGTCCTTACCAAAGCTTCAATTTCAGTCTGATATGGATCTGATCCCGATGCTGCAGGAAATGGGGATTAAGGATGCGTTCCAGACGGAAAAAGCAGATTTTGGGCGCACCTGGCAGGAGAATGGAAAAGAGACATCGGAGCCGGATCTCTATGTAAGCCAGGCAAGACAGGCAGGGGCGGTAAAGGTTGACGAGAATGGCTGTAGTGTGGCATCCTATACAGAGATTACAATAAAGGAATCAATGATGATTCCGGACATAAAGATGAAAATGAAGTGCAACCGGCCTTTCATTATGATGTTGTCAGACGATCAGGGAGCACCATTGTTTGTAGGTGCAGTGAGTCGGATTGAGTAACCGGAAAGAGGGGATGTGCCCGTATGGAGAAGTGTATGGAAGACGAGAAAATTATTCAGATGATCTGGGAGCGGAAAGAACAGGGGTTGAAAGGATTATCCGATAAATATAATAACTATTGTCATAGTATATCTTATCGGATTGTTCATGACGAGGAGGATGCCAGGGAATGTGTCAATGATACATGGCTTCAGACATGGAATGCCATTCCTCCGAAACGACCGGCGGTATTGCCGGGATTTCTGGCAAAGATCGTTCGAAATCTGTCTTTAAACAGATACAGACATATGCATACAGCACGAAGAGGGGGAAACAGTGTGGATATTGCTTTGGAAGAATTACAGGATTGCGTTACCGATGGCAGAACAGTAGAGGAACAGATCGAGCTTAAGGAATTGTCGGCAAGCATTGCAAAATTTTTAAACCGGCAGTCGGAGAGAAACCGGGCGATCTTTTTGCAGAGGTATTTTTATATGATGCCCACGAAGGAGATTGCAGAGAAACTTGGAATGAGAGAGGGGACTGTACGGTCAACACTCAGCCGAATGCGTAAGGATCTGAAGGGATGGCTGGAGAAGGAGGCGGTTTATCTGTGAAAAAACAAGATACAAACAAAAGGGCAGAGCAGATAGCAGATGCCATTGGAGAGCTGCCGGAGCAGATGATCTGTGATGCTCTGGATTTTGAGGAAATAAAGGGGAAACAGAAGCGGAAACGGAGACATCGCATAGAGGTTTTAAGTGGCCTGGCAGCGGCAGCCATCTTATGTATTGTTGTGCTACATGGAAGTGATCGTTCATTCTTACAAAAGCAGACGGCAGACATAGATAAGACGGAAGAAAAGGCAGCCTTAAAGGAAAATGATCAGGCAAAGGATGTGTCGGAGGAGAAACTGGATATCTGGTGCATGGCTTTCGGAACAGGTGAGGATGCAACGAAATATGTAGATTCTGACCCTCAGGATCAAAATACCGAAAGTTCCGATGTCCAAAAAGAGAGTGGCCAAAAGGAAAGTCTGGGGGATTCGAAAAACGAGGGAATCGTTCAGGGGAAGGAAAAGGATTCTAGTGGAGGAGAAGCGGGCACTGTCGGTGCAGCAAAGTCAGATAGCCGGGATACTATCGGGGTCTCAGAGCAGGAGGGAGAACAACTTCAGGCAGGAGAGAGACAACTTCTTCCTACTAATATTACAGGAAAAGGGGAAAATGAAAGGGTACAGTT
This sequence comes from uncultured Lachnospiraceae bacterium, assembly GCA_934339135.1. GTDB lineage: Bacteria > Bacillota > Clostridia > Lachnospirales > Lachnospiraceae > Jutongia. The sequence continues at coordinate 13,473 of CAKRHP010000028.1, read as the reverse complement.
TACATTACAGTTTGGGACAACAGGGGATACGGCAAGATATCAACTAAAAGCTTCTGGATTATCCATGGAATTGATCGCCAGGAACCATACGGCACAGAAAAAGATTACTGTGCAAGGGAACACAAAGTCTAAGATAACCTGTGCATCAGGCACACAGATCGGATGTTCTATTGTGGTTTCGGATATGAAGCATGGAACGGCCATGCCTTCTATCACTGTTATAAAGGAAAATAAGGATACAGGGAAACAGATCAAAGGGAAAATAAAGATTGAACAAAAGAATGGAAAATATTATCAGTATCTGACGGATAGGTGATAGTAATTTAGAGTGTTTTCCAATAGAAAATAGGAGTGCTTCCTGTAAGGCAAAAAGAAGCTTCCCATATCCAGAGCCGGAATATGGGAAGCTTTTTAAGGTATAGCAAAATGCTTGTAACCATATTAAATAATATAAAACCAGGTTTCATCCGGATCTACAGGTTCATTCACTGTCTTTTGACCCTGATGATATTTTAATTCCTGATTTTTAATATTTACTTTTGTGCCGGCAGGGATAGATGTAGTAATAAATACATTACTTCCGATCACGCAGTTTTCACCAATGATACTGTCTCCACCCAAAATGGAGGCGCCGGCGTAGATGGTAACATTATCACCGATCGTAGGATGGCGTTTTTTACCCTGGAGCTTCTGACCACCGCGGGTAGAGAGAGCACCCAGCGTAACACCCTGATAAATCTTAACATTCTTTCCGATTGTTGTAGTTTCTCCAACGACAATGCCGGTTCCGTGGTCGATAAAGAAGTATTCTCCAATGGTGGCACCGGGATGAATATCAATACCGGTGGTGCTGTGTGCATATTCTGTCATGATACGTGGAATCAAAGGCACATTTAGCAAAAACAGTTCATGGGCGAGGCGGTTGATCGTGATTGCCTGAAGTCCCGGGTAAGATAGAATTACTTCCTCTTTGGAGTAGGCTGCGGGATCGCCGTCAAAAGCAGCCTGCAGATCGGTTTCCAGAAGAGCACGAACCTTAGGTAATGTGTGGAAAAATGCCACAGTCAGACGCTGTGCTTCTACATGAAGTTCGCAGTCATCGGCATTTTCGTAGTCCGGAGAATATTTCAATGCCAGCTCGATCTGTTTATTCAGACGAAACAAGGTATCCTCGATCAGAACGCGTGTACTGTTTTCCATGATATATATTTTGTGGGAAGTATCCCGGAAATAACCCGGATACATAATTTTCATCAGATTTTCAATGATCTTGATGATCACAAACCGGTCCGGCTGGGTAAATAGTTTCATTTTGTCGATGGAGCGGTCATGGGTGTAATCGTTTAAGATGGTATCGACGATGTCATTTACGTTATTTTCAATAATATTATCCATAAGAATCCTCGCTTCTGTGTATGAGATCATATAAGATCTTACACGTTTTATTTAGAATATATTTCATTATATATTTTTTATCACTATAAATATTTATTTTGTGATCTGATCCAGATCCCTCATCCACATTGCCACGGAAGCGTCACTTGGCATACGCCAGTCGCCTCGTGGGGAAAGTGCTACACTTCCGACCTTCGGTCCGTCCGGCAGACAGGAACGCTTAAACTGCTGGGCAAAAAATCTCCAGTAGAAGGTGCGGAGCCATTTGTAGATCGTGTCCCTGTCATAAGCGCCTTCAAAGGTGTAGCAGGCAAGACGATATATCTTGGATGGGGTGTACCCAAAACGCATCATATAATACAGATAAAAGTCATGCAGCTCGTATGGTCCCACCAGATCCTCTGTTTTCTGGGAGATTTCTCCATCTTTTGGCGGGAGGAGCTCCGGGCTGACCGGGGTATCCAGAATGTCAAGAAGGACTGTGCGCAGCTCCTCGTCATCCGTGGTTTCGGCATAATAAAGAACGAGATAACGTACCAGCATTTTGGGGATGGAACAGTTGACGCCGTACATTGACATATGGTCGCCGTTGTAGGTAGCCCAGCCCAGAGCCAGCTCAGACATATCTCCGGTACCGATCACCATACCGTTTGCCTGATTGGCAACATTCATAAGGATCAGGGTGCGCTGGCGCGCCTGAGAGTTCTCGTAGGTGACATCATGGATCTCCGGGTCGTGGCCGATATCGCGAAAATGCAGATTGACTGCTTCGTGAATCGGAATCTCCTGCAGGGAAGCGCCAAGCTTTTCTGTCAATGTGCAGGCATTTCTCATGGTACGGTCTGTGGTTCCGAAGCATGGCATGGTGATGGCTTTGATGCCGGAACGGTCAAGTCCAAGAAGATCAAATGCTTTTGCGGTAACCAGAAGTGCCAGCGTCGAGTCCAGTCCGCCGGAGATCCCAAGGACAGCAGTTTTACAGTGCGTGTGAGCCAGACGTTTTTTCAGCCCCATTGCCTGGATATTAAAAATCTCATTGCAACGGCGGTCACGGTCAGCTTTTGCACTTGGGACAAATGGTGTGCGGGAATAGAATCGTGTCAGTTTCGTCTCTGTAATATTCTGAAAGGAGAAGTGACATACTCTGTAACCGTCCTGTGTGGGGGGTATGATCTCGAAGGTTCCCATACGGCGGCGTTCACTGACCAGACGTCCCAGGTCCAGTTCCGATACCGTCATTTCGTTATGAAAACGCTCTGATTGTGACAGGATACTTCCGTTTTCGGCAATCAGATTGTGCCCGGCAAACACAAGATCTGTCGAGGACTCGCCTTCTCCGGCATCTGCATAGACATATCCACAGATCAGACGTGCGGACTGATTACTGACCAGCTCCCGGCGATATACCTCCTTGCCGGTGGTTTCATCACTTGCGGAAAGGTTTGCGATCACCGTGGCCGATGCCATGGCATGATGACAGGATGGTGGGATTGGCATCCACAGATCTTCACAGATATCAATACCAAGCACAAAGTCCGGCAGATTATCTGCGGCAAACAGAAGCTTGGTACCGAAAGGAATCTGATCACCGTGTTCTCTTAAGGCTGGAATGTCAACAAATTCATTTTCGACAGGTGCCGGTGCAAAATGTCTGGCTTCATAAAATTCAGAGTAGTTTGGTATATGTTGTTTTGGTACAAGTCCCAAAAGCTTCCCCTGATAAATGACAGCTGCAACATTGTACAGGCGTGCATGGCAAAGGAAAGGAAGTCCCACCACGATCAGCATATCCTTTGTACCGGAAGCAGAACGGATCCGTTCCAGTCCCTCGAGGCAGCCATCCAGAAGGATATTTTGTAAAAAGAGATCATTACAGGTATATCCGGAGATACAAAGCTCAGGGAAGACCAAAAGCCTGATACATTCCTTCCAAGCCCGATCCATGCACTGAATGATCTGTTCTGTGTTGTAAGCAGTATTACCCACTTCGATATCCGGTGTAACTGCTGCAACTTTGATAAATCCATCTTTCATAATGATGTCATCCTTTCATGAATAAATAAATCATTATTTTTAATTATACCCAAAAGCAGGGAAAAAGCAATCATTCTCCGGAAGGAGCCGTTTGACTGCAGATGAGATATACGGTAGAAGTGGGTGTTTTCCGGAGAAAAGAATTGTGTTATGATAATGCTGTTGTCTGACGAAAGAAGAAAGTTTGTAGTTATGTCCGGGGGGTTGTGGGCGGGAGAAAGGAATGCAGGATGATTATGGATATTTTGTATCAGTTATTTTATACCGTTTTTTCCATGAGCTGTATGGTGTTGGTGCTGCTTCCGGTGGTACTGCTTTTACGCCTTTTGTTTCGTGGACATGCCGGAGGGACTATTCTGGCATTATGGGGAGCTTTGTTTTTGAGAGCAGTCTGTCCGTTGGGAATGAGCAGTCCGGTTTGTCTGTACGAACCATGGAATCGGCAGTTTCATACTTTGCTGCGTTCTTTGGGACTTCAGATATTGCCGGATCATGGACTGCTGACCAGTTGGCGATATGTATTTCTGGGAAGTCTCAGGGCATCCCGGACGTATCAGGTCTGTGCGCTGATCTGGATTGGAGGAATGGTGCTTTTGTTTCTTGGGACAATAGGGAAGCAGATGAGGATTCAGAAGAAACTGAAACAGAATTCCCAGTGTCTATTTGACCGGATATATCAGTCAGATCTGCTTGCCTTTCCAGTGAGAACCGGACTGGGCAGAGGAAAGATTTACCTGCCGGAGGGACTTCTGGCAAAGGAAATGAAAGAGATTATTTCCTTTGAACAGTTACGCAGACGGCGCAGAGATGATCTGTGGAGAGGAATTGCCTTTCTGGTATGTTGCATCCATTGGTGGAATCCGGGAATCTGGCTGGCATATTATTTGTTCTGGTGTGACCAGAATGGGGCATGTGACGCAGCATTTGTGAAAAGAACAGGGATGGAGCCGACCCGGTGTGCTCAGGTGCTGGCCAATATGAAAAAAGGTGATGAACGTAAGATATCGCTTTCGTTAATGAGCAGCTATGAGGGGAATTTATCCCGACGGGCAGAAAATCTTTTGTACTTGAAAAAAAGATCTTTATGGCAGAATAGTCTTGGGGCGTTTCTCGTGACATTATTTATTTTCTGGGCATTTGTTTTGTCTGCTTTTCATGGTGGAGTGGCAAATGAAGAGGCATCGGAGAATCTTTTTAACAGTGATCAGGCGAGAAATGTGACGGATCGTGTTATTGCAGGCAGTGATGTGCAGGTATCCAGCGGCAGTGCCTTCCGGCTGGAGCTGGTGCTGTCTAAGGGAACATATCAGAAGGGAAAAGGATATCAGGGAATATGCCGGCTTCAGTTGAAGGATACCCAGGGAAAGCAGGCGGCCGCACTTGATCTGGACAATGTGTTTTCTGATCGAAAGACCTTATGTTTTAATGAAAATGTTTCCCTGGAGGCTGCGGATTATAATGAAGATGGTGATAAAGAAATTGCTATTGGACAGAAGACAGTACAAAACCAGAAAACAGGATATGACTACTACATTATCAATATAAAAAAGGACAAGCTGGAGGCAGTCAGTCCGGCAATTCATTTTGAGCAGGTTACGGCATTACAGGAGGGCTCTCTGGTGCTATCCTATGTGCAGGGAGCAGGCGGTGTCATTACGGTGACGGAGAATGGTGTGACATCCTATTATGTCTGGAACACGCTGAGGCAGGAGTATGAGCAGCAGGATATGACGGAGGAGCAGCTGGAAAAGCGCCGGAGTGAGGAAAATGAAAAAACACAGGAATCACAGACGCAATATTCTCTCACGGATAAAGAGGATAAAGAAGTGATGGATGTATCGGTCAGCAAGCAGGATAACGGGGGTCTTTCGGTGAAAAAGATAAGGATCAATCCGGATGGGCTGGATCAGCGGACCGGGACCAAAACCATAACAGATGTGGAAGGGTATTATTTAGACCTGCAGTGGGCGCCTTCGGACAAGGACCAGAAAAGATATGCATTGCTAACTTATAATGGAACGGATGGCAGGACATTTTCACTGTATGATGTAAAAGATGCGACAATGTGTTACCGGCCACAAAATGGAAATGAAGCATTGCAAAAGATTTTTCAAAAATATGGTGCTTCCGATGATATTACCCTGGAAAAAAACGGTGCCGTTGTCTATTCTTTGATGGAGATTGCGGATAATGATACATTAAAGATTAATTTTGCAGCGAGTGCGGAGGATAATGTAGCGGTCAAGGGAACTTATCTGTACAGCCTGTCTTCGGGAGAGGTAACCTCTTTACAGTATAGCCGGGAATAATGACAGATTGATATTATTTTCTTACAGGGCTTACGGGGTTACCCCGATGGAATATCGGAAAGAAAAAATGGAGTGGCAAAACTAATGATTGCAGAGAAATGCTACATGCGGTATATTTATATAGAGAATATTCGTAACGAAAAGGAGGTGTTCTCATGATTGCGAGATCAAGAGAGCTGTTTGAAGAGGCACCTCGATGCACACAGTGTGGGCGTATTCTTCCGGATGTCTATGAGGAGGATGATATTTGTCCAACCTGCAAGGAAGCAAACCTGTTTGCAGAGGTGAAGGATTTTATACGGGAAAATGATGTTCGGGAGATGGATGTGGCAGACCATTTTGATATTCCGGTATCGAAGGTGAGAAAGTGGATACGGGAAGGAAGGATACAGTATAAGGGAGAGGCTGGAAAGTCCGTATCCGGGGTTCACTGTCAGATTTGCGGAAAGCCGATCGAGTTCGGTACTTTATGTCCGGAATGCCATAGAATGCAGGGGTTACAGATTGTAGCCAAGCAGTATGCCGAGCAAAAGTCGGAGATGCGTTTCTTCAATAAAAACAAGTAAAGTGGGAACAGACGACGTTGATAGTATATTGCAGGAAACGGCAGAATGGTTGATCCTGCAGCAGTAAAAAAAGACGAGCGGAATGGTGATCAGTGCCGGAAGATTGGAGATCAGAGCCATGGATGCGCCGATGCTGTTCAAAAACAGATTGATCGGCAGAGTAAACATCAGATAGTCAAAGAGGATGTCATTTCCAAAGATGCCCTCAACTACGGCATTCCCCATAAAAGCAATATTTGCGACCATAAGGCATCATAAATAAAAACATAAAAAGCATTTGCTGAAATGCAGATAAAAATACGTCCATAGTCCTTTTATATTCCTTCCTACAGCATTTATTATCATTGTTTTTCATCTAAACCCTGCGTTGACAAGCAGGGATTTTCTGCTTATTATAAGGAGGTAACTTTGTGAGAATATAAATCGAAATAGAAAGATCGGTATATGATATGATAATCATTGAAGAAACAGAGGAAGATAAGAACCAGGTTGCGGTGCCGGATGAGGATTCTTTTGAGGAAGAGGAGCTGACCACGGAGGAAGCAAAGTACCGCAGTGCCAAAGAGCTTCGGGATTCGCTTGTGTGTGTTGAACGTTATGAACAGGGAGTCAAAACCCTGTTGGATGCAGCGGCTTTGTTTGACGAGATCAGCGATTATGAGGATAGTACAAAGCTGGCAGCAGACTGTCGCAGAAAAGCAGAGTCATACGAAAAGAAAGGTAAGGAAAAAGCGTATCAGGAGGCGGTAAAGCTTCAAAAGGATGCTGTGACCAAGATGGATTACCGCACGGTTATTTCCGAGTTGGAACGATTTCCACAATACAAGGATTGTGGGGAGCGGATCGAGGAATGCAAAAGGCAGATCATCCGTCAGGAGACAAAGACGGCATGGAAAAACAGGATCATTGCATTTGTTATCATTGCAGTTGCCGTAGTTTGTATTTATGGCGTATTTTCTTTGCTCTTATCATAATATACAAGGCATGGAGGGGGAGACTTTCATGCCTGTCTGCTTGTATAGACAAGTGGAAGAAAGGATAAATTATGTATTATGTACTAAAAGATGTATTGACGACCAATCAGATTGCGATGCTGGGTGTGCTGGCGGCGTTTATACTGACATTTCTGATGTTGAAGTTTCCATTTCCGTTTCTGCCAAAGGATCAGGGGCGTGCCTTTGCGGTAAATGGAGCACTTTCCAAAGGAAAGCTCCGGGGCGTGGGACTGACCTTTGTTTGCGCTTTTATTGTATGTTCTCTTTTGTTTTTACCAATTACCAGAGAATATGTTATTTACTGTATTCTTCTGTTTGCCATGATGCTCAGCGGGTATCTGGACGATGCTTCTGACAAGCCGTGGAACGACTACAAAAAAGGAGCTATTGATCTGATCCTGTCATTGGTGGCAATGTGGACATTTGTTTCCAACAATTCTACAGATATCATGTTGTTTGGGAACACCATTTCCATTCCGGTTCCGGTTTATTTCCTTTTGGGAGTGGTTTTATTGTGGGTATCGGTCAATGTCACAAACTGTACGGATGGTGTAGACGGACTTTGTGCAAGCCTCTGTATGGTGGTGCTGGGTGGTTTTACGGTGATCTTTTCGAAAGAGCTGGGACAGTATGGCATTGCCAGCCTGATGTTTATGGGGGTATTGCTGGCATATCTGTATTTTAATTCTAAGCCAAGCTCTATGTTGATGGGAGATGCCGGATCCAGAGCATTGGGATTTTATCTTGCAGTGATCGCCATGAAGTCAGGTCATCCGTTTGCATACATAATTCTTGCATTGGTGGTTATCATAGATGGTGGAATCGGACTGGTAAAGATCTTCCTGAAGAGATTCTTTAAGATCTGTATTCTGAAAAATACGCTGACACCTCTTCATGATCATGTCCGCAAAAACAAAGAGTGGTCAGATACGCAGGTGGTGTTCCGGTTCTGCATTTATCAGATCGTGCTGGTGGCGGTTGCTTATATTTTTGCAGCTTATCTGTAAAAGAGACAGATTATTTTCGTGAAACAGGATTTATTTTCCTGGATAGAGCCGTGAATAGATCGGCAGAATGGAGAGAATTATGGTAATTACAAAATATTCCCTGATCGGAGCGGTGCTTCAGATGTACCCTTCCGCAGAGAAATGCTTTAATGAAATGGGAATGCATTGTGTATCCTGCCATATGTCCCCAAGGGAGACACTGGAGCAGGCATGTCAGGTACATTCCTGCGATGTCGACGAATTGATCCAAAAGCTGGATGAACATATTAATGGACCTGCCTGAGCGGGTCCGTTTTTGTATAGAAATATTAGTAATCCGGTGGAAAACGAAAACAAGGATAAAATACAGGTTGTGTTTTGATTATAAGATAACAATGTTGGCACAGGAAAGATCTTCTGCCAGATTATAAACAGTACCGCTTTGCAGCCCTACGACGGTAGGCCGCAGTACAGAAAGGGCACTGTTCTTTACGACACGGGCTTTTTCACCGTTGCTCAGTTCAACGGTAGAATCTACCGGATACAGGATGACACTGGAGAGAAAGCTTCGCATGGCAGTAATATCCAGCTCTTCGGACATGGACATCACCATCTCCACTGCGGTTCTCTGGGAAAAAGCCTTTTTGTAGGGACGTTCTGTCACAAGGGCATCGTACACATCCACCACGGACAGGATCTTGGCATAGGGTACGATCTTATCACTGCTGACTCCCATGGGATAACCCGAGCCGTTCATTTTTTCGTGATGCTGCAGTACCGCAAAACAGATACTGTCATTAAATTTATTTTTTTCTTTAATAATGCGGTAGCCTAACAGGGAATGCTCTTTTATGACAGCAAATTCCTTATCAGTGAGACGTCCCGGTTTATTTAAAATATTTAGTGGAATTTTTGATTTACCCATGTCATGAAGAAGACCGGCAATGCCAATGTTGTAGACGTCCTGCTGGGACATCTGCATGTTTTTGGCAACGATCATAGACATGGTGGCAACATCGACGCTGTGCTTGAAGGTGTATTCATCACTTGTTTTCAGGGCACTGATATCCACGGCTACGGCTGCATTGTCATCAATAGCGCGCATCAGGTCGCTGGTAATAGTCGTTGTTGTCCGGGTAAAATGCGGATTGCTGGTATCACTATACAGATGCTGTATGCCTTCGGAAATACGTTTTTTGACGCTCACCGACAGGCTGACCTTGGCGGGATCTGCTTCGCGGTATTTGGAAATATTATTTTTGGCAATGGCAGAGGTGGGCTCAGCAACAGAAGAGGGATTGTCATCTTCTTCTCCCTCTTTAATATATACCCCGCTGATATTCAGTTTTTTCAGTGCCTCGATCTGATATTCATCCAGATAAGAGCCACGCACGATCAGAGAGTGCCCCCGGCTGTTCTCTACTTCCTGATCGATCCGCATTCCTTTTCGGAGATCGCGGGTTCTCACAAAATATCGTTTTACCACTTTCATACCGCCTTTATATACGAAATATATCTGTATCATAGTATACCTTATTTCGGGAAATAGATAAAGCCTTAATGAAAACAAAAAGAAAAACAAAAGAGAATAAACTATCGCTTTTTGGAAAAATTTGTTATACTGGAATTATGAGAGCAGAAAAGAAAGGCAGAAAAATTATGGATGGAGACTTGTTTTCTTTAGGAGAAGAGGAAGAAAAAGCGCTAAAAGCGCAGGAGAAGGAAGATAAACGAATATTAGAAGAGAAAGGTTTTTCTCTGTCAGATGGCGGTGACCTCCAAGGTTTTGGAGAGTTTTCGTCGGATGATGTGAATGAGGATTTATGGTAAAAATAAAACTGTTTTCCGATTTTTTGGAAAGCAGTTTTTTGTTTTGTTTCGTAATCATTTTCGTAAATTAATGAGCTTAAAACAGCGAATTTTCTTGACAAATATACAGTATGCACCTAATATATAAATAAAGTTATATATAATATTTACTATGATGGGAGGTAAGTCAATAATGCCGCCAAAAACACAAATACCAAAAGAAATGATTTTAAAGACAGGTCTGGATCTGGTGATCCGGGAAGGTTATGAAGTGATCAATATTAAGCGTCTGGCCAAGGAACTGGGATGTTCTACACAGCCGATCTCATGGTCCTTTGGCAATATGGAAGCGTTCCGTGAGGAACTTTTCCGATATTCATTAAATTATATGAATTCGAAAATGAGACCAAATGGGACGAATCCGGCTGCTGCATTTTTTTCCGTAGGAGAGACTTATGTAAACATGGCATTTGATGAGCCTAACCTGATCCGTTATCTGCGGACAGACTCTAAAGGTCTTGTTAATCTTGGTGGAATCGGAGCCGTGTTTGATGAGGAGAAGAACAAATCTCTCAGGGAAGCTCTTTGCCGTGTTGTGGGGATCAGCGAGGAGAAAGCCAGAGAATTTATGAATACAGTCGTGATCTATACGCAGGGACTTGTGACTTTTATTATAGACGGAACCATCATGGTATCCCGTGAGGAAGCAATAAGGATGCTGGAAAGCGTGGGAACCATGTATTTGGTATATGCGGGTATCCCGTTTGAAAGAGCGTCGGTTCTGTTCAAGGATTGAGAGATTGTCATTTTTTTAGGGTAGTTTTAAACTGCAATATTTGATACAATAATACTGGTATTTTTGGGTAAAAAAGCGAGTGGTACGATTGTATGGTATTGCAGTTTTTTTGCTGTTATCAAGAAAGGGCAGTCAGTCTGCTCGGGCAATGAAGGTGGAGATTTCCAAAGTATTCTTAAGAAGTTGTTTTCTTAAGAGTGATAACAGGAGGGACGAAATGAAGAAAATCAAACGCAAGGGGTTATCATGGCTTTTGATAATAGCCATGATGCTGTCAGGACTGGCACTGCCACAGGGACAGAAGGCAAAGGCGGCAGAGACGTCGTATGATCTGACGGTCGAGAAAGGACAGAGTCCTGTGACCATGGCAATCAATAAATCGGATTATATTGCCGATGTTATTTTTTACGTACCGGATGCCGCAAAGGAAAAAAGCAAGCTGACCGCATCTGGATCAAGGATAGAGATCACGGGTAAGGTTAATAGCATCAGCAGCGATACAGGAAGTCTGCAGGCGATGCTCTATACGTTGGATGACAGCTGGAATTGGAACCAGACGAAGCAGGCAGTAGCTGTGAAAGCAGGACAGGAGTTTAGTCTCAGCTATGATCTGACACAGATGGTATGGAAAGGATCTACGTTAAAAAGGATTGGTCTGCGTTTTGTCGACAATTCAGTGAATACATCAACAGTTAGTTATACACTTGCTTCTGCAAAGCTGATTGTGGGAGACTCTTCTTCCAGTGGTGGGAGCACAGGCGGTTCTACCGGAGGGACTACGGAGGATGGTCTGGCAGCAGATGCCAGGGAAGATCAGAGCAAATATTCTGCTAGTATTACTAATATTCCTCATGATGAGTGGTATACAGAATACAGTTTTTCTATTACGAATCATACAAATTCAGCAGTATCCAGAGTGCAGATCGTATTGCCAACAAGTGGTGAGCCGGAAAATTTGGAGACTCACAGCTCTTTAAATTTAGTATATAATAAAACGGTTGGTGGAATGATCGTTTATTACTCGGGAGAGGTTGCTGCCGGGCAGACGGTCGCCATAGAAGGAAAGGTTGGTTTTAATCCAAAGTCTGTTACATTGGGGACACCCTATGTCCGTGCGGTAAACTGCAATCCTCCATCTGGAGAAGGGACATCTTCCGGTCAGTTAAATTATAAAATTACCGGACAAACAAAGGATATTCCAGATGATCAGACACCGTTTGGAAAGCATGGAAAGCTTCACCTTCAGAAAGTAGATGGTTATGGAAATGCTCCGGTAATTGTGGATCAATACAATAAGCCATTTCAATTACGGGGAGCAAGTACCCACGGTGTACAATGGTTCCCGCAATATATCAATAAGGGAGCAATGCAGGCTCTTCGGGATGAATGGGGGGTAAATTTAATTCGCCTTGCATGTTATGTTACACAATATAACGGTTATACAAAGGGTGGTCAGGCAATTATAGATAAAAAAATAGAAGAAGGTGTTGCGGCTGCCAAGGAACTGGGGATGTATGTTATTGTTGACTGGCATATTCATAAGGAAAATCCTCATGACACGAAATCATGGGCTAAGGACTTTTTTACTAAATATGCAACAAAGTATCAGAAATATGGTAACGTCATTTTTGAAATCTGTAATGAACCTACAGGAGTGCAGTGGTATACGGGTAGCGGAAATGATCTTTATACTTATTGCAAAGAAATTGCCGGTATTATTCGTAATTGTGGGAGTGACGCATTGATCGTGTGTGGAACTAATACTTGGTCACAGGATGTACAGGATGTAAAAAATAAACCATTAAAAGAGGATGGTTTTGACAATATATTATATACGTTTCATTTTTATGCAGCAACACATGGGGAGGATCTACGAAATCGGGTGAAACAGGCGGCAAATGATGGAACACCAATATTTGTGACGGAATTTGGTATTTGTGAAGCATCCGGAAAGGGAAGATACGATACGGCCAATGCTGATAAATGGATTGAATTATGTGATTCCTTGAATATAAGTTATGCATGCTGGAGCTTTTGCAATAAAGAGGAAGGGGGGGAAAAAGCATCGTATTTAAAGGCATCCTGTAGCAAAACAGAGGGTGGGTTTGTTGAATCCGATTTGAGTCCTGTTGGAATCTGGCTCATCAATACCTATCGTGCTCATCAGGACATCGAAGAGGAAACCGATACAAAGGTAACACCGAAGCCAACGTTAAGTGCTAGTGCGACGCCGACAACTGCAGCGAGTGAAAACCCAAGCACGAGTCCAAGTGCGAAACCAAGTGCAACACCGGGCACGAGTCCAAGTAGTAAACCGAGTGCGACACCGACAACAGCAGCGAGTGAAAACCCAAGCACGAGTCCAAGTGTGAAACCAAGCGCAACACCAAGCACGAGTCCAAGTAGTAAGCCGAGTGCGACACCGACAACAGCAGCGAGTGAAAAACCAAGCACCAGTCCAAGTGCGAAACCAAGCGCAACACCGGGCACGAGTCCGAGCAGTAAACCGAGTGCGACACCGACAACTGCAGCGAGTGAAAAACCAAGCACCAGTCCAAGTGCGAAACCAAGCGCAACACCGAG
>CAKRHP010000027.1 GCA_934339135.1 uncultured Lachnospiraceae bacterium | reverse complement strand
TCGTCACTTAAAACTTTATACAAAGGAACTGCCCTTTTCAATATTTAATTTTCCGAAAACTTAATTACGCTAACCATAAAAGGACCGCTTTTTACATTTTCATAGACTTTTTAGCCGATAACCAGTATAATTATGATATAGGGGCCAAAGGTAATTTTGATCCCTGCATCATAATTATATATCACACGTTAATCAAACAATGATATGCCGTTTGTCACAGACACGGCATCGGAAAGGGTATGGTACGATTACATGGGATTGATCAAAGCAATCGGCGGAGCGATCCGCGGCACAATGGCTGACCAGTGGAAAGAATATTTTTACTGTGATTCACTGGATGCCGATGTCCTGGTAGCAAAGGGATTTAAACGCACCAAGGGCAAGTTTGGAACCAAAAATAACGGCAATGACAACATTATCTCAAACGGCTCCGTGATCGCTGTCAATGAAGGACAGTGTATGATCATCGTAGATCAGGGAAAAGTCGTGGAAGTCTGTGCCGAAGCAGGACAATTTTTATATGATACCTCCACAGAACCAAGTTTATTCTGCGGTTCTCTGGGAAAAAGCATATTAAATACATTTTCAGAAATCGGAAGCCGTATTACCTTCGGTGGCGATGCCGGCAGAGACCAGCGTATCTACTTCTTTAACACCAAGGAGCTTATGGGCAATAAATACGGTACCCCAAATCCGATCCCATTCCGCGTGGTGGATCAGAATATCGGACTCGACGTAGACATCACGGTTCGCTGTAACGGTGAGTATTCTTACCGTATCATGGATCCGATTCTCTTTTATACCAATGTCTGCGGCAATATCGTAGAAGAATATAAACGCGACGAGATTGACGGACAGTTAAAATCAGAATTAATGACCGCCTTACAGCCTGCTTTCGCAGAGATTTCCGCCATGGGCATCCGCTACAGTGCCGTTCCTGCCCACACCACAGAAATGGCAGACGCTCTGAACAAGGTTCTTTCCGAGAAATGGGCAAAGCTTCGTGGTATCGAGATTGTTTCCTTTGGTGTCAACAGCATCACCGCTCCGAAGGAAGACGAGGATATGATCAAAAACCTCCAGCGTACTGCTGTAATGCGCAATCCGGGCATGGCAGCCGCTACACTGACAGAGGCTCAGGCAGAGGCAATGAAGTCTGCTGCTGCCAATACATCAACAGGACCAATGATGGCATTTGCCGGTATGAATATGGCAAATCAGGCCGGTGGCATCAATGCAGGTTCTCTGTTCCAGATGCAGGCCGAGCAGGCTCAGGCAGCACCAGCCGCCACTCCTGCCGCCAATGCATCCGCAGCTTCCGACGATAGCTGGACATGTTCCTGTGGTGCTGTCAATGCCGGCAAATTCTGTGCCCAGTGCGGTGCACCAAAGCCGGCACCTGCCGTTGGCTGGACCTGCTCCTGTGGCGCTGTCAATACCGGTAAGTTCTGTTCCGAGTGCGGAGCCAAAAAACCTGCCGGAGCACCGCTTTATAAATGCGACAAATGCGGCTGGGAACCGGAGGATCCACATCATCCACCGAAATTCTGTCCGGAATGCGGTGATCCATTTGATGATAATGATATCCAGTAAATCTCTTCCGGATACCGGCAAAAAGGCGTACCATTTCGATCTCTCGAAACGGTACGCCTTTTTATTATCATTTATTTCATCAATGAATAAATACTGCTTCTCTGTACTTCACCATATCATAAATCTTCTTGGCTATGGATGGTTCCAGGTTCAAGCATCCATGAGAGCCTCTCACCTTATAGTAATCCTTTGTCCAGGAAGACCATCTCTGCCATGGAGCCGCATGGAAGCCGGTACCAGACCAGGTAATACGTACCCAGCTGTCAACAGGTGTCGTATAATTTTCTCCCTTCAGAACACGGTGGGTATTATGCTCCTTAATAAAATATGCTCCCGTCGGTGTCATTCTCCCCTCCACCGGCTTACCACTGATGGTTTTGCAGGAATATGCCACCTTTCCATTACGGATCACATAGACCATTTGATCCGCCAAAGAAATCTCTGTATAATTTTGCGTATCCCAGTCCACGGCAAAATTATCATAATCCTTTTGGAATGCCGTATTGAGATATTCTACCTTGCGTTTGATCGTTAATGCCTGCTGATTTTCCGTACTTGGATCGTTAATATAAGCCTCTGTAAGACTTGTATCAATCGGCTTCTTTAATGCTTTCAATGCCTGACTTAATGTTTTTTCATAATCCATCTGCCAGCCATAATCACCACCATATATCTTCACATTCTTTCCATTGTGATCCTTGATGGTCCTTGTCTTGCCAACCGTTTTGTATTTCAGACAAAAAGCCTCGATCCAATCGGAGATTGCCGTCCGGTCATACTTCACCTTTCCGTTTTTGTATGTAATCCACTGGGAAATCTCCTCCGGAGTGATCTGCTCTGTCACCCCCTCACCCATGTTCCACTTGATAAATCGTATCGCAGCATTGTTGCAGGCAGACAATGCTGTTTGAAGTGCCTCATCCTCCGAAGTGATCTTCGGTGCCTTATATGCATCCGGAAATGCCTTCTCATCGGTAAGATCCATCTCCTTCTGCGCCTTCTGAAGGGTGTCTTCGATCGCCTGTATAAATGCTTTCTTTTTCAACTTATTTCCAGGCTTTTCCGCAATACATTCATACTGCTTTTTCTCTGCGGAATACTGTACATGGGCACTCACCGGCTTTTTAATCTTGTAGCCATCATCCCCCGTCATCAATGCTGACTCCGATGCAATCTTTGCTACCTTTTTGGCATTGTAATCCACATCATAATCCATCGTATATTCTCTCTTCTTTCCAAGGAAAGACATAGAACCATGCTGTGTTGCAAACAGTTCATCAAACTGCGAACCAATATCAAATTTATAATCAATATCACTGCCCTTAATCGTCAGGCTTCCATCCTTTCTGGCTTTGATGGTCAGGCTGTAATCCTTGTGAGCCTCGATCAGCTTCTGCTTCGACTCCGCCAGCGTCTGCTTTGAAACGTCTACACCATTAATGGTCGTATTGCCATACCAGCGCTTGCCATAATATCCTTTCTGCCAGATTAAAACTGCGATCACTGCTACGATCAGCACTCCCGCAATTCCAAATACAACCCGAACTAACCAATTTTTCTTCATGTGTCCCCCTAATCCTCTTTTCCTATCAATGAATCAATTTACTTTTACACAAACCAATTTATATCATACAACTTTTTTTCGGAAAAGTCAGCCCCTTTTTTCCGCATATTTTACACAACTTTTTCGTTCTTTTTCGCTGTTTTCCACAACAATACGACGAATATACTAAAAATACGGTAATATTTACCGGTTATCAGTCCAGACAATACGAAAGAATTTCTTCTGGTTTTTTGATCAGAGTCTTTGCACCATTCTCACGCAAAAAGTCTGCTTTTCGAAACCCCCATTCCACGATCAGGCTATCCATATGAGCGTTCCGGGCCGTGGCAACATCCACCTCCGAGTCCCCCACATAAACCGCTTTTTCTCTTGGGATCCCTAACTGTTTTAATACGTCATCGACTCCATCCGGAGCCGGTTTTTTAGAGATCCCTTTACGTTCACCAACTGCCACATCAAACAAACCGCTAAAATACTTCTCCGCCAGCTCCTTTACAGCACAATCCGCCTTATTGGACACGACTGCTGTCCTGATGCCCGCAGACCGAAGCTTGCATATCGTCTCCTCAATGCCCTCGTAAGGCTTTGTTTTATCAGCACAATGCACCTGATAATATTCCATAAAATAATCAAAAGCCTGATCGATCTCCTCCGTCGAAAGACCTTCCGGCACACCTCTCTCGATCAGCAGACGGATTCCGTTACCCACAAAAGAACAAACCTCCTCAATGGTGTGCTGCGGGTAGCCGAAATGCTCCATCGTCACATTCAGACTGTCCGCCAGATCCTCCAATGTATTTAAAATCGTTCCGTCCATATCAAAAACTACTAAATCATATTTCATGTCTGTTTCACGCCTTTCTATCTATAATACACTCAAACTTCGCACAATAATGATTCGATTGTGCCCATAATATTTCTTATTAATGATAGTCCACCCATAAAAAAATATCCATAGACAGATACTACAATCCACCTATGAATATTTCCATTTACTTTGTATATTTTTAATAATGTGCCCAGACTTCCCACACTTTTTTGTGGGAAGTCCGGGCACTGCATTCATGCTACCGGCTGCTGGAGACGTTGATTTTTCATGATGTCGACGATTCCCATTCCCCCGGAGATCATTCCCAGCAGACTTTCCCTGGCTGCTTCAAATTTTCCAAATAAGGTGAGTTTTTCGGTAAGATTATCATAAACTTTCCAATCACCGGTATATAAGCAATTCTGACCTTCGTTACGGATAAAGCCTTCCACATCCTCAACCGGATATCCCAGCAAAAATCCCATTTCATGAGGGAAATCTGTTTCTCCCCGCAGGAATGCCTCATAATGTCTGCGAAATACATAAAGAACCTTCCCCAGAGCCAGCTCCCGGTAACCCATTTTTTTCAGTCCCTTTGCCACCTGATCCTGTACCAGATACCTCTGCAGTTCCCCCTTATTATATAAAAGAACTGCCGCCTTTCCCTGCTCCTGTGCCACTATAAAATAGGATATTCCCGCCTGCTTTAACATCCACTGTACATAAGAGACTTCTCTTTCCCGCAGCATCAGCAGATTAGATGGTTTTAAACCCGCCAGAAGTGGAGCACACTGATATGCGATCCTCATTTCAAGACTGGTGCCATCCATAGTTTGCAGCATTTTCGTTAATCCCTGACTCATTCCTGCTCCTCCGTCTATTCCTGATAAAATAAAATGATCTAAATTAATATATCCTTTAGTATTTGTTAGCCTATGCTCTCTATGGTTAGTTATATCTAACTACTAATTAGCATACCTTCTTCTTCCTGAAACGTCAATTCTGTAATTGATGTTTTTTTATCAGTATCTTCTCTTTTGATCATTCTATGCAAACTAAAAAAGACGGAATAATAATCAAAAACACATTCCTGTGATGTCATTTTCTCCATATCCTGCAGGTTTTTGTCATCACAGGTCATCCAATGCTCCATGATCTGTGTATCAAAATATTTTTACATCCCTTTCACGCTTTTTATTTTATCCCTTTTTTCGGACAGATATCTGCCAGACAACACTTATCACAATACGGCTTCGTTCTGGCGGTGCATACCTCTCGTCCATGGATCACCAGACGATGACAAAAATCACTGCCTTCCTCCGGAGGAATGATCTTCCATAATGCCATCTCTACCTTTTTGGGATCCTTGATTCCATCTACCAGTCCCATACGGTTGGACAGGCGGATACAATGGGTATCTGTCACAATGGCAGGTCTGCCAAAGACATCCCCCATGATCAGATTGGCACTTTTACGCCCCACACCCGGTAGCTTCAAAAGTGCATCAAAATCATCCGGCACCCTGCCATCGTATTCATCTCGCAGCATCCTCATGCATGCACTGATATCCCGTGCCTTGCTCCTGCCAAGCCCACAGGGACGCACAATCTCCTCAATATCACTGACCTCTGCCTCCGCCAATGCATTGACATCCGGATATTTTTCAAACAATCCCTTGACGATCACATTAACACGTGCGTCGGTACACTGAGCCGCCAGACGCACACTGACAAGCAGCTTCCACGCTTCCTCATAATCCAGCGTACATGCTGCATCCGGATATTCTTTTTTTAATCGTTCTATGATCTCTAATGCCCTCTGCTTCTTTGTCATCTGTTCTCTCCTGTTTTTTACAAAACCTGAATACAACGACTGCCGGAATGTTATCGCCTAAAGCAGTAACAAACCGGCAGTTCCCTTATAAATCACCAAAATCAGGTGAATAAGTAAGTCATATCAAGATCTTTATTTCATTGTATCAGTCCTGGTTCATTCTTTCCCGGATATACTCCTCCAGGAACTTCACTGTACCGTCAAAGCCTAACCGGCTGCTGTTGATACAGATATCATAGCATCTGGAATCTCCCCATTTGCCCTCACAATAGCTGTTGTGATATCTCTTTCTCAAGCGGTTGTGACGAACAAGTGCTGCCTTCGCTTCCTTCTCTGTGAAATTGCGACTCTCCATAACCTGCTTTACCTTGACATCCTCATCTCCCAGAATGAAGATTGGGATCAGCCCCTCGTAATCCTTCAGAATGTACTCCGAACAACGACCTACCACAACAAAGGATCCCCCCTCATTGGCTTTCTTCCGCAGATAATTAAACTGACGCTTCGCCAGTGTGTACTCTGATGAATTCTTCGTACCGGAAAATTTCTTGGAAAATGCCAATGGTGCCGGCATCTCATCGCACTCACGCCACTCCTCAACATTTGCCTCATCTCCGAACACATTATCCAATAATTCACGATCATAAACCGGAAAATCAAATATCTGGGCAAGCTTTTCTGCAATCTTATGTCCACCTGTTCCGTACTCTCTGCTGATTGAAATAATCCATTGTTTTCCCATTATTTCCGCCTCCCTTCTTTGTATTTATCATACCATTTTTTTACAAAATCGTCAATTACACCTACACCTTTTTCCACTCATTGAATGTCAATAATATCCGATATTTTAAGGCTTTTTCCGTTCTCCAGCCAGATCACTTTTTCATAGGCATCGATCCGCTTCAATATTCCACGAACCTTCTCATAAGAGCCGCCGCTTTTCCTGTCATCGGGATAAAAAACCGTAAATTCTGTTTCCCGGCCTTCAGCCTTCTCACTGCAAAACTCCTGCAGCTTTTCGTCCAGCCGTGCCTTCTGATCCTCATCCAGCTCCATCCGTCTGCCGGTACGGCGTGCCTTCTCCTGCACTGCCTCCTTATGTCCGGTTAGTGCAGCAAAGGAAGAAAACTGCGCTGCCCTCTCCTCCAGAGACATATGAGGATGAGTCTCAGAACGGTGATGGGGCAGATTTATGATATCTTCATATGGAAATGTATGTTTTATATTTGCCGATTCCCTTCGAAACTCTGTCATGCCCGGTGTCCTCCGATCTGATTATTCCTGTTTCTGGCGGTTGCCCCCTCCTCCAGGTTCATCCCACGGAGAATTGCATTTTTGCCAAATTTCTTTTTGATATCGATCACTGCATGCTGCATCCGCTTCTCTCTGGCAAGTTCTTTCTCCTCCTGCTGTTTGCGAAGCTCCTCCTGCTCCACATCCTCAAACAGGCTCAACTGTTCAAACTGTGTTTCCTGCTCGGCATCCGCCTCCGGGATCACATGGTTGGCCGTGATATTGATCCGCCGGATCATAAGCTTTGGATTGACAATATCATCATATAATGACAGAACCGCTTCCATGATCAGATGGGTAGACGAGGTCTTTCTGCCAAGATTACCTGTGCCGTGGGCATGCTTTGGTATTTTGCGTCCATAACGGTCTGTGGTCACCTCCCCGCGGTACCGCTTTTTGGGATCCTGCCGGAGATTGTCCACATCATAGCCTACCGTCAGAACCATCTGATCCGTCACAAGACCTTTATCCACCAGCTCCAGCACCAGTAGATCCGTCATCTCCTTAACCACAAGCCTTGCCTTTTCCCAGTTATAAGGACACGATAACACCTGTCCCGATCCCAGACTGTTGGTAGACGGCCGATAGCTTTTGATCTGGGCGATCGTACAGGGTTCCCATCCCCAGGCATGATCGATCAGAAGCTCTGCATTCACCCCAAACAGCTTATAAAGCAGATCCTCATTATAATAGTCACCGGCTTTCCCAATAGAACAGCGTGCCACATCTCCCATGGTATATAACCCGGCCTGCGCAAGCTTTCTGGCGTACCCCGGTCCTACCCGCCAGAAATCCGTAATGGGCTGATGCGTCCACAAATTCCGCCGGTAGCTCATTTCATCCAGCCGGGCGATCCGCACCCCGTTCTCATCCGGTTCAATATGCTTTGCCTCCACATCCATTGCGATCTTGCACAGATAAAGATTGGTTCCAATCCCCGCTGTCGCAGTGATTCCGGTGGTTTCCAGCACATCCTGTATAATGGTCGCCGCCAGCTCCCCTGGTGTCTTCTGATACACTTCCAGATAATCTGTCACATCCATAAATACTTCATCCACCGAATAGACATGCATATCCTCGGGAGCCACATACTTCAGGTAAATATCATAAATCCTTGTACTGTACTCCATGTAATACGCCATTCTCGGCGGAGCCGCAATATAGTCCACCGCGAGAGCCGGATCCTCCGCAAGCTCCTGTGCCAGAACAGAGCTTCCCTCCAGCCGGTGTCCCGGCGCCCTGCTTCTCCTCTCCCGATTGATCTCCTTTACTCTCTGAACCACTTCAAAAAGTCTGGCACGTCCCGATATCCCATGGCTTTTCAGGGATGGCGAGACCGCCAGACATATTGTTTTCTCTGTCCTGCCGGCATCGGCTACCACCAGATTTGTCGTCAGCGGATCAAGTCCCCGCTCCACACATTCCACCGATGCATAAAAAGATTTTAGATCAATCGCAATATAAGTCCGTTCCTTCATAATCCTATTATAGCACCAGTCCAAAGGACATTGCAATCCTCCAGATTATGGAAGGTATGATTATTCCCGGACAATAGATTTACTGCTAAAATAGGTAATGACCAGATAACTGCCATAGAGCACTGCAATGATCGCTGCCGCCAGCATCGCTGCCGTAAACATCTGATCCTTCTCTGCCACATAAGTAAGAAGTCTGGTAGAAAACTGCATTCCAAAATAGGAATGGATCACTGCAAGTACCATTGGACAAAGGAAGAAAATGAATATCTGACGGAACAGTGCACCGTTTAACATACGATTTTCCACTCCAAGCTTGCGGAGCATCCGGTAGCGTTCCACATTGTCCGCACTTTCGGACAGCTCCTTGAGGGCCAGGATGGCTGCACCTGCAAGCAAAAAGACAATGCCCAGATAAAGTCCGATAAAAGTCACCATCGCACTGAGCCCCAGACTTGCATCGGCGATCTCCTGTTTGGATGCATAAATGCAGGTACTCTTTAACGGAAGCTTTCGAAGCTCATCCTCCAGCCTGCGCACCTCCTGTTTATCAGATGCCTTATAATTTCCAAACAGACAATCCTCTGCGATCCATTTTTCCTGTACGACATCATCCGGCACCACCAGAAATCCCATATCTAATTTCTGGGAGGAAATGTCCATAAAACCATCCTGACATTCCTTATACTTTGGCTTTAATTTCCTGCCAAACACATTTAACTGTCTTCCCTGTGACAACACCCGATTTCTGGCCGGTATGATTCCGTCAAAATTGGCAACCACCATATATTCATCCTCTGCCAGTGTGTATTTCCTACCACCAAACAGCTCCATTAACCGGTTGTAATCACTGATCGTCACAATATCCTCTCCGGTATTTACAAGCATAGAAGGATACTGTTCCTTAACGTCCTGAATGGTATCTCCGCAAAACTCTGCAAATGTCAGTTTCGGGCTGCGGTAAACCTTAACCTCACAGGATTCCTTCAAATATTTGTTCAGATCCACCTTCTTCTTTTCATATCTCTGCACCACATTGAAATGGGAATTTTCTATCTGCTTCCGGCTGTATTTCTCGTCTTTTCCGGCAAAAAGATCCAGATTCATATTGACCTTAAATTCAATATCTGCCGGTGCCATTTTTTTGAGATTTTCCGTCATAGTATTTTTGATGGCAAAGGCCGAGGTCAGCACACAGATGGTCACAAAAAGCATCAGACAGATGATGGTCATAGAAAATACCGTGGTGTTGATCTTGCTGCTGAGCTGGCGAAGGACAAAGCTGTTCAGCCCCTTATAATACAGCTTCTTAATAGACATGACGATGCGAAGCAGCAGCCCGGATACCGACCAGAAGATCAGAAATGTACTCACAACTCCCGTGACCAGGATCCATTTCAAACCATCCAGTGAGATATTCACCTTATCACTCCCCACCAGATAATAGCAACGCCCCAGTGCGATCGCTGCCGCGATGAAAATGATCGTACAGATCCACGGATTTTTCATCGGTCGCTTTTCGGATCTGCGTCCTGCATAGATCAGATTGATCAGCTTGCAGCGGCTGATATTAATAGTATTAAACAGGATCACAATTCCATAAATGATCACAAAGCAGATCACAGTTTTGATGCAGGCATCCCCCGAAAAGACAAACCGGTACCTGGTCATATCCGCGTCAAACATATTTGCCACAAAGGCGCTCATAAACTGAGAGGCAAAAATACCGATTCCAAGACCTGCCACCAATGAAAAAGCTCCTACCACCAACGTCTCTAACACCAATATCCCGGAAACCTTACGTTTTCCCATGCCAAGCGTCAGATAAATTCCAAACTCTCTGTTCCGGCGCTTCATCAGAAAACGATTGGCATAGATGATCAGAAATGCCAGTACAAAGGAAACAAACACACTGAGTCCCGACATGATCGTTGTCATCATTTTAATGATCTCTCTGGTATCCGCAGACACATTCATCATAACCGTCTGGGAGCCTAACGAATTAAATATATAAAATATTGCCACACCAATAACAATCGTAAAGAAATAAATCGTATAATCCTTTATACTTTTTCTCATGTTTTTCCAGGCTATCTTAAAGAGCATCGCTGACGTCACCTCCTAACAAAGTGAGCACATCAATGATCTGTCCGAAAAATTCCTTTTTTGAAGAATCTCCCCGGCGAATTTCGTGAAACAGCTTTCCATCCTTAATGAAAACAACTCTGGAGGCATAGCTGGCAGAAAATGAATCATGTGTGACCATCAGGATGGTTGCCTGAAGCTCCCGGTTCATATATAAGAACTTCTCCAGCAAAAGTCTGGAGGATTTGGAATCCAGAGCACCGGTAGGTTCATCTGCCAGGATCAGCTTCGGCTCTGTCACAATAGCTCTTGCCGATGCCACCCGCTGCTTCTGTCCACCGGACATCTCATAAGGATATTTTCTCAGGACATTCACAATATCCAGATCCTTTGCTGCCTTGATAACCCGTTTGTCAATCTCTGCCGCCTTTACATTCTGGATCGACAATGCCAACGCAATATTCTCATATGCGGTCAGGGTATCCAATAAATTAAAATCCTGAAAGATAAAGCCAAACCGCTCTCTCCGGAACCGATTTAACGCCTCTCCTTTTAACTTCGTAATGTCCTCTCCGTCCACAAAGATATGGCCTGCTGTGGGTCTGTCTACCGTAGAAATACAATTCAAAAGTGTTGTTTTTCCACTTCCTGATGCTCCCATGATCGCCACAAACTCCTGCGGCTCCACGTCAAAGGACAGATCGTCGATCGCTTTGGTGAGACTTGACCTGCTTCCATAATATTTTTCCAAATGTTCTACCTGTAATGTTTTGTCCATTTTTTCCCCTTTCCCGTACCGTGAAGCCTTCTATCCCACTGCTGTCAAAGATAGTCACTGACATTCACTGTACTGATCACGTTTTCCTTATTGTATCGGGGAATCCGGTTTCTGTCGTTTTTTCAAACTGACTGTACATTACAAAAATGTAATATTGATCCGGGTATATTCTCCCTCCTTTGACTCCACTTCAATCTGGTGTCCCAGCTTTTCACACATATTATGGGCAATGTACAGACCCATTCCGGTTGATTTTGCCTCCATATGATGGAAAATACGTCCGTTGCTGCCGGTAAAGGACTTTTCAAATAACCGTGGCAGATCACCGGCGGCAATGCCGATCCCATTATCCCATATGGATAAAATGGTCTGCCTGTCGTCTTTCCGGGCAGTGATCCTGATTGTTGCCCTAGCTTTACGCCTGTATTTTATACTGTTATTGACAATCTGATCCAACACAAATTCCATCCATTTTTCATCGGTCACCACGGTCAGGTCACAGTTTTCTACCTGAAATTCTACTTTATTTTCCAGCAGATCGTCTTTATTTTTCATGGCAGTATGATGAATGATCCCTGCCAGAGAACACTCCTGGATCAGATAGTCCTTTTCCGAATGCTCCGCTCTGGTATAATACAGTACCTGCTCCGTATAACGGTCGATGCGTCGAAGCTGCTCCATATATTTTGGATTATTTTGATCCGGATGATTGTGGCACAAAAGCAGGAGACTTGCCACAGGAAGCTTTACCTGATGAACCCACATTTCAATGAAATCCTTAAACTCCCGCATCACTCTGCGGCTTTCATTGACATGCTCCGTCATGGATTTGTTGGCTTCATACAGTGCCTCCTTCAAAAGCTCTCCATCATAAAACCGGGGGCTTTCCAATGTCTCTAACACCAGATATTTCTGATCCATCCGGTCCAGATTTTGAAAAAGCCTCCGGTAAAAGGAGTTTTTACGGTAATAATCATAAAGCAGACAAAAAAGCCCCGCTGCCAGAGGCACCAATACAGCCACCAGAAACAGCTCCGTTCCCACCTGACATGCCGCCATAAAAACCGCTTCTATGATCATCCCCACCATAAATATAAGGATTTCTACTCGTTTATCCTGTAAATAACGTTTCCAATTCATAATCGACCTGAATCCCTTTCTGAACGTCTACACTAATACATACCCCTGTTTTTTTCTGGTTTCTATCACATCAGGATACCCCATCTGCTCCAGCTTTGCCCGGAGTCTGCTGATATTCACCGTCAGCGCATTGTCACTGATATATTCACTATTGTCCCATAATTCGGTCATCAGATCATCCCTCGATACGATCTGTCCCTGATGATGAAGCAGAACCATAAAGATCAGCATTTCATTTTTCGTAAGGACCATCTGATCCTGTCCACGATTCAGGACACCCTTGGCCTGCCGGATCTCAATGTCCCGATAATGGTACAGATCCGCCCCGGTATTTTCTGTCCGTTTGAGAATCGCCTGAATCCGCAATAAAAGTATCGTCGGATTATAAGGCTTCGTAATATAATCATCCGCACCGTAGCTCATAGACAGTACCTCGTCCAGCTCCTCCGTGCGGCTTGTCACCATGATCACCGGGATCTCCGATTTCTGACGAAGCTCCCGCAGCACCTGTTCTCCATTCATTTTAGGAATATTGATGTCAAGAAGCACCAGATCTGCGCCACTGTTTAATATCGCCGGTACCGTATGTGCAAAATCGGTCACAGCCACAGGCTGGTAGCCTGCATTTTCCAGAAGTGCGCACAGCTCCTCCCGGATCACCTTCTCATCCTCCACGATCACTATTTTTTTCATAATATTCCATGCTCCTTTAGAAATTCACAACCTATAAATCTGCAGCTTTATCCTTCTAACGGATTCTCCCGGATATATTCCTCCATAATTGCTGCTGCCATGGCCACCAGATCCGGACACGGCCGCTTTTTATAATACTCCTGTGTCCGCCTGGATGGCACCGGATCGTCCTTGCCCTTTCCCAGCCCCAGGATCTCCCGGCATACAATAGAACCGTTGCGTTCCCCATACTCCCCCGCCAGCTCCTGAATCCTTGCATAATGCTCTGATTTTGCTTCGAAATTCTTCGGCTCATCATATCCGTATAACAGGCCTGCTACCATAAACATTCCGGACACGGCACCACACACCTCCCGCAGTCTACCCATACCGCCTCCAAAAGAAGAACTCATCTTCATCGCCATGCTGTGATCCATATCATATTTATCCTCAAACGCCAGAAAAACGGACTGGCTGCAGTTATATCCCTCCAGAAATAATTTTTTGGCTTTCTGTCCATAATAGCTGTTCTCTACATCTAATTCCATCATAATCCTGCTTTCCTTTCTACTGCCAATCCAGTGGTACCGGCACAATATTTATCTGTTGTCTGTAATCAAAAAGGACCAGATGGTCTGCAGTCTGCATTTCCATCTGATCCTCACTACATTCCGGTTTCATCTTAGCACAGGGATCATATCACGTCAACGAACAAGTGACTACTCCTGTAGAAAGCTTTCATTCGGGTCTTTTCCCAATCCGGTTATTTTTAAATCGTGCCTGTTACCACCAGCGTGCTGACTCCCGGATTTGCGACCCATGCTCCACTGACCGGATCCTGGGTATAAGTGGCTGCCGGTACCGTAATCCCTCCCGCTGCCGTTGCAAATACTCCTGTGGTCTCATCATAGGTGTACTCCGTCGGATCTGTCCATGCCGTTCCGTTAAAGGTTACGGTCAGGTTTGACAAAACGGGATCAAAGGTATCTGTGATCACTGCCCCGGTCGCTGCATTGGCTGCCGCATTGCCAAAATTCTGGATCACGAAAGTATACGTCAGCGTACCGTTTTCCGTTACCGGTACCGGGCTGACTGATTTCGTAATATTCAGGTTTGGTGCACTGGCAGCACCAATCGTTTCCGTCACCCTGATCGGAGTGATCCCTCCTCCGGTGATCGTCGCCGTATTGGTGATCTCAGATTCCACTGCCAATGGAGCATTCTGATTGACAGATGCCTCGTAAATGATCGTAGCATTTCCTCCTGCCGGAACATTGATCCCTGTGACCGTCATCGGCGGACCTGCGGTAACTGTTGGTGTTGTCTGCAGTGTACCATTGACATAATAATTGATCGTTCCGGCAACATAGGTTAATGGTACCAGTTCTCCTGTCCCAAAAGGATACGCTCCTAAATTGTCCGTCAGCGTAAGCCCTGTGACCGGAGTCGTCCCGGAATTGACAATGCTCACAATATACGTGACATTATCATTCTGCCCATAAGTTGCTCTGACAGCTGTTTTGGTTGCAGAAAGCACCTCAAGGATCTCCCCCACTGCAATGTTGGAGTTTGTCACGGCATTTCCATACCGCAGCTGCGCCTGGTTTGTAAATCGTGCCATATCGTTTCCCATCCTTTGCTATGAAAGTATAGTACAATATATGACAACTTTTTCAGATAGTTCAGCTAATTTACCAAATAATTTGCCAGATCTCACAATTGCTCTGCTTACACTGTAAAATGTCCAATATTCTGTGCCAGCATATCCGCAGTATTTCTGAGATTTTCCGTGGATGTCTCGATATTCTTAAAGCTATCCTCCATCGCCTGAAGTGCCATGCTGGTCTGGGAAGTACCGGAAACATTACTCTGCGCGATCTCAGACATTGCATCAATTCTCTGTATGATCTCTGCTCTGGCATCCTCCAGCTTCTTCATGCTCTGTCCAATATTTCGGATATACTCAATGGAAATCTCAATTTCCTTCATCACGCTCCCCACACTCTGTTCCGTGTTGGCAATATATTCATTCTGGCGGTCAATGACCTCCTGCGTCTGTGCCATGGTTGCCACAACCCGCTCAGAATTACCCAGAAGCGTATTGACGATTTCCTCAATATTGCCACTGGCTGCATTGGACTGCTCTGCCAGCTTCTGGATCTGGGATGCAACAACAGCAAATCCTCTTCCGGCTTCACCGGCACGAGCCGCCTCAATACTTGCATTTAAAGACAACAGATTGGTCTCCTCTGCAATCTCTGAAATAAACTGTGATGCCTCCCGGATGCTCTGTGCGGAACTGTTGGTCTGTGTGGTCTGTTCTGCAATCTCCGATACCGCCCGTTTCACATCCTCACTGATACTGCGAAGCTCATCAATGGTGACAGCCGTTTTGTCACTTGCTCCCTTCATGCTGTCCGCACTGCTCTCCAGCGAGTCTGCTTCCTTTCCTGTCTGAATGATCAGTTCTCCCATATCCCGTACATTGTCAGAAGCACGCCCCACATCCTCTGCCTGCCGGCTTGCGCCATCGGTAATGGTGTCCATAGCATGATTCACCTCTCCGATACTGTTATGAGTATCCCCAGACGTCTCCTCTAATGTATTGGAAGCCTCCAGAAGCGTATCCGTACTCTCTTTAATGTCTCCAATAATCTTACATAGTTCCTCCTGCAGGCTGTGAACGGCTCTGGACAGATTACCGATCTCATCCTTTCTACGAAGAAGCTTCCGATTCTCTCCCACATTCAAGTTGCCGGAGGATACCTCTAACACTTCTGCAATACTTTTATTTAATGCTTTAGTAATAGAATTGGCACTGATACCCACCGCAATACTGCAGATCACCATAATGATCACAACTATGGCAACGATCATATTGATGATCTGAAGGACACTTCGAAATGTTTTCTGCTTCTCCTGACCCGCAAAAACCATTCCGATCGGTGCATCCTTGGAACCATCCTGATAAACCGGCACATAATATCCGTAATAGATCGTTCCATCCACGGAAATGTTATCACTGAAATATTCTTTTCCCTGCTCCAGCACTCTTTTCTTGATCTTATCTCCCGCCGGACTGCCTAACAGCCGGTTGCCGTCCTTATCCTTTGCCGATGTCATGATGCGGTCAGAACCATAAAAGAACGTCACATCCATGCCGGACTCCTCTTTAATCGTATCCACCAACGTCTCCGACTGAGATATATTGTAGCTTCCCTTCCAAATCGCACCATTCTCCGCCTTAAGATAAGAACCCGCATTCTGGTCATATGCTGCCTGGGTAGCCACCGCAGTTCCCTTTAGGGACTCCTCCACTTTACTGATAATGGACCCCTTCACAATGGTTGCCGCAATAACGATAACACTGGCTCCCAGTAAAAAAAGGGGTAAGATTGCACTTAAAATAATCTTTTTTCGTAATGTAAATTTCATAATTTTTTTCATTCCTTTCTCACCGGCCTTTTTATTTTAATACAACAACATTGCGATAATACCAGTTGATCTTTCCTGTGATCGTTGCATCGTCCAGAGTCTTTCCCTTTTTGCCGATCTTTTTGCCGGTATTGGTCACAAGAACACCATCAAATACATTGTTATCTCCACTGAGGATCTCCGCTGTGGCTTCATCCACCTTCTGCTGTGTACCTTCCGCTGCAAAGGATGCCAGATCCGTGATCCCTACCAGTCCCTCTGCCATACCGCCATAATAATTGCTTCCATCCCAGGTGCCATCGATGATACTTTTGACCGCTGAGGTATAATATGCACTCCAGTTCCATATGACACTGGTCAGGCAGGAATCCGGCGTCTCCTTGCTCATGTCAGAATTGTATCCAATCCCGTAGACTCCCTTCTCCTGTGCCAGAGTCTGTGGATATGGTGTATCACAATGCTGTGTCATCACATCGCACCCCATATCAAGCAGACGCTCCGAAGCTTCCTTTTCCTTTTTCTCATCATACCAGCTATTCGTCACATCCACATAAACCTTTGCCTTCGGATTGACGGACTCCACGCCGATGGCGAAAGCATCAATGCCCCCAGTCACCTCAGAATTCGAAGAATCCTGTGCCGCGACATAACCGATCTTATTGTCCTTCGTATTCATGCCGGCTACGATTCCGCTGAGATATCTCGCCTGATAAATACGACCAAAGTAGTTATTAAAATTCTTACCATTGGACATATAACCGGTTCCGTGGGAAAAATATACATCCGGATATTTCTCTGCCATGTCTGCGGTCACCTGCATATATCCCCAGCTTGTGGTGAATATAATATTGCAGCCGTCAGAAACGCACTCCTCAATCGCTTTCTCAGTAGCCTTTTCATCGGAATCATCCACAATCTTGCGTTCGATCTGATCGTCCGACAGCAGAAGATTCTCCTGCATCCCCTTTACACCCAGATCATGGGTGTAGGAATAACCGCTTCCCTCTGCCGGATCGGACAGGTACAGCACGCCGACCTTGATGTCCTCCTTCGCAATGCCGCCGGAGCCTTCCTTCTGGGTAGTATCCTCCTCATATCCCTTGTTGGTTGCATAATCATCCGGCGTACCTGCCTTTCCTGCACCACATCCCGTCAGAAGAAGCGTCGCCGATAACAACATTGCTGCCCTTTTCCATATTCTTTTTTTCTTCATACATTCTCTCCTTTAACTATTCCGTTCCTATGTATACCCACCAGATCATTGGATCAATCTGCAGATAATCCTTTCCATGAGACTTATGATATCATATTTTTAGTTATTCGTCATTATTGCTTGTCATATTTTTTCATAAAACGACAATTTTTTGCACCAGTGCAAAATGCGTATATCCGTGAAACTCAGGATGTCAGATCACTCTGAAAACGTGATAAATGCTCGTATGGAAGGATCAGTCTGCCCCGGTACAATCCACAGCCATCATTGATCAGACTGTTATTCACCGCCGAAAACATATTAACATCCAGCTTTGCAAGCTCCAGCTCCTGCAAACGCATCCCTCTTTCATAAGCTTCATCAAAGCATCTGCACTCTCCCACCGGGATCGCATCTCTTCTGGCACGCTCATTTTCCTGCCGTTTCTCATAACCCAGATGATTGGCCGGTCCGATCTCCGCATTGTCATCCATCGCCTTCGTCCGAAGCTGGACCTCCATATAGCATTTCGCTGTATCATCATAAAATGTAATATGCAGAGAACGGTATCCATATTCCCCTTCATTAGATATATAATCCCGATAATACGGCCGGACATTCTCCTGCAGCATACGGGAACTGCTTACCCTCACGCCTTTCGCAGATTCCACCCGAAAGCCTCTCTGCTCCATAAAGGAAGGCAATGCATTGGCAATCTCATAAAGATACCGCAATTCTTCCTGTTCCCTGTCCTGCCCCTCCTTCAGGTGACATTGCGGCAAAGAGATCACAACCCGGTATGCGATCAGATCCCGGAAGCAGTCCAGCCGCTTTTTGATCTCATCCATCGACGGAAATTGATGATATTGTTCATAATAATCATAGATATACTCCACAATATATCCGTTAAATTTCTCCTCGGCCCGGATCAGTGACTTGATCCTTCCCTTAAAAGTAAATGCAAGGAACGGATATTCCTTTGCCATGTACATATAAAACTCCCGGATTTTCTGAGACTGTGCCGTCAGGAAATCATTGTGTTCCAGCATGTCCATAATCTGGGACAGAAAGGCACAGTGAAGCAGATCCACCTCATTGTGGCTTTCCTGTGCCTCCCGCTCCAGATCACTGCTGTATTTCTGCAATATCCGAAGTACCGTATCCCCCGAATATAAATAATCATTCAAAGCTATCATTTGTCCTCTTCCGCCCTCTCCTGTTGGTTTTATCCACTTACCGGATCCTCTTCTGAAAATCCCTTATAACGCCATTTTATAGATCTGATACATATCCTCCTGATCCAGCTTCTTAATACAGCCAACCGTCCGCTTGCCAAAATGGCTGCACTTTTCTGCCAGATTGCGAAGCTGCTCCTCGGTGGGATTGATCCCCAGCTGCGAAAGACTTGTCGGCATTTCCACCTGATGATAAAACTCTTCCATGGCACGGATTCCCCGAAGTGCTGTCTCTGTATCGTCATTTCCTTTCTCCTGTCCCATTACACGGACAGCAAACTGTGCAAATCTGCCCGGATTGCCCTCCAAGACATATCTCGCCCAGCTTCCCCAGACAGCTGCCAGACCGGCACCATGCGCCACATCAAACATACCGCCAAGCTCATGCTCCAGTTGATGGCTTGCCCAGTCTCCGCCTGCCGTTCCACAGCCGGTGAGACCATTATGGGACAGGCTTCCTGCCCACATCACCTCTGCTCTTGCTTTATAGTTATCCGGCTCCTTCATGAGGATTAATGCATTCTCCATAACGGTGCGGATCAAGTGCTCACTAAATCCATCCGTAAGCTCCAGATTTTCCTCCTGATTGAAATAACGCTCCATGGTATGCATCATAATATCCACACATCCACTGGCTGTCTGATACTTCGGAAGGGTCATGGTAAGCTCCGGATCCATCACTGCAAATCTGGCACGACAGCAGTCATTTCCATAGCCGCGCTTCAGCCAGCCTTCCTCATTGGTTATCACTGAGGAATTGCTCATCTCCGATCCGGCAGCCGCAATGGTCAGCACCACACCGATCGGCAGGCAACCTGTCGCAGCCCGTTTTCTCTCATAAAAATCCCATACATCTCCCTCGTTTGCCACGCCATATCCTATCGCCTTGCCGGAATCAATGACGCTTCCGCCACCCACAGCAAGTATGAAATCTACCTTCTCCTTTTTGCAAAGCTCAATGCCCTGATATACAAGAGACAGCCTTGGATTTGGCACAACACCTCCCAGTGACACAAAAGGGATTTCTGCCTGCTCCAGTGACTGATAAATACGATCCAGCAGACCGCTTTTTTTCACACTTCCGCTTCCATAATGAACCAATACCTTGGTACAGCCCTGCTCTTTCACAAGCTCCCCCACCTGATCTTCTGTTCCTTTTCCAAAAACCACCTTTGTGGGTGCATAATAATCAAAATTTGTCATCTTTATCTCTGCCTTTCTGATATCTTTTTTCCTTTTCTTTGATATTTTGTGCTTCACAAACATCCTATTATTTTTGTATTTTATCATTGCTCCGGTGCCAGGTCAATTTTCCCTCCCGGTTTCCGGTTCATTTATTCCTGACCGTGCTCCCGTTTTTTCTGCTCCCGGAACGTGATCATCATTTCTCTGGTGAGACTTAATCCCTCCGGATCGTCCGGAATATTTCGGTAATCCACCCATTCCGCCAGAGAAAGCTCTGTTTGATCCAGATGGATTTCTTCTTCCTGTGCCAGATCACAGAAATATCCCAGCAAAAGATTACTGTCATATCCCCATGGCTGACTTTTGTAATAACGGATATTTTTCACGGAAAGACCAACTTCTTCCATCACTTCCCGCTCCACTGTCTGCTCCGCTGTCTCTCCGATTTCCGTAAATCCTGCGATCAACGCATATTTCTTGTACTCTCTGTCCGCATATTTGGTCATCAGAATCCTGTCTCCGTCTGTCACGCCCACGATCACTGCCGGTGCAATCTTCGGGAATACCATATTGCCGCAATCCGGACACTTCATCATCCGGAGTTTATCATCGTGTACCAGTTTCCGGGCGCATCTTCCACAATACTGATTGTCCCTGTACCACACATATAAGTGCCAGCCTGTCGCTGCCGCCAGAACATTTTCCTTTGGAAACAACCGACGTGTTTCAAACATTTTATGATATACATATCCCTCGATCGAATCTTCATCCAGATCCATCAGAAAATAATCCTGTGTATCTACAGAAAATAGAAAAACAGCCTTCGGAAGCTCCTGTGCCTTCCCCTCATACTGTTCCTTCACCTGACGAAAGGTAAGAAACGTAAGCTCTCCATCCTGCTCCCGGTATAATGCTCCCCCCTCCCGGAAGCTTAAGATCCTGCTGTCCGGGGAAAGTTCCTTTCTGACAAATGTATTATAAAGCTTTTGAGGTAATATATCCTGTATCATTGTTCTTCCTGCTTTCCTGACATATTCTATACCATTTCCCATATCTGTACTGGTTCTATTTTATAACACCCCTCTCTTTATTACAACCGGAATTGCTCTTCCTATGTGCAGCTGAAATTGTGGAATGCCCTGATCATACTGTGTCAAACTATCAACATCACAAGCAAAAAGAATACATTGGCCAATGTAAACATGCAAAAATATCTTCCCTTTTGTGCAGGGTATTCTCTGGCAATATATTTAAAACTGATCAGACTTGCCATTGATGCAATCAATGTTCCCAGTCCTCCGATATTCGTGCCCACGATCAGATTGGGAATTGCGTCCGTAAATCCGGACAGGAGAATTGCTGCAGGCACATTACTCATCACCTGACTGGCAAGCACAGCAGTAACCATTTCTCTTCCGCAGATCATTCTTTCCAAAAACTGTCGAAATACTTCTATCCTCCCTAAATTTCCAATAAAAATAAATAACGCCGCAAAGGTTCCAAGAAGCGAATAATCTACTTTCATTAATGTCTTCCTATCAGCTGCGAATGTAAATACCAAAACAAACACAGTGAAAACAGACCATGGAAGAACCCTTCCTACAACAAGGAGTCCCAGAAGAAATAGCACACAATAACACCATAATTTCCACGAAAAAGATATCGATTTTTCAGAGTGTTTTTCCTCAGATAATTGATGTCTCCCATCCTCTTTACTAAAAGTAATTTTATTATCTTGTATATTCTTTATCGTTGTCTGGTCTTGTTTTTGATCATTCCTTGCATATATCCGGCTAATGCCGGATGCCAGTATGATCCATATTATAAGCACCAAAAACGCCACCACAGAATATGGCAGCATAAGCAATATAAATTTTTCAATTCTCATCTGTGCCAATCCAAACAGATACAAATTTTGCGGATTGCCAATGGGGGTCAGCATGCTCCCCAAATTTGCCGCAATGGTCTGCATCACCACAATCCGAAGAATCCATTTTTCATCAAATAGTTCTTTTTTTCTTTGAAGAAGTATCAAGGAAAATGGAACAAACGTAATCAATGCCACATCATTTGTGAGCAGCATGGAAGAAAAAAAACAAAGCATTACTAAAACAGAAGTAATCGCCATTCTGCCGGATACTTTCCGCAACAGCATCCCGGCAAGACGATCAAATACCCCCAGCTGCTGTACCCCTGCCACACAGGTCATCAATCCAAAAAGAATACCAAGTGTCCGAAAATCAATATATTCCGGATATTGCTGATCTGGTGGAATAAATATCATAGAAATTACAGCTAATAGAATAGCAACGACTAAAACGGTTTCTTTTTTGATAAAAAATAGGATTCTTTTCATTTTCTTCCTGCTTTCCTGACTATATTCTATACTAATCCGACATTATCACCTAGCACATCCACAAGCTTTGGTTCACAGCCCCAAAGCTACCACATTAGTTCCGATTCTATTTTATAACACACCTGTCTTGATTACAACCGAAACTGCTCTTTCTGTACGGCGCTGAAATCTCGTTCTGCAGATTTTAATTCTATAAATTTTCGATTCCTTGAATTTCTCTTTCAAACCGCTTGATTATTTTGCATACTGTGTTAAACTACTTACCAGCACAATAGAAAGACGAGGAATTTACCAATGATCAATCCAGCTATGATATTTCGTTTAAAAAGTTCATGGGAAAAATTTACGGCTTCCCATCCAAAATTTCCAATGTTTTTACAAGCCGCTGTGAATAATAATGTTCTGAGAGAAGGAACGATTCTTGAGATCAATATTACTACACCGGAAGGACAGAATATTTCTACCAATCTCAAGATCAACCCGGAAGATTTGGAACTGATCGAGGACTTAAAAAATATAAAAATATAAAAACAACCGCTGATCCGGATATACCGAACCAGCGGTGAATCATCTGCAATTATTCAAAATGCAACATTTGAAAAAGCAGCTTTCCAGCCAATAACCAAATTTCTCAACAAATTACTGAAGAAGAGAAAGAACTCCCTGATTTGCCTGATTAGCCTGTGCAAGCATAGACTGACCAGCCTGCTGAAGAATACTGTTCTTTGAGTATGTAACCATCTCTTCAGCCATATCTGTATCACGGATACGAGACTCAGCGGCTGTTGTGTTCTCAACAACGTTATCCAGGTTAGCGATTGTATGCTCCAGACGATTCTGAACGGCACCAAGAGCGGAACGCTGATCAGAAACTTTCTGGATTGAAGTTTTAATGGTGTCGATTGCATTCAATGCATTTGTATCATCACTACCATCTACTTTCAAGCCATTAACTCCAAGACCTTTTGCACTCATAGCTGCAATATTGATAGAAATCTGATTATTTGAGGTAGCATCAGCACCAACGTGAAGCTTAACAGTAAGGTCAGCCGTAAGATCCTGAAGATGTGCTATATCATCTGGCTCGATGCTTGTTTCTTTACCTAATGCGTCGTATACCTTCGGTGAATCACTGCGAGGAGCCACACCTGTACCATCAAATTTCACGTAATTAGATAACGCATTCGCTGAAATTGCATTTCCATCCTTATCGTAATACTTCGCCTGAGCCTTATCGGATTTAGCAGCTGTAAGATCCCCATTCTTTGTAATGATGGTCTCTGACTGTTTTGTTGGTTTTGCAGCTGTCGCCGTTCCACCCTCTAACGTAATTGTTCCTAATTTGGTACCTTCTTTATCTAAAAGGTTAAATTTTGCTGCATCAGTTTTGTCCTGAGTAAGTGTAAACTTATCAGCAATAGAACCCGTTAAAGAAATCTTGTAATCAACACCAGCCCCACCAGTCAGTGCTGTGTTCCAGAATGACTCCACTTTAACACCCTGATCACGGGTTGCATTCAAAAACTCGTTTGTCTCATCCTGCATTTTCTGTGTTGTAGACGCTTCCGCTGCAAATGTAAAGCTCAATCCTGACGACTTACCTGTTGTTTTAGCAACAGCTCCATCAACTGGTGTCTTAAAATTCTTATAACTATAAGTATACTGCTTAGCCAGACTCTTATCGCCCTTCAGCAGATATGTCTCGTTGTACTTTGTTGTCTCAGATACACGATCAATCTCTGTAGAAAGCTGATCGATCTCGTTCTGGATTGCGGTACGGTCAGACTCGCTGTTTGTACCATTAGCAGACTGCACTGCCAGCTCATTCATTCTCTGGAGCATAGAGTGGATCTCGTTCAGAGCACCCTCTGCTGTCTGTACACAGGAGATACCATCCTCTGCGTTGGTAGATGCCTGGCTCAGACCACGGATCTGCTTACGCATCTTCTCGGAGATAGAAAGACCTGCTGCATCATCTGCTGCACGGTTAATCTTATAACCACTGGAAAGCTTCTCTGTTGACTTAGAAAGGGAACCTGTTGTCAGGCCCAGCATTCTGTTTGCGTTCATTGCTGTAATGTTGTGTTGTACTATCATAGTAATTACCTCCTTGTTTTAACACAGCACATCCGTGTGCCGTGTGTGTATAAATTGTCCCGCTGATGCCTATCCGGCATACTGGCGGGTGTTACGCTGTTTTGGTTTGCGATATTTTTCCGGT
This sequence comes from uncultured Lachnospiraceae bacterium, assembly GCA_934339135.1. Lineage (GTDB taxonomy): Bacteria > Bacillota > Clostridia > Lachnospirales > Lachnospiraceae > Jutongia. The sequence goes on along the minus strand of CAKRHP010000027.1, from coordinate 297 downwards.
GGATCCGGCTCTGCATAGTAGTTGTTCTGCCCTGCCGCCTCCGGATGCATACGCTCATACACTTCACTTCGCATAATGTCTACATCCCTTGGTGCATCCACCATGATCTGCAGATGATTTTTTGAGCCCCCCAGAAAAACAATCTTGATGTTGTCACCAATCATCAGATACTCCTCCGGGCTTACTGTAAGTCTCAGCATGGAAAGCTTCTCCTTTCTATCTTTTCTCCCAGCTATGAAATCTGAAAGAATTTCAAAAAATCTGTTTAAAAAAGATACAATTTCTAACAAAATGTTG
>CAKRHP010000026.1 GCA_934339135.1 uncultured Lachnospiraceae bacterium | reverse complement strand
CAACATTTTGTTAGAAAGTGTTGCATTTTTTGCATGCTATTATTCACATTTCAGAAACCAATATTTGGAAACAAAAACGGATGACTTCTTTCCGCATTTATCATTCAAAAAGAGCCATATAACAATGAACTCCACTGTTATATGGCTCTTCAAAATGTAGAAGTGCAATCAAAAATATCTACTTTAGATCCGAACTAAAATGTATTATTTTAATGTACCGGAAATTGTAACAGAGATACTCTTCTTAGGCATCTTCTTGCAGCTTGCTGCTTTGTACTTCTTCTCAGAATACTTATTCCATGTATTAACAACCATTACCTGTGTATTACCGGACTTAACACCTGGATCCGGGGTAAGGGTAGGGTTCTTGATCGTCTTTACAGTAGAACCATCGATCTTTAATGTTGCAGATGTTACTTTGAGTTTCTTCTTATTTTTGCCCGGAAGGTTTGTGTCAACATAAATGCTGTTCCAACCACCATCTTTTGCGAAAGATTTCAGCTTTGCGCCGGAAGCAGTTACTGTTACAGTAAATTTGCCCTTCTTGATGGTTGCGTTTGAAACCTTAACACCTTTGATGGATGCCTTCTTGTTTCCATTCATAACACCCTTGCTGCGGTTTGAGTCGTCGTGGTTAGAAAGTACACCATTATAGCTCTTGCTTGCGAAGCAAAGATATGCAGTTGCGCTGGATGCAGCGTCAGCCTTCTTGGAAACCTGTGGTACAGCAACAATAGAAGAAGCTGCAACAGTTGCTGCTAATGCAACGGAAAATACTCTTTTTGCTACATTTGATAATCTCATAATATTGCCTCCTTAATAAGTATGTAAATTTGCAAATTCATAATAGCACACTCATATTTTCATGTCAATCACTGCATAGATAAAATCCATGGAAAATAGCGGAAAATTCGATATTCTGTCATGTTTTATGCAGCATCTTTTTTTCTATTTGAAATAGATTTATTCTACTAATCTATCCGTCTGCTTTTTGACACAAAAATACCAATTCTCTGCCACATTTTCCTCACAGAGAAAACGCAATTACCGTGCCAGAAAATCTGTGATCTCTGCAATGTATAAGGTATGATAATCCTTGTCCCCATACCATTTTTCATCAATGTCCTGATCAAGAAACTCTTCCGGCTTCAACTCCGTTGCAGACATAGCTTTGCAGATCAGTACCAGATTCGCCTGATCCACATATGGCACACCATTCTGATAATTGATCTCTACACCTGCTTCCTTAATCTTATCCTCTGTACGTCCGGACACGGTTCCCAGATATTTGAGCATATTGCGATGCTTCTCTCCCAGAAATGACAACGAAAAGGTTCCTTCTCTGTCAATAAACTCCTTGGTATAGCGACTTTGGCGAATAACGATAAATGCGGCATTCTTTCCCCACATAACCCCCATTCCTCCCCAGGAAGCTGTCATGGTATTGACCTTTTCTTCATTGCCTGCTGTAACCAGCATCCATTCCTTTCCAATCTTATCAAATGGACTGCACTCCATCATATCGGCTGTAAATGACTGAAAACTATGCATAATATTCCTCCATTCTGCGGGCATTTCCCGTCTATATTTTTGTGATGATCTGCGAATTTCTTCTCTCTGATCCCCACTTTAATTATAGTATATATTTTCTGCATATTTTTGACAAGCACTCCATAAAATGATAGGATAACGCTGATAGATGAATTTTACAGAAATTGAGGTTTTACTTATGAAAATAGAGATGCATACACACACCAGCGAGGCAAGCCCCTGCGCCAATGTTTCCGCCATGCAGATTCCTGCTTTATATCAGCAGGCAGGTTATGATGCCGTTGTGATCACAGATCATTATTGCAAATGGGCACAGGATCGAAGCGGCTCTGAGACATCCGAAGCGTATGCGCAATATTTCTTAAACGGATACCGGACCGCCAAAACTGCCGGAGACCAAATCGGCTTTCCGGTTCTTCTGGGCGCTGAAGCAAATTTACCGGGTAGTCCCAATGATTATTTACTTTATGGTATCACAGAGGAATTTATCCTGCAGCATCCGGATCTTCACGAAATGTCTCTGAAGGAGCTTTACAACCTTTGCCAGAAGGAGCATATCCTGCTTCTGCAGGCACATCCTTACCGAACCTACTGTACTCCTGCAGATCCTGCTTATCTGGATGGTGCCGAGAGCTATAATGGCAATCCCAGACATAATAATCAAAATGAGCTTGCCAAAGAATGGACCCAAAAATATCATTTGATCCAATCCTCCGGAAGTGATTTCCATGAATTGGAAGATGTAGCAAAGGGCGGCATTGAGACAACGATCCCCGTTACAGATTCCCGGACTCTCTATCAGGTTCTTTGTTCCGGGAACTACACACTGCTAACCATGAAATGAGGAAAAGAGATGAAAAAAAGTGAAAATCTGAATAAACTACGGGAAATATTTCTGCGCTTAAAAAACCAATGGAATGAAGAACCAAAGACTGTCCCTCAGGTTATTTACCGCAAGGGAAAGCTTCTCGGTTTTAATCTTATGGATACCGCGGTATCTGCCTATGCCGGTCAGGCAGCATTTATGATGATTCTGTCTTTTTTCCCATTTATCATGTTTATGCTGGTACTTTTACAGCGTCTTCCGTTATCTCCGGATCTGCTTTTCACCGCAGTAGAGGCATTTCTTCCGGAATCCTTTCGTGATTTTATGACTGGCATTATACAAGACATCTATACTACACAAACCTCATCATTGCTGCCAGTCACTGTCATTGCAGCTTTATGGCTTGGGTCAAAATCTTTTTTATCCATTATTTACGGATTAAATTCTGTATACAAAATTCCGGAAACAAGAGGATATTTCACTCTGCGCCTCTGGGCAATGCTCTACACCCTGCTTTTTGCCCTGCTGATCATTGCAACATTGGTTCTTCTGGTATTTGGTAATCAGCTTTTTCTACGAATTACCAAAATTTTCCCTTTTCTGGCACATATCCTGCTGCCGATCATCAGTTTCCGATCCACAGTTGGTTTTTTTATCATGCTGTTTTTCTTTACCGGCATGTATGTTCTGATTCCAAACCATAAACTACACGGCTATGTAGCAGAGTATGTGCCATCTGATGAAATAACCGGAAGCACAATTACACCAAACCACGTAACTTTTATCAGCCAATTACCGGGTGCCATCACTGCCACGATCGGATGGCTTGGATTTTCTTATCTATATTCCTTCTATGTAGATCACATCAGCAACTATTCCTCCATCTATGGAGCCATGACAACGATCGCACTGCTGATGGTATGGCTTTATGCCTGCATGTACATCCTGTTTTTTGGAGGATGGCTGAATGAAACGGTCCGCCGCTTTTTTAACTAGAAATCCAGGCACTTACAGAAGGTCCGGATTCCTGTTTTCAGTCATCCGGACCTTCTATTTTTCTTATGTTATATAATTACCTGATATCACAATGACTGTAATAGTGCCGTAAAATTTCTTTATAATTATTTCCCTGTCTTGCCATCTCACCGGCACCATTCTGACTCATTCCCACGCCATGACCAAGCCCCCCTCCGATCAACGTAAATATTACCTTCCCATCCTCGGATCCGTCCAAAACTGTAAATGCAGCACTCGGCAACATGGAAAGCACCACTTTCTCACCGGTTTTCTTTTTCAATATCTCCGTTCCTGCCGGATATAACTTCTGCCTGATCTTTTCCTGTCCTTCCACTGTAACTCTTCCCTTGGTTCCGCTCACCCGCAGACTACGGATCAATCCACTCTTTCCCCGTTTCAATATCCTGATCTTTTTGGCTTTGCCAATCCCAAGCTTTGCTCCCAGTGTTTTTGCCGGAAGCTTTACCTGCCATCGGTACCAGTCATATCCGGAATCATATGTCTCCGTGGAATCCTTTGTAATAAAATCATAAAACCTTGCTTCCTGCAGCAGATCCTGTCCGGAATCTCTTCCTGCTCTCTGAAAACGCACCGGATAATTCTTCCCTGCGTTTCCGCCCCATGCCTCCTGCTCCGACGCACTGTAACCCCAGGAAGTGGAATAATAATATGTAGTGATCACCTTGTCTCCGGAATATACCATTTGACCGGCAGTTGCCCGGACCGCCTTTCTGGTTCTTTCATCCTCTGCAGACATATGATACACCTGAAAAGATGTGGTATCATCCACATCCGCCCCGTATGCCTTATAACTGTTGGAACGCATCTGTCTCCAGGCAAAGGAACGGGCACATACCGCCTGTGCCTTTAATGCTTCCATTGGATACGAGGAAGGCATCTCACTTGGCACAACTCCGTACAGATATTCCCTCAGAGTCAATGTATTGACCAGAAGAATGCCCTGCTTTTTCTTTACAAGCTTCATAGATCCCCGATACACAGGATTTTTGCCGGATCTGGTAATAGAAACAACCTTTATTCTTCCTTTCGGACAGGAAATTTCTGTTGAATTTTCGATCTGATGCTGTCCCTTCATTGCGAAGGTCAACGTTTTGCCCTTTGCATATTGCTTCTTTTTGCCATTTTGAATCACTGTCAGCTTCTCTGTTCCTCTGATTTGGATCGTATTGTGATAAATACCGTTCATAGCATCATTCGTCAAAAGGACGCGTATCTTTTTCTGATCCTGTTTCTCTTCCTTAGAAGTCTTTTTTATTTTTGGAGTTTCATGGCTGATTTCTCTCCATTCCTTTTGAAACATCCCTTTCTGATAGCAGTCATTAAGGAGGCACACCAAAAAAAGCACCGACAATATAAGCAAAAGCCATAGCCGGCGCCTTGTTTTCTGTTTCTTTGTTCTTCTTCCTGTTGATCGTCTTTTCCTTCTTTGCTGTGCCATCTATTTTCCTTCTGTCTTCCTCAGATCAAATATATTCCGGTAAATGATCTTTTATGAATAATGCCGCCTCTGCTATAAACTGCAATGCTCTTTTATACGTGTAATATACAGGGCCATCCGGTATCGGTGCCTGGTCAAAAAAGAAATTACGAACCCATTCTCTACTGTCCGCCAGCTCCTGCGATGTGATCATATCGCAGGCTGTTTTCTGCAGATCCTCCGCTCCTGTCTGTATAGGATACCGTTCCTTTTCCGGCTGATCCTGTGCTGTCACATGTTTCATTTCCCGGATGCTGCAATCATCCTCACACAACAGGCAGGCTCTCATTTCATCCATTTCCGGATACTCCCTGCCCAGACGGAAATCAATCTGGTTCACATCATAGGTAAAATACTCAAAGGTCTTTGCATCCCGGTCTGTCAGTCCCAGTACGGCAATGTTTTTCATAAACTCCGGCCGCACTGTTTTCATAAAGATCTCATCCGTCAGAATATGGGTAATATAACCAAGATATAAATCTCTGTCCAGGGATTCATCCCTCAGCATTTCCTCTGAAAACTGCCGTATCCGCTGATGAAACAGCTGCAGATTCGACGCAGCAGTAAACTCCCAGTCAGGGATTCCATCCCGGAAATGCGTATGCATTTTCATAGGACGTGTGTACCCCTTTCGGGACATGATCCCGTCCGGTGCCAGATTTCCTAATACAAAATGCACCGGATTCTTTAACAGTAATAAACTGCCGCCAGATGCTTTGTCCATCTGAAGCAGTTCAATGGTCACTGCCAGGTGCTCTACCGATCCCGCCATATAAAAACCAGCCTTTCAAAAACACTATTGCGATCTGCAATGCTGTCAGCTCCGGAAACTATCCATATACAGATCACAGTCACCGAATTTTATTTTCTATGCTGTAATGCCTGATTCGCTGTCTGTACCAGATAGCCCATTGCAATGCCCGGATAATTTCCTGCCGCCGTCTCTCCGGTGAGCATTAATGCATCTGCACCATCTAATACCGCATTATAAATATCTGACACCTCGGCTCTGGTTGGCACCATAGCCTCCTCCATGGAATGAAGAAGCTGTGTCACCACCATAAACGGTTTTCCGGCCTTTTTGCATCGTTCGCTGATATCCTTCTGTATCGCCGGAAGCTCCCAAAGTGGAACTGCCATTCCCAGATCTCCTCTGGCGATCACGATCATATCACTCTCCGGAATAATTTCATCAATCGCCTCGTAGCCTGCCAGATTCTCAATCTTGGCAAAGATCCTGATATCCCCCACACCTTCTGCCCGCAGCGTTTTTCTCAGATTGATCACATCCTGCGCTCCACGGACAAACGGAAGCATTACCCCGGTCACACCTGCCTCCTGGGCATTATGAATATTTGCCATATCTGCCTTTGTCAGAGTCGGCAGCTCCAATTCCAGTCCCGGAATCGTGATACTCTTCTTGGACTTTAACACACCGCCACGCACTACAATACATTCTGCGTAATTTTCTTTTGCCTTCTTGACCTTTAACAAAAGCTTGCCATCATCCACCAGAATTTCCTGTCCCTTTTCCAGTGATGTTCTGATCTGTTTCGAAAGCTTAATGCCACCCTTTCCGAGGATGACCTTTTTGCCTTCCTCTAAAATAATAGGCTTCTTCAGCTTACCGATTCGAAGCTCCGGTCCCTGCAGATCCACTAAAAGCTCGGGCTTTATATCACATCGCTTTGCAGCCCGGCGCATGTTCCTCAGCCATTCCTCTCTGTCATCCAGATCCTGATGGGAAAGGTTGACCCGCACTCCCGTCATGCCGGTTCGAAACATTTCTTCCAGCGTTTTCTCGCTCTCACAGGCACTTCCCAATGTTCCATAAAATTCAATCTGATTCTTCATTATCGTCTCCATTCCGCAGACTTCTGCGTGACTCTTTCTAATAACCATACCTTATTACTATAGACCATTTTTCTATAAGAAAAAAGGACTTGATTTTTTATAAAAAATAGGATAGAATAGTGTGCAGTGCTGAAATAGCTCAGTTGGTAGAGCACTTCACTCGTAATGAAGGGGTCGTCGGTTCGAGTCCGATTTTCAGCTTATAAAAAACCTTGAAAATTTAGTATTTTTCAAGGTTTTTTGTTTTATTGTAGATCAATGTCTCTCTGACTTCCGTAAGAAATACGCAATATCATGGTATACCCGGAAACGTCCCTTTTCATTCAGAATTTCATGACGCATGCCCGGATACATCCAGAAGGAAACACGATCATAACCGCGTCTTTTTAAATGCTGTACCGCCTGCAAAAGCTTTTTGCTGCCTCCAAGACATGGATCCTCCTCTCCGGATACAAAAAGGATCGGCAGATCTGGATTTCGCAGCTCCCAGCCCTTTCTGTCGTAGGTACTCCGCATCAGCCATAACAGGGACTCGTATCCATTCAGCGTAAAGGTAAAGTTGCAAAGGGGATCTTTATTGTACTTCTCCACCACGGTATGATCGGAACAGATCCAGGCGTGGATCAGCTTTTCCGCCCGGAATGGACGGTCAAACATATTGGCAAAAATTCCGTCTGCCAATATACTCCTGCTGTGGGGATCCTTCATTTTTTGAAGCATCTGTATCAATGCAGAACCAAGAGGTGCCATTGGATTTTTGCCCGGACAGCCACAGACGATCAGCCCATCTAACTCCCAGTCATACTTTTTCAGATAACAGCGTACCGCCAGTGATCCCATGCTGTGTCCCATCATAAAACAAGGCAGTCCCGGGTATTGCTTCTTGATGATCCGCGTGATCTGGTGCAGATCTCTTACCAGAAATCTGCCTCCGTCTTTGCCAAAATATCCAAGCCCTGCAGGAATATCCTTCTTCTTTCCTAATACTTTATCTGCATCGACCGAAACTGCTTCCCTGCGGCTCGCACCATGTCCCCGGTGATCATGGATCACACAAAGATATCCCCTCTCTGCCATATATCTCATAAACGGCAGGTATCTCTCCTTATGCTCACACATGCCATGAGCTATCTGTAATATGGCTCTGGGATGGGATGGAATCACCATCATTCCCTCTAACGGCATCCCGTCCTGTGCCGAGGAGATTACAAAATATTTGCGGTGAATGCTGCCCGGCCGCTCTGTTTTGTCCGCATAATACCGACTGCCGGAGGCATTCATACTCTGTCGTCTTTTTTTTGCCACTGTCCATTTTTTCGTACATCTTTTTTGATTCATATGCATCCACTCCTCTATGAATGTATCAATCGCCATGCCTTTCACTCACATTTTCCGGCCATAGCCTTTGATCTGCATTTCAGTGCTGCGATCTCCTCCTGCGTGAGCCTGCGGTATTCGCCCGGTGCCAGATCCGGATCAAGCACCATCCCTCCCATGCTCAGACGTTTCAGATAAAGCACCGGATGTCCCACGGCTGCCAGCATTCTTTTGACCTGATGAAATTTTCCTTCGCAGATGGAAAGCTCCAGACAGGACTCGTCCCCTCCCGGATATCCCGGTGCTTCCGGAGATATATTAAGCTCCTCTATACTCAACCGCCGCACCTTTGCAGGACGCGTCAGCTTGTCCTCTCCGATATCTACACCCTTTTCCAGGCATTCCACCTCATTTTCCTCTAATGTACCCATAACCCGGACAAAATATGTCTTCCACACATGTTTTCCCGGTGCCAGCAGTTCATGGGATAATGCTCCGTCATTGGTGATCAGAAGTAATCCTTCCGTATCCTTGTCCAGCCTGCCCACCGGAAAAATATCCTTTCTGGTACTGTCCGTAATCAGGGACAGTACCGTACGGCAGGTATTATCCTTTGTGGCTGATACCACTCCCTGAGGTTTATTTAACATATAATAAACATACTTCTCATAGGAGATGTTCTCTCCGTCAAACTCCACATTGTCCTCTTCTGTCACCTTTTGCTCCGGGCCCGATGCCAAAGCTCCATTGACAAAAACACGGCCTGATTTGATGAATCTCTTCACCTCAGACCGTGTTCCTATGGACATCTGTGCTAAATATTTATCTAACCGCACAATGTATCCTCTCTTTATACTAACTCTTTGTACATGTCTTCATACTTTCTCGCAGAGTGATTCCATGAGAAATCCATTGCCATGCCACGGTCAATGATCTTGTTCCACTCTCTCTTGCGATTGTAATATACATCCTTTGCATAACGGATGGTCGCCAACATCTCATGCGCATTGTAGTTTGCAAAAGAGAATCCGGTTCCCTTACCTTCATACTCATTGTACGGCTCTACCGTATCCTTCAAACCACCGGTCTCGCGGACAATCGGTACCGTACCATAACGAAGGCTCATCAACTGGCTAAGTCCACAAGGTTCAAACAACGATGGCATCAAAAATGCATCACATGCCGCATAAATCTTATGGGAACGCTCATTGGAATAGAAAATATTTGCAGAAACTCTTCCGTGATATTTCCACTCGAAATGACGGAACAGGTTTTCATAACGCTCCTCACCGGTACCAAGAACGACAAGCTGCGTATCCTCGGCACAAATTTCCTCGATCACATAATCGATCAGATCGAAGCCCTTCTGATCCGTCAATCTGGAAACAATACCGATCATGAATGTCTTATCATTCTGATCCAGACCCAGCTCCTTCTGAAGACCTCTCTTATTCTTGATCTTCTCCTTACGGAAGGTCTTTGCATTGTAATTTGCATAGATCAGAGGATCTGTCTCCGGATTGTACTCATCATAGTCGAGACCGTTTACAATACCACGCAGACAGTTGCTACGGGCACGCATCAGTCCATCCAGATGCTCACCGTAAAACGGCATCTTGATCTCCTCTGCATAGGAATCACTGACTGTCGTTACCATGTCAGCATATACGATACCGCCCTTGAGATAGTTGGCATCTCCATATGCCTCCAGCTTATCACTGGTGAAATAATACTCATTCAATCCTGTGATGTCGATCACCTTCTGCTTATCCCAGATTCCCTGGAACTTCAGATTATGTATGGTCATAATGGTCTTGATACCATGGTAGAATGAATTATCGTTAAAACTATCCTTGATATATACCGGGATCAGACCTGTCTGCCAGTCATGGCAGTGAATGATATCCGGTCTGAAATCCAGGGAAGGCATTGCAGATAATGCTGCCTTACAGAAAAATGCAAACTTTTCAATATCCTCATAAATATTACCATATGGGTGGAAACCTGCAAAATAGAACTCATTATCGATAAAATAGAAATGAACTCCCTCATACTCCATCTCTAAGATACCAACATACTGGCTTCTCCATGCCAGATCCATATAAAAATGCGTTTTATACTGCATTTTGTCCTTCCACTCCTGTGGAATACATGCGTACTTCGGAATCATAACACGCACATCGTACTCTTTCTTGTTAAAGTACTTTGGCAGGGACCCCACAACGTCTGCCAGTCCTCCGGTTTTCACAAAAGGAACACACTCGGAAGCCACGAATAATATGTTTTTCATATACACCCTCCATTCAATTTGTAAACTCCAATGTATGCTACGGAACTGCCTCTGCGTCCGCGCATCATATTGTATTAATTATACCTTATTTCGCAGCTTGTGAAAAGTGTTTTTTATGAAAAGTTACGTATTTTGCGTTCCGCATTTGCTGCCCCACCTCAGGCACGAAGCTTGTATTCTAACCGGATCTTATCTGCGATCAGAGCAATAAACTCCGAATTAGTGGGTTTGCCCTTGCCGGAATTGACCGTATAACCAAATAATTCTTCAATGGTCTCCATCCTGCCGCGGCTCCATGCCACCTCGATAGCATGGCGGATCGCCCGCTCTACCCTGCTGGAGGTGGTTTTATAATTCCGTGCGATCGTAGGATACAGCACCTTTGTGATAGCTCCCAGCATCTCATTGTCATTGACCGACATGATAATGGCATCCCGCAGATACTGATATCCTTTGATGTGTGCCGGCACTCCAATCTCATGGATCACGTCCGTAACATCCGACTCCAATGTATCCGCCATACGTCGGTGTTTATTTTCAAAAACGGTATTGATCACCCGCTTCTCCCCAGCTGCCATGCTTTTTTCATTTTGTCCCACAGCACGCACCCGGGATACCACCACCCGTGTATCAAAGGGCTTAAGGATATAATAAGCCGCTCCCAGCCGGAATGCATTTTCCGTCACCCGCTCCTGACTCACTGCCGATACCACCACAAATTCCGGCGACATGGTAGGTGCCCCCTTTTTCATCCGTTCCATCACACCCAGACCGTCCACCTTTGGCATGATCAGATCCAACAGCACAACATCCGGCCGCAGTGAGGAGATCTTGCGGATTGCCTCCTCTCCATCCGAAGCCGTTCCTACCACCTCCATGTCTGTCTCCCGCTCCAGTGCTTCCTTCAGGATCGTTACGATCCGCTTATTGTCATCGACAACTAAAACCTTGATTGCTTCCATATCCTTTCCCCTTTTCCTTGTACGGTTCCCAGTCTCCTTTTCCACTATTTTAGGTTATTTTAAAGAGCGTCCGCAAGCCAAATACAACTGCATATTTCGACGAAAAAACGGCGGAAATACAAATTTCCGCCGTTTTCTTCTCCAATCCTGCGATCATTTTTCACTAAACTACTTTTGTCATATTTCAATCACAGACCGACCCGGAATTGACCTAAAGGACCCTTCCGTCCGTGGAGATTACCTTCACCTGCCATGGGATCATCTTACCGCTGTTTTGCAGTGCCGTCTTGACTGCATGCTCCAATCCACCACAACATGGAACCTCCATGCGTACGATCAGCACATTTTGAATGTCATTCTGACGAAGGATCTCCGTGAGCTTTTCACTGTAATCCACATCATCTAACTTCGGACAGCCCACCAGAGTCACTCTTCCCCGGATGAAATCCTGATGGAAGGAAGCGTATGCATATGCCGTACAGTCAGCTGCGATCAGAAGATCTGCCCCCTGAAAATAAGGTGCATTCACCGGCGCAAGCTTGATCTGAACCGGCCACTGGCGAAGCTCGCTGACCGCCTGTCCGTTACTCTCTGCCGCTGCTACCGAAGCCGCCGGACGCTGGAACTGCATCATACGGCTACCCGGACATCCACCGGCCATAGCCTTTTCCTGCATCTGTTTTTCTCTGGCTGCCTTTTCTGCTTTTGCTTTCAATACTGCCGCCTCATCATAATCAGCCGCCTCTCTCTGTTCAAAGGAAATGGCTCCTGTCGGGCAGGATGGCAGACAGTCTCCAAGCCCATCACAATAATCGTCTCTCATGAGTTTTGCCTTCCCGTGAACCAGACCGATCGCTCCTTCATGACAGGCATTGACACATAAACCACAACCGTTACATTTCTCTTCATCAATCTTTATGACCTGACGTATCATCTTCATGTCCTCCATTTTTATTTCAAAACTCAAAATAATATTTTTCTGACTGACACTATCTTACGTAAAATCAAAAGAGATTTCCGTTGTTAAAACAACAAAAACAAAAAAGAAATGATTTCCTCTCATCATTCTACATTTGTCTCACGAAAATATACATACACCGTGGTTCCCTCGCCCAGCTTACTGCGCAGCTCCAGACGCACATTATCATGAAGCGCAATGATATGCTTCACGATCGCAAGACCAAGTCCGGTACCTCCTGTGGATTTGGAACGGCTCTTGTCCACCCGGTAGAACCGCTCAAAGATCCTTTCCTGATCCTTCTCCGGGATACCAATACCGTTATCCTTGACCTCCAGCACGGTCCGGTCAACCTCACGATATACCGAAACATCCACTCTGCCCCCCGGATTGTTGTAGCGTATCGCATTGTCGCAGAGATTGTAGATCAACTCGTCCATCATCTGCCGGTTTGCCATAACCATCTGCTTCTCGCCGGAGAAGGAAATGCGGACCTGATGCTTTTCGGCTGCCATCTGAAGCATTTCTACGCTATTGGCTGCCATCTCGCTGATGTCTAACTCCTCCATGATATCCTCCGTGGTAACATCCAGTTCAGATAAACGTATAATGTCATTGATCAATGTCAACAGACGGTTAGAACTTTTGTGGATCTCTTTTGCAAAGCGTTGTACATCATCCCCGGTAGCAATGCCATTCTCGATGAGTTCCGAATAGCCGGAGATCGACGTCAGTGGTGTTTTTAACTCATGGGAAACATTGGCGGTAAACTCCTGACGCATATTGGCATTTCTGATAATGTCCTCATGCTGACTCCGTATCGTCGTAACATATGGCTCCAATTCCTCATATACATGATACATGGCAGGTCCTTCCAGATTCTGTGCCAGCTCCTCGATCGGTTTGACGATACTCTTGGTCAATGCATGGGAGAGCAGAATACATGCGATAAACAAAAGAACGCTGAGTGCCACAAGTCTCGGTACCGTACTGATCAGAATCCCTGTCATACTGCTTACTTCCTTGGAAATACGGAGCACATTTCCGTTATCCAGACGGACAGCATAATAAAATGCACTTTTTCCTATCGTTTGAGAATTACGAACAGCCTGTCCTTTTCCAGTCTTTAAAGCTTCTTTGATCTCCGGACGGTTTTTGTGATTTCCCATGTCTTTTACGTCTGCATAATTGTCACAGATTGCTCTGCCATCCGGGCCCACCAGCGTGATCCGGATCCTTTTGGGCATTTTCCTCATATCTGCGTGATCCGGATTGGAAATAATATTCCAGGCATCGGACTCGATCATCACATCAGCAGAAGTCTTCAGATTTTCAATAACTTCTTTGGTCAAAACCCCATAAAAGACAGTAGCCGAAAGTGCCACTGTCTCTAAAATGGTGATAAAAGTTAATATAATACATAAAAAATTGATCCGTCGTTTCATTAAAACACTTCCTCCATATGCTATACCAGATTCATGCAATATCCCACATTACGGACTGTCTTAATATATTTTCCAGCATCCCCCAGCTTATGGCGCAGTGTCTTGATATGCACATCCAACGTGCGGGACTCAATCTCACAATTTGCATGCCAGATATGCTCCATAATACTGTCTCTCGGAAGTACGATCTCCTGATTCTGGGCAAGATAATGAAGCAGCTCATACTCCTTGTAGGTCAATTCCACCAATTGACCGGACACAAATACTTTTCTCTTTTCATCATCGATCACCAGATCCCCGATCCGCATAATTTTCTCCGAATCCTGATCTCCCACACGACGAAGCAGTGCCTTCACACGGGAAACCAGCTCCATCACGCCAAAGGGCTTTGTCATATAATCGTCAGCTCCATTATCCAGCCCCTTGACCTTATCAATCTCCGTAGTTTTCGCCGTCACCATAATAACAGGGATCTTCCTTGTCTCCCGTCTCTCCCGCAGATTTTTGAGAATCGTCAGACCATCCTCATCCGGCAGCATAATATCTAACAGGATCAGATCCGGCTTTTTATCCATAAGCTCTCTGGAAAAGGATTTCCCATCTGGAAATTCCATCGTTTCATGACCGGCATTTTTCAATGCAAAACTCTCGATCTCACTGATATTTTTGTCATCCTCTACAATATAAATCAATGCCATAACAGATCACACTGCCTTTCTTAAATAAAATAGAATCTTCCTAAATACAAGCATACCATATATATTTTTATCTTTCCACCTCCGGTCAGCCAAAGTATGCAAAATCCACAGAATCAGCAACGGCCTCCGCAATATTTACACAGCTGTTGCTCATTCGGTCAATGCTATGGATAATTTTGCTAAAGGAGGATGTTAATGCCGCCTTGCACTTTCCTGTACTGACACGCTTCATATGATCCTTGCGAAGATTGAGACCAAGCTCCAACACCTTGTCTCTCTTCTTGATGATCCTGGCCGCACTGTCCTTATCTCCTGTTTCCATCACCTTCAGGGACGCATCATACATATTACCGATCAATTTCAGGCTCTTCTCCAGATCCTTAGACGCTTCCTTGGTAAGAAATGACTTTTTATTTTTCTGTTCCTCCTCAGAAAATACCGATAAAATGTCGCCGCACAGCAGTGCCATACGATTCACGTCACTCAAAACATACATGATGCCGGCAGACTGGGCCGCCTGCTCCTCCGTCAGTACACCGCCGGAAAACAGATTGGCCAGATATTCAACAATCCTCTCATTGAGATTTTGGACAATTTCAACGCTTTGCTGCATCTTTTCTTTCTTCTGCTTATCCCGCAGAGAAGAAACATCCGATATCCCGCTGATAATATCTTTTACCATTCCACTGAGCCGGATCACTTCCTGGGAAACAAGACGAAGTGCTGCTGTCGGCTGGTTGATCAGATTATTATCAAGATACATTGGCTGTGATGCCTCTTTCTCTTTCTGATCTCCCGGTATGATAAACATTACGATCTTGACCAGAAGCCAGATCAGTGGCAGCCATAAAATAGTCATGATCAGGTTAAACCCTGTATGGGCATTGGCGATCTGTCTGGAGATCACCTCCACCTCCGGTCCCTTCGGGGAAATATATTGTATCAGCTTTGCATACGGATGGATAAACCAGATAAAGATCATGCTTCCGCTGATATTAAACATACAATGTGCCAGAGCTGTACGCTTGGCATCCCTGCTCTGTCCGAGACTTGCCAATAATGCCGTGATCGTTGTACCAATATTGTCACCAAGCAGGATCGGAATTGCTCCCGCCAGGCCAAGGATACTTGCTCCGTTTGGTCCTGCCTGTTCCGCAAAATTCTGTAAAACCGCAATGGTTGCAGAACTGCTCTGTACCACAAGTGTCATTAATGTTCCCACACAGACGCCCAGGATCGGGATATCAGCCACCTTTGCGATCATTGCCGTAAAGACCGGGCTTCCGGCCAGCGGCTTCATAACATCTCCCATAGTCTCAATTCCTAAGAAAAGAACACCAAATGCAAAAACGGTCTGTCCAATGTTTTTCACCTTCTCGGATTTACATAAGAAAGAAACAATAAATCCGGCAAAGATCAGCACATAAATATAATCGCTGATCTTAAATGCAATGATCTGTGCTGTCATGGTGGTGCCGATATTAGCACCTAATATAATAGAAATTGCCTGTGGCAGATTCATCAGACCTGCGCTGACGAATCCGATCGTCATAACGGTTGTCGCACTACTGCTCTGTAAAACTGCTGTGGTCAATGCACCTGCCAAAACTCCAAGTATCGGATTTCTGGTCAGAAGTGCCAGAATTGATTTCATTTTCTCGCCTGCTGCCTTCTGCAGACACTCACTCATCATGTTCATTCCAAACAGGAATAATGCCAATCCTCCCAATAGTCCAAATGCGATCTGAACCGAACTGTTCATAAGTTTTCCTCCATCTTCTTAACGTGCTTTTATCAACTCTTCTTTTTTACTTCTTAATCATCATAACAAGCACTTGTAAAGCTGATATGGGGGTTATGTAAAATGTAAGTAAAAAAATTTACTTCCTTTTCACCACGTCTTTACTTAGGAGGACACCCATAATATTTCTTATGTCTTTAAAGTGGTGTAGTGATTTTTCCTCGAAAACAGATATTTCCGTGAGACCGTGATCGAAAAATTGACGCAGATCAGTAGGATTTCTGAAAAGTCTTTGCTTTGCAATGTTTCGATGAATACGTGTCTGGACGACTGAGCCTCCCTGGTGGGCTCAGCTATTTCGGTGGGCACGCTCCCGCTACGTCGCACTACGCAATGGTGCATAACGCCACCAAAAACGTGGCGTAAACACCAGCGAGTGCGAAAGTGCCCTTCGAAACATCTGAATCCCACCGGGAGGCGAGTACGGGAAGACACGTTCATCAAACATCGAAACAGCAAAGCAATTAGACTTTTCGAAATCCGTAAGTGACAAGACAATTTTTCGATCATTGTCCACGGATATTCAATTATTTCAAGGAAAAATCAGATCCACAGTTGTCAAACATAAGAAATATTATGGGTGTTTTCGGGTTCATTCTTTAGTTGTAAATGGCTTTCCATTCGGTGGTTTTGCCGGTGTAGATGGCTTCGAGCTGATCCATGGTGATATCGTTTAATGGATTGTCTGCGTTTACGATGACCGCGATCTCGTCCCTGGCAATAGCTTCATAATTTAAAAGCTCTTTTTCGGGATCACGGAGTTCCCTGGAACTCATTCCCATATCACATTTTCTCTGAATGGTCTGGTTTATGCCGTCTCCGGAATCGGTCTGGGTAACTTTGATGGATGCCTTTGGATTTAATTTCATGTATTCCTCCGCAAGACACTCTAACAATGGACCTACAGACGTAGAACCGGTAATCGTGATCTCTCCTTTTGGTTTTAGGGACAAAAAGCTGTTCTGTTTGCTGACAGCGACATAGGACTGCCCTACAATTTCCTGCCCGGCACTCCGGATATAGCGCAGAAATTCCTCTTCCACAGAGGTTAGTTTTCCATTCCATACCAGATAAAAGGAACGGCTCAGAGGATAACGGGCATCCTGTTTCCCGGCAGCCTTCCCTTCCACAGAAAGTACTTTGACCTGGGAGTCGCTGACCATGACTCCGGCAGAGCCATAACCGATCGCAGCCGGATCACCCCCTACTTTGTTGAGTACCGATGAGGTGGCCTCCACAATCTCTGCCCCATCCAGTGTATTATCCTGATTGCTGCTGTTATTATCCTTAAGTCCGGCCAGTTCTGCAAAGGTATTTCTGGTACCGGAGTCCTCCTCGCGGGAAATCACGTGGACCTTTCCCAGCTTATCCAGTCCCTTTACCTTCTGCTGTGCGTTTCCTTTATTTCCGGAACAGCCCGCACAGGCTGTGATCATCAATGATGTCAGCAGCAACACCGCTATTCCCTTTTTTCCGTACTTTCGTTTCTCCATGATCTTGCCTCCACATTTTCTAAAATATATAGTGTTATTGCACCTTTTACCGGATTGCTTCTTCTGTCTCCGGATCAAAGAAATGTATTTTATTTTCTTCCAGAGTGAAAGAAACGATCTGGTCAATATCATATACCTTCTGTCCCTTCATACAGATCGTGATCTTATCATGTACAGACTCCAGATGAAGATAGCTGACTGCGCCATCCATCTCAAACACCTTTGCGACAGCATAGAGCCACTTTTCTTCCAGTTCCTTGTGGTCCGCCTCCTCCGGCTTCATCACCCGGAGATTTTCCGGCCGCACACCGACAATGATCTGCCTGCCCAGCCATCCGCGGCTTCGTAACAATTGTGCCTTCGGCTCTGATAATACAAATTCTCCCATATCATCAAATACCAGCTTGACTCTTTTCCGATCCTGCTCTACCCGCACTTTCCAGAAATTCATCTGGGGCGAACCGATAAACCCAGCCACAAACAAATTGACCGGTGATTCATAAAGCTCTCTCGGTGTGGCGATCTGCTGGATCTGTCCATGATTCAGGACAACAATTTTGGTTCCAAGCGTCATGGCTTCAATCTGATCATGAGTCACATAAATAAAGGTAGAGGAAGAATCCCGATACAGTTTTGAAATCTCTTTTCTCATCTGGGTCCGCAGCTTTGCATCCAGATTGGATAACGGCTCATCCATCAGGAAAAGCTTCGGCGTGCGGATCATGGCACGTCCCATTGCCACCCTCTGCTTCTGCCCGCCGGATAACTGACTTGGTTTCTTTTTTAATACCGTTTCCAGTTCGAGGATCTGTGCCACACGTTCTACTCTCTCCCGAATCTCCCTTTTGGGTACTCCTTTTATCTTTAAGCTATATGCGATATTATCGTAAACAGACATATGCGGATATAGTGCATAATTTTGAAACACCATGGCAATATCCCCTCCGGCTGCCATTTTTCCGCTGACCGGTCTCTCATCAATATAGATGCCACCTGTCGTGATCTCCTCCAGCCCTGCGATCATGCGAAGTACTGTGGATTTTCCACAGCCTGAAGGACCTACAAAGATCACAAACTCTTTCTGATCCACTTCCAGATTAAAATTTTCCACCACAAAATTCTTTCCGTCATACTGCTTGGATACTCTGTCCAGCACTAATTTTGCCATATCACACCATGCCTTTCTTTTAATGAGCCTGCCACACCGCAGACATTTTTTTGTTTTTATTCTCTCATAATCTTCAGGCGGTTTCTTTGCCTGAATCCCCGGATTTTTCTGATAAATACAAGGTCCATACCTGATCCAGATCATCCACCGAAGGGATCAAAACATCTGCCATTCCCTGTAACTGTTCCCGGCTGCCCACACCGGACAGCACTCCTACTGCCAACGCTCCACAGTTACGGGCAAATTCCATATCCGTCGGACTGTCCCCCACCACCATGACCTCCTCCGGTCTCAGATGATATTTCCGGCAGAACCGGTCACACAGATCACTAGAAGGCTTCGGTCTTGCCGATCCTCCGGATGTACCTATATAATCAAAATAATTCCGGATCTTTAAACGATCCAGACAAAACTTTGCAGCCCTCTCACCATCGGCTGTAGCAAGCCCGATCAGACATTTTCGATTCTTGAGTCCTTTCATTACCTGCGTAAGGTCTCCCGTTGGAATGATCTTTGCCTCCGGACGTGTAATTTCCTTATAATATAGTTTCGTGAGGATTGCCGCTGCATCCGCATTCTTTATTCCAAAGCCTTCCTCCTCCAATGCCTTCACCAGCACCGCTGCCATTTGGGCATATGGCATCCACGCCAACGCCTTCGCCGCATCTACTCCCACTTCCGTGACACCAAGCTCCTCCAGCATTCTTTCATATAAACGATGCTCCGCCGGAACAGACAAAGCCCGTAAAAAGGACGGCAGTACCCGTCTTGTTGCCGCTCCCCACAAGGTATCGAATTCCAAAAGTGTTCCATCCTTATCAAACAATACACCTCGTATCATATCATTCCTCCATTCCCTTCTTGTACCTGCCGTCTTTCGTAAACAGAAACAAGACTGCATACGGCAATTTATTTTCACACCTTCTTTTCTCTGTGCTTCTGCCAGCCCTTTACGGCTTCTCCAAAGGTCTTACAGCCGGAACGATGCTCTCCCCGGTACACCGGATTAATATATGCCAGAAATTTTCCTTCCGGATCACGGATCTCCAGCCGTGTCCACTGCCAGTCTCCCTGCCCCCATGGAATCTCCAGATCTATTTCACCAATTTTTCCACTCTTTGTGCTCCACGGCATTTTCCTGTTTCCATGGCTGTCTACCAGAAACAGCTCCGCTCCTTCCGGTAAATTTGTCACAGTACCTTTGCAGTATAAAGGATCCTCCGTCGCATTTGCTGTCTCAATCCTGTCTCCCGGCAGATACTGCCTTCCATGATAATAAAATGACACCTCTGCCCTGATATAACGGCAGACGATCACATGACCTGCTGCCACTCCCTGCATCAGATGATCCGGTGATAATCCATTCATATAAACCAGAGTTGCCGGGTCTCCCGGAATCGATGGTTCTGTCGCACCCTCATAACGCTCGCTTTCCAGATTGTGGGAATCACTCCCGCCCAGACCATACACAACATACCCATGCTTCCACAGATAATCCAGAAACGAAACTGCCTCGTCATTTGCCTCCGGTGCATATCCGTATGTGGGATCGTTCACAATTTCCATGAGATGAAGGTTCTTTAACGGAAGATCATAATACAGCCACTTCCAGATATGTAAAAACGGATGATTAATGCTCCACAGCCAGCCATTTTTTTCGCATTCCCGGATGGTATATTTCATTTTTTTCCAGATATCCTCCTCCCCGGCATCCTTCATAATATCCAGAAGCTGGGACGGTGCACTGATGCAGCCGAAAATATTAAAATGTCCCAGACAGGTCGTGATCTCCACGCCCGGCAGGATCATAATATCGGTTTCGGGCCATCCGGTATGCACCACATTATGCTCTGTCGGCACATAATAATCCATGCCCATTTTTGCCGCCTTTTTCATGGCACAGCGGACCGTTTCCTTTCCATCGGAAAGACGGGTATGGGTATGAAAATCTCCGCAAAACCATCCCTCCTTCTGCCGAAAAAGACGTTCAAAATCATAATCCCCCCTGCACCAGAGCCGCTCTCCGACGGGTTCTTCAACCGGTATAAATTTATCTGACAAGCGGACCACAATATCAAATTCCGCATCTCCCAGATACTGATCGATATATTCTGAAAAGCAGCAGATTGCCACTTTCCATTCTCCCGGCTCAATCTCTCCCGGAATTCCTCCGAGAGATGTACTCATGCCGTCGATCCCCAGCTGATATTTCCACTCTCCGTACCCGACCTGATGATGAAAGCGCAGTCTGCCATGACCGTCAAAAATCAGCAGATAACAAAGTCTTGCGGCCTGCTCCGGCATCTCCAGAGAAAAACTCAGTCTATTCCAAAGGGGAGGCACCGTAAACGATGCCTCCTGATAACAGCTGTCTTTTTTACTGATATGAAAAACTCTCTTTTTCATTTCTACCACCTGTTTATTGTTTATTTCACGGCATCCAGAGCTGCCTGTGCTGTTTTCTGCGCCTCATCCAGTGCCTTCTGTGCATCAACACCTTCGATCTCTACCTTGTCTGCTGCCACCTTCAAAGCATCATAAATCTTGCCACCGGTTGGATCTGTCGGAAGAATGGAACCGTGGGATGCCTGCTGTAACGGTACCAGTGCCTGTGGATTTTTATCTGTGTAATCCTTAAATTCTTTGACATCCTGTGTGGATTTACGGACTGCCACATAACCGGTTGACATAGACCATTTTGCCTGATTCTCCGGTGTGGTAAAGAATTTCATAAACTCATATGCACCCTGCTTTTCCTCATCGGAAGAGCTGTTGATCATAACAAGCTCCTTTGCCTCGGCAGACGGTGCGGATGCATTGTCTCCAAAGCCCGGCTGTTCCATGGCTGCGACAACGGAGAAATCAAGATCTGCCTGATCTCCGGAAGAACCGGTATATCCTCCGGCCTTATTCTGAAGCACATCATCAATGGTCGCATACCAGTACTCCCATCCCTGTCCGCCGGAATGGATCTTCATGATCTTGTCATCGTGGATCCACTTACGAAAGCTTTCCCATACCTCAACCCACTCTTTGGTATTGATGGTTACTTTGGTCTGGTCATCGTTAAAAATACTTCCACCGTTACTTAATACCGCATCTACCATATTATCCTTGCCCCACATCGGCTCCCATCCGATCATCTTGTCCGATGTGATCTTTTGGGCTGCGGCCTCCAGATCCTGCCATGTCTTGATATCCTCTGCCTTGATCCCGGCTTTCTTAAATGCTTTCTTGTTGTAGTACATTACCTGGGTGGTACCATATGCCGGAATGCCATATGTCTTTCCTTTTTCATCGACACCCTGATTGTAGAATACCTCCAGATAATCATCCTTCTGGAAATCGGAATCCTTGTCCACCAAAGCTCCCACATCTCCCAGAAGACCTTTGCTATTCAAGGTCTGTGCCGCGCTGACATTCATCAATGCAATATCAGGAGCTGTTCCTCCAGCGATACCCGCCTGCACCTTCTGATATGTCTCATCGTAATCTGCCTGTGTCACACAGCTGATCTTGTATTTGCTCTGGGAAGCATTGAAATCATCCACGATCTCTTTCACCACATTTACGGCTGTCTTTCCTCCGGAATACCAGAAATCCAGATCGATCGTCTTGCCGCTGTCTGCCTCCTTGCTGCTGTCTCCGGAAGTCCCCGAAGACGTATTTCCCTTTGCACTGTTACCGCAGCCGGACAACGCCGTCACTGCCATTCCCATTACAAGTACCATACTGAGTAATCTCTTTCTCATGTTTCCTCCATTCTGTCCCGTTTTTGGGACATCTCTCTTCTCTTATTATGTTTTATTTATGATAAAACTGCCCTGCAGTCTATCAGCCCTTTATCCCGGTATCGCCACCGATACCGTTGATAAACCATTTCTGGGTAAAAGCAAATAATATCAAAAGCGGTACAACGATCACAGCACTTGCCGCCATCACCTTCGGCCACTCGGTGCCGTATGCACCACCCTCTATAAAAAAGCTCCGCAGCCCCTGGGATACCATGCTTAATTCCTTATTGTTGGTTACCAGGGAAGGCCACATGTAGCTGTTATACATAGTGATAAAGCTGATCAGGCCAAAGGTGATATATGCTGATTTGGTCATGGGCGTTACGATACGCCACAGCACCTTCCAGTGACCGGCTCCGTCAATCCTTGCCGCCTCGATCAGTCCCTGAGGCACCTGCATGAATGCAGTCCTCAGAAGAAATATTCCAAATATATTCACCGCATCCGATATGATCAGACCGGTATAGCTGTCCAAAAGTCCCATATGTGCCAATATGATGTAAGACGGAATATACGTTGCCGCCGTAGGAAGCATATATGTCCCCATGACGATCGCAAATAAAAGCTTTCTACCTCGAAATTTCATAAAAACCATTGCGTATGTAAGCATCGCACTGGATATCAGTTGGAATGCCACAACGATCAGGCTGATAAATAAACTGTTTCCAATGTAACGAAGCATCGGAGAATGAAATAACACCTCCGAAAAATTCTGCCACTGTGCATGTGCCGGTAAAAGCTGGTCTACATTCATTACTTCTGCCTTTGTTTTCAATGCACTGAGTATCATCCACACAAAGGGAAATACCGTAAACACGCTTGCTGTGGTTAAAAGAAGGATTTTTCCCAGCGTCTTTGCTGCTCCGATCCGATGCAGCTTCTGCTGAGCCGCATCCATTTCACTTCGCAGCTTTTCGCGGTTCAGCAGCTCCTCCTGCAGCGGTACTGTAGTTTCCTGTCCTTCTATATTTTCTACTATCTGACTTTGCATCATGAAACCATGCCTTTCCTAATATTGTCATTTTATTTTCCACGGTACTTTTAATAGTGCACCCACTTTTTCGATGCCAGAAACTGCACTCCTGACAGAATCAATGTGATCACCACCAGTACCATTGCTACTGCTGTTGCCTGTCCCATATCGTACTCCTCAAATCCAAGCTGATAGTACATATATAACAGCGTTCTGGTGCTGCCGGACGGTCCTCCCTGCGTTAGGATCTGAATCTGATCGTATGCCTGCAGCGAATTAACCATGGTTACGATCAACAGGAAAAATGTCGTTGGCGAGATACAAGGCAGTGTCACATCCCGGAATTTCTGCCAGGCATTGGCACCATCCAGGCTGTTTGCCTCATAAAGCTCTGCCGGAACCTTCTCCAATGCGGATAAATAAAAGATCATTGCATAACCAAGGCTTTTCCATACCGTCACGATAATAACGGACAACAATGCGGTATTGGAGCTGTTGATCCATTGAAGTGCCGGCAGATGAAAAAATTTCAGCACTTCATTGGCAAGACCCGTATCCGGGTTGTAGATCCATGTCCATACAATAGATACCGCTACTGTCGGGGTTATCCACGGAGAAAATAATATAAATTTGAATAATCCGCTGCCACGGAATGCTTTCTGCAGTAAAAGGGCTAAAAATAAACCTCCTGCCAGCGTCGGGATCAATGTTCCGGCACTAAATAACAGCGTATTCCATAGTGCTTCATAAAATCTGGGATCTTGAAATAACTTTTTGAAATTCTCGAAAAAAACGAAATGATAAGAGGGGGACATATAATCCCAGTCTGTAAAACTGATAAATAAAGAACGACATATCGGGTAGATCCAAAACACCGCCAGCGGAATTAACGCCGGCAGGATAAATCCAAGGATTCCACCCGCCCGTATGACGTTGGATAGCTTTTTCATAAAAACTCTACATTCCTTTCTGAGCCTGCGAACTCCCGGATGCAGGCAAAAAATTGCTCTGTGAACTGATTTTCTGCTCTGTTTCCATACCTTTTAATGTTTTACTGCTCCTTCCGACATCCAAGCAGGGCAGCCATACCATACACAGCTCCCGGCAGCAGCGCAAAAACTGCTCCGGCCGCTCCCACGGTATTCTGATAATCATGACTTCCGGTTCCCAGGCAGAAAAGGAGACCAAACATACATCCCACTGCCAGCCAGCGTACCGTATGCATCAGAAGCCATACACCTCCCACTGTCTTTGTCTGCCAATCTGTATGATCTAACATCCATTCATATGCTTTCATCATATCCTCCTTTTCCTTACCAAAAAACGTTACTGTGCCTGCTCCTCCGGGATCAATTTGCCATGTACATGCTCTCCGGTCAGGGAAAAGATCACCCATTCCGAAATATTTGTGGCGTGGTCTCCGATCCGCTCAAAATATTTGGCGATCATCAAAAGATCAGAAGCCTGTTCTCCACAATCCGGATCCTTATGGATCAGCTGTACCAGCTCTGTCTGCACCTGCCGGAACAGATCATCTACCACATCATCCTTCTCGATCACAGCTGCTGCCTGAAGCTGATTGCGGTTTACAAAAGCATCCACACTCCCCACCAGCATCACTGATGTCTCTTTTGCCATGCTCTGAATATGATCCAGATGCTTGATATACGGCTGATTTTTCTTCAAAAGCGTCACAATGATCTCGGAAATATCTGCGGCATGATCTCCGATCCGCTCCATATCCGTGATCATCTTAAGTGCGGAGGAAATCTGACGGAGATCC
>CAKRHP010000025.1 GCA_934339135.1 uncultured Lachnospiraceae bacterium | reverse complement strand
TGCAGGTAGTTGAAGTTCTTAAAACTATCTAGGAGCTGGTCTGCTCATATTTTTCCGAAGAACAGTTTACACTATCCATCCGATGACAACATCTTGACAAGAGCACCTCGGCTAGGTAAAATAGGAGAAATACTATCTAATTATATTATTAAGAAATGGAGTTGATTTTTTGGATTCGAGTGACGCCTCGCAGATTATCATTTTATTGATTTTACTGCTTCTTTCTGCTTTCTTTTCATCGGCAGAAACGTGTCTGACAACCGTAAACAAAGTACGCATGCAATCTATGGCAGAGGATCATGTCAAAAATGCCTCTACCGTTTTGAAGCTGATTGAAAAACCGACGCAGCTTCTCAGCGGCATTCTGATTGGCAATAACATTGTCAATCTGACGGCCTCTTCACTCACCACGTCCTATGCAATACGCATTGCGCAACGAAATGGTCTGCCTATTTCAGCCAGTGTATTTACCGGTGTTGCAACCGGTGTTTTAACTGTGCTGATCCTGATCTTTGGTGAGATCGTACCAAAATCGCTTGCCACAGTAAATGCAGAGAAGCTTGCCCTGTTATATGCCAAGCCAGTCTATGCGCTGACACAGATCCTTCGTCCGGTTTCATTTCTGATGAACCAGATTTCGCTTGGCCTGTTAAAGCTTTTACGTGTGGATGTATCTCCTCGTCCGGTGATCACAGAAAACGAACTTCTGACCATGGTAAATGTCAGCCATGAGGAAGGTGTGATCGAAAGTGAGGAACGCGAAATGATCACAAATGTTGTAGATTTTGGAGATTCCCTTGCCAAAGACGTTATGGTTCCCAAAATGGATGTAGAATTTGCCAATGTAGATTTTACCTATCAGGAACTGATGGAATGCTACAGCAAAAAGAAATTCACGCGGATGCCTGTTTATAAAGAAAGCCGTGACAATATTCTCGGCATTATCAACCTAAAGGATATTTTCTTCTACGAAGGTTCCCATGAAGATTTCAAAATATCTGAGGTGATGAGAGAGCCTTACTTCACTTATGAATATAAGAAAATTTCCGAACTCTTTTTTGAAATGAAAAAGGAATCCATTCCTATGGCGATCGTTCTTGATGAATATGGAGCTACCGCCGGTCTTCTGACGATTGAGGATCTGATCGAGGAGATCGTGGGAGAGATCCGTGATGAGTACGATGGTTACGAGGAAGACGAGATCACCCGGTTAGATGACGAGAACTACATATTACTGGGTGTTGCCAAGCTGGATGATATCAATGAACAGCTTGGTATTGATATAGAATCAGAGGACTACGATTCCATCGCCGGTCATGTTATTAATCTTTTGGATCATTTTCCAAAAACCGGAGAGCGTGTTTCTGATAAATATGCAGAATATCTGGTTTTATCTGCTGAGAAGAATCGTATTGATAAGGTTAAGCTTCACCTGCTGCCTCAGACCAGCGAGGAGGAAGAATACGATTTAGAACAGACTTCCCATGAAGATATATCTAATGACTAACATATTCTTTCACCGGTAAAGAAAAAGCCTGCTATTTGAATCCATCCGGATCCAGATAGCAGGCTTTTTCAGTGTATAGGAAAATGCTCGCAGCGTAGAGGGAGCAAGGGCAAAACGCTGGTTTTGCCCTTTTTTATTTGCACGAATCCCCCGATATACAATCCGTAAATTCACATTCTATCATCTGATTGCCCACCGCCTTATCGACAGCACCGCCACTGATATCGGAAATACAACGCACAAACCGGCTATGACTGATCAAGCCCTTCTTACTAATCATCGTCACACCGGCTCCACTTTTCCCTCTGCAATTTACAAACAGGCTGTGTTGAATCATGCCTCCCTGACAATGAACCCCACCATTCTGACAATAATTAAAAACACACGACGTGATCTGTGGCTGGTATGCATTAAAAACAGCCCTGCCACCTTTCATATTACAAAATACCGTTTTTTCTGCCTCAAGCTTTGTGGCTGCTGAGAAAATCCCGCTCTTCTGACCCATTCCGTCGAGGCGGCTCTTCGTGATCCGGCATCCTCTGGCATGCTCTAACACAACCATATCCTGACTCTGCATGTCATCCGCCAAAAGATATACCCCATCCATTTCCAAATACCCCCGGCATCGGATAGGATATCTCAAATATACAACAGCATCGTGAATCCACAAACTTCCCTGAGGGGTAACATCCAATTCACAATCCAGGATCGTATTCACACCAATCTCCGCCTTCTCTGAAATTTCAATGCCCCTCGGCTCCACAATATATTGGATCATCTCTGTCCGTTCCGGAAAACATTCCGTATAATGCAGCCCGGATATATTATTTCTTACAAATCCTATACAAAAAACGGCAGCCCCGTATTGCGAAGCATAGCATTTTTTAAAGAGGCAGTCTCTGATCTCCATAGTATTTCTACCATAAACAGCTCCTCCACGAACCGCTTCACAATGCCAGAAACGGCATTGTACAATATGTGCTGCTCCTTCCCGGACCAGCACCGCTCCTCCCTCTTCATTGGAATAGCAGTGGTGAAACAATGTTCCCTCTATCCGCAAGGCAGCTCCCCAGAAGCGCACGGCTGCCCCTCTGGTTGTATGATAAATCTCGCATTCCCGGATCACCGCCTCTCCGTCCTGTGCCCGCAGCAGCATACCATAATTTCTGCAGTCAATGTCACATTGATCCAACCGGACACTTCCTGCCCGCCGGATATTCATGCAGGCCCGGTGAGACCCACTTTTCCGAATGATCCTGCTGTGTTCTGCAATCAATTTGCCGCCGTCAATGGTAATATTGCCATAAATCCTGACAACCGCATGATCCAGTCTGAGTTCCATGCCATCCCGCAAAACAATGTCATCCCGAATGACACAGCGGTCTACCAGACGTATCTGTTTATGCTTTTCCAGTTCCTCCTGCGTACACTCAAAAACATCGTACAGCGTCATCAGGTAATATTTTAATTCCATCAGAGATAATTCTATGTTACACTCTGTCATCATGGCAAATACACGACGGCATTCCCCCTCATTCTCCTTGTGCGCCTCCCGGATAAAATGCTCAAACAGTCTCATATATTTATCCGGAATTTCCAACATACGTGCAAACAACCATAGGTTATCTGTCTCCTGCCTGCTAATCTGCTCCTCTGCAGAAATATTGTAAAGATCCAGCATCAACAGATAACGCTTTGTTCCAGGCTCTGTATGACTGCATAGATAATCCAGCACTTCACTGGGATCCGCCGCCTTTTTCAACACCTGAACCATCTGCCCTGCCTCCAGCTCCAGACCATGATGCAGCAAACGCTCCAGCTCATAATTCTTCTCTGGCGGCATAGACTGATTTTTCTCGGCATGGATCATAACAGCCGCTGCATAATAGACCTTAAACTCCTCTTCTTCAAAATACAGCGGATGCTTTGGCGTCAACCATGATTTCTTTTTATAATATAACTTCGTCTGATTTCCTATGATCATACGGCACCTCCCTGTCCCTGCCTACAATACATTAAAAAACACATTTTCCGGCGGATCACAATCCATACACTGACAATTTTCTACCCTCTGTCCTAATTTCTGAAATTTAAAGTATACAGCCGCCGCAAGGTATTTTGCACGACATGACTGAAATGTACATTGCTCCAACAGGACATCATGTATGGTATCCGCATAAACAGCACCGCCATATTCTGCAGTTCCTTCCTGAAACTCACAGTTTACAAGCTCTGCGCTGGCACTTCCCTGTATGGAAACCATACCATCTGCACACATACTGAAATGTGTATTATGTATCCGAACAGCATCTCCCTCAAAGGAAATGGCTCTTGTTCCAGCCGTCCGGCGGATCCATCCGTCATTGATCAACAAATATCCTGTAGTCTGCTTTAGCAAACCACATTTCCCCTTACAATCTACAGAAGTATCCGTAAGCATCACCACCGCTACCCCCTCAATGGACAGCCAATAATCGGAGATGCATTCTGTAATCTCTATATGCCCATGATCTGCCTGAAACCTTCCACCATGGGCAACCACCCTTCCATCCATCTGCATATCTGCTCCATGGATCAACAAAGAACCACCTTTATCCACCTCAATATCTCCATGAATGATCGTTGGACAATCCAAAACAACCGTTTCTCCGTCCCGGATCCTCATGCCATGATATTGCTTCTCCATATAAAACTGCGGATAAAACCAGGTAAGAAAATCATATCGGATATGATACCCTTCCTCAGAAAATTTCTGCACAGCCTCTCTGGCTCCCTTTTCATTCTGATCTCTCATGCACTTATCAAATTCCTGAAAAAAGGCTCTTTCCGCACCGGAAAACTGAAATACCTGCAGATAATCTTCTAAAACAGCCCTACAGTATTCCTTTGCCCATGCCGCGCGTCTTAAAATACTATACAGATCCAATGTAAAGCAGTATTGTTCTTCTTTTCCCCGAAGCAAGGCAAATACTTTGTCGATCCATTCCTCAAAATGATTATTCAGATCATAGAAAATCTGCTGCCACTCCGATTCCGGCAAGTGGATCGCCCTTAATATCTCCTCAAAAAAATCCTGTGTCTCCATAATGGATTTCATATGTCCCATCGACATAACACCTAATCCAAAACAATAGGTATACTGAAATGATGAATTCCTTTTCCAAAACGGATGATGCTTCTCCATACGAATAACCATTCCTTTCCGGAAAGCCACTGCTCTCCCCTTAATTTTTCCCTGATCTTCTCATCATATCAGGCTTTCTGAGACATGCCATATTTTCCTTCAGCATGATCACTGCCCGCTTGACTTCTCCCATAAAGTATTCATTTTCTGCCCGGCTGCTTTTCAGATAATTGCGGTTCAAAAACGGGATCATCCTGCCCTCATTCGCCGCAATATGCAGATCAACATTATATGGAATGACTGCCATTTTATCCTTCGGAATATGATATTGTCTGTGTATGCACTCCCGATCAAACGAATTCTCCTTCTCGTACTGACCGATCAAAAAAACAGACTTCCCCAGCATAGACGAATAATGTTCAAAATAATCATCCCAGGCATCTTTATCCTGATCGATATTGACTACCACAATATCCGCCTCCTCCAGAATCTGTACGGAGCTTGCATTTCCCCTGGATTCCGTGTCGATCAATACCATATCCGAAATGCTTTCCAAACTTTGAAACAAGTCTTTATGTGCCAGTTCAAACTCATAGTCAAACACTTCTCTGTTTACAATATAGCTCTGTGGAAGATAATAGATACTTGAATATAATAGAGGAATAGACGCTTTTCTGATCATCTGCTCGTTTGCTGTGCCGGTATATAGTCGTTTTAGAATATACTCAATCCCATATTTATTATAATACTGCCCCGTTTCATGAAGCATTGCTATTTTCTCCTGAGATAGAAGCATTCCATTGAGATTATTGATGTTGTAATGATTCTCCAGTAAAACACTCCGGCCAATACCTGCTATCGCAGATACCGCTGCGATACAGACCATGTTGGTAGATACTCCGCCCTTTTTTCTGACATTACTCCAAAATGCAACTTTCATACGAATAACCACACCTTTCCAAAAACTGTATGTCAATCATATGATAATTATCTGCCCTCGTAAAGGCATTTTTGATTTTTCTACGTTTTTAATAAATACGCATCTCACATTTTGTTGGTAAAGACAGAAAATGCCGTGTGTGACAATGCATTTTCCCCTTTCTGCCGTGTATGAAACGACAATCGGATTTTGCGCCAGAAACATTATCTTCTATTATGTTATTCAAGATATTCTAATGATTATTTCGGCTAAATATTCTAAATTTTTAAATTTGTCTTTTAACAATGACGCAAATTTTCCGCAACGCCTTTTGCTATGGGCACAAAAACGATACATCCAGTTGATTTCGGCAACAACAGAAACCAAATCCTTTTTATGCATTGTCTGATGGCGGCTGAAACGCAGAATATAAAATAAAAACAATTCCCCGGACACCGCAAAAATGCTGTCCCCGGCTGCTTCCTCCGGAAACTCCAGATTCCGGCTGTATACCCGGTACAACATATAATTTTTTGCGAAATCACGCAGCTTCCCACCATACATCTCCTGAAACGCCATCATATGACTGATAATTTCCGCTGCCCCATAATCCTTTTCAAAATAGTCAAAGCTTCCTTCCAGATAGTGAAGCTCCGGCGAAGACGATAAAATCTCCAGGCATCCTTCCATCAGATCATACATTCTTTGATACGCATTCCATAAAATAGGAACCCTTTCTTCCATCGAAAGGGAAACGGCCGCGGATTGTTTCTCAATGCAATCCATAAACCACTCCAGCCTTTCCCTTCGCTCATTCTCATACGGAAGCTCTCTCCAGTGGGTCTCCTGCCTTGTTTCGCCGTCTGTCATATACCAGCCCACGGCCCTCGTCCAGAGATATTCTGCTGTCACAGGACAGGATGCCGCCATGGACATCCAATAATCCTCCTGCACTCTGCCCGCCAGCCTCGGGAACTTCCGGCAGGTGATACAAAGCATCTCCTCACTGCTGTTTCTCTGTATACGGCATAAACCGTCCGGATCAAGCATCACACAGCTTCCATCCGGACGGTTCATAAAATAATTTCCATCTTGCTTCTTTTGTATATGCTGCAGAATATCCTCTTTCAGGTCCGGTTCCGGCAATGCATGAAATCGTTCCATTGCCTCTTCGTCCACCCGGATGCTCCATCCTGCACAGCATGTAGAGGGACATTCCCCTGCCATACAGGAGAATGTCTTGTAAATATCTAAATAATAATATCTCATCACTCTAAAATGTCAGATCGGACTTTGCCTGAAGCAGCTTTGCTCCATTAATGATCACTGCAACGCCGGCAGCAATGCCACCAACGATCAAAAGAATCCCTGTGACCAGACTAAATGCCCCTACTGATTTCATCGTCTTATAAACCTTCTCTGCCATAACGCTCCTCCATTTTCTTACTTGCATCCATACTCTTTATAATATGCATCAATGGCTGCTTTAATCGTATCATCGATCACAATTTTGCCCTGACACTCCTTATTGTACAGACATTCTACCACGTCCTCCATGGTTACGATGGCATTGGCACCAAAGCCATACTTTTCCTGAATCTCATCCAATGCACTGGCATTGCTGGAAAGACCTCTCTCCATACGGTTCAGGGATACCATCAGACCAAGGATCTCCACGTCTCCCTGTGCCTGAATGATCGGGAATGTCTCCTCGATGGACTTACCGGATGTGGTGACATCCTCAATAATCACAACCTTATCTCCATCCTTGATCTTGCTGCCCAAAAGGATACCGGTATCTCCGTGATCCTTTACCTCCTTACGGTTGGAGCAGTAACGGATCTCCTTGCCATACAGCTCGTCAAAAGCCATGGTTGTAGCGACACTAAGAGGAATGCCTTTATAGGCCGGTCCGAAAAGCACATCAAAATCATCCCCGTAATGCTCATGGATCGCCTTTGCATAATACTGACCCAGCTTGCGAAGCTGTGCCCCTGTCACATAGGCTCCCGCATTCATAAAAAATGGAGATTTGCGGCCGCTCTTTAATGTGAAGTCACCGAACTTCAATACATTGCTCTCCACCATAAACTCGATAAATTCCTGCTTGTACTGTTCCATTGTATGTTATCCTCCTTGTTTAAGACGTTATATGCTATTATGTGATTCTTTTTTGAGTTACTGTACCATCACGGTACCAATTTTCATTTAGTACGAATGTCGATTTGTAAGCCCAAAAATAAGCATAGATATGCGTAGTTAGTATATCATTTCATGCTTATTTTTTCAACTGACAAATCGCTGTAGTGTTATATAAAATATCGTTTAATAAACTATTCGCAATAATTTAAAGAATTAAAAATAGCACCGCCAGAAAGATGCAGTTCTTTCCGTTGGTGCGTTGTTAGTTATTCCAGTTCATCAACTGTAATACACTTTAGTTCCTTGAACTGTCTTAACTGTTTATCATTCGTCAAGAATAAATCACACTTAGTAAAGCATGCAACCGGTAACTGAATCGCATCCATAGCCTTAAAGCCTTTATATTCTGCTCTGATTTGAGCGAACTCTACTCTTAGTAACTATCAATAAAATCTTTTGTCAGTTTTTTTAAGTTTACACAATACTTGAAACGGTCTCGTTTCTTCTATAAAAATCACAACTATCGACTTAGCCGATGGCTTGCTTTGCGGTCTATAAATCTTCTTTGATTTCAGTTTATCACACAAGAACATTCTAAATTACTAATTTACAGAAAAAAATTCACACACTCGTCTTTTTTATTATATCTATATATGTAAACCAATTATTTTTTTGATATATAGATAAAATTTTACTTTCTCCTTTTATATTTTGCATTTTCAAAAAAATATTTTTTTTATTTTTTCTCCCCCTATCGTCTTTAAAAGTTAACTTAAAATTTAAGTAGATACAACTATCCAATAATATTTCTTCTAATTGATGATTGCACAAAAGTTGTATTCTAATCAAAAATTTTTTTTCGTCTTTAATTGGCATATTAATTACTAAATTTCGAGAGAGGTTACTCTTTTTTGCCTTTATTTTTCCATTTTTCTTGGCAACAATACTTAAATTTGAAATATCTATACTCTCTCCAAATAACTCCGTTGAAACTTTCATCCTCAATGGTATTCCCACACTACAAAGCGCGTTTTCCTGTAATTCAACTTCCATTCCATAATATGGTTTCTCTATATCTTCCTTGTTTCGACAATAATCATAACTATAGGCATGTTCTAATTCAGTCGGAAAGCGTTTATATCCTTCAAGACTCAAACTATCTCTTTCTATTTCAAATTCGTACAAACATTTTCTTTCTACTAATATTTGTTCTATTAAAGAACATAAAGCAATCACAAATGAAATAGTTAGATTTAAAGCTGCTAAAATATTGCTTATTTGATCGTTAGTCAATTTTGCCATTTTAGTAATAAATGTTACAGCATTTGGCGAAAATTGAATCACCAACGCAATAGTAACAAATACAAGCAAAATGTTTCGTAGTATCTTTATCCCTTTATTCATAAAATCACTCTTTTCTATTTTTTAAATTAACGTTATAACAATAACTTTTCTCCTCTCCCCTCATTGGGCATATTGCAATTTCAACATTTAATGCAGATAATAGTTTTATAGCAGTTTCCAATGTTGTAGGTTGATTTAACCTTTCTATTTTAGCAATCATAGAACGATCTACACCGCTTATCTTTGATAAATCGTTCTGCGTTAATTTCATTTTTTTTCTTTGATAAAACACACTTTTAGATACTTGTCCCTGAAAATCTGCTGCACAAAAACTGCTTTTATCAGCTAAAATTTTAATATCATTTATATTTTTTCTTCGTAACATGTAATTTGATAAAAGCTTTTGATTAAACTCTTTTTGTTTTTTCATACATATTACCAAATAATAGTAGTATTTCCAATCCGACGATCTATCAGCGACTTCTTCTTTTCCCTTTTCACCCACCAAAATAGCATCTCTTTCGCTTATACTATCATAATATTTGTCTATAAAACTATATATCTGAATATTCTTATATATATCGCATTCCTTTTTATTCATAAAATTAGACATAAACCAAAATTGAATATTATATTTTTTCATGCTATATTCATCTAGTTCTTTTTGCAAATCAATAAATACTTCTGAACAATCAGAAGTGAATTCCTCATTTATCATGTTGTCAATTATTTCCACCTGCTTAGTTATTATTTCATAGAAACCTATTAAATATTCCCTATAACTTTTTAACATGGCTTCTCTCGCTTTTTCCTCCTTTTTTCTTTTGTAGCTTAAATGTGACTTAAATAGTACATAAACTTTGTCCATTATTTTTTTTACAAATACATCGTTTTTATCATTATCGTTAATAATGTTATCAATATTATTAAATAATTCAATTATTTCACTCATTGTGAGCCTCCTTTTCCAGAGTAACAATCTTCAAAAATAGACTGTTACTCTTTATGTTCAGTTTTCCATAGACCACCTTACACACGTTTATGAAATTGTTCCGACAATAAATCTTTTATGTTGAATTAATCATCCCTTATATCATATATTAATAATATAGGCGTCATTTGTTTGAAATAGACTTTAATATTAATATGTTCTAATGGCTTTAAATATAATTCATCTGTCTGAATATCCTTAAAAATGAAAGTCTGATAAAATCCACTTACTACAATTTCTTTATCAACAAATTCTTTCAAAATGAGTGTACATCGTACTTCAAGATTTTGCTCTAGTCGTTCTTTTTGAACCGAAGTTAAAGAAATACTATGTTCAGAATAAAAGTCATCTTTACTCTGTATTGTTCCGTCTTTTCGTCCATATTCAAACGACATATAATCCCATTGCATATTACACACATCTCCTTTCATTTTTGTGAATGTCATGAACATTTTCTTATGTTCTATTATAATAAACATTAAAATATTGTCAACTAATATTTCCCTACAACGCAAATAATAATTACAATAATTTGAAACTTGTAATTATTATTTGTGTATGGTAAAATTAATTAATTGTTTATACTATTTTATTTTGGAGGTATTAAATATGGGAAAAATTATTTGTCCACAATGTTCTCAGCAAATCGATGATTCAGTGCGAGCTTGTCCAAACTGTGGTTTTGACAAAATTTCATCCTATTTATTACAATTAGAAAGGGCAAAACAAGCTAAATACATTGATTACACTTCATTTCATAATGATATTCCCATTCAAAAACCAGTTACCAACGCTCCTAAATGTCCAACATGCGGATCATTAAAAATAGAAAAGATCTCTGCCGGTAAGAAGGTTGTTGCCGGTGCGTTGTTCGGGTTGTTTAGTTCAGATGTTAGAAATACTATGTATTGCAAGCAGTGCGGATATAAGTGGTAGAGGCAGGAGAGTAGTTACATAAATAATAAATTCGTCAAACCACATGTTACTTATATTGATTATCTTAATATTCTTTGCAATCGCTATGCTTAAATCATGCATTGAGCCAAGTGCCAGCGAACAATGGTATCCGGAACATAAAGAAGCAATAGATACTTATAATGAAAATCATAAAAATTATTGAAAAAAACATAAAGGCTGTCGACGTAATTCATAGGCTGAGAATCAAGAACTAAAACGGGATGATTATGACCTAGATAGATATAGAAAAGCACATAGATATTGAATATAACAAACAGAAGTTATAACAAAAAGGACCATATTCTAATCCGTCATAATAACTTTTGTTAAGAATTCGTTCTTCAACAATTTTAAGGATATTTCTATATTCTTGTTGAGTACAGTTCTCACATAATAAACGTTTTACAACATGGTCAGCAATATAAGATTCTTTTTCATGCTGAATCATTTGTTGTTCAATAGTATATAACATATTTCACCTGCTTTCTGAAAGGAGATATTTTTTGACTTTAAATTACGATTGCATAAGAGATGTATTGTTATACCTTGAAGATGCACTTGAATATACTGATAATCAGACCGCTATGACACATAAATAGAAACCGTAATAGAATGCAAAAGGGCAGGAAAACCAATCCTGCTCTTTGTTATATTTTTCTTATAATTTTTGTCGATTGCCCACTCTCAAATACTCCTTTAATGATATCTTCTCCACAATAATCTTTGTTTACACATTTTGTTGTATTTGATAACGAATGATCTGCAATTAAAACAAACTCAAATTTTGTATTTCTATCTATTGGATATTTTTCGAAATCAATATTATAGGAGATCCTAAATGCATAATTTGCATCTTTATCAAAAATACTATATTTATTGACGTGGATAATGGGAGATGATTTTCTCGGCTGAATTTCTTCCATAGTTGTGATACCATCACCGTGTATTCTACAATAATAAAGCTTATATTTAATATTGGTAAGCATAAAGCAAGTTTTGTTTACTACCTTAATTCTGTATACGTGGTTATCATCGCAACAAATTTTATCTGACACTTTAATTTTCGGTCTGACTAATAATAAAATGATTGTAAAAAATATTGAAGCAACAATACCGGAAATAACTCCTATTATTAAATTTTCTCCAAATCCCAATGGTATCATCCCCTATCTTTTGTGATTTTATATATTAGTGATCAATATCGTTTCTCATTATTACCACCTCCTTCTGATTAAAAACCATATTATGTGCTTTATAATTATTATATTCGTTGCAATAAAAATGTCAAGTTGACAAAAAAAGATAAATATATTATAATTAGTAGTCGTGTATTTGTCGCAACCCTTTAGTATTCAATAAGAAGAGTAATGTTATTATTGTACCGATGACAGTAACATATTTACAAAAAACATACAGAAAATTATATTGACCAAGTAGATTCTAATGATAACTGAAATATTTTACTATATGTTTTAGCAGAGTGGTTATATATACATCAGAATCATAAATGCTGTAAAAGAGCAGGAAATTAATCCTGCTCTTCTTGAATTAGTACGATTACTCTATTCTGTAAAATCAATTAAAGGTATGTGCAATGGTTTTATCCCAGCCTGCATGGTTAATGACGACAAAATTGGTCTTAGATAGGATAATAAAACAGCTCCACCATTTACCTTTAACATATTCTCAACATTTTTTATTTCTCTTTCCCACTTAAACTCTGAAACAATACATCCGTTAAAATAAATTGAATTTTTTAATTTTTTTGAATTATCGTCTAATTCCCCAACCGTTAAAAATAATTTTACTAATGCAACATTTTCCTCATTAGACAAAAAAGTCTGTACATTAACACTAAGAGGGATATCGTCTTCAAAAGGTATATTATTGTTTATCTCAAACGATATTTTCTCTATATGTGGATTTTTAAATTGAAACATACTTTTTTTCATATAAACACTCCTTAATTATGCCGCCTTCTTGATTGTAGTGTCACTATCAACGACAGATATTAAATCATCATAAAAATCATCTTTAATAACTTGACAAGTACATTCCTTATTGTTATCAAGGAAAAAGTCATTCTCCATAGCAATAGGAATGTCCATAGATTCAGATATAATACATTTTTCGACTACAGTATGAATATATGGTTCATTCATAATGTCTTTCATCGAAAATTCACTATCTTTATAATAATCTTTATCATTACTACTGATCACTTCTATATCATATCGTTTACATAATTCGTACATTTCTTTTTCATCATATAACATATATTGACTCTCCATTCATTAATTTATTGATAATATTTGTATAAGGTCAGGGTTTCTTACACATATTTGTCGTCTTTTTTTAATATTTCTTTGAAAACCAGCTATATTTATAATAGCATGTTCAAATTCGAATGACAATATAGACACATTATTTTTCTTACAATATAAATCACAAAAATATTTTTTTCTTTGATTATTGTTTTTAAAATTTGGTTTTGGTGATTTATTTATTTTAATTTCTTTCATATATTCTTTGCAAAATGATTCGAGTTTATCCATCTCATCATTAAGATTTACATATTGCTCCATATCGCATTTTAATTCACATTCTATAATGCATTTTTTAACACTAGAATTGTTACCAACCTTCCACCATTTTGCATTTTCAATATTATCCCAAAAATAGACTCCATACCCAAGCCAGTCATCTTCAGCATTGCTTGGCTTAAAACCATTCTTTTTGATACTGTCTACATATCTATATAAAGTTTTATGATAACCGACCTCTTTATATTCGTCTTTTGGTCTATACGAAACCGAAAGTCTGCCTTCCAAAATTTCACCGCCAATCATCAGTATTATAACTACCATTATATACCAATAATCGACAATATACTATACAGAACATATGTTTATCGCATACTATTTGTATTATACATGACATTATATGTAATAATAACACATTAGATACAAAAGGTGATGGTTATGAATTACACAAAAGAACAAATCGACACAGCAGTACTCAATACTACAAGTATAATTACACCCAAAATAATGCAGATCTTATTTCAGAATATCCACAAATATCAAGATGAGCTAAAAATATCTGTGTAAATTTAAATCAATAGACAAATTAAAAAAGAACTAATAAAATATATGTTTATTATTATAATAAATATGTAAAAACAGACTACACAGGCTGAATCCTATGCAATACAGAATCCACCTTGTGTAGCCTAACTCTCAAATTTGTCCAACTTTTGGAACAAATCAAGTTTAGGATGCCATTCTTATAAACATTTTAAGACTGAAGTCAATCGGATATCACATTCAATCACCCTTCTAAGCAGATTATATCCCCGGGTACTTGCATTTTCAAATACCCATTTTATTTTCCATAAAACTCTCCCACTACACCGTCTGCGAAAATCTCGATAAGAACTGTCTCGTTCTCTCCTCCTGTGGATTCTCGATCACCTGCTTGGCATCGCCCTGTTCCACGATCACACCACTGTCCATAAAGATCACCTGATCTGCCACATCTCTGGCAAATGCCATCTCGTGAGTTACAATCACCATAGTCATATTCTGGTCTGCCAGACTGCGGATCACTTTCAGAACCTCACCGGTAAGCTCCGGATCCAGAGCCGAAGTCGGCTCATCAAAGCAGAGGATATCCGGTTTCAGTGCCAATGCTCTGGCAATCGCCACACGCTGCTGCTGACCGCCGGAAAGCTGGTGTGGATAATGCTCCATACGGTCAGACAAGCCCATCTTGTCCAAAAGCTCCTTGGCCTCTGTCTCAATTTCCTCGTAAATCTTCTTTTTGTTTTCCTTAAAGCCCGGCTTTCCCTTTTCCAGAAGCTGTCTTGCCAGCATGACATTCTGCAGTGCCGTGTACTGCGGAAACAGATGAAATGCCTGAAAAACCATGCCAAAATGAAGACGCTTCATACGGATGTCCTTTTCCTTGATGGAAGAGGCATCCTGTGCATCAAACAGTGTTTCTCCCTGCACAATGATCTTGCCCTTGTCAGGTCTCTCCAGAAAGTTCAGACAACGTAAAAGTGTTGTCTTACCGGAGCCGGAGGAGCCAATGATCGCCAATGCCTGTCCCTTTTCCAGCGAAAAGGAAATATCCTTCAGAACCGGGGTACGGTCAAAGGATTTCTCGATATTTTGTACTTCTAAGATTGCCATTCGATTGTCCTCCTATTTGAAATATTCCAGCTTACGCTCCAGCCATCCAAGGAACAGCGTGAGTATACCACTAAATACAAGATAATAAACTGCAGTAAAGAATAACGGCCAGATCTGTCCGGAAATACCCTGGGATCCCTTCAGGAATGCCTGTCCTGCCCAGATGATCTCCTGCAGGGCAATGATACGCGCCAGTGAGGTATCCTTCACCAGAGTAATGATCTCATTGGAGATCGGAGGGACGATCCGTTTGATCATCTGCAGCAGAGTGACCTTAAAAAAGATCTGCCGCTTTGTCATGCCAAGTACCAGACCTGCCTCCTGCTGCCCCTTTGGCACGCTCTGGATACCACCGCGGTATATCTCGGAAAAATAGCAGGAATAATTGATGATAAAGGACACTGCCGCCGCCATAAATCGGCCTTCCTCACCGCCGCTCCAGATCGTTTTGCCCAAAACCAGCCCTGGGAAATAATAGATGATCAGAAGCTGGATCATCAATGGTGTTCCACGGATGATCCATACGATAAGCTTCGTAAGATACCTTAGCGGACGAAATCCGGATAACGAT
The DNA here is from genome assembly GCA_934339135.1 of uncultured Lachnospiraceae bacterium. Classification (GTDB taxonomy): domain Bacteria; phylum Bacillota; class Clostridia; order Lachnospirales; family Lachnospiraceae; genus Jutongia. The sequence goes on along the minus strand of CAKRHP010000025.1, from coordinate 17,430 downwards.
CCAAAGGAAATGATCAGTCCCAGTGGAAAAGCCCCCAGAAGTGTCACAAAAAATAACTTTAATGTTTGTAAAAAGCCCACATTTAATGCTTGAAATACAATGGGCATCTGTTCCATAATCGTTGACATCATTATACCTGCCTTTTATTATTTCTCTCTTTGCATAGCAAAAGCTGCCGCAAATGTAACATCACGGCAGCCACGCTTATATATATTACTGTTCGATGAGTGCCGCCTGGACACCATATTTCTCGGCTGTCTTCTTCATACTTCCATCCTTGTAGCTCTCAGCAAAAAAGTCATTTAACTTTTCTGCCATATCAGATCCCTTACGGAAACCAACACCATACTCCTCGCTGTTAAAGCTTGCAGTATAGGTAAGCTTCTCATAACCGGTACCCTTGCCAACCATAGCAGCTGCCATCAGGGAATCGATCACCGCGGCATCGGATGTTCCTGCAGAAACCTCCATCAGCGCATCTGCCTGCGCCTTAACGGATGTATAATTGTAACCAAGCTTAGAAAGCTCCTTCTCTCCGGCAGAACCAGCCTCTACTGCAAAATTCAGTTTTTTCATACTCTCTACAGTACTGTATTTGTCCTTGTCTGCCTCTTTTACGATGGCAACCTGTGCATTATTGCAGTATGCATTGGTGCAGGCCATAGAGCTTGTCACCTCGTCAGTGAGTGTCATACCGTTCCATACACAGTCGATAGACTTCGCATCCAGCTCCAGAACTTTATTATCCCAGTCGATCTCTACAAACTCCGCTTTAACGCCAAGACTCTTTGCAAATGCCTTTGCCATATCTGCATCAAAACCGATCCACTCATCGGACCCTTTCTGATAATCCATTGGCTCAAAATCTGTAATACCCACGATCAAAGTTCCCTTATCCTGAATGTATGCCAGATCAGAGCTATTGTCACTCTTTGAGCTTCCTTTGCTCTCTGAGGATGCCTTATCGCTTGTTGTGTTGTCTGCGTTGTTTGTACTTCCACAGGCTGTCATGCTAAAGCACATTGCCAGTGAAAGCATCATTGCCAATACTCTCTTCTTCATTATGTAACTCCTTCCTCATGTCACTTCTGTTTCTTTCCCACTCGGGTCATTCTAAATAATGACACACCGGGATCCTGTGCTTGTAAATAAGCTTACCAACACAGATTTCATAATATCATAGCCCAATGCAAGTGTAAAGATAATGTTAAATTTTCATGCCAAAAATTAAGCATGAACACATCCGATCAACTCATGAATATCCTCGACATGGTGTTCCTTCATAAACCGCTCAATTCCATCGATCACATCCACTGTGGCTGCAGGATTATTGAAATTCGCCGTTCCCACCGCAACCATGGAAGCTCCTGCCATAATAAACTCCAGTGCATCCTCTGCGGTACGGATGCCTCCCATACCAAGTACAGGAAGTTTTACAGCATGAGCTACCTGATATACCATCCGGACTGCCACCGGCTTTACTGCCGGTCCGGACATGCCTCCGGTCTGGTTTGCCAGTGCAAACTGACGGCGGTTAATATCGATCTTCATACCCGTCAATGTATTGATCAGGGACAGGGCATCAGCACCACCGGCCTCTGCAGCTTTCGCTATCTCTGTGATATCTGTCACATTTGGACTGAGCTTCATGATCACCGGCTGCTTTGCTTTCTTCTTGATCTCTGCGGTGATCTGCTCTACCAGCTTGGGATTCTGACCAAAGGCAATGCCACCCTCCTTGACATTCGGGCAGGAAATATTGATCTCCAGCAGATCCACATCCTGATTTACCAGACGCTCTACCACCTCCAGATACTCCTCTGTGGTGTGGCCGCACACATTGACAATGATCCGTGTATCATACTGCTTCAGATATGGAATATCTCTCTCCACAAATACATCTATGCCGGGATTCTGCAGACCAATGGCATTTAACATGCCACCGTATGTCTCACAGACTCTCGGTGTCGGATTGCCCGGCCACGGTACATTTGCCACACCCTTGGTGGTCACTGCTCCGAGACGGTTCAGATCCACATACTCGCCATATTCCGCACCGGAGCCAAAGGTTCCGGATGCTGTTGTCACCGGATTCTTCATGGTTACTCCGGCAAAGTCAACTGATAAATTCATATTCATCCTCCATGTCCTGTGTTTTCTATAATGTAACATCCTCTGCATTAAAAACAGGACCATCCTTGCATACCCGCTTATTATGTACATGACTGTGACTGTCTACGTCTGTAGAATTGCAGACACATCCCAAACAGGCACCAATTCCACAAGCCATTCTCTCCTCCAGTGAAATCTGTGCCTCTGTCTCTTTCTCTGCCGCATATGCCTTAACCCCGCGAAGCATCGGCATAGGACCACAGGCGTAGATCGTATCTGCGTCCAGACCATTCTCACGGATCGCATCAATGACATTTCCCTTCGTCCCTACACTGCCATCCTCTGTGGATACATAAACATCCGCATATGGTTCAAACTCTTTCTTTAAGAACAGATCTCCATCCCGGTATCCCAGAACAACGTTTACCTCTGCTCCTTCTGCCTTCAATGCCTTTGCAAGGGCAAGCATCGGCGGGATTCCGATACCGCCTCCGATCAGCACCGCCTTTCCGCTCTTTCTGGTAAAGCCATTGCCAAGAGGTCCCATGACAGGAAGCTTCGCACCTTCCTCCAGCCCCGAGAACTCCTCGGTGCCTTTTCCTGCTACACGGTAAACGACACGAAGCTTTCTCTGTGCCGGCTCGATCTCACAAATACTGATAGGTCTTGGAAGCAGACGGCTTCCCTCACCACAGTACATTGATATAAACTGTCCCGGCACTGCCATTCCGGCAATATTATAATCCTCCGGAAACTGCAGCCACATGCTGTAGATTCCTTCTGTGATCTTCTCCTGGCTTGCCACAACAGCCATACATTTTTTCTTATCTGCCATTCTTATCTCCATTCTGTTCCTGCGCCCTGTTATTTACGACCCTCGTTGATATCCTGTATCATATCGATCACTGCCTGTCTGGATGCCTCCGCATAATTTTCGGCACCAAACTTTGCATATTTGTCCTGCTTGTAAGCACAGATAATACCACGGGAGGAATTCACGATCGCACCCAGACCATCCTTATTGAAGTAAGGTGCCAGATCGGATGCCTTTCCGCCCTGTGCGCCATAGCCCGGTACAAGGATATATGTCTTTGGCATGATCTTCCGGAGGATCTTGCCCATCTCCGGATACGTTGCACCGACCACACAGCCTACATAGCTGTAATCATCTCCCATACACTGGCTGCCCCACTCGGCAACCTTCTCGCCAACCAGCTCGTAAAGAGGTCTGCCGTCGATCAAACGGTCCTGAAACTCTCCACTGGATGGATTGGATGTCTTGACCAGTACAAAGATTCCTTTTTTCTCTTCCTTACATACTTCAATAAACGGATTGACACCATCGCTTCCCAGATATGGATTCACAGTGACAAAGTCCTCATCAAAACCGTAATACTGCTTGCTTCCTACCGCAACCTTACCCAGATGCCCCACTGCATAGGCTGTTGAGGTAGATCCGATATCGCCGCGCTTGATATCACCGATCACAACAAGACCTTTCTCCTTGCAATAGTCCACTGTCTTTTTGAATGCGATCATGCCCGGGATACCAAACTGCTCATACATGGCAATCTGTGGCTTCACAGCCGGGATCAGATCATAAACGGCATCTACAATGCCCTTATTGTACTGCCAGATAGCCTCTGCCGCTCCTTCCAGAGTCTCACCGAACTCCTCAAAGGCTTTCTTGGTCAGATGCTCCGGTACATAGCCAAGCATTGGATCCAGTCCTACGACTACCGGTGCATCCTTCTTCTTAATCTCTGCCACTAATTTATTGATCATTTTTTACCTGTCCTTTCCGTTATTTACTGTATTCATAAACGATCTTGCCATCTACAATGGTCGTTACCACACGTCCTGTAACCTTTTTCCCGTCAAACGGGGTATTTCTGCCCATAGAAGCAAAACTGCTGCTGTCAATCTCATATTCATGCTCTACATCGGCAATCACCAGATCCGCTGTCTTTCCCACCGCCAGATTTCCTTTATCGATCCCCAGAACTCTCGCCGGGTTTACACTCATTTTCTCTACTAACTGGGCTAAAGACAGATAACCGCCCTGTACCAGCTCTGTAAATCCAAGTGCAAAAGAAGTCTCCAGTCCCACGATGCCAAACGGTGCTTTCTTCATGCTCTGTGCCTTCTCCTCGGCTCCATGAGGGGCGTGATCCGTAGAAATGACATCCATCACTCCTGCTGCCAGAGCATCCTTTAACGCCTGTACATCCTTCGGACTGCGAAGGGGCGGATTCATTTTAAAACGTCCATCATCCCCGGTGATTTCCTGATCCGACATGGTAAAGTGATGCGGACATACCTCGGCCGTCACACGAAGTCCCTGATCCTTTGCCATTCCTACCAGCAACGCACTGTCTGCCGTAGAGCAATGACAGAGATGAAGCTGTGCTCCTGTCTCCTTGCTGATCAGAATGTCCCTGGCCACGATCACATCCTCTACCGCATTGGTAATACCCGGAAGTCCCAGTTCTTCTGCTTTATCTCCTGCATTCATCACACCGCCGTCCACCAGAGCCTTATCCTCACAGTGGGAAAACATCGGAATCTCATATTGTGCTGCCTGCTCCATGGCATGACGGAATAACAGGCTGTCCATCACGGACTTGCCATCCTCGCTCAAAGCAACAATACCGGCCTCCTGCATACCTTCAATATCTGCAAGTTCCTTTCCCTCCTGACCGATGGTTACGGCTCCGATCGGTAACACATGTACCGGTGCATCCTTTGCCCGCTCCAGCAGATCCCGGACTCTCTCCGGAGAGTCAATGACCGGCTTCGTATTTGGCATCGGACAGATACTTGTCACACCACCGTGTGCGGCTGCCTCACAGCCTGTCTTAATGGTTTCCTTATATTCGAAGCCCGGCTCTCTCAAATGTACATGAAGGTCAATAAATCCCGGCATCACAACCTTGCCAAAGGCATCGATCAGCTGGTCTCCCTCTCCCAGAATATCCGGATCAATATCCTGTGACACGAGGGCTACCTTATCCTCCTCGATCAGCACATCATAAAACGCATCCATATCATTTGCCGGGTCTACCAGCTTTCCATTCTTGATCAAAATTTTCATTGCATCACCGTCCATTTCAATTTGATTGCGTACCAAAAACAGGGATGCCAGCCATACGGCATTGACACCCCTTTCTTTTTAATATAATTCTGCTTTCTCGATATCCTCTAACATCCTCTGATTGGATATAAACTCGCCAAACTCATCCGCGGATACCCAACGGCAATCGTGAAGATCCTCAGATAACTGTACGTCATCCTCTTCCATATCGGTATAGCAAAGATATGTCAGACCAAGACTGCATACGGAACCTACCATAAATGTCCAGGTATATAAGATACGGTCAACCTCCGCCGTAAGACCTGTCTGCTCCTGGATCATACGAACCACAGCCACATCCGGCGACTCGCCAAACTCGGCTTCTCCATCCAGAAACTCCCACTGATAGGGATCCATGATATTATCATCATACCATTTCTCAATAATGAGATATTTATCCTCCCTCTTTACAATTCCTTTGACTAAGATTCTATATGCATTCATGCAGCCACCTCACTCCCTTATACTCATCGAAATGTGTCTTCCTATCCTGCAGTTAATGACTCCTCTGATTATTTTGCTGTGATATACTTCTTGGCTGTCAGAAGCTCAGCAGTAAGCACGGCACCGCCGGCAGCTCCTCTGACTGTATTGTGGGATAAACCTACAAACTTGTAATCAAATACCGTATCCTCACGGAGACGTCCCATAGATACACCAAAGCCGTTCTCATAATCCACATCCAGAGATACCTGTGGACGATTATCATCCTCAAGATACTGAATGAAATGCTCTGGGGCACTAGGAAGCTTCAGCTCCTGTGGTACTCCGGAATACTCTCTCCATACGCGGATGATCTCCTCCTTGGAAGGCTTCTTGCCCTCCTCAAAAGTAACAAATACAGCCGCTGTATGACCGTTTAATACCGGAACACGGATACACTGTGTCGTGATCACCGGACCGTCAGCCTTCACGATCTCGCCATTCTCAATATGACCCCAGATACGAAGCGGCTCCTGCTCGCTCTTCTCTTCCTCACCACCGATAAATGGAATGATATTGCCCTCCATCTCCGGCCAGTCCTTAAATGTCTTACCGGCTCCTGAAATTGCCTGATATGTGGTGGCAAGAACCGTCTTTGGCTCATAGCCTGCCTTCTTTAATGCGTGAAGTGCAGGTGTGTAGCTCTGGATAGAACAGTTTGGCTTAACTGCAATGAAACCTCTGGTCGTTCCCAGACGCTTCTTCTGTGACTCTATTACCTCTAAGTGCTCCGGATTTAACTCCGGCACAACCATCGGTACATCAGGAGTCCATCTGTGGGCACTGTTATTAGATACAACAGGAGTCTCTGTCTTTGCGTACTCTTCCTCAATCTTCTTGATCTCGTCCTTGCTCATATCAACTGCACTGAATACGAAATCAACCTTGGAAGCAACCTCTTCCACATTGCTGACGTCCTCAACAATAATGTTCTTGACCGCTTCCGGCATCGGTGTTGTCATTTTCCAGCGTCCGCCGATGGCATCCTCATACTTCTTGCCTGCGCTTCTCGGGCTGGCTGCGATTGCAACAACCTCAAACCAAGGGTGGTTTTCCAGCAAAGAGATAAATCTCTGTCCTACCATTCCGGTACCTCCAAGGATACCTACTTTTAACTTCTTATCCATGATGACCTCCAAAATAACTTTTTCTGAAAAATACGTATGAATCTTCTTTCGCATTTTCTCCGATTTTACACTATTATAAAGCATAAGTCAAACATCCGGGACATTATTCCCCATACCAGACTTGTGATTTAGGGCATGCTGTGATAAAATCATTACTGTTACTATAGAACAAGAAAGGAATGTTAATTTATGAAAGCGACTCCAGTCAAGGGAACCAGGGATTACCTTCCAAAGGAAACGGAAATCCGGGATCATTTACAGAATATTATCATGGAAACCTACAGCAGTGCAGGATTTCAGCGCATTACCACCCCGATCATTGAAGACTCTGTCAATCTGGACAAGAGCGAGGGCGGCGAAAACCTGAACCTGATCTTTAAAATATTAAAACGAGGCAAAAAGCTGGACAGTGCCCTTGCCGGAGAGCATCCGACCGAGAAGGAGCTTGCGGATATGGGACTACGCTATGACCTGACGCTGCCACTCTCCCGTTATTATGCCAATAACCGCAACGAGCTTCTGTCACCGTTCAAGGTGATCCAGATGGACCGCGTATACCGTGCGGAACGTCCTCAGAAGGGCCGTCTCCGCGAGTTTATGCAGTGTGATATTGATATCATCGGAAACGAGTCTAGAGATGCCGAGATTGAGCTGATCCTGACTACCACAAAGGCTCTAAACCGTGTAGGACTTTCTGATTACAAGGTAAAGATCAATGACCGCCGGATCTTAAGCGATATCTTTGCTTATGCGGGCTTTGCAAAAGAAGATAACGAGAAGCTTGCGATCATCTTTGATAAACAGGATAAGATCGGTATTGACGGTGTAAAGGCAGAGCTGGTGGAAAACAGCTTCGACCAGACCTGCATCGATAAATTTATTGCTCTTTTTGCCGATGGCTCCCTGACACTGGAATCCGTAGCCAATGTATGTGATGCTTCTTATGTAACAGAGCTTCAGCGTATCATCGATGCTGTCACAACTGTTTCAAAGGGTACGATTCCTGTAGAATTTTGTCCTTCCCTGGTACGTGGTCAGGGCTATTACACCGGCACTATTTTTGAGGTAGAGGCAGCGGGCTACAGCGGTGCCGTGGCAGGTGGCGGACGCTACGATAACCTGATTGGCAAGTTCCTGAATGAGGACATCCCGGCCGTTGGATTCTCTATTGGCTTTGAGCGTATCTTCGGTATCCTGATGGAGCAGAACTACTCTATTCCGAACCGCAAAAAGAAAATTGCCGTATTCTACGATGCTGACACCTATGCAGAGGCTCTGATCTACGCAGAGGACTTGCGAAAGGACTATATCGTTTCTGTGACCGCCCGTCCAAAGAAACTCGGAAAATATCTGAACAAACTGGAAGCACAGGGCTTTGATGGATTTGCTGTCTATGGACAGGAGGACGGCGTGAAGCTGTTTGGAGAATAAACAGCTCCGGCATATCGTCCGGATAAACACCGGCATCTTAATACTGAACACCTGAATATAAATAAAAAGTCATCACGGATTAATCTGTGATGACTTTTATATTTTAATCAAACTATATAGAAAATTCCATTTTTCTGATACATCAAATAGATACCTTTTACGATAACCTCTCCTTCTGATACCTGCAGATCTCCTCCTCAATATTGCTGTCGATCCTGCCAAGAATGTCTGCATTGGGTCTGGCCGTATAATATCCCTGAATCAGATCCACCCCAAGACGTATCACCGTTCTCAATTCCTCCGAGGTCTCTACCCCCTCTGCAAGCACCTGGAAATGATTCTCATGGGCAAAGATCACAATATCCTTGACAAAATGCTGCTTCTGTGGGTTATCCTGAATGCCGCTGAGAAGCATCCGGTCCACCTTCACATAATTTGGCATATACCGGAGCAGATTCACAATATTGGAATATCCTGTGCCGTAATCATCAACCGCCGTCTCAATCCCCATTTTCTCGTAACCGCTTTTCATATCTGCCAGAGTCTTGTCATCTGCCTCGGTCTGCTCCGTCAGCTCTACAACCACACTATCCGCATGTTTTGTAAGCTTCTGTTTCAACACCGCTGCTTCCTCTCCGGAAAGCTGGCTGCCCGGGATGCTGTTGATAAAGATCTTTTTGCCTGCCAGTTCCTTTTCTCTCTCATCCACCAGATGAAGAATATTGAAGAAAGTCGCTCTCTCCACATCATATAAACGCTCCAGATGGGATGCATACTTGATAATATCAAGCGGTGATATCATCGGATGGATCTGGGCTCTCATCAATGCCTCATACGCTACAATGGAACCATCCCTCGCACTGACGATCGGCTGGAAATGATAGGCAAACAGGTTCTCATCCAACACCTTCTTCACAAGTGCTGCCTGTTCCTGCTCCTGTGCGGAAAGTGCCCCATCCCCGGCAATCCTCTTTTCACTTGCCTTGTGACCGTTTTTGCGGCTCACGGCTGCATTGACCAGGTCTTCCATTTCCACCAGATCCTTCACACGCTCCGTCTTGCTGCCGCTAAACAACCTCATCTCATATTTACGATCCGAGGACTGATTGTACTCCTCCAGCATCCGGTCAATCTCCCTGCGTACTGTATGAATCCTCTCATGGGTGGCCTCATCCGTAAGCTCTGCCATAATAAACTCATCATCTCCCAGACGACAGCACATCGCTCCTTCATCTGCACACTCCTGAATAATCTGTGCAACCTTCCGGATCGCACGATCTCCTTCATTTCTTCCAAACTTTTCATTGATCTTATCGAGACTTGCCATATCCATCGCCAAAACACTGACGTATTTATTTTCCTCACGGGATCTCTCCACCATCGGTTTGGAATGCTTCACAAATCCGGTATAATTAAACATACCTGTCAATTCGTCATGAATCTTGCGTTCCTGTACCCGCCGGTTCGTCCTCTGGAGTGCATCCATACGCCGGAAACATTCCATACCGATCATCAGGTTATGTAACCACATATAATAGCGTTCATCATATGCCCTGGGTTCATCTCCATAGCTGATGACAGCATATCCAAAACACATATCTTCGAAATAAACCGGGGTAAAAATATATGACTTTGGCGTATCACTTTCCTCATAAATCTCCGGAAGCATCTGTTCTCTTGGAAAGGTCTCTGTAAATTCCAGCCGATCCTCCCCCTTACCGGATGGACCGCAATGAAGCACCGGTGCGATCCGGTCGGTATAATGCCCCTTTACAAGATTAATACTGGCCGGCTTGTCCTCTCGGATCCAGAGATCATTGACACAGATATGAAAGCTGTCAAACTCCCTGATCTGGTAGCTGTACGTCTGAACCGCATCCATCAGCTCTGGAAAAGTATTCTGTGAGATCCAGTCCTCGGTCAGATGATTAAAGCTGGAATAAAAGCTCTTGCGGGAAACCTCTGTAGACCACTGATCACGTACGATCTTTCGCGGTATTACACTCTCGCAGTGGCAGCCACAGCTTCCACCGATAAACAACGGCGGTTCGTAGGTGAATTCCGGCAGCTTCTGTCCATCCAGAAGACTCCGGATACACTCCGCAGCATACTGCCCAAACTCCTTCGCCGGTATGTCCATAGAAGTAATAGGGCTCGGGCTTTCCTTGCCCTCCGGTACGGAATCATATCCCACAACAGCGATATCCTCCGGCACCCGGATCCCACGATCTGCCAGAGCCTCAGCAACGCCGATCGCCATATGATCATTGGCACAGGCAACCGCCTCCGGAAGCGTCTTTCTCTGCTCCAGCAGTTTTCTTATCATGTCACGGCCACCATCATACCAGTAATCACCATAAAAGATCCTGTCATCTCCAACATCCAGTCCATGCTCTGTCATGGCATCCACAAAGCCCTGCAGACGCTGCACGGAATGTGCATTATACTGAGGTCCTGTCAAAAACACAATATCTTTCATCCCATGTTCATCGATCAGATGCGATACCAGCCGTTTCACCGGACTGTAATGATCCAGCATAATATAATCATACTCATCGCTTTTCCGGTCAATATACAGAAGTCTTCCATGGAATTTGTCCCGGAACTGCTCCTCCAGACGCAGCATCAGTCCCGGTGTCTGCAATGTCTCCGGCAAAACGATCATGCCATCAAAAGCATCATAATCAATCAGTGAAAAAATACTCGTCTCACCAACCTCACGTTCCATGGTATCCTGATGCTTTCGATAAGTAGCAAAGGTGCAGACATCATAATCAAAGGCAAATGCCCTCTCTAAAAATCCCTGCATGAAATTATTCTGGTAATTTTCCTCCAACTGTGAGGATAATACTGCGATTCTCTTTCTCAATGTAACGTCTCCCTCAATAACACATCTTCCTCACTCCATCATCATCAACCTATGATTCATTCACAATGATGGTGGTTTTGGAAGGATCAATTTCCTGCTCCTCTAAGATCAGTTCGTTTATTTTGTCTGCCTTGATCACCCCTGCAGATGGATTTTTGATACTTTCAATGGTTCCATCCACCTCCACATCTACCGTGGAATATTCAAAAGCAAGTGTCGTATTTAACAGCCTGCAGTTCTTCATGACGAGATTTTCCATATAACACATACCCTGCAGACTCTCGATCACGCAATTGACAAAAGTGATGTTTTTGGAATTCCAGCCCAGATATTCTCCACAGATATAGGAATCATATACCGTTACATTGTCGCAATTCCAAAAAGCATCTTTGGAAAGCATCTTGGCGTGATGCATCTCTACATTACGACATCCGTCGAAGCAGTAATTCCCCACCAGGCGGAAACCATCCAGCTTCATATCACTGCAGTTCATAGCGAAGTAGTCGCCCTTTGCCACCACGTTACTCATGGCAACATCCTGACAATGCCACAGGGTCTCCTCCGCATGTGGCAGATCTACGTTTTCCAGATTCAGTCCATGAACCCGTCGGAATCCCTTTGGTGCCTCATATAAGGTATCCTTCACAGAAATCTGATCGGTATACCAGATTCCTGCCCTTGCCATCTCCGCAAAATCACAATCCTCTACCCTGATATTTTTACAATACCATAAAGGATACTTCCACTGAAAAGAAGTCTTCCGCAATGAAATATCACTGCTCTCCTTCAGTGGAGACTCACCATCTGCAAATATAGAATACTCGATCGAAAGGTCTTTACTATGGAATAATGCCCTCTCGCCTGTTAATCTCTCTTCTCTGACCACCTGCATTGTATTTCTCCTTCACATTTACAATCCAGTGCTTTTCTGTCATTTTCCATAAATTCTCCAATCTGAATAATTATACATCATTCCAGCCAAAAAGAAAAGCACGAAACCCTTTTCCATATTTTATGTCAACAATTTCCCACGGTGCCTTTTGTCCGCCTTGTCCCAGTTTTTACTGAATGCCAGCCGAAGCAGGAACAAAGCACCACGGAGGCACAGCTCGATACACATGGCGATCCAGACACCCCGCAGACCAAATTTCGGTGCCAGAAAAGCTGCCAGAGGCAGACGGACCAGCCACATGCTGCAGAAATTCAGGCAGCTTGGGATCAATGTGTCCCCTGCCCCGCGAAACACACCGGAAGCAACAATGGAAGCCGCATACATCGGCTCTGCAAACGCCTCGATCCGAAGCACGGAAGTTCCTAACTGCCGTATGGCTTCATCCGGCGATAATATGGAGATCATCCATGGTGCCAGAAGATACATACAGGCACCGCTCACCGCCATAACAAGCATACCAAAACAGGTGGCGATCCAGCCGAGCCGTTTCGTCAGGTCATGTCTGCCGGCTCCCACACTTTGCCCGATCAGCGTCGTTGCTGCCGAGCCGATCCCGTATCCCGGCATATAACAAAGACTTTCCGCCGTAATAGAGAAGGAATTTGCCGCAATGGCGATCATCCCCAGTGGTGCCACGATCCTGGTGGACATGATCTGTGCACCGCTCATAATAAACTGCTCCACTGCCACCGGCACAGATATACAGACTGCCTTCTGTATGTCCTTCCGACAAAACCGCAGCTTTTCCTCCTTCCGAAGATGAAGCACCGGGGAACGAAAGAGCAGAAAATACATCATACAGAGCATGATCACAAGCTGTGCCAGTGCCGTTCCAAGTGCCGCTCCCAGCACACCAAGCCCCATTCCCGGGATAAATATCCGGTGTCCCATCCAGGAAACACATCTCGATGGAAATATTAAAACAAGATTAAACAATATATCCAGAAAGCACATCAACACATGAAGTATACTCGGAAGCCGCATATTTCCGCTGCTTTGCAGCATGGCACCGGCCGCCAGGTTCATCTGCATAACCGGAAGTGCCAGGGAATATACCAGAAAATAATGAAATGCCTCCCGGCAGATACTGCTGTCCCCGCCAAGCCACTGCGGAAGCTCTCTGCTGATCCCTGCCCCGATACTGAGCAGTACCAGACTGTACAATAATGCCGTTACCAACCCCTGCTTCATGATCCGTCTCGCACCTTTACCATCACGGGCACCGATCCGGTGGGCGATCTGCACACTAAAGCCGGTGTTATATGCCGATGTAAGACCTCCTAAAAGCCATGTACTGGAAGCCACCAAACCAATCGAAGCAGAGGCATTTGCCCCAAGGCTTCCTACCATGGATGCATCAATATATTCCATGATGATGGAAGAGATCTGTGCAAAAATTGCCGGAACACTTAAATGCACGATCAGCAGAAGCTGTTGTCTCATAGTCAGCTGCTTTCCCTCCCGCAGCTGTTCCAACAGTCTTGCGCTTTTATCTTTTCTCATATTTTTATCCTTAATCAGCCATAACTGCAGTTTTATTATGATCTTGAAAGATAGCTTTCAATCCCGTTTTTCAGCCTCTTTAACCCTTCTAAAATATTTTTGTGAGTGGTTGCCGTATTGAAACGAAGAAATCCTGCTCCGTTTCCTCCGAAAATATTACCTTCCGACAGATATACTCCCGCTTTTTCTCTTAAATGTACATTTAACTTCTCTGTATCATCCGTGATCCGGCTGCAATCCAGCCACAACAGATATGTCACATCCAATGATCCCACTTTGATCAGCGGTATTTCTTTTTGAATATATTCCTTCACAGTCTTTTTATTTTCCTGAAGGTAGTCCCGCAGTGCATCCAGCCATCCGCCGCCCTCTTCAAAGGCTGCCACAGTCACATCTACGGCAAAAGCGTTCGGTTCTGCCACCTCGTCGGTATTTAACGCTCTCCACATGTGATGGCGCAGAAGCTCATCCGGCACCATGACCGCTGCGGTCTGGAGTCCCGCAATATTAAATGCCTTGGTCGGTGCGATCGCTGTCACACTGATACTGCGACAGGTTTCTGAAACGCTTGCAAAAGGAACATACTCCTTTCCGGGAGCCGTCAGATCACAGTGGATCTCATCTGAAAATACGACTACATGGTACTTCCGGCAAAGCTCTCCAATTCTTTCCAATGTCTGTCTGTCCCAAATATTTCCAACCGGATTATGAGGGTTGCACAGAATCATCATGGAAACCTGTGGATCTGAAAGCTTCTGTTCCAGATTCTCCCAGTCGATGGTGTATCGCCCGCCATCATACGCCAGAGGACTTTCCACTACAAATCGTCCGTTATTGATAATGGAATTAAAAAAGATATTATAAACCGGTGTCTGGATCAGCACCTTTTCCCCGGGTGTCGTCAGTTTTCTCACGGCTGTGGACAGTGCCGGGATCACTCCGGTGCAAAAGACAAGCCAATCCTTTTCAATCTGCAGGCCATGACGGCTGCCCCACCAATGCTGGTACGCCTCATACCAGGCATCCGGCAAAATAGAATACCCAAACACCCCATGAGCCACTCTCTTTTCCAGTGCACGCTTTACCGCCGGTGCCGTCTCAAAATCCATATCCGCCACCCACATAGGCAGCTCTCCCTCCGGCACATCCCACTTCAGGGAACCGGTATTTCTCCGGTTGATCTCCTTATCAAAATCATATATTTCACTCATTTCTCTACCTCCACATCGCCTTCACACTCCAGCTTTTCTCTTTAGGATCTCCAAAATCCCTGCAGACCGTCATATGAAACAGATCCTTTCGTCTCCGGATCCTGCCATTTTTCTCATAGATATCATCCATATAAACATCCAGATGCAGAATACATTTCTCCCCATCTCTGCGATAGCCCCGGTAGATCATGTTCCCATCATAAACACAATGCACAATATCCTCCAGACATCCTTCTCTCGCTTCCGGTTCATACTGTGAAAGCTCTGATATATCTGCTGTGTAAATTACCTTTTGCAGCAGATCAACCATCTGCACCTCAAATAAAGGAAATGTGAACTCCTGATTTAACAGCTGCATAATCGATGTAATTTCCATAGCCGTCTGGTTGTTTTTCCGGATCAAAGGCATCGTCCGGACACTTTTCACCAATAGCTTGCCCAGCTGTACCAGTGCATATGCAGCATAGCTGAACAGTGCACCGATCACAGGATCAATAATAAGATCCGCATATACCATACTATCCTGCATTAAAATCTGATATAATGCCACCAGAAATCCAATCATTGCACCGATTCCAAAGCACCTTGCAACCCTTCGCAGAATTTTTCTGCGATCCGTTCCCTGCTCCGCTCTCCAATAAAGCTGTTCCACCATATATCTTCTGCCGAGCCATGGTGCGGCTCCGCATAACCGCAGACTTGCCGGAAGCTTTTTCTTTCTGCCGGAATCCATCGTAAAACAAATATCTCCCGTACACTTCCAGTGCAAAAAAAGCAGATTTCTTTTTTCTTTCTTTTTGTCGCAAAAAAAGTCCTGAGATGTCATATCATACTCCATCTCAAGACCTTTCTGCCGGAGACGCTGCCGCTGTGCCTGCAGGATATATGCTGCATCCCCACTGACATTTTCCGGAAACGTCTCTTCTCCGAACCACCCAAACAACTCCTCTGCCAGACCGGCAAAGAGCTGTCGCTGCGGTTCTTTATGATCAAACTTGTTATTCTCTGCCATATAACTTTAAGCCTTTCCTGAATGTATGTATTACATATCATAAGACAGAAAATGACCTGATGTCAAGGGAAGCACACTTTAATATCACGCTTTTACGTCATTCCCCCGGAAATGAAAATATTACGCCAGAGCCTGTTTCAGATCTGCGATCAGATCCTCCTTATCCTCCAGTCCACAGGAAATGCGGATCAATCCTGCCGGAATTCCTGCTTCCTTTAACTGCTCATCATTCATCTGACGATGCGTAGAGGTTGCCGGATTTAAGCAACAGGTTCTTGCATCTGCCACATGGGTCTCGATCGCAGCAAGCTTCAACCGCTTCATAAACTTCTCCGCCGCATCGCGTCCACCCTTTAATTCAAAGGATACCACGCCGCATCCTCCATTTGGCATATATTTCTGTGCCCTCTCATAATATGGATCCCCTTTGAGGCCCGGATAGTTCACCTGCTCCACCTGTGGCTGCTGCTGTAAAAACTCTGCCACTGCCAGACCATTTTCCACATGACGAGGCATTCTCACATGTAGAGATTCCAGACCAAGATTCAGAATAAATGCGTGTTGCGGCGACTGGATACATCCAAAATCCCGCATAAGCTGTGCCGTACATTTTGTAATAAATGCACCTTCCTTACCAAATTTCTCCGCATATGTAATCCCATGATAGGAATCGTCCGGCTGACACAACCCCGGGAACTTCTCTGCATGAGCCATCCAGTCAAAATGACCGCTGTCAACGATCGCACCGCCCACAGCGGCTCCGTGCCCATCCATATATTTGGTGGTAGAATGTGTCACAATGTCTGCTCCCCACTCGATCGGACGGCAATTTACCGGAGTCGGGAAGGTATTGTCCACGATCAACGGAACTCCATGTGCGTGGGCAGCCTTTGCAAACTTCTCAATATCAAGCACTGTTAAAGCAGGATTTGCAATTGTTTCCCCAAATACTGCTCTGGTATTGTCCTGAAATGCGGCATTTAACTCCTCCTCACTGCAGTCCGGGGAAACGAAGGTCGCATCGATTCCCATTTTCTTCATGGTAACAGCGATCAGATTAAATGTACCACCGTAAATGGATGACGATGCCACAATATGGCTTCCACATTCACAGATGTTAAATAACGCAAAGAAATTAGCTGCCTGACCGGAGGAGGTCAACATTCCTGCCGTACCTCCCTCCAGTGCGGCAATCTTGGCAGCCACATGATCATTGGTCGGGTTCTGAAGACGAGTATAGAAGTATCCCTCTGCCTCCAGGTCAAACAGTTTTCCCATGTCCTCGCTGGTATCATACTTAAATGTCGTTGACTGTATGATCGGAATCTGTCTCGGCTCTCCATTGCCCGGCGTATAACCTGCCTGCACACATTTTGTATTGATCTTATAATCGTTCATTTTCATTCTCCTCTCAGCTTTACCGGAAACCGGTTTGATAAACATAGTTTTTCCTATGTCTTTCGATACACAAATATAGGATATCATTTCCACCTTTATCCTGCAACTGTTTCTCATAAAAGGGATAGTGTAAACTGTTCTTCGGAAAAATATGAGCAGACCAGCTCCTAGATAGTTTTAAGAACTTCAACTACCTGCA
>CAKRHP010000024.1 GCA_934339135.1 uncultured Lachnospiraceae bacterium | reverse complement strand
ATGCAGGTAGTTGAAGTTCTTAAAACTATCTAGGAGCTGGTCTGCTCATATTTTTCCGAAGAACAGTTTACACTATCTTTTCTTCAGGAATTATTGCAGGCTTTGCGTCGATGGTTTATAATATGTTATTAGGAATAAATACCTTATCTATTGGTGCATCTGGTGCGATTTTTGGTATCACCGGAGGGCTTCTTGCATTGGTACTGTTTCACCGGAAGGATATCGAAATCGATTACCGCCAGATGATATTTGCTGCATTCTTAAGTTTATACAGCGGCCTGACAGATCAGGGCGTGGATAATGCAGCGCATCTCGGAGGTTTCTTAGGAGGTCTCCTTTTGGGACTTCTGGTGGGTATCCGCAGACAGCGACAGGCATCAAAGGATGATAGAATTATGAAATGAGGAAATATATGCAGCGAATCAATATTTATTATGGTGGCCGCGGACTCATCGAAGACCCCACCATCTATGTAATGAATAAGCTCACAGAAGTTCTTAACGAGTTGAACATTGATGTAAAAAAATATAATTTATATGAAGATAAACGTGGTATTTCCGTACTTCCCAAAACATTAAAGGAAGCGGACGGTGTCATTCTTGCCGCTTCAGTAGAATGGCTCGGCATTGGCGGTCTGCTCCAGCAGTTTTTGGATGCCTGCTGGCTGTACGGGGATCGGGACCGTATCAAAAATCTTTATATGTTCCCACTGGTCACGGCTACGGCTGCCGGAGAGAAAACGGCATACCAGACGCTGATCCAGGCGTGGGAAATACTGGGAGGCATTCCCTGTGAAGGAATCTGTGCCTATGTGGAAGATTATACCGAATTTGAAACCAACCCGGACTATGCTCTTCTGATCGAGAAAAAAGCAGAGAGCTTTTACCGTTCCTTTTCCAAAAAGATAAAGGTATTCCCATCCAGTACCAATTCCATCTGCGAAAATGCACTCCAACCCAAAACCATGCATCTGACGCCACAGGAAAGTGAACAGTTATCCATGTATGTTTCCGACACTAACTATGTTCAGAAACAAAAAGAGGACATTGAAGAACTCACCAGTATGTTTAAGGGACTTCTCGGCGACGATATTGAAGAAGAGGTGATGACTTCGTCAAATATTTCAGAGGATCCCTTCGCTTCATTTTTAAAGGAGCATTTTCAACCTGTAACACCATTACAGGTATGTTACAATCTCCAGTTTGAGGACGGAAGAGTTCTTTCCCTTGATATTGATAACGAACATCTGGAATGCCGCAATAAAGAAAACCCTTCTGCCAATGTCCAGATCAAGATAAACCACAAAACAGTAAAACAGCTTATGAATGGGGAGATTACCATGCATAATGCATTTCTCTCCGGAGCCGTCTCCGCAAAGGGAGATTTCAAACAGATCCGTACGTTTGACACAGTCTTTCCCTTTCAAAAAGCTTAAACAACAAGAAAAGAGGTAATAAAATTATGAGCAAAAAAATGATAGACGATTGTATTTTCTGTAAGATCAACAAGGGAGAGATTCCTTCCACCACGATTTATGAAGATGATGATTTTAAGGTAATGCTTGATATCAATCCTGCTTCCAAAGGTCACGCTGTGATCCTTCCGAAAAACCACGCTGCAAATCTCCTTGAACTGGAGGATGAAGATGCAGAGAAGCTTTTCAAGGTTGCCCGTAAATGTGCCAAAGCGATGATGGAGGTTCTCCACTGTGACGGCATCAATGTTCTTCAAAATAATGGAGAAGCAGCCGGTCAGACGGTCTTTCATCTCCATGTGCATCTGATCCCACGTTACAAGGGCGATACAGTAAATATCTCCTGGAAGCCCGGTACTCCGGAGGAAAATGCCGCCGAGCTTGCAGCTCAGATCAAAGCAGCCGTCAAATAAAAGCAAAATTCTCAGGTATTATTTGTTTTTCCAAATATTTTGTAAAAATATAAGCCCCTTGGTTGACAAGTGTCCAACATTTGGTACACTTGTCAACCAAGGGGCTTGTCCTGTTTTTCGTACAGATATTAACGATTATAAATCCGGCACAGTTTTTTCAGATAACGACAGTGCTCCTTTGTAAATGCTCCCGGAAGCATACGCCAGCGCCAGTTTGTTCCCACCGTAGACGGCAGATTCATCCGGGCACGATTATCCAGTCCAAGAATATCCTGCATCTGGAAAATTGCTGTGTTGGCAATAGTTGCATAGCCCAGACGGATCATCTCCTTCGGAATCTGTTTCTTTTTCTTAACCTGCAGATAATCCATAACATATTTCAGTTCTTTTTTCTTTTTGGCACCATAAAATCCCATAATCGTCTCATTGTCATGGGTTCCGCCATATACAAGACAATTTGGATCTTTATAATTGTGTGGCAGATACTCATTATCCGCCACCCCATCAAATGCAAACTCCAGAATCTTCATGCCCGGCCAGCCGGTCTTTTGTATCAGTTTCCGGACATTTGGTCCAACCACCCCCAGATCCTCGGCAATAATATCCGTTCCCTTTGTTGCCTCTTTGATCACATCCGTCAGCTTTTTGCCCGGCCCCTTTCTCCATTTGCCATCCACTGCTGTCGGACAAGATGCCGGTATGGACCAGAAATTTACGATGCCGATAAAATGGTCAATGCGGATCACATCATACAACTTTGCATTTGCTTCCATCCGCTTATGCCACCAGCGAAAATGATCCTGTTCCATTACTTTCCAGTCATAGAGGGGATTGCCCCAGCGCTGTCCGTCTGCCGAAAAGCAGTCCGGCGGTACCCCCGCAATATTGATGGGTTTCTTTCTCTCATCCAGTTCAAAAAGATCGGAATGTGCCCATACATCTGCACTGTCCATAGAAACGTACAGAGGAATATCTCCGATCAGACGGATCTTTTTCTTGTGAGCATATTTTTTGAGACAGTTCCACTGCTGATAAAACTTATACTGACAAAACTCCCAGAAAGCAATTTCGTCTGCCAGCTTTTTCTGCCATTTTTTCACCGCATCTCTCTGGCGGAAACGAATATCCTCCTCCCAAAGCTGCCATTCCTTATTGTCATTTTCAAACTTTAATGCCATATAGAGACAATAATCTGCAAGCCAGTAAGTATTTTGACGACAAAAAGTACGATAAGAAGACTCCTCCTTATGTCTGCTTCTTTTATATGCTTTTTTTAGTACCTTGAAGCGATTTTGAAAGAGAATAGCATAATCTATATCCTCCGGATCCTCTCCCCAATCCTCACATTCTACCTCCTGACTCGTCAGAAGTCCTTCCCGGATCAGGATATCCAGATCAATAAAATACGGATTTCCCGCAAAGGCAGAAAAGGACTGATAAGGACTGTCTCCAAAGCTGGTAGGTCCCGCCGGGAGCACCTGCCAGTACTTCTGTCCTGCTTTTACCAGTCTGTCCACAAAATGGTACGCTTCTTCGCCCAATGTACCAATACCATAAGGAGAAGGCAGACTGCTGATGGGCAGCAAAACGCCGGCTCCTCTGTCATCTAAAAAATTTTTCTTTTCCATTTTATTCCTTTCTACTGATTTCTTCCAAAACCGCAATAATATACAGCCAGATTTCTAAACCTGATATCCTCTCCCGATATTTCCGGGATCAATCGCCACTTCATTGAGACTGCCCTTTCCATAGGTCAGCCCGGCATATACCTGCTGACTGTTTTCCATAACCGGTCCCGAGACATCCTGCTTCGCTATCTCCTCAAAGCTTTGCTTCAGTCCTTTAAGCACCCGCTCACAGGAATCCAGATTAACATCCTTCCTGCGCGTGATGGACTTTACAAGCTGCTCATTCACATAACGATATAACGAAACCAGCCTGTAAGATACCGGGAACTGAAAATCAAGACTGCCTCTTAATTCACAAAGAAATCCCTGCGCCCGTTTTAATTCCACATCTGCAGTGTCAAACTCCTCCCTGTCAAGTGCCTCCTTTGCTTCCGCAAGACTTCCCAGCATCAATTCATAAATGATCACCACCAGCTCACTGCGGTTTGCCTGACTGATCCGTGTTGTATATATCTTTTTACTTTCCTTATCCATTCTAACTCTGCATTCCTTTCTCAGCCCTCCAATTTCATGCCACCGGAACAACATTTATCAAGCGGATCACATACTTTCAGCCTGAAAAGTTATTGCAGCAATGACATAATCTGCTGTGGTCTGTTATTCGCCTGTGCAAGCATAGACGTCGCGGCCTGCGAAAGCACCTCATTCTGCGTATATTTTGTCATCTCATCTGCCATATCCGTATCACCGATCCGGGACATTGCCTCTGTGATATTCTGGCTGCTGAGATCCAGACTGGAAGTCGTTGTCTCCAGACGATTCTGATAAGAACCCAATGTAGATCTGGCTCCTGACACCTTCTTGATGGCACGATCCATACTATCCAGTGCAAGCTCTGAACTGTACTGTGTACACAGATTGATCTTATCATTTCCATCGGAAGAACGAAGTCCCAGATTCAGACAGGATACTTCCGGAAAATTCATGTTCAGTGTCTGTGATTCATTAGCACCGATCTGTACAGTCATATAACCGGCGTCAAACACTCTCAATTCTGTTTGGCCAACCACATTTGTCTCAATCTGCATCTCAAATCCTTCATTATCACGAATTGTCACCAGATTTCCATCGCCGGAATATGTTGCGGTGCTCTCAAAACCATCCTGCAATGTAATTTCTGCCTCTTTTCCTCTGGCAACCTTCTCACCGGTTCCATCAGAATATGTAATCTGTTCCAGACTTCCTGTGGATCTTGTTTTAAACGTCACAGAACCCCCGTTTCTCTCCATATCAATATTCATAGCGTCACACGCTGCCTGAAGTCTCTCGGCAACGGCATCGTCGTTCATAGATGCCGGAAATTCAATGATTGTTTTATTTAAAGTTATGCTGCTTGGAACAGAAGGCAATGGTACCGTAAGCTCTGCCGGTTCAGCCACCTGATCTACCGTCAGTTTATAATCGCCCTTTTCTACACTCATAGAAGTGTAGATCGGCTTGATATCAATGTTACTGCTCGCAAAGGTACGGGCTGCAGAACCATCCAGCAATGCGGTTCCGTTAAATTCCGTTGTCGTTGCAATACGATCTACCTCGTCCAGAAGCTCATCCACCTCTTTCTGAACCGCCTCTCGATCCTCCAGGGCATAAGTATCATTTGAGGTCTGCACTGCCAGTTCTCTGACACGCTGAAGAATATTTTCAATCTCTCCCATGGCTCCCTCAGCTGTTTCAATAATAGACTGACCATCCTCTGAATTGCGGGATGCCTGATCCAACGCACGGATCTGCGCTCTCATTTTATTGGTAATTGCCATTCCTGCCGAATCGTCAGCGGCTTTATTGATCTTATAGCCGGAACTTAATCTCTCCAGACTTGATGAAAGTCTGGTATCTGTTTTCTTTAAATTAACATTTGCCATCTGTGCTGAAATATTGTGATTAATTCTCATATTCTACCTCTTTTCTGTATTGTCAGTGTCATTCTGCTTCATCGTGTCTATCACATAACGGACTACCGTTTTTGCAACCCGGTACAGAGAGGACGATGGTTCCTTTTCCCCTGCCTTTGTGGTCATCGCTTCCACACGGGATCTGCGGTTCATGCTGTATGATATATTTTTTACGATATAGCCATCCTGCCGCAATGCCTCCGTGAGCTTCTCACCATCTCCTGAAAGTGTATCATATTCCTCGCGGTCATCACACAGGATAAGTCCTTTCACCTCTCCATGCTGAATCCGGAATTCTGCCGATATATTGTCCATATAAATCTGCACTCTGCCGGCATCTTCTTCTCCCTGAACCAATGTAACATTCATAGTCATGACCTGATCTCCCGTCATGACCGGCACATCATAGTTGTATCTTCCGGCTCTGCTGCTCTGAAAGATCATACCGGTACGAAGCTGCTTTAAGCCCTGAAGCTCATCACTGGTAACCATCTCTTTTTCATAAGAATGTTCCAGTATCTTTTCCATGCTTCTGCCAAGACGGTCATAGCTCTGAAGCAATGTATCCTCCTGATCCAGAGAATCCGGAATTGTTTCCATTGCCTGCCGCAGTTCTTCCTGATCCTCCTCCGGCAAATCCCGGCGCCGCTCATTGATTTCATGATATACATCATAATTCTGATAAATTAGCTGCTGTGCCGCCTGAATATTGGTAATCGTATCCGGAAGTCCCATCTGTTCCAGATATCGGACACTTTCCTGACTCTGCTCCACAGTCTCCCGAACCTGTGATGCAAGCTGCTCATAAAAACGCTGTTCCAGCTCCGGATTCCCCTCTGTCTGTTTCAATTTCTCATGCAGACCCTCCATAGAATTATCCAGAAGCTGCTCCATATCTCCATCACTTACCTCACGGAGTGCAGCCGGTGTCATCTCATTGAGAATCTGTCGATTCAGACGTTCGTAATATTGCTGTGTATGGTCAGAAGAAGATTCCCCTGAAAATTCCCTGCCGGAAAATGCATTCTCAATCTGCTGTATAATACTTTTTGCAGTGTACCGTAAATCGGACAGACCGCCAAACTCTTCATCAATCTGCACATCAACGCCTTTTCGTTTTTCTGTTCTCACTGCCCGGAGCAGGTTGCGAAGATTCATGTTCCACCCTGCTTCCAGCACACTTCCAATAGCAGCTCCATCGGAGCCTTCCACCTGATGCATAAGCCGGTAAAGACCTACATACCCGTCTCTTTCCTGCTCTGTCAATCCCTGTTCCTGCTCCAGCTTCCACAGATAACGGCTGTATTTTTCCTCGGATGAAACATCCTGCTCATCCGCAAGCTTTGCCAGCCTTTGGTCAAGTTTATCCAGAGACAGATCCAGTGGATTCTCCCCTTCCTGTACCAGCTTCATCACCAAAGAAGGCTTCATATGATCCAACACAGAATTTACCTGTGCATCCAGCTCTTTTACTTTGATTACATTCTGCTCTGTAATTTCCATGCTGTTATATCCCAAAATACGGACAGCTCTCTGATTCGCCTGTGTATTCTCCATACCAAGCTGTTCCAAAAGCTCAGGCACATTCTGAAATGCCTTCCGGATGGAATCTCCCAGATCTGTCCGAACCTGTGTACCCACAGCTTCATAATCCGCCTGATATTGTCTCGTCTGTGCCACTGCACTGACAGCTGCTCTGTGAAGTACATTCATCGTCAGAAGATCATATTGTCTGGCGCCTACTCCCAATACAGATGCCGGTGCCTTCCGGATATCCTCCGCTTTAGCAATAGTCTCCTGTACCTGATCCCACTGCGTCTCATCCAGCTTCACATCCGGAAGAATTTCCTGATAATCCTCCTGCTCCTGCTGTCTTAGTTCTTCCACCAGTGCTTTTAATGGAGTGACAGGAATATTGATTCCCTTCTGTGCCATTCTGACCGCAGCCGGAAGGGTCATCCGCAGCCTGATCTCCTCCAGCTGGCGCTGCGTCACCGTGATCATCTCGGAAAAAGTCTGTCTGCTTCCCGTTGCAGAGCCAGCATTTGGCTGCGCTTCAGAAGCTGCTATGACTTTGTCCTGATCCTCCCGTTCACTCTGTCCACTTTTTCGGACATCTGCTGACTGTTTCAGCTGCTGCAGTGTCACGTCATTCTGTCCGATATTCTGTACAGTGTTTTCCACATCCTCCGGTGTGATCTCCTCCAGAGTCTGTAATGCATCCATCGCGATAACGATCTGGCTGTCATCCAGCGATGCCTGCTCCGGTGCTGCTCCTGTCTGCATCGCATATATGATCTGATCTAATACCTTCTGCGGTGTCATATTTTCCGAAATATCCCTCATCACCTGTAAGGCATTGATATTTTCCGGCGTCACGGCAATTTCATTGGCAAACAGCCATTTTGCATCTGCCATCACCGTATCATCCACCGAAATGCCATTTTCCTGCAAAAGCTCGACAAGTTGTCCCTGAAGCTGCTGCCACACCTCATCATCCACCGTGGAAGCGTCCAAAGCTCCCGATGTGGAATACTGTCCGTGATACAGATTCTCGATGGTTGGTGCCATCTGATTCTCCAAAATATGAACTCTGGCATCCTGTGACAACTCCGGCAGAATAGCAGTCATCTGTACTGCGGATGCCACTCTCGCCACATTCGCCTTTGTCACCGGAAGATCCGCATCCCGCAAAGCATTTTCAATCTGTGACGGATCCATAAGCTGTGTCACACCCTGCTCCTGCAGATTCTTGATGGTTTCCTGATATTCCTTACTGTTCTCGATATTTTTCTGTACATCCTCCTGCTGCCACTGGCGATTCTCCTTATGACGTTCAATGGCACGGTCAAGTGCTGATGCTTTATATTCTTCCAGAGCTCCCTGCTCTGATTCCATACTCTGATAATCTTCTCCTGTCAGCACAGCAATATTTTGTCCTGCCTGCTGCTTTGCCCCGGAAACCTTTCCGCTCTCATTCAGATGATCAGAAAAAGAATAGGAGGATGCGCTGACCGTTGTCGCGATCATTGCCCTGCTCTCTGAAGAGTCCGCTCTTCCAACCTCTTTCAGTACAATCCTTTCCTTTGACACTTCCATGATCTTAAAATTTCTCGTTTCGCCTTCCGTGGCATTTTGTACTGACGACGCAGGGACTGAGACCTCTGCGCCTTTAAAGCTGATGGAAACCTTGTCCGATACCCCGGAGATCACTCCCTGCACCACCTGGCCACGTCTGCCAATCTGCAGGAAAGAATCCGAGCCAAATGCGGTCTTCCGCCTGCTGACATTGGTGGTCTGCGCTACGATATCATTTACATTCATGTTTCGCTCACCTTTCCAGTCTGTTTGTTTCGTTTGATTCCGTCAACGATACTCTGTTATGTACATCGGCAAATTTCCGGAAATTCTTAAGAGGGAGCAGACCGTTCTATGGATCTGCTCCCTCTTATTTATATATCTTTGCTACTATCTTTTAAATTCATTTTCGCCACCCGGCGCTTCTGTTATTTCTTCTCATCCTCCGGAAGCTCCTTGCGGATCTCTTTGGTACGGATCTCCTGACAGATATCATTGATAAAGTCTGCCAGAGGCTTCTGACCCTCATCACCGGCAAAACGGCTGCGGACAGAAACGAGACCTGCTTCTTCCTCCTTACCGCCCACAACCAGCATATAAGGAAGCTTATCCATACGTGCCTCACGGATCTTGTAACCGATCTTTTCAGAACGTCCGTCCACGGTTGCATCGATGCCGTTCTTCTTAAGCTCTGCCAGCACACTCTGGGCATAGTCCATATACTTATCAGAGATCGGAAGCACACGAACCTGCTCCGGACAAAGCCATGTCGGGAACTTGCCTGCATACTTCTCGATGAGCCATGCAAGGGTACGCTCATAGCATCCGAGAGATGTTCTGTGGATAATATAAGGACGCTTCTTGTCACCATTCTGATCAATATAGTACATATCGAAACGCTCTGCCAGGAACATATCCAGCTGGATCGTGATCATGGTGTCCTCTTTTCCGTACACGTTCTTTGCCTGAATATCAAGCTTTGGACCATAGAAAGCAGCCTCTCCTGCCTCCTCTGTATATTCCATACCGATATCATCCAGGATCTCACGCATCGCACCCTCTACACGATCCCACTCTTCGGCATCGCCGAGATATTTGTCCGGATGCTCCGGATCCCACTTGGACATGCGGTAGGTCACGTCCTCTTCCAGTCCCAGTGTCTCCAGACAATATCTTGCCAGACGGACGCAGTTTTTAAACTCATCGGCGATCTGCTCCGGTGTACATACCAGATGACCCTCAGAGATCGTAAACTGGCGGACACGGGTCAGGCCGTGCATCTCTCCGGAATCCTCGTTACGGAAGAGAGTCGATGTCTCACCCATACGATAAGGAAGATCACGGTATGACTTCTGACGAGCCTTATATACATAATACTGGAACGGACAGGTCATTGGACGAAGGGCAAAGATATCACGGCCGGAAACGCTGTTTCCGTTCTCGTCCTCATCATCCTCTCCCAGAATAAACATTCCCTCTTTGTAATGACCCCAGTGATCAGAGATCTTATAAAGATCTGACTTCGCCATCAGAGGAGTGCGGGTACGGACATATCCCCACTCGTTGTCCTCCAGATCCTCGATCCAGCGCTGCAGCTTCTGGATCATCTTGGTTCCCTTTGGCATAAACAGCGGAAGTCCCTGACCAATCACATCAACGGTTGTAAACAGATCCATATCACGGCCAAGCTTGTTGTGGTCGCGGTTCTTAATGTCCGCCAGATACTCCAGATACTCCTCCAGATCAGCTTTCTTCGTATAAGCAGTACCGTAAATTCTGGTGAGCATCTTATTGTGCTCGTCTCCTCTCCAGTATGCTCCGGAAGAAGATGTCAGCTTAAATGCCTTGATCGGCTTTGTACTCATCAGATGTGGTCCTGCACAGAACTCAATGAAGTCACCCTGCTGATAGAAGCTCAGCTCGTCGGTATCCGGATGCTCCTTGATCATCTCAACCTTATATGGCTCATCTCTCTCTGTCATAAGCTTGATCGCCTCATCCTTTGACAGGGTATAACGCTCCAGACGGTCACCCTTTTTGATGATCTTCTTCATTTCCTTCTCGATGGCATCCAGAGCATCACGGTCGAGACTTGGCATATCAAAATCATAATAATATCCATTGTCAATGGCCGGTCCGATGGTCAGCTTGGCGTCAGGGTAAAGATTCTTCACTGCCTGAGCCAGAACATGGGCACAGGTATGACGATATGCCTTCTTTCCTTCATCGGAATCAAAGGTCAGAATATTTAAAGTACAATCCTTGTCTACAATAGTACGAAGATCCTTTACCTCACCATCAATCTCTCCCACACATGCTACGCGTGCCAGTCCCTCACTGATATCAAGAGCGATATCGTAGATGGACATTGGCTGGTCATACTCCTTAAAGGAGCCATCTTTTAATGTTACTTTCATGATTTCCCTCTTTTCTGCGCTGCCGCCTTTTACGAATCCGGGCGCAGCGCCCGCCACAGATTCGTCATTGAATCCTTGTCAGAAGAAGACCGTCCGTTTCCTGATAAAAACAAACAAAAAAGGTAAAACCAACGTTTTCCTATAGACTCAAAAAGCCCCCTCTGACATACCATGCCAGAAGGGGCGTAAATTCATACGCGGTTCCACCCTCGTTCGTAAGATCTAAATGAAAAATTCATCGATGGAGTGTGCTTACACATCCGGTCAACTGCGTCGACCGAAGCAGTGCTGTCATCATCTCTTTCCGATCTCACCTTCATTGTGACGGTAACGGTGTCGGCCGGGCTGTATTAAAGCCACTCAGAGCTGGTCTTCCATCACTTTGTGAATAAGGCAGTCACAGCAACCGGCAAATCCGGTCTGCCTCTCTCTGGAATCACTCACGCCATGTACTCGTCTCTTCAACGTATTATCTTTTATTAGAATATCACAATTTTTCAAAAATGCAACCATTTTATTTTCCTTTTAAATATGCTACACTAAAAACTAGAAAGGAGACTTGCTGATGAACGAAAAGATCTCACAGCTTACAGATATTTTACGGGAAAGCGATAACATTGTTTTCTTTGGCGGTGCCGGTGTTTCCACGGCATCCAATATTCCGGATTTCCGCAGTTCCAACGGACTATACAGCAAAAAACTGGGACAAAATTTCACCCCGGAGCAGTTAGTATCCCACACATTTTTCGTGCGTTATCCGGAGGAGTTTTTTGCCTTTTACAAAAAGAACCTCGTATATCCGGATGCAAAACCAAACGCCTGTCACACAGCTCTTGCCAAACTGGAAGAAATGGGCAAACTGAAGGCGATCGTCACCCAGAATATTGACGGACTACATCAGGCTGCCGGAAGCAAGGTTGTCTACGAGCTTCACGGCTCTGTTCTGCGCAACTACTGTACCCGCTGTCATGAATTTTATGATGCCGATTTCATTTTGCAGTCTGAGGGAGTGCCTCTCTGTCCCAAATGCCATGCCATGATCAAACCGGATGTGGTTCTTTATGAGGAGGGACTGGATGATACTGTGATCACCAAATCTATCGAGGCTATCCAGGCGGCTGATACCCTGATCATCGGAGGAACCTCGCTGGTGGTATATCCTGCTGCCGGCCTGATCGATTATTTCCATGGAAAGCACCTGGTACTGATCAATAAGACCTCGACCCCTGCTGACGGAAAGGCAGATCTGGTGATCAATGACTCTATTGACAAAGTAATGGAAAAAGCGGTATTATCACTACGATCACAATAACGTGAGACGGGGAGTTTGCGACTTCATCCCCCTGTCCCATCAAGATAAAGGAGATTTTACAATGAACTATGTATATAAGACAAGCGGAACCTGTTCCTCAGAAATTCATTTTGATATTAACGGTGATGTGGTAAGCAATGTATCCTTTACCGGAGGCTGCAACGGTAACCTGCAGGCAGTATCCCGTCTGGTGGATGGTCAGACTGTAGACTGGATCGAGTCCAAGGTCAAGGGCATCAAATGCGGTTTCAAGCCTACCTCCTGCGGAGACCAGCTTGCAAGAGCCGTCCGGGAGGCATACGAGGCAGAGCAGAAACAAATGGCATAATTTTACACTGTAAACAACATTTTCAGGTTATTTATTTCATATAAACTTTTTCTAACAGGACAGGCAGGATAACTTTGAGGAGATTCCTTAAAATTATCCTGCCTGCTTTATTTTACTATGGTTTGGCTGCATCTCTCATAACCGGAAAATACCGCCAATTACCGCACGGTTTCCACCTTGATCATATTGGTCGTTCCGGAAACCCCCACCGGTACACCGGAGGTAATGACCGCCGTATCTCCACTCTTGATCACGCCATGTGCCTTTGCCACCTCAATGGCATGATCAAATAACTCAAAGACATCGTTTTTCTCCTCCACCGGGAACGGCGAAACGCCCCATGACATATTGAGCTGACGGCATACCTTCTTGGAGGTGCTGCCCGCAATAATATCACATGCCGGACGGTATCGGGAGATCATCCTCGCCGAACGGCCGGACTTTGTTACAGTTACAATCGCACTGGCATTCAGATCATAGGCCGTGGTACAAGTTGCATGACAGATAGCATCCGTCACATCCGGATTTGCCTGTCTGGCTCTGCTGTAAAAGCGTTTCTGATAATCTACATCCTGCTCGGTACGGCTGGCAATACGCACCATGGTCTTTAATGCCTCTACCGGGAACTTTCCTGCTGCCGTCTCTCCCGAAAGCATAATGGCACTGGTACCGTCATAAACGGCATTGGCCACGTCTGCCGTCTCTGCCCTGGTAGCACGGGGATTTTTCATCATAGAATCCAGCATCTGTGTGGCAATGATAACCTGCTTACCGGCCTCATATACCTTATTGATGATCATTTTCTGCACGATCGGCACTTCCTCCTCCGGAAGCTCCACTCCCATGTCTCCGCGGGCGATCATAATGGCATCCGATTCCCGGATGATCTCATCGATATTGGCTACTCCCTCTGCATTCTCGATCTTTGCAATAATATTGATCGCAGAGCCGCCATTGGCATCCAGCAGATTGCGGATCAGTTTCACATCAAATGCCGTACGCACAAAGGATGCCGCAATAAAATCCACATCATTCTTAATGCCAAATAAAATATCAGAACGATCCTTCTCACTGAGATACGGCAGATTTACATGGCCTCCCGGCAGGTTCACGCCCTTGTGGTCAGATACCACGCCCTCGTTTTTAACCACGCACTGAATAGTGTTTTTGACAATTGCCTCTACCTCCAGCTCTACCAGTCCATCATCGATCAGCACCGGTGCTCCTACCGACACATCTTCGCAGAGATGATCGTAGGTCACACCTACATGAGCATTGTCTCCCTCGACCTTTTCTCCACAGACAAGGGTAAACTTCTGTCCCCTCTTTAATAAGGTCTTTCCTTCCTTAAAGGTATCCAGACGGACCTCAGGTCCCTTGGTATCCAGAAGGATTGCTACCGGCTTATCGCATTTGGTACGGATCCGTTTTAAACGGTCCATTCTCTGTCTATGCTCCTCATGGGAACCATGGGAGAAATTGAAACGGGCGACATTCATTCCCTCATTGATAAGCTGCTCGATCACTTCATCAGAATCTGTTGCCGGTCCAAGTGTACATATAATCTTTGTTTTTCTCATAATCCTTTCTCCTGTCCTTTCCTTATATCATAATCCGCCATTATTATCTTACATTCCGGTCCGGCGGTCAATAGATTTTACATACCTTTTTCATAACAAATTTTTATCTCGGACTTTTCATCCTTCCTCCGCTGCGTTATACTATCAACACAGAACAAATCACCATTTTAACATGGTAATAATTTTCCCTTCGAAAGGAATGGTTATAAGTATGAATTATCATAATGATCCGAAAACCTCCTCTTTTCACAAACATATGAAAACCGGATATCTTAACAGTGATTTTAAATTCTTTCATCTGAAAGATAATACCCGAAAGGATTTTTCCTTTCATTATCATGATTTCAACAAAATTTTACTCTTTCTTCAGGGAGATGTGACTTATACCATCGAGGGAAAAAGCTATGAGCTCCAGCCTTATGACCTGGTTCTTGTGCGTGCAGGCGAAATTCACCGACCGGTCATCCATTCAGAGTCTACCTATGAACGGATCATCCTATACCTTTCCCCGGAATTTATCTCACAATACCGGTCACAAAACTATGATCTGGAAAAATGCTTCACCCTTGCTGCCGAAGCTTCCGCCCATGTTCTGCGGATTCCTTATTTCAAAGGAAGTGCCCTGTATCATACCATAAAGGCACTGGAAAATTCCTATGAACACCCGGAGGAGTATGCACAGGAGCTTTCCCAGCGCCTTTTATTTTTACAATTTATGATCCATTTGAATCGCATTGCAATTTCAGACAGCCCGGAGTTTTTGGAAACAAGCACCTCCAACACCAAGATTCTGGAATGTCTCGATTATATCAACACACATCTGCCGGAAAAACTCACCGCAGACGTGCTGGCAGATCGATTTTTTGTCAGCAAATATTATCTGATGCATTCCTTCAAAGAAGAAACCGGCCGAAGCATGGGATCCTACATCACTACAAAGCGCCTGCTTCTCGCCAGACAATATATCGCCGGAGGAATGCCCTCCACCCAGGCATGCTACGAATGCGGCTTCCACAACTACTCCACCTTCTACCGCGCTTGGAAAAAACTCTTCGGCACCTCCCCAAAACAAAATTAAATTTAGAAGTGCTCTTCGCAAATTTGGGCTACCGGCACAAATTTGCTGTACAAAATTATAGTGTTTCTTAGACAGCGTACTTCGCTGTCCTAGAAACACTTTTTGTACTTTATTCGGTATGTATTGCTGCCAGCGGACTCAGTTTCATAGCGCGTCGTGCCGGGAAATATCCGGCGATCATCCCCATCAATGTGGAAAATGCTACTGCCGCAAGAGCCAGCCACCACGGTATTACGGATATATTTCCATTGATGCCATCCATATTGGCCGTAAAATGATTGATTACGGCGGAAACTCCACATGTCGCCAAAAGTCCCACCAGACCTCCGATCAGTCCGATAAACCCTGCCTCAGCGAGAAACAGCTTCTGGATATCCCTCATATCGCAACCCAATACTTTCATAACACCGATTTCTTTTGTTCTCTCATAGGTAGACATCATCATGGTATTAGCAATGCCAATGGCCGCCACCAGAAATGCCACCATACCGATGCCGCCAAGTACCAGCTCTACGATCTGGAGACTCTTCTGGGCAGAATCGATCAGATCTTTATTGCTGCTTGCAGAGAATCCCATATCCTGTATACTTTTCATGACGTCCTCTACATGATCTGCCTGATCTACTTCTATTATAAATGACGTATATACCCACTCATTGAGCGGTTTTCCGTTTGGCTTTGGTTGTCCGGGAATCTTTCCCTTACCAAAGTTCTTTGTCAGGTAGCTTTTCAGATCATCCATATTTACCAGAAGGCTCTGGCTGTAATTATTGTACTCCTCCAAACCTCCAGCCATTACTCCTGTGATCTTCATTCTGAAATTCAACATAGAATCATCTGCAACCGTCTGTGCCACAGCTTCATCCCCAGAGGTGCCGCTATCTCCATCGCTATCTCCGTTACCGGAATCAACAGAAGCATCACCGGAAGCATCTACAGTAGTATTTCCCTGATCACCGGTATCCGAATCAGCTGCATCATTATATACCTGCAGCTGATGAATCTGTTTCATCAAGTCGATCGGAGGCAATTCTCCTGTAGAATAATAGTCTACATATTCCTCCCCTTTTACATAACCAAATCCTGTAATGATCTGATTGCCGGCAATTACCTGAAGTGTTCCTGAATTTCCCTGCTTCGGAGTTTCGCCTTTTTCCAATTTCTGGGAATCCAGCATACTCTGGTCCACACCGATCAAATTTCCATAACCGCTATATCTGCCACTGGTCATATTTCCGTCAAAGGAAAGCTGCGGCTGCACAGCTTTCACATGCTCCATTTCCTGAAACATTTTCATATTGGATTCTGTCAGCATGGTCGAAGTATCTGACTGATTGCCGGAGGAAGCCGAATCCATGTCTCCACCGCCTCCGGTAATATTGATCTGTGTCACCGACCCCATGCTTTCATATTGCGCCATCATCCTCTGCTTCATTCCAAACGCAAGCGAAAGCATGGCAACTATGGATGTGGTACCGATCAGCACCCCCAGCACCGTCAGGATCGTCCGCAGTTTTCTACGCCACAGGTTTCCCAGACTCATGCTCATGAGATCATAGAAGCTCATCGTCCATCAACTCCTCTTCTTTTTTCTTGCGTCTCTTTTTTACAATGATACGAACAACTATAATAACTACCACCAGAACGGCTACTCCGATTCCAATCTTTGCAGCCAAAGGAAGTCCTTTCTTTGACGGTGTCTCATCCATACCATCATCTGCAGGCATATCGGCATCTCCCATATCCTCAGATACAAACACGTTTGTTTTTTCCGTATACTTTTTAGACTGACCGGAAGCATTTTCATATTTCACAATGATCGTGCATTCTCCGTCACTATCCTCTGACGTTGCCTGATCACCATTCAATGTCACTGTAGCATATCCTGTTGCCCCCGCTGCAATACTGCCTACAAAAGATTTCTCACAGGAAATATCCTTTCCTTTACAAATAACAGAGACATTGTTCAATGCGCCTCCTCCCAAATTGTTGATTGAAAAGGAAAGATCTCCGGTACCACCAACACTGAGCATATCCGGTGGCGTAATCTCTGTCAGGCTGATCCGGTCTTTTTGAACCACAGGAATAGAAACATGATCCTCTGCATTATAACCATTTGCTTTTCCATCTTCATATTCCGTTTTTACGGTAACCTGATATGACTTTGAGCCAAGACTTGCTGCCGCCTTCATCCAAAATGACACCTTTGCCGTGGATTTCGCTGCAATACTGTCCAAATATGCAGTACTCGCCCCACTCAGAGGAAGAAACTCACCATTCTCCGTAGACATGGTAAGCTTGATATTATGTACTGTCTGGCTTGCATTATTGCGAAGCTCCAGTGTCAATAAAAATTTTGCATTTGGATGAACGGTTTTGACATCTGTAGTATATCCGGAAACCATCACACGAGGCGTACTTGTCTTCCCTTTTTCACCTGTTTTCTCTTTTGATTTTCCCTTCAATTCCACATTAACTGTTTTATCTTCTGTCACATCCTGACCGTTCTTTACATATCCTATGCGGAAGACAACCCCCTGATATCCTGTCGATACATTATTCTTCACTTTAAAATGATAACTGCAGGACAGACTTTTGGTGCCACCGGAACGAACTACTTTATATGCGTCCGAGGTACTCTCAAACGGAAAGTTATTGTCGATAACAGGTACTACACTCTTAATTCTGTATTTCCGGCTATTGGCAGTAAAAGCAATACCACAGCTTCCGCCATAAACACCATACGGATCGTTCTTCATTCGCAGGGAAATATCTGCATCCTTTGCCGTCTCCTGCTTATCTGCCGGCTTTTCGGTTGCCTTTGGTTTTCCCGTGATCTTCAAACTGATGCTCTTATTCAGAGAATACTCGCTGTCGTACGCCTTTACGACTCCGTCCGCAGACTTTCTGGTATATACCACGGTAAATCCCGCCATATAATATGCAGTTTCCAGATTGTCCTTTGCCCGGAAAGTATAACTGCAGTTTACAGAACCTCCATTCCCGTTTGTCACACGATATGCTTCGTTGTCCATCACAAACGGAAAGCTGTCATTGAGCACCGGATATACCTTCTCAATGCACTCTATATCATAATGCTTCTTGTTGTTTTTATTGCCGGTTACGGTAAAGGAAACCTTTATCTTCCCCCCTGCTTTGCTGCCGGACACACTGACATTAGACAGACTGATATCCGCACTGTTGCCCATGAGTACCTCGCTCTGCAGACCATCTTCTCCCTGCTGGCCGCCTGTGTTTCCCTGATCATCCCCCTCACTGGCTGCCCATACATTTTTGACTTTCTGTGCCGGCACCATGCTTGTCACCATTGCCAGACCCAGCAATGCCGCCATCCATAATTTTCTCTTTTTCAAAATCTTGTCCTCCATTTTCTGAATCATTTCGGATTCCCCTTTTTCTTCATTCCTGTACATTTTCCACAATCTTGCCATCCTTGATCCGTATCTGTCGGTCTGCCAAAGCAGCCAGATCATTGTCATGTGTAACCATTACCAGCGTTTTTCCCCTCTCGCTGAGCACATGGCGCATCAGTTCCATCATCTCTGCCGATGTATTGGAATCCAGATTACCGGTTGGCTCATCTGCAAAAACAATACTTGGATTCAAAACCAGAGCTCTTGCCATACCTACGCGCTGCTGCTGTCCTCCGGACATCTGATTCGGCTTATGTAAACGGTATTTCTTAAGGCCCACCAGATCGATCATCTTCTGCGCCCGCTTCATCCGGACAGTTTTGGATATGCCACGGAATACTAGCGGCAAAGCCACATTTTCTACCGCATTCATCGTCGGGATCAGATTAAAAGATTGAAAAATAAATCCTACCTTTTCCCTGCGAAACTGCACCAGTCGATTCTCCTTGTACTTGTCAATACGCTCACCGGCTACCATGATCTGTCCTTTCGTAGGCTTTTCCAATCCGGCAAGCATATTCAACAATGTAGATTTTCCGGAGCCGGATGTACCTACAATGGCACAAAACTCTCCCTCATACACCTGGAAACTGACACCATTCAGCGCACGGACTTCATTTTTGCCAATGGGATATATCTTATAAAGATCCTTGACATCAATGACACACTTGCGTGATTCCCCTTTATTATTTGTTTCCGGTTCTCCCAAGGTTCCCCCTCCTTTCTTAAATTTCCTGTGTGTTTCCCTACAATGTTTCCCCAGTTCTCCACACTACTTCTACAGAATACCATATATTTTTTTCACAATCTTTAAGATATTCTTAAATTTTGCAGACTGTATTATTATTTTATTACAAACAAAAGAATCTCACAGACTGCCGCCGGAATGCGATTCATCTGTGAGACTCTGATCTTAAGTTACTGTTAATTTAGTTGTTATAGAAGGATTTCGTATTAATATACATAAAGCTTGATCTTAGAAGCCTTTGCTCCCAGCAGCAGGGAACGGTAAGTATTCTTTTTGCCGGAAGGAACTACCATATAGCAGCCGCTCTTCACATAACGGAATGCATTGCTTTTAATGGTATTGATCTTCTTAGAATTTACGATCACTGCCTTCAGCTTTTTGCAGTTCTGAAATGCTTTTTCCCCGATAAATTTCGTTTTCGCCGTAATCGTCACTTTACGAAGAGATTTGCATCCTGCAAATGCATATTTTCTAATTTCTGTCACACCGCTTCCCATTGTAAGAGAAGAAAGCGACGTCATTCCCTGAAATGCATACCGGCCAATGTAGGTAACATTCTTTCCTATCTTCACCGTCGTCAGTTTTTTATTATTCTTAAAGGACTTTTCTCTGATGCCACTGACAAGATAAGATACATTCCGGGTTGTAACCGTTGCCGGAATCGTTACGCTTGTTTTGGTTTTTCCTGTGTCACTTAACCCGATCACCTTAGCAGATGCTTTCACATCCCCTGCTTCCTCCGCAATGACACGATATACAAAGTTACCGGAAGTAAATTTTTCTCCGGCCTTCAAAGCGGCATTCGTCGTAATCGCTGCCGGAGTCGTTGTAGCAGCCGGAGAACTCGTGGTCTCTGGTGGGACAGTCGTCACTGCTGTTGGGGTTACCGTTGCTGCCGGAGTGTTCTCCGGAAGCTGTGACGGGGTACCGGTTTCCACAGGCGCACCCGTATTTTCTGTGTCCAGTGCCACTTCTGTCACAACATGACTGTTTTCTGCTGCTGCCTTCTGCGGCACCGTCCCCACTCCTGTTCCCGTCAAAACCAGGGATAAACTTAATATCATTGCTATTGATTTTTTCTTCATGTCAATTCCTCCATTCGTATATGAAATATTTGATATTGCATATACTACTGTCCCAATACGTCAATTTAGAGACGAAACTGTGTCATAATACAATTATTTATGGGGCAGAAAAATGGCAAATTGTTTTTGAATGATCAAAAAATCTTTCTGTTACGATGTCCGTATCGTCTTCCTACGCGCTTTCACCTGATACAGCATCTTGTCGGCCTCTGTCACCATCTCCTCCAGAGACTTTATCTCCATTGCCGGATGAACACAATATCCACAGCTGCATGCCACCTCATACGGCCATTGATTTCGTTCATTATACTCCTCCAGATATTCCTCTACTC
This sequence comes from uncultured Lachnospiraceae bacterium, assembly GCA_934339135.1. GTDB lineage: Bacteria > Bacillota > Clostridia > Lachnospirales > Lachnospiraceae > Jutongia. The sequence continues at coordinate 13,025 of CAKRHP010000024.1, read as the reverse complement.
TTTGTATAAAAGCTGCCGCATCACTTTCCTTTTCCGCAATGCCAAAAACAAGATATTCATCTCCCCCGCTCCGGATACAAACCTCCCGGCGCTCTGATGCCTGCCGCATGGCATTGGCCACCTGGACAATAGCATTATCTCCCGCATCATGGCCATAGGTATCATTAATTTTCTTTAAACCATCCAGATCCAGCTCAATGCACATAATAAATCTTTCATCACGCTTTGCAACCTCCAGAATCTTCTCTACAAAACGTCTCATACCAAAGCGGTTATACAACTTCGTCAATTCATCCCGCACATACATGCTATCCAGCTTATCCACCAGGGTATCCTTTTCTTTAAGAAGACACAGATCAATAATTACGCTATTCATAACTGTCAGCATGGCATAAACCATCGCGGCCTCCTGCATGCAGTATCTGGCAGAGATCCACAGATATCCCACGGTTCTCTGATTCAGATAGAGGGGTACAAAGGATAATTGAACCCCCTCCTGCCCCTGCAGATCAAGAGGTGGTAAAATATCCGGATAAAATACCGGTTCCATCTCCAAAGGTTTTCCCTTCCGGCATTTGACGAGTGTCATATTCTGAGAGTAACCATGAATTCTTTTACTTCTTTTGATTCCCTGCGTGATAATGTCATCACAAATACAGAAATTAAATGCTTCCCATTCAAAAAATTCCAAATAGGAACATATTACTTCCAGCATATTTTCTACGGATTTTTTCGTAGATACATCTCTCCAAAGCTCCGTGATATGATGAATAAACATATCCCGTCTGGTAATATCCCGAAGTTTTTCCTGATTGATCCGGTTAAGATCCAGCTTGGTATGCTCCGTACATCCACAACTTTGATTCAGCACAAGATGCGCCGGCACCATACTTCTCCCTGGAACACTTTTTCCCTCCCAGCACTGTTCCAAAAGATGGACAGCTCCCGTCCCTGACTCATACAACGAACGTTCTACCGACGAAATGGAGGGCTGATATTCCGATGCTTCCTTGGTATGATCAAAGCCTGTAACAATGACATCCTCCGGCACCTGATAACCATGATCATTCAAGTACTTGATCACAAACATGGCCATGGTATCATTCGCACATACAAAAGCATCCGGCAGGTCATGGCTGCTCAGATATTCTTTCACAACCTCAACAGCTTTCAGGTAAAACTGACCATATCCAATATTTTCCGGCCGAAAAGGAATTCCCTCCTCTTCAAGAGCACTTCGATATGCCTCTTCCCGGTCCTCCGACTCTTTGTTTCCCTTAAACCCGGATATAAAATAAATATTGCTGCAATGATGTTCCCTGATCAGATGAAGAACCATTTTCTTCATGCCAATGGTATCGTTATATCCAATCTGATAACAGCCATCATAACTGTCATTCACATCTATGACCGGTATATCTGCCTGCGTCGCTTTTGCAACAATTTCCCTCATCAGATCGGGGCGTAAGATCTCCCCCAAAACAATAAGTCCATCAAACATGTTGTAATCCGGAATCTTATAGATAGATCCCTCACCGAAAACAACCTCATCCGACAATTCTCCCTGCTCATAGGGCGGTTTCTTCATGAGACTGTGAAACATTAGCACATTATAATCCTTCTCTGTCGCTTCTTTCAATATTGCCTTTGCGATCACACCCTCCTGAATGGTATCGTCCCCTTCAAAAAACAACCCTATTGTTTTACGTTTTTCCATTTGTAATCTCCATTTTTCATGTAAATATGAATCTATTCGCAACTCAAAGAAACTGGTTCTTTTGTCTTTACAAAAGCAATAATGCCATCGCTATAATAATTATAACACATATCAATATCACCGCAATACATCTTCTCTGATGCATTCGTTTCTTTCTAAGCTGCTCCAGCTTTCTGCTCATATTTTCCGGTTGCAGACTCTCAGGTGTATTTAAATTTTCACTGGCGGCAAGGATCATCTCCTCCACTTCCCTTAAAGACTGCTCTTCCACAAGCGTTTCTCTCCCTGACCGGTACTGCATATGATATTTTTTTGGCAAAACACCATGAATCCGATGAGATGCCAGATGTTCCACTCCGTTTTTCTCTTTCATGTTTATGACATCCCCCTTTCACGAATCCAGTTTTTTTCTCATTTTCATTAGCGCACGACGATATTTTGAACGCAATGTACTTGCTCCAATCCCAAGACTCTCCGCAATCTCGTCGCCACGATATCCGGCCAGCAGGAATGAATTGACAATATACCGTTCCTCATCCGTCAGAACTGCAAAGGCATCACGCACCCACTCCCGGTCCGTCGCCTCTTTTTCCAAATCCTTTCCGTCACTGATATCCGGAACCCTTTCCTTCTCTGTCTCTTCCCCAAAATTTCTACTGTGGTGTTTATTTCTCTCCACATAGGATTTCAATTTTTTCTTACATTTATTAGATAATATTTTAAAAAGCCACTGCCGAAAACGATAAACATCCCGCAACCTGCTAATGGACTCATAAGCTGCCACAATGGTATCAGCCACTACATCCTCTGCGTCCTGCGGATGATGCAGCATATAACACGCATATGCATATAGTTCATGATAAAAAAGCTGATACAACTCCATAAAAGAAGCCTGATCTCCCCTTTGAGCCAGCCGCACGGTATCTGCTATCTTCTCCGCATCTTTGTCTGATGCCGCTCCCATACCTCTAACCATACCTTTCCAGATCTTTATATTATTATATCGGATAATGACAGGGCTTCCTTAAAAAAGCCCCGTCATTTTGTCATTTCTTTTTTATTTTATGATCATTGATCTTTTCACAAAACCTGTTTTCTTTACAAACAGCTTCTGATATGCTTTTTTCTTTCCCTTTGGGCAGATGATCTGTACCTTTTTATGGACACCTTTGATCGCATTTTTCCCTACATTCTTTAAGTGAACGGATCGGATCGTTATTTTTTTCAGACTGCGGCAGTCACGGAATGCATCCTTTTCTATGGTAACGATATTTTTGCCTATCGTGATCTTTTTCAGTTTGGATAATCCCTGAAAGGTTCCCTTTTCTATTTCTGATATTTTAAACGATCTTCCATTAATTTTTTCAACATCTCTAATGATCACAGATGTCTTATTTTTCAATGCAGTATGATTTTCCTTCTGGTAACAGAGTGTATGATCTGATTTCAGAAGATACACGCCTGTCTTTGTCTCATATTTTGTAGACATAACCTTCCCGTTTTTGTCTGTTTTCTTCACAACAACAGTGCCATCCGGCAATTTTTCCTTTTGGGCAGAGTTCTTCTTTGGTTCCTCGGGAGCTGCTGTCTGCACCGGTCCTTCACTTGACTGTGCCGGTCCTGCTGACGGACTATTTTCCGGTACTTCCGGAATCTTTGTCGGTTCCGTTGAAGCAGATGGATCTGCTTTATCTGTCGGCACCGGAGATGGTGACACATCCGCTGATTTATATTGGTTACGGATATACGTAGATATCTTTGCCACCTGCTTATCTCGTCCATTTACAAAATCTCTGATAGCCCTCAGACTGCCATAATTTGTCCTTCCGTCTCCATTGATCGCCTGATCGGCGGATGCTCCGCTTCCCGTCGGAAAACGATCAAAAAACTGCTGTAGGATCGGCTGATAGACCCCTTGAAACAAATCCGCATTTTTAATTGCACGATCATACGCAAACATTCCACCGGAAAAGCTTTCCATACGTGCAATAAATTTTTCCCGAAATGTTTCATTGGTCATCATCAATGCGAAGCATCTGACATGTGGTTTGTCGTAATTCTTATTTGTATTACTCTTTTGAGCCGTGCCGGTCTGCAGCAGCTTGGCTTCCTCTATGGCATTTCCTGTCCTGTCCGAAACACCACTGATCCCGCCAAACTCCACATCATATACCATAAAACGCCATTTGCCATCCGCATACGGATTGGCTTCATCGGTTACAGTCGATTTCCACATGGACCAGTTTTTGCCCGGCCAGTCCCATTTGTTATTGATCCACACCTCTGTCGCAAAATAATCTATGATAGAATCCTCATCCACCATCGCCGCAAGCGCATCATAATCCTTCTGATCTTTGACGTCTGTATGGGTACTCATAAAGTTCTCGAGATCCTTCAGGTAATAATCCTCGTCTGTAACACCCTCCGGAAGTTCTCCTTCATCCAGTTTATACCCCAGTGGCTGGATTGCCTCCGCATCGCCCTTATAAATTACCACGTCATCTTTGTTGACACCATGTTTGTTCTCCATATAGGCACCACAGAAATCATCCTGAAGAATGTAAACACCCCAGTACTCACCATTCAGATAAACTACACACGGACGGGCACTCTGGTTATCGCAGTCAATGTCCTGAAGCAGTGACTGCCAGTAGGAATCAGAAAACTTCGTGGTGAATGCGCAGTTTCCTCCATTCCGGAGAACGATCTTTTTATATTTGTTAATGACTTTTCCCTGATCATCCAAAGCACTGTCCCAAAAATCGTACTTGAAATTTTTCTTTCCATATTCATCCCTGGCGTAGAGACGAAAACTCTTCTGATAGTCGGATCTGGAATAATTGCCCTGAATACGGATACCACAATCCTGCTGCAACTTGCACTTTGTCTTGCTGCCATCACTCTCAAAGTAGTCAATATGGGTCTTTCTTTCCCAATCCTTTCCCTTTTGCTTGTAATTTGCATCTAACTTACGGCAGGTATCCGATCCATTAAGCTTGTTTCCTCCCGCCAGATATTCCTGTAATGCCTTTTCAAAAACATCTCCCTTTACATATATTCCCTTTGCGGAATCAAACAGATCATCGGCATCCATACTGATGGACATGACGGCAAGATCCTTTCCTGCCGCCTTGCAGCTCTTGCTGATGCCGGCAATATGCTGCGCCATATCACCCACAAAATAAGTATTGGTAAATACTGCAGAATATGTACCATCTGCATGCTGCGCTGCCGCTTTGATCACGGTGCATTTGTCTACTGCTTCTTTAGATGGCTTCTGAATGGTACTTTTAAAACTTTTTCCATCCTTTGACGCCGTTACATTGACACTGTCAAACAAGATCGGATCTATTGCAGACAACACATTTTCATCGTCCGACCGTTCTGTAATAGCAATTCCTCCATCCTGATATGGAATCCTGTTTTCATTGTCCGGATCAGAAGGATCACTTCCATCCGTTGTATAATAAAGTGCCGTATCCCCCTCTTTTCCACTAATCTCCAGCTGGAATGCCTCCTCATAGGTACCACTTGCTTTGGAGAAGGTAACCTCCGCATCTGCCGTATCGTCTTTCGCTTTCTGTTTTGCTGCATTTTGAACATTTTCCGATATTTCTGAAGCCTTTGCCGTCTGCTTGACGGAAATGCTGCGAGCCGCCGCCTGTCCATTGGTCGGAATCATGCTCACCGTCATACTGACCGCTGCAATCACGGCAATCAGTTTTTTTCCTGTTTTTCTCATAGATAATCTCCTTTCTGATATGGCTGAATCTTCTGTTTCGTCCCGTCCCTGTTACTGATACTTTATTTTACCATCCGAAACTTCTTTATGAATACATTGTTTTTCTTAGCCGTTTTCTCTATTAATTCTAGACTTTTCGATAATCGAAGAAACTAAATTGTACAATTCTATCCAAAGTCTTATAAAACACTCCAAAAATTGTCAAATAAAAAAGGATGCCACCATATAGATGACATCCTCTGTATTTGACAAGCCAATTTTTGACCCCTGCATCATGATATTGAATTACAGTCTCTTCATCAGAGCCTCTCTCTGCTCCTCAAATCCAGGCTTACCAAGGAGAGCAAACATGTTCTTCTTGTAACTCTCTACACCCGGCTGGTTAAATGGATTTACTCCAAGGATATAACCGCTGATACCACATGCGAACTCATAGAAGTAGAACAGCTGTCCCAGATAGAACTCATTCTGCTCCGGTACCTTTACGACAAGGTTTGGTACATTTCCATCGGTGTGGGCAAGCTGTGTACCCTTCATAGCACTCTTGTTGATGAAATCCAGTGTCTTGCCGGCAAGATAATTCAGTCCGTCAAGATCTACGTCTTCCTTCTGGATCGTCAGATCAAATGCAGGCTTCTCTAACTCCATCACGGTCTCGAACATAACACGGCTTCCGTCCTGAATGAACTGACCCATGGAATGAAGATCTGTGGTAAGATCTACGGATGCCGGGAACAGACCCTTCTGATCCTTTCCTTCACTCTCTCCAAAGAGCTGTTTCCACCACTCTGCTACATAGTGGAAGATTGGCTCGTAGTTGCAAAGGATCTCTACAGATTTACCCTTGCGGAGAAGAATATTACGAACTGCTGCATACTTCATGGAATCGTTCTCTGCGAAGTCCTTATTCAGGCATACCTCACGCATAGAAGCAGCCCCCTCCATCAGCTTTGTGATATCTGCGCCGCTGACAGCGATCGGAAGAAGACCAACTGCTGTAAGTACAGAGAAACGTCCTCCGACATCATCAGGTACTACAAATGTCTCATAGCCTTCCTCTGTAGCAAGGCTCTTGAGTGCTCCCTTTGCCTTATCTGTGGTTGCATAGATTCTCTTTGCAGCCTCATCCTTACCATACTTCTTTTCCAGCATCTCCTTGAAGATACGGAATGCAACAGCAGGCTCTGTGGTTGTACCTGACTTACTGATAATATTTACTGAGAAATCTCTGTCACCAATGACATCGATCAACTGAGACAGATAAGTTCCGCTCAGGTTGTTTCCACAATAATAGATCTCCGGTGTCTTGCGGATCTCTTTGGATACATTATTGTAAAAGCTGTGACGTAAGAACTCGATCGCAGCTCTCGCTCCAAGATAAGAACCACCGATACCGATCACAAGAAGCACTTCTGAATCAGACTGTATCTTCTGTGCTGCCTTCTGAATTCTTGCGAACTCCTCCTTGTCATAATCAACCGGAAGGTCGATCCATCCAAGAAAATCATTACCTGCGCCACTCTTCCCTACTAATACGTCCTTTGCGTCCTTTGTGATCTTCTCCATTGCCTTCATCTCATCCTCTGAGATAACACCGGCAGTCAGAGAATAATCAAACTTTACCTGTTCAGCCATTTCTCTCTTTCCTCCATTCGTTACTAAGGTTTACACCGTGTTACATTCTACTCGTTTCGCACCTGCAAATCAAGTATCTTTGGCAAATTTAGATATTTTTAATAGAAATATGACGTTTCTATTGTTCATTATCTCTTTCCAAATTGCCAAATTTTGTATATTGAGCAAGCCATGCCAGCTCTACTGTGCCGGTAGGACCACTTCTCTGTTTTGCAATGATCAGATCTGCCTGACCTTTCTTCTCTGTATCCGGCTTATAATACTCCTCGCGATACAGAAACATTACCATATCCGCATCCTGCTCGATAGCTCCGGACTCACGCAGGTCGGAAAGCATCGGTTTCTTGTCCGGTCTCTGCTCCACCGCACGGGAAAGCTGCGACAATGCGATCACCGGTACATTGAGATCTCTCGCCATGACCTTTAATGCACGGGAAATATCGGAAATCTCCTGCTGACGGCTGTCGCCTCTGCGCTTACCGCCACCACTCATCAACTGAAGGTAATCGATGATCACGAGGTCAAGTCCCTTCTCCATCTTGAGACGCCGGCACTTGGAATGGATCTCCGAGGCCGTGATACCTGAGCTGTCATCAATGACCAGATTGGAATTGCCCAGCCGCCGGACACTGTCCACCAGCTTGCCCCAGTCCTCGTCCTCCAGATCTCCTGTACGGATCTTTTGCGAATCTACCTTGGAGTTCATGGAAAGCATACGCTTTACCAACTGCTCCTTACTCATCTCCAAACTGAACATGGCAATGGTACTCTGACTGTGAAGCGCAATATATTCTGCCAGATTAAGGACAAACGCTGTCTTACCCATGGCAGGACGTGCTGCGATCAGGATCAGATCGGACGGCTGCAATCCGGCTGTCTTGTAATCCAGATCACGAAATCCCGTCTGCAATCCGGTGATATGTCCCTTCTGTTTTGCTGCAGTTTCAATGCTGTCCAGTGTCCGGATCACCACATCTCGGATATTTTCAAACTCCCCGGAGTTTCTGCGCTGCACTACATCATAGACTTTCTTCTCAGCATCCTCCAGAATGTCCTCCAGTGGATGCTTGTCCAGATAACAGTTGCCAGTGATAGCCTCTGTCACCTTGATCAGACTCCGCAGCACCGACTTCTCCTGCACGATCTTTACATAATGCCGGACATTAGCCGAAGTTGGCACACTGTTGATCAGATCACCGATGTATTCTACGCTTGTAAGCTCCGGTGGAATCTCCATTTCCCGCAGCTTTGCCTGTATCGTGACCAAATCGGCTCCAATGCCCTGCTGGTGCATTTCCACCAATGCAGCAAAGATCACACCATACTGGCCATTATAAAAATCCTCTTTCTGAAGCTGCTCAGATGCAATCTGTACCGCATCCTGATCCATCATCATGGATCCGATCACGGCCCGTTCGGCTTCATCATTGTGAGGCGGTATTCGTTTAAATACGGCTTCGTCCATGTCTCTAAGTCCTCTCTGCCCTGACTATTTGGTCTCCTGCACAATCACCTTCAGGCTTCCTGTAACCTTTGGATGAAGCTTGATAGGCAGATCAAAAATTCCCGGACTTTTGATCGGCTCCGGAAGCACCATTTTCTTCTTGTCCAACTCATAACCCAGCTGTTCCTTTGCAGCTGCCGCAAGCTCCTTGGTGGAAACGGAACCAAAGCTTCTTCCACCGCTTCCCGTCTTGATGGAAACCGTAATCGACTTCTCCTTCAACTCCTCCGCAAATGCCTTTGCATCGTCTAACTTTTCCTGTGCTATCTTTTCCTCATGCTTCTTCTGAAGCTTGAGATCGTTCTTATTTTTTGCTGTTGCCTCAATGCCTAATTTCTTTTTGAACAGGAAATTTTTGGCATAGCCGTCACTGACATTGACAAGCTCTCCCTTTTTTCCTAATGCCTTTACATCTGCTAATAAAATAACTTCCATCTGTCTTACCTCCTATTGTTATTGTGTAATATCCCCATCAGCAATCATCTGGTCGATCATCTGACGCAGCTTTTCTTCTGCCTCCTGCACGGTGCAGTCCTTAAGCTGTGCTCCTGCCATGTTGATATGGCCTCCGCCGCCCAGTTTTTCCATCATGACCTGCACATTGACCTCATCGATGGATCTGGCGCTGATATATATCTTATCATTATAATTCGTCAATACAAAAGACGCTTTCACCCCGCTGATATCCAGCAGCTCATTGGCAATCTTAGCTGCCAGAACCGTCGGACTGTCTGTGCCCTCTGCCTTACTCTCCGTAATGGCATAGCTGTCCAGATACAGATTGGTTGCCTCAATGGCAGCCGCCTTGATCCGGTACTCATCCATATTTTCACGGAATGCCTTGCGAAGACGGATCACATCCACACCATTGCGGCGCAGATATGCCATTGCCTCAAAGGTACGCACACCTGTCTTGTCCGTGAAATTGTTGGTGTCGATCATAATGCCGGCATAAAGGGCCTCTGCCTCTGCAGGCTTTAATTTCAGACCATTTCCGATATACTGTGAGATCTCGGAAACCATCTCACTGGCGGAGGATGCATATGGCTCAATATAGAACAGTACTGCCTGGGAAATGGCATCTCCCGCCTGTCTGTGGTGATCAATGACCACAACGGACTGCGCCTGATCCACCAGCTCCGGACACTCTGTATAATCTGCTTTGTTGACATCTACGATCACAAGCAGGGCATTTTCATCCACAAGCTTCTGTGCCTCTGCCCGGTTGACGATCATATCCTCCTCGTAATCTCCATTGTAAAAGCGGTCGCACAGCGGCTTGACCGAAGGACTGCACTGATCCAGTACCACGTAAGCCTTTCTCTCGAGCGTCTTGGCAATACGGTATACGCCCACGGATGCCCCAAAGGAATCGGCATCTCCGATGGAGTGTCCCATCACAACCACTCGCTCCTTGCTCTCGATCAGCTCCTTCAACGCATGAGCCTTCACACGAGCCTTTACGCGGGTATTCCGTTCTGCGGTGACACGCTTACCTCCGTAAAACTCCTCGCTGTCACTGCCCTTAATGACTGCCTGATCACCACCACGGCCAAGCGCCAGATCGATCGCCGCTCTGGCATTGTCATACAGCTCTGTATATGTCTCCGACTCGGTACCGATGCCGATGGATATCGTACAGGTCTGATCATTTCCTATATTGATTGCACGAACCTCTTCCAGAATAGAAAATCTCGACTCCTTCAGATCCTGCAAATGCTCCTGTTTGAATACAAATAGGAATTTGTCCTTCTCCAGCTTCTTCGAAATGGCATCAATTCCCTGCATATACTTGTTGATCTTCCGATCGATCAATGCCGTCAACAGGGACTGGCGCACCTCATCAATACTTGCCACTGTTTCTTCATAATTATCAATGTATAACAGACCAACCGTCAGCTTCTCAGCAGCAATTGTCTCCTCTAACTTTACCATCTCGGTCTCATCATAAAGAAACATGACGATAATGCTTTGGTCATCAATAAACTGATCCAGCTCCAGATCGTCCGAAAAATCATCCACCAGTGCCGCATCGATCTGCCGTAGAACTGCACGGTATGTCTGATCCTCCCTGGTTACCCGGAGAACCATGTCTCCCTGTGCCGTCTCCGGCAGTTTATCCAGAGTGATCTCCGGAAAAATATTGGCAATATTTCGTCTGGCCGCCTTTTTGTTGACTGCCACGCTAAGAAACTCGTCATTGCCCCACAACAGATGCCCCTCTACATTTAATACAGCAAAGGGTACTGCCATCTCTTTCATCATCTTCATCTGAAGTCTGCCGTAGCTCTGGGCAAACTGGATCAGATCCTGCTGAAGCTTTTTGCGTCCGGTCATGCGAAGCATCATGGCAAACACAAAATAAGCCAGTGTGTAGCCTGCCACACAATATCCGGCTTTATGATTTAACATATAGATCTGAATCGTTGCAACCGCCCACAAAAGCGACAACGTCATCGGCCATCTCAGATACGTCTTGAGATTGCCAGTCAATTTTACCTGATGATTCATGCTCTAAGACCTCTTTTTCACGTTTCCATTAACCGTATAATTATATCATTTCCGCAGGGGACAGTCAATTCATTGTCACACTGTCCAACGTCCCGACGCACCACAGGGCAGCACCAGCCCATTGGAGCTGACCGGCAGTCCGATCTCCTCTGCCTCTACACAGCCTCCCACCTTTGAAACTAACGCTGTCTCCAGCATATATTTCAGAACGGCCGGCTGCAATCCCGTAGTATAAGAATTCACCAGGAAAAACAAAGGCTGATCCGAAAGGATCCGGGTACACAATTCAATAAACGGGAAAATCTTCTCCTCAATCTTCCAGATCTCCCCCTTCGGTCCTCTGCCGTAGGATGGAGGATCCATAATGATCCCGTCATAATGATTGCCCCGGCGGATCTCCCGTTCCACAAACTTCACGCAGTCATCCACCAGCCAGCGGACCGGCCGGTCGGAAAGCCCGGAAAGCTCTGCATTTTCCTTTGCCCAGGTCACCATGCCCTTGGAAGCATCCACATGCGTCACACTTGCTCCGGCCTCTGCTGCCGCCAGTGTTGCACCACCGGTATAAGCAAACAGATTCAGTACCTTCACCGGTCGTCCGGCATGACGGATCTTGTCCCCGAACCAGTCCCAGTTCACCGCCTGCTCCGGGAATAATCCTGTGTGCTTAAATTTGAACGGCTGCAAACCAAACGTCAGGTTTTTATAAGAAATCTGCCATGTCTTTGGCAGATCAAAAAACTCCCATTCTCCACCGCCACGATTGCTTCTGTGATAATGAGCGTTAAGCCTGTGCCAGTTTTTATTTTTCTTTGGAGTATCCCAGATCACCTGCGGGTCCGGACGAAGCAGAATGTAATCTCCCCACCGCTCCAGCTTTTCTCCACCGGAGGTATCAATCACTTCGTAATCTTTCCAGTCATTTGCTATCCACATAATATTCCTCATTTCTTTCTCGCGAATTTCTATTTCGGAGTAACTTAATTCATCATTCATTAACAGTAGTATCCTTGACATTCTGGCATGCCACTGCCGACGGGCATGCCCCACAGCCACCACTGCATCCTGCCGGTGCCGACGGCATATCCCCGGAGGTCACATCAACGGAGGAGACCAGTCCTGCCTTATCATAAATCGGCTCCAGACAACAGATTGCCTGGGACGAAATACCTGCACCTTCTCCGGTAAATCCGAGACCTTCCTCTGTGGTCGCTTTTACATTGACCTGATTCATTTGAATCCCAAGAGTCTTTGCGATATTGTCCCGCATAGTATCGATATAATCCCTCATCTTTGGTTTCTGTGCGATGATCGTAGCATCAATATTTTCCACCAGATAGCCTTCCTCCTCGATAAGCTCTCCCACATGCTCCAGAAGCTTTAAGCTGTCTGCTCCTTTATACTCCGGATCCGTATCCGGAAAGTGCTTGCCGATATCTCCCTGTGCTGCAGCCCCGAGGAGTGCATCCATGATCGCATGGAGAAGCACATCCGCATCGGAGTGCCCATCCAATCCCTTCTCATAGGGAATCTTTACCCCTCCTATGATCAGATCCCGTCCCTCCACGAGACGATGAACATCATAACCCATTCCTACTCTCATATATATAAATTCCTTTCTTTTCTGCCATATTCGAATCACTCACAATCATATCATTCCCGAAGGAGAAATTCAATGGGAGGGATGTAACAAAAAAAGCACCTATCAAAAGATAAGTGCCTTCCGGACAAAAAATAATAGCGAGAGGGAGATTCGAACTCCCGACACCACGGGTATGAACCGTGTGCTCTAGCCAACTGAGCTATCTCGCCATATATAACCGATGAAAGATTCATCGAATGGGACCTACAGGGCTCGAACCTGTGACCCTCTGCTTGTAAGGCAGATGCTCTCCCAGCTGAGCTAAGATCCCTTT
>CAKRHP010000023.1 GCA_934339135.1 uncultured Lachnospiraceae bacterium | reverse complement strand
TTTGGTCACTTAAAACTTTATACAAAGGAACTGCCCTTTTCAATATTTAATTTTCCGAAAACTTAATTACGCTAACCGGAATAATTCCGCTTATAATAAGCATTATTCCGAAATATATCAATATCCTTCTTCAATATTTTTCTGTAGACCAAAAAGAGAGCATCCTTTCGAATACTCTCTTCATTCGTCTTTATATATCCGACTTCTAGACCTCTTCCTCTTCTGTCTGGATATGCTCTGTAAAATACTCCTCTGCGATCATTTCCAGATAGGCAGCATCCTCATCCGGATACTGTTTCATCAGATCACTGCGGATATGTGCCATGATCACCAGATCGTTCTCTGCCCGGGATACCTCCGGATTCTCCCATTTCTGCACGATCTCCTGAGTCAGGTTCTCTGCCATCCACTCCTTGATCTTGCGGGTCTTTTCCTGCTCCACAGGGATCTCAGTCTTGATCCTTGCTGATTTCACAACGGATACCACACCGCCGATCAGGAACAGCAGGAACATGATTGCCAGACCGCTCAGTACAACAATATTATAATTGATCGGAATCACATCTAATTTACATAACAACAGATAAACCTCTCCAATGATACCAAATATAATAAATGTAAGACCGGAAAACAGCATATCCTTGTAAGCATCTTCCTTTTTTACATACTCTTTGGTAGACTCATATAAAATGTCTCTGGCGGTATCCTCCTCATCCTCGGCATCTCCCAGATCAATATCACCATGATCCTCAGCAAATGGATTATAATTTGGATCTGCCGAATCCTCCTCGGCGTCCCAGTCATATTCCTCCGCCTCATCAGACGCTTCTTCCGATGTCTCTTCTTCCGGACTCTCCTCATCCCCATCGGGTGCATTTTCCGGATCCTCTGTATCATTTTCCTCGTCCTCGGAGGCTTCCTGCTCTGCCGCTTCTGCTTCCAGACGTTTTCTTTCCTTTTCCTGCTCCAGATCCTCCTCGGCTGCGGTCAGAAATCCCTCAAAAAGGCGTTCTGCTTTCTTGGCCATCTTTTCCGGAACAGTCACTTTATAGCTCTCTGTCTCCTCATCGTACTGCTTGACTGCACCCTTCACCTTGGAATACTCCAGATAACCAACAAAACGGTCTGCCATCTTCTCATCCTTCAGATTGCAGATATCAACCGTCTCAAACTCCTCTGCCGTTCCTTCTACCAACGGAGTTCCACAGTCTGCACAGACGGTAATACCATCTCTGTATTCTGTCTTACATTTTGGACACCACATAATTACGTCCTCCTCTTATTATTCTATGTATTTATATACATATTTCATCTTTTCTATGGTAGCATACACCATATCAAAACTCAAGTTTTCCGGCGTTCTTTCACAAAGTCTTCACATCCCTCACCGGATAAACCGTACCACACAATAGACCTGCCCCTCCGGATCCTGCAATACCACCAGATACCCGTCTTCCATTTCATAGCGCATTGGCTGGATCATATCCCCCAGCTTTGCCTGACGACGGTACTCTGCCCGCATCTCCCTGACTGGAAAATCATCCGGCAGATATGCGGTTGCCATGCGGACATACTGGCCATTATTTACATGATGGTTTGTGTCCAGATGATACTCCTGTACCTGAAAGCCCTTCTGCTGCTGTCCCCCTTCCTTGGGAACAGCAATCTTGCGGGAAACTTTTTCCATAGGAAGAGGCTCCTCGATTCCATAAAGCTCTATATCCTCCGGCTGCACCATACATGGTCTGCCCTTTTTCATATCCAGAAGACTCCATATGGAATATGCCTTCACTACCATATCCCCCGTTTCATCGTGGATCATAAAATTACGATAACCGAACATCTTCTCGCTGCCGCATGCCTGTGTGGTGATCCGGATCTGTTCCCCCAGCTTCGGATAGCGGTCAACCACGATCTGCCAGAAATTTAATACCCACATCCGCTCTCTGCTGTAGGTGGTCTCCATCCCTACACCCAGTTCTTCCGACTCGAAGCAGGTACAGTCCTGCAGATAATTTACGATCCCATCCAGACTCAGTCTGCCATTTTCTGCCAGTTCACTATATCTTACTCTACTATCAAATGAATACATATTCTTCCTCTCTTCTGAACAATTTGCTGCGCATTTAAGCAGCTTGTAAAGAAAAAAGGAGCCTCCATACTCTGGAAACTCCTTTCTACTGCAAGTTTACTGAAATAATAAATTATTTAACCAGCTCTTTCACCTTTGCAGCTTTACCTACTCTGTCACGAAGATAGAACAGTTTCGCACGTCTAGCTTTACCTCTACGTACAACTTCGATCTTATCGATGATCGGAGAATGAAGCGGCCAGGTCTTCTCAACACCAACACCGTTAGAGAACTTTCTAACTGTGAATGTCTCTCTTGCGCCACCGTTCTGTCTCTTCAGTACGGTTCCCTCATACACCTGGATACGCTCACGGCTACCCTCGATAACCTTTGCATAAACCTTTACAGTATCTCCGACACGGAAATCTGCAACTTCCTTCAACTGTGCATCTTCAATTGCCTTAATAATATCGTTCATGATGTGACCTCCTTTTATTTTCGACATTCTTAATACTTATGTGCTGTCCGCAACCGTAACAGAGGAATATCTCTACTCACAACCACACTATCATATCATAAGAATTCCGCCAATACAAGCCCCTAATTCAAAAAATTTATATTTCAAATTTCGCTTTCTTATTCTGCCTGAAACAGCTCCATCAGCTCTTCCATGGACAACTGGTTGACAAATACCTCGCCTGCCTCAATGACATTCTCGGACAAAAGCTTTTTGCGTGTCTGAAGGGCATCAATCTTCTCCTCGATGGAGTCCTTCATGATCAACTTGATCACCTGCACCTTCTTTTTCTGGCCAATACGGTAAGCACGGTCCGTGGCCTGCTCCTCCACAGCCGGATTCCACCATGGGTCAAAATGGATCACGGTATCCGCTCCGGTAAGATTCAGACCGGTTCCTCCTGCCTTTAAGGAGATCAGGAATACCTTTACCTTTCCCTGATTGAAGCTCTTTACGTACTCCTTGCGCTGCTCCGGCTTCGTGGCACCGGCCAGATAATGATAATCAATCCCCTCCTCCTCAAGCTCCCCTGCAATAATATTGAGCATGGAAGTAAACTGGGAAAAGATGATCACGCTGTGTCCTCCGTCCAGAATGCCCGGCAGCTGCTCCATCAAAAGATCCAGCTTGCCACTGCCGCCATGGTAATTCTCGATAAAAGTGCCCGGATGACAGCAGATCTGGCGCAATCTCGTGAGTGCCGCCAGCACCTGCATACGGCCTCCTGCCGCTTCGATTCCTTCTGCTCCCTTCATTTCCTCCTGGATCCGGGACAGATAAGATAAATAAATCTTCTTTTGCTTTGATGTCATCTCTGCCATTCGCTTTGTCTCAATCTTATCCGGAAGCTCCTTGAGTACTTCTTTTTTCATTCGACGCAGGACAAACGGCTGTATCCTTGTCCGCAGTTCCTTCATTTTATTCTGGTCATGCTCCTTTAAGATCGGCTTCTCATATGCATCTGCAAACCGGGAATATTTCATAAAAAATCCCGGCATGATAAAGTCAAAGATCGACCACAGCTCCGACAGGGCATTTTCAATCGGTGTACCGGTCAGGGCAAACCGGTGATCTGCCGGAATACTTTTGACCGCCTTTGCCCCCAGCGAAGACGGATTCTTGATAAACTGCGCCTCATCCAGAAAGATATGGTCGTATTTCTGTTTCTGATAACTCTCTGTATCCTTCCGGATCAGAGGATATGTGGTGATCCACACATCATACGCTCCATCCTGCCCGGAGATCAGTGCCTCTCTCTCCTCCGGCGTTCCCTGTACGATGCAGGTCCGGATCGACGGAGCAAACTTCTGAAACTCATCCTGCCAGTTGTAAGCCAGGGACGTCGGGCATACGATCAATGTCTTTTGTCCCGGGAAGGAACAGATATAGACAATTGCCTGCAAGGTCTTTCCAAGACCCATATCATCTGCCAGAATCCCACCCATGCCATAATGCGCCAGTGTTTTGAGCCACTGAAATCCCACCACCTGGTAAGGTCTCAGGGATGCGGTAACAGTCTCAGGAATCTCCCACTGCATCTGCTCCGGATGTTTCAGATCCTGCAGCAGCATTTCATAAGATTCCTGACGCTGCAGACGGCTTCCCCTCGGCAGCATCCGTTCCAGAAACATCGCTGTACTCTTATGAAATGTCATTGTATTTCCATGGAATTCCTGATCATTCTCCAACATCCAGCGAAGGGAATGAAGCTGGGAATCCTCTCCGGTCAGATCAATAAAGGAGCCATCCTTTAACCGGAAATATTTTCGTTTAAGCTGTACCGAGCGGAAAAACGCCTCTAACTCCTCTCTCGGTATCTGCGCATATCCCAGATCGATCTCCAGCAGATTAATATCTGTATCTAATCGTATGTTGGCAGACATGGTTCCCATTTTACGGATGCCGTGACTTTTATACTCCTTGGAATAAAATACTTTAAAATGATCCGTCAACTCTGTGATCCGATCCGTCATAAGCTCAAAGATATCATTTTCATTTTTCAGCAGAAACGTATCCCCCTGCACCTGAAAGTTCAGTCCGTAGAGAATGCTGAGCAGCCGCTCCTCCTCTTCCTTGTCCCGGACCAGTATAATATCTCCCTCCGGAAACTCCTCCCGCAGAGGATTCACACGATACTTGCCATAACAAAACTCCAGTCTGGCAGAAACATAATATTTTTTGCGCATCTGACTGACGTCCAGATAAAGCTCCGGCTGCAGTGCCTCCACAATATAGCTTTCCCGAAGTTCCTCCGGCACCTGTACCTGCATAGACTTTTTAATGACCGGCAGCACCTTTTCGATAAAACGCTTTTTATTTTCTCCGCGAAACTCGATCTGCCGCTCCTTTGACTGAAACAAGCTGGAATAAAACGGAAGCAAATTGCAGATATAGTCTCTTTCCGGCAGATAGATATCATGCTTATAATATAAGATGGAGCCGTCCTGTGACAGGGCATGCAATGCCTCTTCCCCCTCCTGCGCAAGGGTCAGTTCGTCTCCATCCATCTGCATGTCGAGAGAAAGCTCCGGCCGCCCCTCCACGATCTGCGCTGTTCCCATATCTTTTCCAAACAGATTAAGCTGGCATTCCAGTCCCTTTGCCAGATGTAACAACTTTACCAGCATATTCTGGGACAATACCATTTCCTGACGGCTGAACAGATTGGAATAATAGGTCTTTCCCAGTGTCTCCTGAATCTCGTAAATCTCTGTAAGGTACGACATAACACCGGCGGACGCCTCATCAAAGGCACATTCTCCGGGAATAAAATAAAACTGCTTTCCCAAGCGGATATCCCGTTCCTCATAATAATCCTCAATAAACTTCTTGGTATTGGTCACCTTATACATTTTCTCAGAGCCCGCATACAGACTGAGATATGCCTTGGCATTCTGCTTTTTGAGCAGCGACGGTATCGTGATCCGCAGTCCCAGATGATAATAGGTTGGACTCAGACGGCGAAATTCTCTTTTCTGAAAATATTCAATGATCTGATATGCCGTTTTATCTTTTTTGTCAAGGTTCTCCCGCACATTTTCCCTCTGCTGGTAATCGGCAATAAACAGCATGGTCGCCACAACATGTTTACAGGCTCCCTTTTGCTTTACGTGAGAGGGACAGTTGCAGGTATAAAGCCATTCTCCCTCCCCGGAAACCTGTATCGTGACCACATACTGGTTTCCTCCATGTACCACACTGCGATACTGACCGGCATTTTCATTCCATGTCACATCGCTGACAGCGTGAGCTGCATAATAACGCATTCCCCGATAATAAACCGTCTCCGAGGACGCCATACGGCGGATTGCCTCCCGTGTGATTCTCTCCATGCACGAAACCTCTTTTCTATTAAACAGATAACTGTTACGGATACTTTATTTCATTATTACGCTTCGAATTCGTCCTCCAGCAGATGAAGCTTATCTGCCACAATGGACATTTTCCTTCCAAATGGGAATTCATATAATTCCTCTCTGGTCAGTCCCTTCAATTTCAGGACAAGAACAAAATACACACATACCGCTGCCACAAGAGCCGGCAGCAGAGAGATCACATTACTCTTTGTCAGCACATGGAACAACCGGAACACAACAAAGGTTACAACACCCATGGTCACAGAGGACAGGAATGGTACACAGAAGCATTTGGTAATCTCCTGCTTAAAGCCCAGATGAGAGCTTACCGAATATCCGTTCAGTACACAGACAAGCAATGGATATGTGACATTACCGATCACCAGAGCATATACTCCAAGGCTTGTAAAACGCATCAATCCCCATACCAGTACAATATGCACGATCAGGGAGATCAATGAGTGGATCACCGGCAGACGCATCTGATCAATACTCTGCAGAACACCGCTTGTTACAGTAGATAACGCATAAAATATAATACAGCTTGATCCGATCATCATCATCATAGAACCTGTCCGATACTCCATAGAAGGATAAATCGAATGGATGATCGGCACTGCCAGCACTGCCATTCCTACCGCAGACGGAAATGCAATGATCATATTAAACTTAACCGCCAGATTTACCTTGCGGTGTACCGCATATTTATCCTTACCAATATAGGATGCTACAAGACTTGGCACCATAGAGGATGCGATTGCTGTAGATACAGCGATGGGTACACTGACCAGTGTACGATACTGCGTACTGTAAATGCCCTGCCAGGTACTGATCTGTGTACCGCTGATACCCTTGCCCAGCAATACCCAGTTGATCAGTGACACATCAATGATACCGCTGAGCTGATATACTGTCTGACTCAGAATGATGGGAATCGCCGTCCACAAGATCAGCTTGTACGTCTCCCCCAGAGACATCTCTTCCGAAACACGATCCTTTCTCTGCTGCTTCTTCATCACCGGACGATACAGCAGATAGATCAATACCAGAAAGATCAGTGCCATCAGTGCACCCATGCTGGTACCAAGGGTACCGCCGGCAGCTCCCCATGCGGAAAACTTTGCAGAGGCACTGTGGGCACGCATCATGAAAAATGCGGCAGACACACTTACGACCGCATTGACGATCTGCTCAAAGATCTGGGAAATCGCCGTTGGCATCATGGTCTTTCTGCCCTGGAAAAGTCCCCGGAGCGTTCCCATGATGGCTACCACAAAGATCGTCGGCGCCAGAATACGCAGTGGAATAGAAATTCCGTAAAAGCTCTTAAAGAAATTTTTCTCCAGCCAGTCTGCACCAAAAAAAACAAATAATGCTGCCGCACCACCGGTACAGATAGAGAAGATCATGGAACACCGGAAAATATGATATGCCTCTTTATACCGCTTTTCGACACATTTGGCGGATACCATCTTTGATACCGCCATTGGCATACCATAGGATGAAATGATCAGTAATATATTATATATTTCGTAGGCAGACGAATAGATTCCGTTTCCCTCGGAGCCAATGATATTGGCCATTGGGATCCGGTACAAAAGTCCGATCATCCGCACCAGGATCGATGCCACCGCCAAAATACTTCCCTGCTTTAAAAAACCGCTGGCAGCAGTTAATTTCTTATTTGTTGTTTCCATTCTGTTACCCATGCCTTTCCCACACCTGCATGCCAGAAACTGCAGGCTTATATTTCCTGTATCTTATCATTTATTCCCGTATGATTCCCAGATCCTGCAGGATCTGCTCCTGACGTCGTTCCATCTCGATCCGCTCCTCATCCTCCATATGATCATAGCCAAACAGATGAAGCATACTGTGAGCCGTCAGAAAACAGATCTCCCGTTTCAGGGAATGACCATATTCCTCTGCCTGCATTTTGGCACGTTCCACAGAGATCACGATATCCCCCAGGATCAGTTCTCCCGTCTCCGGATGAAAATACTCTACCGCATTTTCCTCATCTTCCAGTACAGAAAAGTCTGCCGGTGCCGGATAATCCACCATTGGAAACGATAAAACATCTGTGGGTACATCCAGCTCCCGAAACTCCCGATTGATCTCACGGATGGAATCATTATCTGTAAATGTTACATTTACCTCAAATTCATAGGGGCATTTTTCCTGATCTGCCGCCTGACGAATGACCTTTTCCAAAATCGTTTCATAATCAAAATCCAGTTTCTGATCTGTTTCATTTTCAAAACAAATTGTCATGGTAAACGAAAATCCTCCCTTATATCTCAAATGCATGTGCTATATAAAATGCTTTTAATGTATCTAATTGTGCATCCGTCAGCCCTGCCTCATCCAAACCGCCTTTATTGATACGGTTTGTAAATATACTCATCACCAGCTGGTCATCTGAAATCGCATCTCTTTTGCCATTTTTGCGAAGATACTCACTGGTGGAAACAATACAGTCACTCAGCATTACAATGGCCGCCTCCGGGCTTTTCGGTATCTCACTGCCCGTATTGTGCTGGCGGATCACTGCAGCCAGATCCTCCGGAAAGCCGTATTGTTCTGCCAAAGAAGCATTGCCCTCCATATAATTCTCCGCAGACAGCATTCTTCCTGCCTCGTGAAACATTCCTCCCACTGCCGCCAGTGCCTCATTGCAGCCAAGCTTCCTGGCCGCAAGCCCGGATAAACGGCTGATCTCATAGGAATGCTGATAAAGAGTATCCTCCTCCTTCAGCTGAAGGATCAACGGAAAATCATCCTGCAGATAAGCCATCATGTCAAATATCTCCACGGAAGCAGCCGGCTCCGGTCTCTTATGCTCTACCGGCTCCGGTACGGCTGTCACAATCTCCGGATCCTTCACGAATTCATCGGGCTCTGTAGTATCCTCTTCTGCCGGCACCGCTGTCATGATTTTCTGCTCGATGCTATTGACATCCTCCTCTTCCACCTCCGATGACATGTCCTGTAGACATGACGCACCGATGCTGTCTTCTGACCCACAGACAATCTGCAAGATCCCACTGAAAACTGCCACAAAGACCAGACTGGAAATCTCCAGGATCAGAAAATATCTCTGTCGGAATATCTCACTGCTCTGAAAGCCACAGCGGATCACAAACAATGCAATACATAATGCTGCCAGGATCACCCCTGCGTATGGCATTTCTTTTCTGTCATGCAGCATGGATAAGATCATCACGATCGCCACCGCCATAATAAAATATCCAACCAGCAGATTAATGTCCTTATGGATCAGTGCCGCATTACACAGGTAGTCTAACATCAGGACTCCAAAAGTCACTGCCTTGATCTCAACGGTCTCCAGATAGCCAACGACCGCCAGTGGCAGAAGCCAGAACAGCCCAATATGATAACGGGATGCGGCGCCGATCAGACACAGGGAAACAGAAAAGGAAAACAGATATACCAACTTCTCCGGAATCTGCGCCCACAGCATGTCCTCTCTTGCATGAAGCAGTGTCATAAATACCACACCAATGATCAGAGAATAACACACCTGCACCAGCATGCCTGCAATCGTCATCCGGTTAATCCCGGCACATATCAATGCTCCCAGTATCAGCGACAGATACATCACGATCGAGAACAGTCTTTTTTCATTTATCCTTTCCATGACGTGCCCCCTGCTCCTTTTTTCTTGCCTCGCGGCGAGCCTGTTTCTTTTCATAATCGTCATATGCACTGACGATCTGCTGTACCAGCGGATGACGTACTACATCCTTATTATCTAAAAAGGAAAATCCAATATCCTCAACATTTTTCAGTACATTGATCGCCTGATCCAGTCCCGATGCAGTTCCTGACGGCAGATCCTTCTGTGTCTGGTCTCCGGTCACAACGACCTTAGATCCAAATCCGATTCGTGTCAGAAACATCTTCATCTGTGCCGGTGTGGTATTCTGCGCCTCATCCAGAATAATAAAGGAATTGTCCAGAGTACGACCTCTCATATACGCCAGAGGTGCCACTTCGATCAGTCCCTTCTCCACGTTTCTCAGATAGCTGTCCACACCCATGATCTGATGAAGTGCGTCATATAACGGTCTCAGATAAGGATCTACCTTACTCTGAAGATCTCCCGGCAAAAATCCCAGCTTCTCTCCTGCCTCAATCGCCGGACGAGTCAGAATAATGCGGCTGACTTCATCCCTTTTAAATGCCTCGATCGCCATCGCCATGGCAAGATATGTCTTTCCGGTTCCTGCCGGACCGACACCGAATACGATCATTTTTTTGCGGATCTGATCCACATATTTCTTCTGTCCGGCAGTCTTTGGCTTGATCGGCTTTCCCTGAATGGTACGGCACACAATGTCCGAATCGATCTCCACCAGTTCAGACTCCCTGTGCTCCATGGAAAGTGCCAAAGCATAATCTACATTCTGCTCTGTGATGGTATTGCCTCTGCGGGATAATTCCAGAAGCTGCATCAATATGCTCTCTGCCGTCTTCACGCTGGCAGCTTCTCCCACCAGCTTCAAGCCGCCGTCTCTGGCAACCATCGTAACATTCAGATTCCGTTCAATCTTTTTGATATACGCATCGAAGCTGCCAAATATGTTTTTTTCATGCTCGGCAGGTATCTCAATAACTGTCTCCATAATCGACATGTAATATATTTCCTCCAAACTAACGCTAGAATTGCTGATATTTCTTCTGCTTTTTGGAATAGACAATATCTGCCTCCCCCACAAAGCTGTCCCCCTGTTCCCGGATGACCAGTTCACCCTCCAGGTCATAACATCCATTTTCTGTCATCTGCTGCCGGTAATAATCAAACCGGCCGGTAAGAATCCTTGCCGCTTCTTCTTGGGAATAGCGCGCTTTTTCTCTCCGGACCTCCCGAAATGTCTTCTTCCAGACAGAAACCGGAAAACGGTATGACAGAAAAGGGCATACTTGCCCACCTTCACGGATTATATCATATTTTTCGTAACTTTCCAAACTTTTTAAGGGATTATATAGAAAAAGATCATGATTTTTTATATTTATCTGATATATCGCACGACTTTTCCCTGTTTCTTCTCTTTTCTGATACTTTTTTTTCAAACTGTCTTCATAGTGATACACAGACTGCAGTACCACCGTTCCTGCCGCCCGGACGTGCTTTTTTGCCACCACCTCTTCATTATCTCCCACAATCTTTACCTTTTCAGAGATCAGCTTCTGTCCCTTTTTCACCTGATCACCGGCTCTGACCTTTGCTGTCCCTGTCTTAGTCACAATGCTTAACACCGTTCCGGAATCTTCTGCCACCAGGCTTGCCGGCTGCTTCTTATGCTTCTTTTTCTGCAGTAACACCTCATCCAACCGCACATAAAGCTTGCTCCCGGACTTTTCTACCGATGCCCATCCAATATCCTGATATTTTTTCCGAAGATTTGCCTCAATCTCGCTGCATACTACATCTTTCCCGGCTATTCCCCCATACACATTTTCGGATTCCAGATAACGCAGGATGCTGTCCTTCGTATGATATGACTGCCCGGATATCTCAATGCCCCATATCCTTCCTGCCAGCAAAAACAAAATACACAGCATGGACAGGATCCCGCACCAGAAGCTGGCTCTTTCCATTCCTCTCCGAAGCCAGAAATAGCCGCCGATCCTGCCCTTTACCACCGGGAACCCCCCTGTCTTTTGTACCACAGGACGCAGCTTATAATAATCCGTTCTTTTTATACAGCCATATACATACTGCTCCTGACGCTGCCAACGAACCTTCCACCAAAAGATTCCCTTTGTCCTGCAGATATTAATAAACCGCTCCGCCTGATCTCCCGGCAGACGCACGATCACATAGCCCCCGCACCAGGTCAAAATTTTATGTATCATTCCCGCTCCTCCATCTGAGCTACCCTTTCTCTCATTTGCCGCCTTAATTTCTGTTACTGATATTCTATGGAATGGATCTCTCCTACCACACACATACAGTCTTCCCGGAAGTAGGCAATCCCCAGCCGTTTCCCGGCAATCCGGATCTTTCCTGTTTTCGTCTGTATCCGGATCTGTTCCTCCTGATATTCTAATATACTACGGTAATTCTCAATACATACCCGGTATCTTCCAAAGCTGGTCACCACCGGAGCCTTTGCCAGAATATCCTCCGAAAGGCTCAACACTCCCGATATTTTTCTTGATACTACAGGATCCCGCATGGAAGGTTCCGTCTTCATCTTTTTTTCGTGCTTATGCTTCTCCGGTTTAACACGATACTCCCTTCTCATCGTTTTCCTCCGATCACCAGTCTCCTTCCTGTCATTATATGCAAAAAACACCGGAACGTGACTTCCGGTGTTTGATCCATATCATTATTTACTTTTCTTTTTGTCTCCCAGTGTATCATCGATCAGATTTTCAATAACGGACTTTTTTACCCAGACATCAAAGCTTAACATACAGATAAATGCAAATGTCGTCAGAAGCTTTTTCTCCTCCGGATCCTCCACGTCAGCAAAGGCCTCCCCGGACTTGTTCAGCTTGCGGATGATGTCTCTCGCCTGGGAGTTGATGTTCTCCTGCTCCAGTTCTACGATCTGCCGGTAAATATCACTTAAGGATAAACCGTCCCCGCTTCCAAAAAACTTCTCCGTCAACGGATTCAGAATACTCTGGATATCATTGATGGACAAAAAGTTCTTCAGATAGTAAATGTAGATCAAAAGCAACATATGCTCACTGGAATATTTCTTTTTGACCGGCGGCGGCAGCAAATTATTCTTCGTATAATTGTTGATCATGGTCTTGGTGAGGATCTTATCCTCCTCAAAGCGCTTGGAAGAACGTAAATGCTCATCCATAAATGTCGTCACCTGATCCATATATAAATCAATCTGAGGTATTTCGTCGGGAGTAATATAGTCAATATTTTGTATACTCCGTAGGAGATTCAGGATCTCGTTTGTGTATTTTTTCTGCATAATGCCTCATTCCCTGTTCTTTGCACATTTTTTCGCACCTGTCATTATAACGCATTTTGGGAATTATGGCAAGAATGAATCCTTTGCAAGCTGGGTATCTACCAGATCATCATAAGCCAGGCGGTTCTTCAATACTCCCGCATCCTGCAGAATATCCTGCAAAAGCTCAAAGCTTGCTTTTTCAAAGACCAGATTCTCTTTCCAGGTTCCCTGATCATAATAACGCTTTACCACGGTAACCAGAGCCTTCTCATCCGTCTCCGGGAACTGTGGAGCGATCACCTTGGCAATCTCCTCCGGGGTGTGGCTCTGTACAAAATCCATTCCCTTCTGGACCGCCTTCGTGAAGGCAAGAAGCTCCTTCTGGTGATCCTTCATATAACTTTTCTTGGCAGAATAAGCCGTGTAAGGAACGTCCCCGCTGGCTTCTCCGAGAGAGGCAACAACAACACCCTTTTTGTCAGCCTCCAAGGAAGCGGCAAACGGTTCAAATTCTACGGTATAATCTCCCTGACCGGAAGCATACGCCTGTGCGGTGAGACCAAAATCAATATTCTTTACAATCTTCAGATCTTTTTTCGGGTCGATGCCATTCTTCTTTAATACATATTCAAATACCATCTCCGGCATGCCGCCATCCCTGCCGCCCAGCACGGTTTTTCCTTTCAGCTTACTCCAGTCAAAGGAGTCATCCTTTGATTTTGCCACAAGGAAGTTACCGGCACGGTTTGTCAGCTGGGCAAAATTCACAATGTAGTCCTTTGCGCCCTCCTGATACACATAAATGGAAGATTCGGAACCCATAAATCCTATGTCTGCCTCCCCGGAAACCACAGCGGTCATTACATTGTCTGCTCCCATTCCATTGGTCAACTCCAATGCGATCCCTTCGTCCTCGAAATACCCCTTCTCAATCGCCACATACTGCGGTGCATAAAAGATCGAATGTGCCACCTCGTTGAGACGGATGGTGGTAAGCTCTTTGTCCTGCTTGCCACAGCCTGATAAAGCACCCACCATCATCACTGCCGTCATACCAACGCAAAGCGTCTTTTTCCAGATCCGTTTCATATGATACCTGCCCTTTCTGTACAAAAAAGAGGACACCTCTATGGGTATCCTCTTTTGCACAAACAATTTATAGATTATGGTATGCGGCTTTTTCAAAATGGTGCGTTTCCTTTAGTTAAAGAAGGAACCCCACCAGTTACTGTATCCGTTTTCGTTCTGACTTCCGTCACTGCCCTGGGAACCGTTCTGGCTGTTACCGCCATTCCGGGAATTATTTCCATTCTGATTTCCGTTATTTCCCTGAGAACCATTCTGACTGCTGTTTCCACTCTGGCTGTCATCACTCTGATCCTCTGTGGAATCTGATTTCTTACCAAGCTTTACTTTCACGGTAACCTCTTTGTAATCACCATTATCCGCTCTCTTGACAACGACCTCCACGGTATCTCCGGCTTTGCATCGTCCCAGACGATCCTGAAGACCATCCATGGTTATTGTCTCATTTCCGTTAAATTTCACAATGATGTCACCTGTCTTGATACCGGCTTTTCCGGCAGGGGAATCCTTTGTTACCTTACCGACATAAATTCCTTCCGGCATATTGTAATACTGGGAGATTTCACTGGAAACATCGGTTCCTTTAATGCCCAGATACGCCTGTTCATCCTCAGATACCTGCTGTGCATCAATAATATCATTGATGATCGGAATTGCCGTAGAGATTGGAATCGCAAATCCCATACCCTCTACAGAGGTGTCCGAATATTTTGCTGAATTGATACCAATAACCTTGCCCTCATCATCCACAAGAGCACCACCACTGTTGCCCGGGTTGATAGCAGCATCTGTCTGAAGCAACTTCATATTGACATCCTCAGAGGCAACCTCTCTGTCCACGGCACTGATATAGCCAACGGTAACAGAAGTGCCATAGCCCAGAGCATTACCGATAGCGATAGACTGTTCTCCGATCTTTACCTTGGCAGAGTCCCCAAGGGTTGCCACCTTGATATTATTTTTTGTGTCATCGGACAGATCCTTCATTGGGATCTCAACCACTGCCAGATCGGAATCTGTGTCAGTTCCCTTGACGCTTGCGGTATAAGTACTGTCATCATTAAACTTGACAGATACCTTGGTTGCATTCTGTACCACATGATTGTTGGTTGCAATATAAAGATTACTGTCATCCTGTGCCACGATAATACCGGAGCCACTGCCGGATGATTCCTGGGAATAGCTTCTGCCAAATACATCCTGTGTATTTTCCTGAACCGTCACATCAATGGCTACGATAGACGGAAGCACATTGGCTGCTACGGTAGATACTCCCTCGGAGCTGCTGTCACTGCTTCCGGTTGAAGTCGTTGTTGTTTTCAATTTACTTGCCGGTGTCGCGGTGCTTTCTACCGCTGCATTTCCAAGAAAATGATTAGCGGTATAATTAACCCCCTCAAATGTTACGCCTCCTACCAGCCCAAACACTGCAGCATACGCTGCCACCTTTACTAAATCCTGTTTTCTCATCACAATCTCTCCCTTCCATTCCTTACTCTTCTCGAATGCGGCTTTCTGCTGTGCATGTTTTTTGCTCATTATATTGCCGTTTGTTTTATCTTATGATGTCATTCTAGCAACGAATTATGTTCCCTTTGTGATGTGATTATGAAGAAAACGTGTTTTAATTGTGTTTGTTCTGTGAAGTGATGATCCGGTGTGGCGGAATATCATGCTCCCCGGCCTCGATATGATCCACAATCTGAAAATCATATGCGACCGCATATAAATGTAAAGACGGACCTCCGAAACGGGCAAGATAACGGTCATAATATCCACCGCCGTATCCCACACGGTGTCCCTCTCTGTCAAAGGCAAGTCCCGGTAACAGCATGACCCCTTCCGTTGCCTCTACCTTTGGGCAATGCTCTGCCGGTTCTAAAATTCCATGATAACCGGACTGCAGATCGGTCATATCATGGATCTCATAAAAATCCATCTCTTTTCCGGCGACTTTGGGAACTGCCACATGGATCGTTTTTCCCTGCTTCTGCTCCTCTAAAAGTCCCCGGATCAGCTCTCTTGTATCCACCTCGGTTCCATAGGACACAAACGGATAAAACCAGGATGATTCCCTCCATACGGGATCTGCCAGAAGCTGCTCACGAATCTCCTGATTCTGACAGCTTCGCTCCTGATCATCCATCTCCCGGCGGAGCTTTTTCATAATTTTTCTGGCTTTCTCCTTCGTCATTCTGCATCCTCCAGACGAACCGGTTTCTTTTTACCAATGGTCTCTCCCAGATCTGTAATGCTTCCATCCTTTTCAATGACAGAAATATTGTTTAACTGAGACCGTACATTTGCACGGATATCTGCCAGAAATTTCTGACGCAGCTTTTTCTGTTCTGCCTTTTCTGCCGGGGTAAGTCCCTCTGCTTTTGCTTTATGTGCCAGTTCATTAATTCTCTGAATTCCCTTTTCATCCATAATAACAATCCTCTTTTCTAAATGTTTATCACACGAATCTCTTTTTAGTGTATAGGAAAATGCTCGTAATGTAGAGCGAAGCCAACGAGAATTGCGAAGCAATTCTTGGAGGGCAAAACGCTGGTTTTGCCCTTTTTATTGTTTATCCGGTCCATCATTGCCTGACCAGACTCTCTGCCACACGGATTCCATCCATCGCTGCAGAAGTGATCCCGCCGGCGTATCCGGCTCCCTCTCCACATGGATAAATGCCCCGGATGTTGGCCTGCAATGACTCATCCCGGCATATCCTCACCGGCGAGGAGGTTCTGCTTTCGATTCCTGCCAGAACCGCATCCTCACGGGCAAATCCATGGATCCTGCGATCGAAGGCTCCAAAACCTTCCTCAATGGCATCTCCCACAAAGCCCGGAATGACCTCCCGGACATTGGCCAGTGTATACTGTCCCTTAATGGACGGTATCACCTGTCCCAGCCCGGTACTTTTCCTTCCGGCACAAAAATCACCAAAAAGCTGTACCGGTATCTTTCCCTGACCGGCCTTATACGCCGCTTCTTCCCATTTTCTCTGAAAGGCGATCCCCGCCAGCGGATCACGTCCTCCAAAATCAGAGGGATCCACCGTAACCACGATAGCACTGTTGGCATTGCGTCCGTCTCTGGCATGGTTACTCATTCCGTTTACCGCCAGACGTCCCTTTTCCGAAGAGGCATTGACGATATATCCTCCGGGACACATACAAAACGAATACACGCCGCGTTTTTCCCCGGTATTGTAGGTCAGCTTATAATCTGCTGTGGGCAGTTTTTCGTACAGATCACCATACTGGTTCTGTCCGATCATCTCCTGCGGATGCTCCACACGCACTCCCACCGCAAAGGGCTTCGCCTCCATAAAGATTCCACTGTCATATAATGTCTTTACGGTATCTCTGGCGCTGTGCCCCGTTGCCAGGATCAACGTGTCACATTCCAGATGCTCCTCTGTGCCATTCCGGAGATATACAATTTCCTTAAGAGTATCCTCCTGCCACAGTGCCCGGAGAAACTGTGTCTCAAAAAGCACCTCTCCTCCCAGCTCCCGGATATGTTCCCGGATATTCCGCACAACCTGTCCCAACAGATCTGTCCCGATATGGGGCTTTTGCAGATAGAGGATTTCCTCCGGAGCACCAAACCGCACAAAGATTTCCATGACCTTTCTGCCCCGGCCTGTGGGATCCTTGACCAGCGTATTCAGCTTTCCATCGGAAAAGGTTCCGGCTCCCCCTTCCCCAAACTGTACATTACAATTTTCATCCAGTTCGCCGGTATCCCAAAACCCGGATACCTTTTTCTGGCGTTTTTCCACATCACAGCCTCTCTCCAGTACAAGAGGGGCCACTCCATGCTCTGCCAATTCCAATGCCGCAAACAATCCGGCTGGTCCCATTCCCACGATAACCGGTCGTTTTCTCTGTCCCATATCCGGTACAGATGCTATATCCACAGCTTTTTTTCCTGACTCCCTTGCAGTTCCGTTTCCGAAGCCCTTCCATAGTACCGCATCGTTTTTTCCATAACGGCGAAGTACCTTTTCTTCATGGGGTATCTGAAAAGCCACCTGATAAATATACTGCATCTGGTGTTTCTTCCTGGCGTCCATGGATCTGCGGAGGATCTGAAATTCTTTCATTTCCTCCTCCCTGATATGTAGCTGCTTTGCTGCTGCCCGCCGGACAATCTGTTTTTCTTCCTCTCCGATGATTCCTTTTTTGACAAGCTCTGCCGGAACCTTCTGGCAGATTTTATCTAAAGAAACCTTTATCTGTGAAATCTTGATCATGTTAATCCTCTATTCTGCTTATTATATTTTCTGTATCTGACATTTTATTTCCGGGATCGATCTACCTATCTGTCCCATTTAGTGTACACGTCCTGCTGCCGCCGCTCCTGCGAGATAACCGCTGGTCCACGCCCACTGGAGATTATATCCCCCGCAGATCCCGTCCACATCCAGAAGCTCTCCCGTCATATAAAGTCCCGGATGCTTACGCACCTCCATGGTATCCGGATCAAGCTGGCTTGTGAGGACTCCTCCTGCCGTCACCTGTGCAAAGTCAAATCCGTTGACCCGCTCAATGCCAACCTTCCATTGTTTGAAGCGGTCTGCGATCCGGCGGACATCCCGGTCACTCCATTCTCCCGCCTTATCCTTCGGCTTTAAACCAAGGCTTTTGAGAAGAACTCTTCCGAGGACCTGATGCACCATGCCTTCCAGTGCCTGCTCCGCTGTGTATGACGCAAAATTTTCCCGTCTGCGGAACAGTTCCTTTACAAGCTCCTCCTCCGGATAATCCGGCAGGATATCAAGCAGCAGATATGGCTTATCCCCCTGCTCCAATGCTCTGGCGGCATAACGGCTCACCTGAAAGCATGGAATACCGGACAGACCATAGGATACAAGCTGAAGCTCTCCCTGGTCCTTTGCAAGAAGCTCTCCTGATTTACTGTAAAGCTCCACACGACCCCGCACCCGTATTTTCGCCCATTCCTTTGTAAAATCTCCCTTCAGGACACAGGAGGTCAGAGCCGGAACCGGAGAAACGATCTGCAGCCCCAGCTTCTGAGCAATCTTATAACCGTCTCCTCTGGAGCCGTGAACCGGTGCCGCTTTCCCTCCTACTGCAAGGATGACATTCTGGGTCTGATACGAAGCCTTGTCCGTCTGAACCTGATAGCTTACCGTGCCATCCTTTGCTGTCCTGTCCGTAATGCGCTGTACCCTCTCCTCCGTGTGAAGCGTTACCCCAAGCATCTCCATCCGCCGTACCAGTGCATCCACCACAGATGCCGCCTGACCGGATACCGGATAATAATAGCCGTCTCTTGCCTGAGGCAGGATTCCCATCTTCCGGAAGGCTGCTAACGTCTCCTGACAGGAAAAATGCTCCAATGCTTTTCGGATAAATGCCGGTTCTTCTCCCCGATAACATTCCGGTGCCTGATGTTCATTGGTATAATTACACTTTCCGTTTCCTGTCGCATAGATCTTTTTGCCGGGCTGCGACAACTGCTCTAGAACAAGAACCCTGCATCCCTTCTCTGCTGCCGTCACCGCCGCCATCATTCCCGATGCTCCGGCACCGATCACGATCACTTCTTCCTGCATGTTTTTCTCCATTTCTTTTCTATCTGTCAACTGGAATAATTTTCCAGTATGCCGTACAATTCTTCCTCATCCTTTACTTCAATGCCCTTTTTGAGCTGCTGCTTTTCCTTCTTGGAAAGAGAGGAAACAGCAATCCCCGTATGCTCATATACGGTTTTCATATCGCCATAATAGGCGATCACCTCAGAACCGTCAGAGATCAGATAATACCGAAATTTTACCTTTGACTGATCATAATTCTTGCACACAGTCAGCCGCTCCGGCGAAAAGGAAATCAGGCTCACACTCTGCAGGCCATCCAGGAACTCCTTCGCAGACATGTTCTTTTTGTACTTGCTGCAATATTCCTGTACCTGCTGTCTGTCGCAGCCTACCAGTTCCTCCGGCAGCGTCTTATATTCTGTTACGGTCTCATCCGTCAATGCATTGTGACTCTGCACCTGATATACCGTATTATCCGATAATGTTTTGGATACATGTTCGGTCTGTACCGATTCCCGGACACTTTTTTCCATTTGCTCCATCTGATTATCTACATACACCTGCACCTGTTCCCCCACCCGGCTCTCATAGTCCTCCTGCATCTTTTCAAACTGATTCATGGCGGACTGATAACAGTAAAAATTGGCAAGAGCAAATAATGCAAGAAACAGACAGCATACGGTAATATAGCGAAATACTTTTCCCTTCATACATAACCATTCCTTTCTGAATTTGTTATGTATTATTTCCGTATTCTACCATGAATATTCTACGGAAAAATAAAATCCTGTAAATTTTACCGATCATTGCTGTGCCAGAATCAAACCAGACACTTCTGTTGCTTTGTATGTCTACCACTTTATGATATGCCCTCATCCACCAGAAGATCTGTTCCATCTGCCGCTGTAGTAGCAAGCTCGTCACAGCGTTCATTCTGTGGATGTCCGTTATGTCCCTTGACCCATTGGAAGGACACCTGATGCTTCTCCATGGCAGACAGCAGACGTTTCCACAGATCTACATTTTTGACTGGCTCATTTTTCCCGCGTTTCCAGCCTTTTTTGATCCAGCCGTCCAACCAGTGCTCATTAAATGCTTTCACTACATACTGACTATCGGAATATACCACGATCTCGCAGGGTCTGTTTAATGCCTCCATCCCTGCGATCACAGCCATCATCTCCATCCGGTTATTGGTGGTTTTCTGATACCCTGCCGAAAGCTCCTTGATATGCTCCTGCCCTTTGGAATCCACAAAAGACAAGATCGTTCCATATCCTCCCGGTCCGTCCGGATTTCCTCTGGCCGCTCCGTCAGTATACATTGTAATTTTTGTCATATTAATCTTTCTCCCTTTCCCGGTCTGCAAGTTTTGGGCTTCAGACACACAATAGCATTTCCATCACTTTCCGATCAAAAGATCACAGCTTCCAACTTCCGGTCTCCACAAAATGCTCCACCCGGTCTTGTGCCCGCTGTACAATATATTGGTCATAACCGATCATATGCAAAAGCTTGATGGCATTTCTGGTCATGGCTTTCCCTTCCCGAAGACGGTAATCAAAGATCACATCATCCTCCTCGACCTGCTCCTCAAAATGATAATTATCATACTGTTCCTTCAAAAGCTCTGTCAATTCAATATCATGAGTCGCCGCAAAGCAGAACGCATTTTTCTGTGCCAACAAACTTAAGATCTCCGTAGATGCTGCAATACGCTCTACAGTATTGGTGCCACGCAGCACCTCATCAATAAAACAGAGCACCGGTTCACCAGACTCCATTGCCTGATCCACGATCCGCTTGAGGGATTTGATCTCCACCATATAATAGCTCTCATTGCTCGTAATATCATCCCGGAGTGCCATAGAAGAATATACCCGGAAATAAACCGCTTCATAGCGGTCTGCAAGCACCGAATGCAGTGTTTGTGCTAAAATCGCATTGATCGCCACAGTTTTGATAAAGGTAGATTTTCCGGATGCATTGGAACCGGTCAGTAAAACATTCCGATGCGCATGGATCGTATTTTTGACCGGCTCATGCAACAGCGGGTGATAAATTTCATCTGCCTCCAGATAAAACTCTCTTCCTTTCGCCTGTTCCATTTTAGGGACACACCATGCCTGCATCATTTCCCGGTAAGAAGCAGCAGCGATCATACTGTCCAGAAAACCAACTGTCTCATAAATATCCAGCAGATCCTTCTGCAGACGCAGCACTTCTCTTGCCATGGACTGAAATTTAATAATATCAATATGCGTCAGAAGACGGACATAATCCATCAGAATATCGGTAATGTTTCCTTCCATCTGACCACCGCCAACCACAAGCCAGCTTCCCCTGCAAAATCTACGGAACCTGCCCTGTTTTTCCTTCATCCGGTCAAAATACGTCTGCAGTTGTTTAATCTTCATGGCTGATACCGTCTCTGAAAAACGGATCATCCGCACAATAAATGCAAATAACCGGTAAAACTTCTCCATCTGTGCTTTTCTTTTATAATATGTCACCATGTTGACCGCTGCGATCACCGCTGTTGGCATGATCATGATGTCCGGTACAAAAATGCACGATATGACGCCTCCCAGAAACGCAGCAAACTGAATGATGGAAAAAACTCCAGTTTCCTTTTTTAGTAAATTAATCTTGTCCAGATAACCATAAACAGAAAAGCTGCCCGCCTTTCCAATCGTGGCAAACTCTTCCTGAAGCATAAAACGTGCTTCCTCCTCATTCTGAAAAAAGGTGATCAGCCGTTCCCTTTCCTCCAGTGCCTCCGGATCCGTCACCGGGCATCGCAGCAGATAATATAAATACTCCTGCCCCATGGCTGACTTTGTATGATTCATCTGCTGGTATACCCGGTCCATATCCAGATCATTCCATGTGATATCATCCACATATTCAGTGGGCTCCTGATCCCGATAATACTCCGCCACTGCCTGAAGCTTTTCCGGGCTGTATTCCTCGTCAATGGGACTTCCCCATTCCCGCAGAAGCCTTTCACGTATTCGCTTTTTATAATTTTTCCGATCTGTATATAACTTCACTCCGATCAGCAGTACGATCACAATAACACATAACACAATATTCATTCTAATAACCCTTCCTGTATCTGCAGATATTGTATCAAAAATTCGCAATGCTTCGGCAAAAGGTTCGAAAAAGCTTCCCTTTTGCCTTCGCGCACATTATATCATATTAACAGAAAAAGACTGTTCTGACAAATTTTCTTTTGCAGAACAGTCTTAATAATAACAATCAATTAACCGATCACACGACCGATCTTAACCGGTGTACGGTAATATGCAGATGAAATCTTAATGCCAGTGCGAGGGTTGCTCGCATGGATGATCTGGCCATTGCCAATATACATGGCTACGTGACTCACTCCACCACTGCCGTAGAAAAACAGGTCTCCCGGACGAACATCACCGGAGCTGACTGTCTTGGTTGCTCCTGCCTGCGCAGAAGATGTTCTTGGCAGAGAATATCCGAAATGCTGATAAATCCTCATAACAAATCCGGAACAATCCGTACCGTTAGTCAGGCTTGTACCTCCCCAGACATAAGGATTACCCAAAAACTGCATTGCATAATTCACCATATTGGTGAGATTCGATGAATCTGAGGAATCCGAAGACGCCTTTGAGGTAAGACCGGACTCATTAATGGATACCGCTCTGTCAAGATTAAAGGTAACCTTAACGAAATCCTTACTGACAAATGCCTTCTCATTATCAATGCTGATACACATCCAGTTTTCCAGATTATTGTACATTTCCTTTGTATTGATATTCTTTAAATCAGATTTCTTACAATGCTTGGAAACATATTTCTTTAACCAGGTCTTTGTCAAGTCTCTCTTATAAATATCGTACTCGTCCTCCTCGGAAATCTGATCATAAATCCTTGCATCCGTGGATGGAAGATAGCGCACATTCAACGTCTCTGTATCGACAGAGATACGGAGGTTCGCAATTTTTTTAGCAAACTCCTCGGCCTGCTTATCCTTGACCAAATAGCTGGCTTTTACATATCCTTTAACCTTACCAGACACAATCTTTGCCCAGCCCTTTTTCACTTTATAGATATTACAGCCGGAATTCTTGGTCATCTTCCCGACGATGCCGGAATCCTCACCCGGCTTTTTTCTGACGTTCAGATAAGAGTCTACCTTTGCCACACCCAGTCTGTCATATTTCAGATTCAGCTTTAAATGACTGATCTCCTTTTTCTCCTTCTTGTCAGAAGATTTCTCTGTTGTTTCCAGAGTCGTTGTAGCTGCAGCACTCTTCGAAGTAAGCTGCTCTGCTGTCACCTCGGTCTCCTGTTCCTCGGTCTCTTCCTTTTCCTGCTCCGCAAGAACCGCATCACTGTACTTGTCCAGACTGAGATTGATACCGGCCATCGGCTTCTCCGTTGCTACGGTCCCCGCATGGATCTTTGCCGTTCCTGTCACCATCACGATAGCTGCCACTGCCGCTGCGATCCATTTTATATTCTTTCGATGCATACAAATCCTCATTTCTATTCAAGAATATTACATATTCAAGTCAAATGTTACATATATATTACAAAAGAATTATAGCAGTATGGCAAAAGCTTGTCAAATCATAAATGGATTTATATTTTCATTTCTCCCTATTATCCCTGGATCAAGCCGGAAAAAGTGACTGTTTTCCCCTCTGCTTTCGCTGTGATATTACCCTTGTGGGCATCTACGATCTTTTTCGCTATAGACAGACCAATTCCATGCCCCCCGGTCTTCGAGGAACGGGAGCTGTCATTCCGGTAAAACCGGTCAAACAGATGCTTTGTGTCCACATTCTCCTGAGCCGTCGTGTTGGTCACAGAAAAACTGATGCCCCTATGAACCTTTGCAAGCTTCCAGATAATCTCTCCTCCCTCGCTGACATATTTTGCCGCATTATCCATTAATATTGTGATCAGCTGCTCCATCTGCTCTCTGTTGACCCGTATCTGCAGATTATCTTCCAGTTCCGTCACCAGCTTCACGTTTTTGCGTTCCAGCACCTCATCAAAAGGCTCTACCACCTTTTCCACCAGTTCCTTCATGTTCACATCCTGCCGGTCATTTTTCTCCTGAACCTCATCTAACTTTGCCAATACCAGAAGCTGATTGATCAATTTTCCCATTCTCTTCGTCTGATCCACGATATTCTGAAGCCACTCATTCTGTTCTCCTTTATACTGTAATACCTCTGCATTCGCAGAAATAATGGAAAGGGGAGTTTTCAGTTCATGACTGGCATCCGTGATAAACTGCTTCTGTCTTTGGGAATTCACCTCGAAAGGACGCACCACACGTTTCGAAGCTATAATAAATATGATCGTGATCAGCATTGTCAGAAGAATGGATACGCTTACGGTCAGTGTCACTACCAGCCGGTAAAATTCCTGATTTTCCTTACAATCCAAAAAGATAATGTCTGTGACCTCCCCCTCCGAATATTCCTTTCGGAAGCGATAATTTCCTACATTTCCCACTTCTTTTTTTACAAACAGTGCAATCTTAGTCATACGGACCGCTTTTTTTTCATCTACTGCCGCAATATGATCCATATCCACAGACAATATCTGCTTGTCCGAATTTACGGTCACACAGAAATAACGGGTCCGAAATGCCGATTCTTCATTAAACTCTATATAATTTCCACCAAAGATCTGCTTTTTGACTGATTTTTTATCAAAATCCTCCAGTTGAGGAACCGTCCCGTCATTTTCCCTGATGATCTGTGTCATCTGATCTGCCTGATCGTTATTGTAGGTACGAAGGCAAAAGATCAACAGTAAATTCATAATAGCAAATACTGCCACAACAGACGAAAAAACAATTCCCACAAGACGCCATCGTAGTTTTCCCAAGACTTATCCCTCCTTCTTTTCTGCCGAAACCCTTCCATCCTCCATCGTAAGCTGCAGATTTCCATGAATCTGTACCAGTTTATTGTTGAGATATGCCATATAAAGAGAAATCTCCTCGGCACTGACCTCCCCCTGAAAAACCTGGCCGGCAATTTCTTCCACGGAATAGCTGATATCTTCTTTTTCCAGAAAAAGAGCCAGAAGCTTTGCCTCCTTTACACTGAGGATCAGACTGCCTGATTTGGCAGAAAGCTCATTACTCTCCAGATCCAGTGTCACATTGGCAAGATTTAAAACCGTCTGCTGATACTCCCGGTTTCTCCGGATCATAGCTTTCACTCTTGCCACAAGTTCTCCCATGGCAAAAGGTTTTGCCAGATAATCATCGGCTCCCATATTCAGTCCCTTGATCCGGTCCTCGGTCTCCGCCTTTGCCGTCAGCAGCAGAACCGGTGTATAATCGGATCGTTTTCTCATATTCTGTGCTACCTGTGTTCCTTCCATTCCCGGCATCATAATATCCAGCACAACCAGATCAAAATGCTCCTTCTGCAAAATCTCATCGGCAGCCAGACCATCCATCACTGCCGTCACCTCAAAGCCCTCCATCTTCAGCACCTCTGAAACTGCCATCGAAAGTCCCATCTCATCTTCTGCATATAATATTTTCATGCTCCTCCTACCTTTCCCGGTTCCCGGATCATATCCCGCAGCGTCTGCATAGACAGATCTGTGGATGCCATCTCCCCGGCACACCGCTTTAACTCTTTTTCAATCAGTGCCGCATTGCTGATATTCTTCTTGTATTTCATCTCATGCTCCAGACTCGCCCAACAGTCCATGGCAATAGTCCGAAGCTGTATCTCCACCCGGATTGAACCTTTTGCTGCCGCTGGGAACGGACATTCTATGATCACATGGTAACTGCGGTATCCGTTTGGTTTTGGACTTGCGATGTAATCCTTTTCCTTTACTACCGGATATCTGCTGTCCGTCTTCATGGACTTTACGAGTTCATACACATCTCCTACAAAATGTGTCACCAGCCGAAAACCAATAATATCTGATATGGATCCCACCGCCGTTTCTACATCCTGTGACAGATCCTTTCTGGCCAATTTTTCTTTCATTCCATCTGCGGATTTGATCCGGCTGCGGATATGCTCCACCGGTCTCTCTCCCTGCCGGTTCGAAAGACCGTCTACCAGTTCCGAAAGCCACCAAAGCACTTCCTGCTCCAACTCCTTCAATGGTTCATAATATGCTCCATAATATGTACTCTGTTTTTCATCCATAATCATTTACTCCATTGTAATAAAATACGGTACAAGCTGCACCTTTTCAAGCAACATTGTACCGTATATATATGAAAATTCGATGAACTGTTTCGAGTATTTCTCTAAATAATGATGCACACCAGACCACCATTGCTGTCGTTGATCACCTTCTGGATGGTTTCCTGCAGCTTTAACTGGCTTTCCTGGGTCAGCTTATTAACCTTTCCGCTCATGCCCTCATCCACCAGCTGCCGTACCGTCTTGCCAAAAATATTGGTGTCCCAGATCCCGTCCTTATCCGGTCCCTCCTGTTCAGCAATATAATCTAACAGATCCTTTGCCTGCTCCTCCGTACCCACGATCGGTGCGATCTCTGTCTCAATATTGGCACGGATCATATGTATGGACGGACTCACCGCCTTCAGCTTCACACCATATTTATTGCCATGATGAATGAGCTGTGGCTCCTCAATGGTGATCTCATCCGTTGTCGGTGTGATCACGCCATATCCCTTCTGATGTACCTCCTGCCATGCCTGCCCGATCTTGCCGATCTCTTCCTTCTGGGCGACGTATTCCTTCAACAGGCGGATCAACTGATATTCTCCCGGAATCTCCGTTCCCACCAGCTCACTGAGAATCTGATAATATTTCGTATCATCAAACAGGGTATCGATCAGCACCTTTCCGTTTTCCATGCCGATCTTGCGGATATGAAACTCCTTGATCATATCACTATCCACCTGAAAACGCTCTCTGGTCACATCACTGATCTTTGCGATCCCTGCCAGGATCTGACGCACTTTTTCAAATAATTCCACCTTAAGCCAGTGGCTGTTTGGCAGCATTTCCACCCATTTCGGCAGATTAAACTCGATCTGGCTCACCGGAAATGCCCGAAGGATCCGTTCCATGATCTCCAAAATGTCCTCCTTGCGAAGCTGGCTGGCATTCACCGCCATTGCTTCCACATCATATCTGTCCCTGATCTCCTGAACCACATTTACGGTTTCCTCACTGTAAGGGTGAGTGGAATTGACAAGCACCACAAAGGCTTTTCCAATCTCTTTTAATTCCCGGATCGTCCGCTCCTCTGCTTCCAGATAAACGCCCCGCTCCAGTTCCCCGATGCTTCCGTCTGTAGTCACCACAACTCCCACGGTGGAATGATCATGGATCACCTTCTGCGTTCCAAACTCTGCCGCCTGTGTAAAAGGCATCGGCTCCTTAGACCATGGTGTCATGACCATACGCTCCTCGCCGTCCTCTGTCAGACCGTTTGCTCCATTGACAATATACCCCACACAGTCGATCAAACGTATTTTGACCTCATTATCCCCCATCAGACGGACTCCCACAGCTTCCTTCGGGATAAACTTTGGCTCTGTGGTCATGATCGTTTTACCATCTGCTGACTGTGGCAGTTCATCCACTGCTCTCTGCCGGTCATGCTCATTGGTAATGGCTGGGAGCACTAAAAGCTCCATAAACCGCTTGATAAACGTAGATTTTCCCGTGCGGACCGGTCCGCATACTCCTAAGTAAATCTCGCCATTGGTTCGGCTGGCGATGTCTGTATATACCTGAAATTCCTCCATGGCTACCTCCCGGAATGCGTTGGCAATGCACTGGTACATGCCGACCGGGCATTGCATGGTTTGCTGTTTGTCTATCTATATGCATTCCAAAAGGTCATTATGACTGTTCTGTCAGTCCATATATAATTTAAATCCGTCAGAGTAATGAAGTTTTTCGTCTTTTGTGATAAATAGTGCCTCCACACCATCCATGGTATTAATCAGCTTCATTCCATGGGAAAGTCCCAATGCAAATGCCGTGGTAGAAAGCCCGTCCCCGTCTACTGACTTGTCCGATATAATGGACACACCCATAAGATCATTGTCATAGGAATATCCCGTTTGTGGATTTAAGATATGATGATACAGGGTGCCATCCTTCGCTTTAATATATCTCTCATAAATCCCGGAGGATACTACTGACTTATCCCGGATATTTACCACGCTCACCGTCTCGCTGCGATCAGCAAAGGGCTGTTGTATCCCGATCCGGAACCCTTCAGACTCACTTTTTCCTCCCATACAGAGAATATTACCTCCCAGGTCGATCACTGCGGATGTGACCCCTTTTTGGGACAGATACTCCTTCAGCCGGTCAGCAATATATCCCTTGGCGATTCCTCCCAGATCCAGTTCCATGCCGGATTTTTTCAGTGTCAGCACATTCTTTTTTAATGCTATCTTTTTGTAATCTACATAAGAAAGTGCTTTCTCTATCTCTGACGCCTCCGGCACTGTTCCCTTTCCGGAGGAAAAGTCCCACAGACTGCTGACCGGATCGATAGTAATATCAAAACTTCCCTTGGAAATACGGCTGTAATACAAGCCTTTTTGAAGGATATCTTTCATATCATCTGATACTTTTAGATCCAGACTTCCGTCCTTCTCTCCACTCTGCGCCGCCTCCCGGCTGACCTGATTGATCTGATAAAGCTCACTGTCCTTACGTGTGGTACTAAACAGCTTCTCATACTTTGTACAAAGAGAAACACACTGATCCAGTATCTTCTGACTGCCTCCCTTATATATGGTGATCGTGTAGGTTGTATCAAATGCAAAACCGGATATGGATAATGTATCCTTGTTTTTCTCTGTATTTGAAAAGGGTGATACGCAGCCCGTCATACTGCATATCACCATGGTTACGATCAGACATATTGCAGGGAGCTTTTTTCTTATTCCTGCCTGTTTTGTCATATTAATCCCCCAGTTTTTCAAACATCCGGTGTGCACAATGCTCCACCTTCCATGCCCATTCATAAGAAGCAGAATAATGCCTGTTGAGCTCCGGCAGTCCATTCCCCAGATGATAGACACCATCCTGTGCCAGATAGCTTTTTGCCAGCCAGCGGGCAGTCCTCATAATATTTTCCTGATCACCGGATGCATTAATTCCCTCTGCGTCATCAGAGCTGACTCCAAAGCCGGTCAGATTATGATCCTCTCTGGCTCTCCGAGAGGTTCCCCAGGCACTTTCTAACGCAGCAACAGACGCAAGACCTACTGCATTGACACCGTATTTATGCTCTGCTTTCACAAATACCGGAGCCAAAGTCACCATTTCGCTTCCCTTTAGCATTTTTCTCATCTGTGGAACTGTAGCATAGCTTTTCACTGTCAGGTCATAGGGATTAAAGATCACCGGATTATGATGTTTCATTCCCTTTACATAGCGGGAATGTATTTTCTCATACTTTTTTCTGATCTTGTGCACCGGTCGTTTTAACCGTACCAGCTTTTGTCCACAGTCATCAATCTCCTTATCCAGATATGTCCCCAGATCGATCGTGTCGTTTTCCTCAAAAAACGCATCCATTCCTGATACACTGAGTACATCAAAATAATTTGGATCACATAAAATATATCCCTGATATACCACCTGATCCACAGTGGAATCAAAGCCCTGCACCGCAGCGGAGGATACCACACGGGACACTGCTGTACCCGTTGCTGCCACCTTTACTGCCATGGTACTGTTTCCAATGACCCGGCGCATCTTTTTCAGATATGCCTGTCGCACGGTTAAGGACTGTGTCTTAGTGATCAAAGCTGATCTTTTGCCGGTAATCTTTTTATTTTCCTTTTTTAACTGCTGAATCTCCGTCATGTATCTGGAATTATGCAAAAGAACCTTTCCCTCGATCGGGCGGTATGTCGGAACCGGCGTTGGTTGTGCCGGTGTTTTCTTTTTACTGTGTTTTGTTTGACCAGATTTTTTATGAGCCTTGGAATCCGATGAAGGATCCTTCCCACCCGGCACCTTCTGCTTCGTTTTATCCTGTGCAGGTTTTGCCGTTTTGACCGGCTTAACTGTCTCAGCCGTTTTATCCTCCGGGGCTGTCGGATCCGGATCATCCGTTCCATTGTCTATGGTGATCTCTGTGGTCGCCATACCATCCTCATTTGCCGCCAAAAGCTGCAATCTCGGTGCTGCCTCCACCAAAATCAGCGTGGATATCAGAATCATTACCGTTACTTTCCATATTTTGTTACTCATGATGTCATTCTTCCCCTTCCAACTGCTGTCTCAGCCATTGTCTTTCCTTCTCTGTCAGTTCTGCTTTCTCCAACAGATCCGGTCTGTTCTTTGCTGTTCTCAGGATGGACTGCTCCCGATACCAAGCCGCAATATTTTTATGGTGTCCCGAAAGAAGGACAGGTGGAACCTTTTCCCCCATCCACTCCTCGGGTCTTGTGTACTGCGGATATTCTAACAGATTATCGGAAAAAGACTCCTTGACTGCCGACATACCGTTATTTAAAACACCCGGCACCAGACGGGAAATGGTATCCATCACCACCAGAGCCGGAAGCTCTCCGCCTGTGAGCACATAATCTCCGATTGAGACGTTATCTGTCACGATCTTTTCCAGTACCCGCTCGTCAATGCCTTCGTAATGACCACAGAGCAGCACCAGATCCTCCTCCCGGGACAGTTCCTCCGCAATCTGCTGATTGAAGGTACGTCCCTGAGGCGTCATAAACACAACTCTCGGTCTTGCGTTTCCTATGGATCTGCAGATGCTCTCATAGCACTGATATACCGGCTCTGCCTGCATCACCATACCGGCACCTCCACCGTAGGGATAATCATCCACGCGGTTATGTTTATTGTTGGCAAAATCCCGGATATTGACTGCATTCACTGATATATGGCCTGCCTTGATCGCCCGTCCGGTGATACTCTCGCCCATGGCCCGCTCAATCATTTCCGGAAATAATGTCA
Organism: uncultured Lachnospiraceae bacterium; assembly: GCA_934339135.1. GTDB lineage: Bacteria > Bacillota > Clostridia > Lachnospirales > Lachnospiraceae > Jutongia. The sequence goes on along the minus strand of CAKRHP010000023.1, from coordinate 7,872 downwards.
TTACATGAAAATTCATCCGATTCACCTCTCACAATGTGAAATTTGTCACTCTATGGCAGCGTCTTTGCTGTCCTGAAAGTATTTTACATCAGCCCTTCCATAATATGGACTGTCACAATCTTTTGCTCCATATCTCTCGCCAGCACGCAGTCAGGGATCACCGGAAGCAGTACTTCTGTCCCCTCATGGTCCACAACGTATACGTCATTGGCTCCTGTTGTTAATACATCCTTTAATATTCCAAACTGCGCCCCATCTTCTGTAACCACTGTGGCACCGATGATGTCCGCAATATAATATTCACCTTCATTCAGAGGAATGGCATTTTCTCTGGTCACTAACAGATCCTTCCCCTTATATTTTTCGATATCGTTGATCGAATCAATCCCTTTAAATTTTAAGATCACAAGATTCTTAAAAAAACGGGCGGAAGCAACTTCCAAAACCTTTTTTTCACTTCCAGTATCCAGAATGATCTCCTTCATCCCTTTAAATCTCTGCGGATCCTCCGTTGTCGGAAAAACCTTTACTTCCCCTCGGATCCCGTGTGTATTGGCGATCACGCCAACTCTGAAATAATCTTCCATTTGATCTCCTTAAATAACAAAACAGATAAAGTTTCCTAAAAGTAAAAATACACCTGTACATGATCATGTACAGGCGTTTTTCACGAACCTACTGTCCGATTTCTACAGTAATCTTTTTGTCCGTATTGTAGGCAGCCGCTTTTACAACGGTACGGATTGCCTTGGCAATACGGCCCTGCTTTCCGATAACCTTACCCATGTCATCCGAAGCAACCTTAAGTTCCAATAGGATTTCATTCTCTGTCTCAGTCTCTGTAACGACCACCTCTTCCGGGTGATCCACAAGTGCCTGTGCGAGAACTTCCACTAATTCTTTCATATTCTACACATCCTCACTGGTCAAAAAAATTACTCGATTCCAGCCTGCTTTAACAGCTTTCCAACTGTCTCAGTCGGCTTAGCACCATTTGCCAACCACTGCTTAGCCTTTTCCTCGTCAAACTTGAAAACGCTTGGGTCCTGATTTGGATCATAGGTACCGATCTCATCGATAAACTTACCATCTCTTGGAGATCTGGAATCAGCAACTACTACTCTATAGAAAGGTGCTTTCTTCTTACCCATTCTTCTTAATCTGATCTTTACTGCCATGTCTTTCACCTCCTAATCTTGCTTGTACTATTTATATACAAACTCCGATATGATCGGAATCTGAATGCTCTGCTATAAACGCTCTCCCATTAAAATCCAAATGGAAGCTTTGGCATACCGCCGCCGAAACGGCCTTTCTTTTTGCCCTTGCCGGACATCATACCGGACATCTGCTTCATCATCTTGCGGGACTGCTCAAACTGCTTGATCAGCTTATTGACCTCTGCAATATCTACTCCGGCGCCCTTCGCAATACGCTTTTTACGGGATGGATTGATCAAGGCCGGATTGCCTCTCTCCTCCGGTGTCATAGAATAAATGATCGCCTCGGTTCCTTTAAACACATCATCATCAATGTCCAGATCTGCCGGAAGTCCCATTCCCGGCATCATACCAAGAATGCTCTTGATACCGCCCATCTTCTTCATCTGGCCGATCTGCTCCAGAAAGTCATTGAAATCAAACTCCGCCTTGCGGAACTTCTTTTCCATCTCTCTGGCTTTATCCTGATCGATCTCAGCCTCCGCTTTCTCAATCAGAGTAAGTACATCGCCCATACCAAGAATACGCGATGCCATACGATCCGGATAAAACTGCTCCAGATCCGAAAGCTTCTCTCCCATACCGACATACAGGATTGGACGTCCTGTCACCGCACGGATGGAAAGTGCCGCACCACCTCGGGTATCACCGTCCAACTTTGTCAGAATGACTCCGTCAATCTCAATCTTTTCATGGAATGTCTTAGCTACATTGACTGCATCCTGACCTGTCATGGAATCCACAACCAAAATCGTCTGGTCTATGTCAATGTTCTCCTTGATCTCCTGTAACTCGCCCATCATGTCCTCATCCACATGAAGACGTCCCGCGGTATCCAGGATCACAACATTCTCATTATGTGCTGCTGCATGCTCGATCGCTGCCTTAGCAATATCCACCGGCTTATGGCTGGTACCCATGGAGAATACCTCCACGCCCTGCTTTTCTCCGTTGACCTTTAACTGCTCGATCGCCGCCGGACGATAAATATCGCAGGCTGCCAGCAGTGGACGACGTCCTTTCTGCTTCAGCTTTCCGGCAATCTTCGCCGTGGTCGTGGTTTTACCGGCACCCTGAAGACCACACATCATAATGACGGTAATCTCATTGGATGGCTTCAATGCAATCTCTGTGGTCTCACTGCCCATCAGATTGACAAGCTCTTCATTTACAAGCTTGATCACCATCTGTCCCGGCGTCAGGCTGTTCATCACATCCTGTCCAACCGCACGCTCCTGCACTGTCTTGACGAAGTTCTTTACTACTTTAAAGTTTACATCTGCCTCCAGAAGAGCCATCTTAACTTCCTTTAAAGCTGCTTTCACATCCTCCTCCGTCAAACGTCCCTTGCTACGGAGGTTCTTAAAAACATTTTGCAGCTTTTCGGATAAACTATCAAATGCCATATAAATAACCTTGCCTTTCCAAAGAACTGCAAACTTTGGGCCGCAGGCACAAATTTGCTGTGTGAAAAAAATTTTTTTTCACACTATCCTCCATTTCAAAGTCTGCTTTTACAACACAATGGGTAGTATACACAATCGTTTTGATGTTGTCAAGTATTTTTCTTGACAAAAAACATTTTTTAAATATTATGGGCATATCGATATATTACATGTGCGAAGCTTGTGTATTATACATATTTTTCCAACATTTCTCTTTCCAGCCACTCGTCACTATATTGAAACGCCACTCTTTGATCCTGCGTCATTGCCAAAGTTCCCACAAGACAATCATCCCACAAAACCTTTATAAGATTATCTGCTTTCATTAATAACCTCCTGAATATCCCGGTAAGGAATCTGTGTAAATATATTGCGCAGATCCCCCGCTATATCTAATGCCATCGCAAGCTTCGTAAGACTCACAAGCGAAATCTGACCGGTCGTCTCAAATCGTTTAACAGAACCGTAGCTTACCCCACTCATTTCTGAAAGTCTTTTTTGCGAAATAGATCTTCTCTTGCGAATATCCCGAACCCGCTGTGCAATTTTCAGATCAAGTTCTTCTGCTGTTTCCCATACCAGACCTCTCATTCCGTGTCATCTCCTTTCAATAATTATGTATAATATTTTATCTATTTCCATCAAATTTATACGTTTTGGGATAATATATTATCTATCTAATTATAACATTTTCTTATAATTCTTACAAGCAGAAACCTGTCCCATCAATGACCCCGCAGATCCAGTTCACTATATATTCCATCATAGTCTCCCCAGGCATAAACAACGTAATAATTCTTCCCCTTGACCGGATGCTTAAAACGTATGTCCACATGTTCACTGACACGCAGGCTCTGACCTTTCTGCCGTTCCACATCGCAATACCATTTCCTTGGAGTATTCGCTGCATAATATTTTTTCAGATCTTTCAGCGAAAGATCGCTTTTTACCAGCAATGCTCCCAGATACTGCATTCCATTTCCGTTGCCAGACAGCTTTCCGGCTGCAGATACCTTTTCAATACATTTCGTCTGTTCCGGCATCGGCACCTGTGCAAGCTCTGTCATGGTCTGCTTTGCTATATGATCATTCACACTGGGAATAGAGATCAAAAACAAAATTCCCCCAGCCATCACAATACATAACAGAAATATCAAAAGACGTTTTACTATTTTCATATCTTATCTTCAAGCCTCTCATAAATTCTTTTTTTAGAAGTAATACTTCTTAAATATTTATCGACAAAACTTTGTTATTTCAATATGAAACAATCTGAATTGCAGATTATAAAAAAGCACAAAAAAATATCCGGGACACGCCACAAAAAGCACATCCCGGATGTTTTCTTTTCAAACTTCAACCATTAAAATAATAAGTTGAAGCGGTATTCATTTCATCGACCCGTATCTTCCCTATTTCAGCTTGCTGTACACATCATCGGTCACAGATTCACACCACTCATTGGAGGTTTCCTCTCCCGGCACCTCTACTGCCAGATGGGAGAACCACTCTGTCGGAGCTGCACCATGCCAGTGCTTTACTTCTGCCGGAATATTAATGCAGTCACCCGGCTTCATCTCGACTGCTTCTTTTCCTTCCTCCTGATAATAACCGCGTCCTGCCACACATACCAGGATCTGACCACCACCGCTCTTTGCGTGATGGATATGCCAGTTATTGCGGCAGCCAGGCTCAAAGGTTACATTAAAAATGCCCACCTGGTCTGTGGAAACCGGTGCCAGATAGCTCTGTCCGATAAAATATTTTGCAAATGCATCATTCGGAGCACCGATTGGAAATACCATGGATTTTGCATGAGCCCTCATTGCCTCATCCTCATAAGTAAGATCTCCTTCTGCCACATCCCATACTTCTTTTGCAAGATTAAAAACTGCCCAGCCCTTTGGCCATCCGGTATAAAATGCAGTATGTGTAATGATCGCTGCGATCTCCTTCTGTGTCACGCCGTGATCCTTTGCATTCTGTAAATGAAACTTCAAAGAAGAGTCCGTAATTCCTGACGACATCAATGCAACAACAGTAATGATACTTCTTGTTTTTACATCAATGTCCTGATTGTTCCAGTTCTCACCAAAAAGCACATCATCATTAAAATGTGCAAACTGTGGTGCAAATTCTGAAAGAGCTGCTCTTCCCGCTGTCTGTACGATTTTTTCCATAATAAGCCTGCCTTTCCTGAATACTGCCGCCCCCGGCCGCAGATTACACTACAAATTTTCTATAACTGTTTTACCCATTCACTGATATCCTGTCTGCTGACATTATTTAAAAGCTTTCCTTCGGTAATTTCTGCATCCGGTGCGGAAGGCTGTAATTCCTTCACGGTATTGCCAAAGCCGCTGCCTCCGGAAGTTGCAAACAGAATGATCTGCTTTCCTGCAAAATCATACGCCTCCAGAAATGTGTTAATAATGGTCGGTGCCACATACCACCAGATTGGGAAACCGATCAGGATCTTATCATAATCACTGATATCAAGATCCGACTTTTTGATGGCCGGACGAAATGCTTTATCATTCATTTCCACGCTGCTTCTGGACTTTTTATCCATCCAGTTTAAATCTGCTTTGGTATATTCCTTCTCCGGTGCGATCTCGTGAAGATCAAAGCCGCCTTCCTCTGCGATCATCTCTGCAATCTTCTTTGTATTGCCGCTTGCACTGAAATATGCTACTAATCCTTTACTCATAAAAAACCTCCCTTTCTTTCCCGGCTCATAAATTCGAAACTGCAGGCTGCATTACAAGCATTTCCCTGTACAATGCAAAAGATGTGTAAAACATCTCTCCGTTCCTGTCTTACACATCTATTTTAATCTTATATTCTGTTTATGTCTAATACCTATATTAAATACTTTTCAATGCTTCAAAGGCATTGATCTCATCAATAAATTTATTCACCGCCTGGGGATTGGGAATATTACGTCTCCAGGCTATCACTGTGTTGGCGGTGATCTCCGGCGAAAGAGGCCGTTGTACCAGCAGATCCTCCCGCCAGTATCTTGCTGCCCCCTCAATGGACACCGGATATCCAAGACCGCAGGCTGCCATCACCCCCGCATTCGTGCCCAGATTGCTGGTAAAGGCAATCCGAATTTTCTGAAAATCCCTGCCAAACCAATTCACAAGCTCGCTCTGCACTCCCATTCTCTCCGGCAGGATCAGGGGTTTTCCGATCAGATCCTTCTTTTCAATATATTCTTTGCAGGCAAGAGGATCATCCGGCCGCATCCCCACAACCCAGCGGTCGCTTCCCAGGAGCCTTATATGATCCAGTCCCTGAGTATCCACCGGTTCCATAAATAGTCCAATATCTACAAGACCTTTATTCATCATTTCCGAGATGGTATCCGCTGTGGCTGTATGAAGTGCGATCTGGACACGAGGATATTTCTGCTGATAGGTTCTGCATATCTCCGCCAGAGTCTCCACCACCGCAAATTCACCACAGCCAATGGTGACCGTTCCCTCTACAATCCCTTCGCTGCCCTTCAGCTCATCCAACGTCCGCTCCTCCAGATCCAGAATCTCAAGCGCCCTTCTTTTGAACAGGATTCCTTCTTCTGTCAGTGTAATATTCCTGCCGGAACGGGCAAACAGGGTAACTCCAAGCTCTTCCTCCAGAGCGGCAAGCTGCCGGGAAAGTGTCGGCTGTGTAATATGTAACTGCTGTGCCGCTTTGGTAAAACTCTGTTCCTTTGCTACATTCAAAAAATAACGTAATATCCGAAAATCCATGGACAAATCTCCTGTGTTTATGACGTGATCTGCTTCTGACAGTCCCTCTGCACCTCTTACGTTACCACCGGTCTATCCAGCCGTGCCTGCAATACCAGCCACAAAGGCAGCCAGCAAAAAGAGAATACAGACTACCAGACAGATCCACACCACAACTCTTTTCTTCCGCGACGCATTTCCAAAGCTTTTCCAGGATGTCTCCCCCCGCTGTTTGTTCAAAAGCGCCTTTGCTTTCTCAGCCAGTGAATCCTCCACAGATATTTCAAACAAAAAGCTGCCGGTGCCTGTCACTGCATTAAATTCCTCTTTACGGCTACACTTCGCTGTAATCCCCTGTTCCGATAATTTATCCACCACACTGTCTGCTTCGATAGATTCATTGGTACGATACACTATTTTCATTGGACTTTCCCCCTTCCATTTTTATTTATTTTACTCAAACTTTGCACACCGATTATTAGGTTGTGCCCATAATATTTCTTAATTCTTTTCCATCACGATAATTTTATTGGAAATATTACGAACTGCCGGAATTTTTCCAAGCACATGGTAGATCGGCATCATTTTTTTCATGCCCTCCACCAGGCTAACCTCTTTTTTATATGTAAATGCCGGGATCAGCTCCTGCAGGGCTTTTCCGTTTTTGATGCCCCATACGAACTTCGCCTGACTTCCCTCAATAGATTTCTCCTTAATATGTTTTGCAAAAAACGGAGACATGGTTTCAATAAAAACCGTTGCCTTCGGGAAATTTTTCTCAATAACAGAAAACATCTGCAGAATATCCGCTTCCTTTAAATACATGGAGAGACCTTCGATCACAACAAGAACGTCCTCCTTATCATAGGATATCTCCTCCGTATAAGAAGCATCCGTCGCTGATCTTGCAATCTGGTAAACCGGTCCGTCTTCCGTGAGAAACCGCTTCCGGATCTCCATGGTTTCCGGCAGATCAATATTATACCAGCGTGAATATTTTCCTCTCATACGGTAACATCTCGTGTCCAGACCACAGGCAATATTCACAACAACCGCCTGAGGATGGCTGTCCAGATATTCTCCCACCATCCGGTCAAGCACGATCGTTCTGGCAATCACACCGGAGCCCATCGCCTTGTCCTTATCCGCATTGGAAAAATCATAGTCCAACTCTGACACGATCTCCACTGCCATGGAATCTTTAATCTTGGCATCCGGTTTTTGCGATTCCTTTGCCCGTGCATACAGGGTCTGAATCATGGTTTCCGGTACTCCTGTTACAGTTACTTTTTCTTTCATCGTATCTTCCTTTCCAATATAGAAAACAATACGTTTCATTACAGCAACCTTATGTTAGTCTAATCTAACCGCTTTGTCAAGTTTGTACTAATTGATGATAGTGTAAACTGTTCTTCGGAAAAATATGAGCAGACCAGCTCCTAGATAGTTTTAAGAACTTCAACTACCTGC
>CAKRHP010000022.1 GCA_934339135.1 uncultured Lachnospiraceae bacterium | reverse complement strand
TATTCATGTGTTTTCTCCTTTGTTCTACATCACATTGATTACTGTTATTTAATATTCTGTTCAATATTACAATAGAATCCTAAAAATTCTAAAACATAAGGATCTTTTATGAATATCTGCCGCTTTTTCTACTACTTGTCCCTGTTGAGATAATTGTATGATTTGAACTTATAGCTTTCTTTACGATAATTCAGTGCAAATATTTTCCCATCTGCCTTTATTTGTTTTCTTTGATTACTCTGCAGGGGTTTCCAACTGCAATTACATTGTCAGGAATATTTTTCGTTACAACACTTCCTGCTCCGATTACGACATTATTTCCAATCGTAACACCCGGCAGAATAATAGTTCCACCGCCAATCCAGACATTGTCGCCGATAATAACAGGTGCCGTTCTGGTTTTACAAAACTCAAACGAGCCATCCTCTTTTGGCTCGCCGAAACGCTCCACCGCATTTGTCGGATGAAATGCTGTATAAATAAATCTGCACATTTGGTGCAATCAAGGCATTATCCCCAATACGAATTGCATTGTCATCCAAAAAAGTGCAATTCATATTCACTTCGCAGTTATTCCCGAAATAAATATTGTTTCCATAATCCACATAGAATGGTGCGGTAATCCACAGGTTCTTACCTTTCCCTCCAAGCAGTTCGTTCAAAATTTTTTCTTTTTCTGTTGCATCTGCGGAATCGGTTTGATTATAATTTCTTGCCAAATCTTTGGCTTTATGCCATTGCGTCAATAGTTCAGCGTCACCACAGTCATAAAACTGACCCGCCAACATTTTTTCTCTTTCAGTCATAATTACCTCCACAAATAAGAAATAGTCAATATATAAAAGCGACAAACTAAGTTATAATTGAATCCAATAGCGTTGCTCAATATGTCAAATAACCGCTCTCTATATTCGACCGTTAATTTTATCAATTCAATATTTATTGTTAATGTCCCCAATCTCAAATCCATCTCTTTATATATGTGCAATCGCTCTTAATCTGCGATAATCAACAATCCACCGGCTTCCATTCCAAAGAGACTTTCTCATCAAATCCTCAACATTGTTAATAACTTCTGTCTGCATCTTTTCAGACATCATTTCCAAGTCGGACGCAAAAAACTGCTTCATCCAATTGGCTAAACCATTTTCATTATCCTTTAATGGAGTCGGTCTGTCATAATCATATATTTTGTCGATCACAAATCCGTTTTTTCTTAATAAACCGGCAAAATGCTCAACTGTCGGGAAATTAAACTTGGGACTGTATTCATATCCCAAATTCCTGCTCACTCTCATAAATGCATTCTCAATTGTTGAAATATTTCCATTAGCACCAAATTCGCATACCAATAAACCACCCGGCTTCAATACTTTATGTATGTTATTCAACAACGCATTATGGTCTGTTATCCAGTGAAATACGGCATTTGAAAAAACAACGTCGAACTGTTCTTCAAATGGTAATGCAAGTGCATCACAAACCATAAATTGTATATTAGCATATTGCTCTTTAGCCTTTGCTATCATGCTTGCAGAACTATCAACGCCAATAACTGTATCTGCAAGATTTGACAGTTGTGCAGTAAGCGTTCCTGTTCCACAGCCCAAATCCAAAATACTTTGATTTTTATTCTCAGGCACAAACTCTAAAAGTCCTTTTCCATATTCCGAAACAAAATCATGTTTACTATCATATAAATCTGCATTCCATGCACTCATAAATACCTTACCAGCCTCCGATTTACATTTCTTCACCAGCCTGCTGCTGAAGATAAAACATTGCCTTTTGTGTTTCAATCTCTGCCTTCAGTTCTTCTGTCGGCAGATATAACTTATACTTTGAAGAAAATAGCTGCTCATTGCCACAAAAGCATATCATTCAAAATGTCATCCGTTTTCACAAAATTATCCATAAAGTTATTTTGTCCGCTTTTTCCAATGTATTCTCCATAGCCGTCGCTCCTTTGGATTCAAAGTTACCATATATTCTACTTCTTTCCATAAGATATCATTGTTCCCTTCACAAAAGGATATCCTGCATTGGGATTTTCTTTGCCCCTTCGTTAGTCCCCGATTCCAATCATTGTATCATATATACACGCACGGTTTCTGCGCATATCGGAGTTTCGAAGAAACTCCTAATATGAGCCCTTTAGGGCTCATTATATCATAACTGTTGTTATTTCGCATTAGTAATTTAAGAATGCGGAGCATTACGCTCCGCACCCATACTACACATATATCAACTCTTTTACTACGATTTTCTCTGCCAAACTTCTCACATTATTCATCAGCCCCACCCATTTCATCTGGTCGATAGCTTTTAATTATTCGGACCAATTCATTTCCCCACCAGTAATTCCCATTTTCCGGCATTCGTTGCATACATAATCTTTTTCTTTCTGATTACCAATCTGATATTTCAATATTTTATCTTTGAAAACAATGTACTTCACATTTCCAGCCTTGAAATCAACAAACCAATTTCCACCGTTATCCGGATCAGTTCCCATTACTTTGGATACTTGCTCCGGAAAATCCTTTTTATCACTAGTAAAAAACAATACCGTCCAATATTTTGGCTTGCCACCAGTATTCCATAATTCAATCTTATGTACACTCAACAAATCAATGATGGTATCATCTGTTACACTTTCTTTAATCAATGCTCCTTCATATACTTCCTGCTTCTTCTCTTGAATTGCATTATTTCCACAACTCTGTACTTTCTTAACTTCGCCTAGTGTCAATTCATCCTTTAACAACACATCCATGGAAACATGAAACAATTCTCCCAGTATTAACAATTTCTCCGTTTCTGGCAACGCAATATCCGCTTCCCACTTGGATATAGATTGCCTGCTCACATTACACTTTGATGCAAGTTCTTCCTGCGTCATTCCATTTTCTTTCCGCAGCTCTATTATTTTTTCAGATAATTTCATAAAAGCTTACCTCCTGCAATATTTGATTTTATTGTATAAAATCTTTATTATTTTTACCACCAATTTTAAAGTTCTCTTTGGCAACCTATAGTTGCCAACATAAAATGACTTATTTCCTTCATGAAGATAATGAATAGGAAAATAAAATTAGTGAAGAAGTTTTTTATCTCTTCTGAACAATCTCATCTATTTTTATACCCATCTTTTGTGGACATTTTTTCTTATCTGTAATCATCCTTTTTCCGTTCCATACTACAGTGGCTGATGCAGGCTTAGCGCCAGTAATGCAAAATCCAATACAGCCAGTTAATGTCTCTTAACATGTCCCTTCTCCTTTCTCCAACGATATTGTACTTTTGCTACTAGCCATACTTTAGCAATAAGAATTTGAAAAAAGAAGGAGTTTTGCGTGAATTGTAGTGAATTTGCGTTAAAATTGCAAAAAAGCAGAAACAACAATATATTAATATCTATAAGTCAATACTTAAATCTTCACCAATTATATCAGTAATAAATATTTCTTCATTATCATTAAGCTTTTTTTTCAACTTATATTTTTGTACCTTGCTCAATGGAACAATAAATTCAATTCCCGCCATAATAAATTTCCCTTTTAATATATCATTATGTAATTTATTAATAAAATTATACTGTTCTTCATCTGTTTTATCAAAATCATCTGACCAATATTCTTCCCCCTCAGCAGAATAAAATAACAACAATGCCGCACTTAAATCACAATGACTATTATTTATAATCAAAGTAGGTATCTCAAATCCATCATCCCAATTATAATTATACGAGAGTACATAAATATCTTGTGGATTATCTAATTCTTCTATTTTCTTTTTAATTTCTTCAATAGAAGCATCATTGTATAAAATATCTTGTATTTTTTCAATGTCTCTTAACATGTCCCTTCTCCTCCTAAAATGAAATTTTAAATAAATGTTAGTCATTCATATCTCAATTACCTTTAGTTATACATAGTCTGCTGCAACACGAATAAATTCCAACATATTATGCACGGTTTTTCTGGTATTTAATATCTTAGCTTCCAAAGGTTCATCTCCAAAATCCATAATATGCAGAAGTTCCAGCTTGAAGACAATAGTCCAGTAGATTTTCCAGACAATGTCTGGAAAATGTCAGGATAAGTCTTATAAAAAGAATAAAAGCTGTATAGATTTGTCTTTGTATACCCCTTCCTCCGTTATTCAAGCCTGAGTCCTTTTATTTCTTTTAAAATTGCTTTTTTATTTTTCTCATGAAGATATACCTCATTTAATTTTTTCTTTTGATATTTTAAATATGTGTCCTGTGTTCTATCAACCAAAAGTTTTGTAAAAAATTGCTCCCAGCTAAAATATAACTGGCTTTGAATATACTCCTCCGGTTTTTCTAAGATATTGTGTATATCTCCCTCTGAAATAATATCAGCTTTCAAAAGTAGCCATTCGAATGATTCCGGTAAATATAACACAACATTTTCGTGTTCCTGCGTCCAGTCATATAACGCTTTCATTTCAGCACCTAGTGCTGCCCCATCTGCGATCACACATATTTTCTGATCTTCCGAGTTTAGCAATTTGGAAAATATCTTCGTCTTTCCTCCTGCACTTTGACAAGGAATCCCATTTTCTAAACAAACCGATTTAAAAAATTCATATCCCGAATTAGAATCCTCCACAATAACCTCTTGTGGTCTCATCGGAGAATCCTGTTTTTCGGAATATATGTGATATATCTGCTGATAAATCCGCTGTGTATTTTGATATTTTCCAGACGATCGAATCCCATAAATCTCCTCTACACTATACGGTAAATTGTATAAATTCTCCCTGGTAATCAGAACGAAATAATTATCCGACCCCCGCACTGCCTTTGCAAATTCCTCCGTCTTCACAAAAGGATTTCCCTCATCCGTAAATAAAATACAGCCTCTTCTGTTTTCAAGCTGTATTTTCCATTCGCGTCCTTCTAAAACAGCACATGGAACGTCGCATTCAACAGAAACGCCACTATCTGTCCCATAATTTTCATATTGACGAAGCATATCAATTAGCGTGGTTTTTCCGGTCGCACTATCGCCCTGAATAACAGTAATATTTCGTTTTATCTCAAATTCATAATGCAGTTTTTTATTTCGTACAATAATGTTGTGTCTGCCCTTCATTCCCTCTCCTCATCTCTATACATATCTTGCCGCTACACGAATCATATCGCTTCGATTACGTACGACTTCGCCCGTATTTAGTATTTTTATTTGGAAACCATCTTTTCCAAAATCCATCCGATGTCTTAGATTGATTGTGAGATCTTTTTTCTCTGCAATCTTCAAGATCCATTTTGCACAATTATCTCCACAGGCCGATGCATTAAATATCCTGCCTTCATCATCAAATGCCATCAATATTAATGTTTTCACTCCGCCCGACAATTCCTTTGTGGAAATCGGTCCAAGCACCGGACTCTCAATCAAATGCGGTCCTTTCACTTCCGATCTGTCTACATCCCGTATCATTTCCACTGACAATGGATCCATGATCCACGCATCCTCATACTGATTATCAAAATAAACCGGCGGATGATATACCGCCTCTTCCATGTCCCCAAAATATATTTTTAACATATATGTCCTTTCAAGAAAGGGACAATTTACAGAAATACGTCTTCTATAAATTGTCCCACAATATCAGTTTATATAAAAATATTAGTACAGCTTTGCACCTGCCGGAATATGATCATCCACCATCAGAAGATGAAGCTCTTCCTCCTCGGAATCCTTCAGGTTATTTACTGCGGAAAGCAGCATACCACAGGAATCAATACCCATCATCTTTCTCGGTGGCAGATTAGTGATTGCGATCAATGTCTTACCAACAAGCTCTTCTGGCTCATAATAAGCGTGGATTCCGCTTAAAATAGTGCGGTCTGTACCTGTTCCGTCATTCAGCGTAAACTGTAATAATTTCTTTGACTTAGGAACTGCCACACATTCCTTAACCTTTACCGCTCTGAAATCAGACTTACTGAATGTCTCAAAATCTACTTCATCCTCAAATAAAGGCTCAATCTTTACATTGGAGAAATCAATCTTCTCTGCCGTCTTAGCTACCTCTGCGGAAGCTGCCTTGGAAGACTTAGATGCTTTCTTATCAGAATCCAGACTCTTCATCGTTGGGAAGAGCAGTACATCTCTGATCGCCGGTGAATTTGTCATCATCATGACCATACGGTCAATACCAAATCCAATACCACCTGTCGGAGGCATACCAATGCTGAGTGCATTCAGGAAATCCTCGTCCGTATGCTCTGCCTCATCGTCTCCGGCAGCCAGTGCCTTCTCCTGTGCCTCAAAACGAGCTCTCTGATCGATCGGATCATTTAACTCGGAGTAAGCGTTTGCCATCTCCCATCCATTCATAAAGAACTCGAAACGCTCTACATAATCCGGATTGTCCGGTTTCTTCTTGGTCAGTGGAGAGATTTCGATCGGATGATCCATAATAAAAGTAGGCTGAATCAGATGATCCTCTACATACTCCTCAAAGAAGAGGTTCAGGATATCACCCTTCTGGTGACGCTCCTCAAACTCAATGCCTTTTTCCTTTGCCAGAGCCTTTGCAGCCTCGGTATCCGGAATCTCGTTAAAATCAACACCTGCGTATTTCTTAACAGCATCTACCATCGTCAATCTCTCAAATGGCTTGGAAAGATCCATCTCATGATCACCATACTTAAGAATCTCAGAACCTGTCACTTCCTTTGCAACGTGACGGTAAAGCTTCTCAGTAAGATCCATCATACCGTGATAGTCTGTATATGCCTGATAAAGCTCCATCAGTGTAAACTCCGGATTGTGTCTGGTATCCAGTCCCTCATTACGGAACACACGGCCGATCTCATAAACACGCTCCATACCACCTACGATCAGTCTCTTGAGATACAGCTCCAGAGAAATTCTCAATTTCAGATCCTCATTCAGGGAATTGAAGTGAGTCTCAAACGGTCTTGCAGCAGCACCACCGGCATTGGAAACCAGCATTGGTGTCTCCACCTCCATGAATCCCTGCTCATCCAGAAAACGACGGATGCAGCTGATCACCTTGGAACGCTTAATAAAGGTATCCTTTACGTCCTCGTTCATGATCAGATCCACATATCTCTGACGATACCTTGTATCGGTATCGGTCAGTCCATGATGCTTCTCCGGAAGGATCTGCAAGCTCTTGGACAAAAGAACGATCTCCTCTGCGTGAACAGAGATCTCACCTGTTTTGGTCTTAAATACTTTACCCTTTACGCCAAGGATATCACCGATATCATACTTTTTGAAATCGGCATAAGACTCCTCACCAATCTCGTCTCTCGCAACATAAAGCTGCATTTTGCCTTTCAGATCCTGAATATTACAGAAGGATGCCTTACCCATTACACGCTTGAACATCATACGGCCTGCCAGGGAAACCTCCTGTCCCTCCAGCTCATCATAGCGGTCTCTGATATCCTGGGAATGTACGGTTACATCATATTTTGTAATCTGGAAAGGATCCCTTCCGGCTTCCTGTAAATTTGCAAGTTTCTCATGACGCACCTTCAGCAAAGCATTGACGTCCTGCTCTGTCTGCGGCTTTTTATTCTGCTGTGCCACTTTTCTATCACTCCGTTTCTATCTTATTTTGACTTCTGGATCTCAAGGATCTCGTACTTCACAACCTCTCCATTTGGTGTCTCCACCTCGATGATATCCCCTGCCTTAGACCCGATCAGTGCTACACCAACAGGTGACTCATTGGAAATCTTATTGCCGAGGACATCTGCCTCTGTAGATCCTACGATCTTATAAGTCATTTCCTCGTCAAACTCAATATCCTTTAAACGTACAGAACATCCGATATTAACAGCATCATTGTCAACATCCTCCTCAACAACGACCTCTGCATTTTTCAGGATCTTATCAATCTCCTCAATACGGAGCTCAATATCCCTCTGCTCGTCCTTCGCTGCATCATACTCTGCGTTCTCGGACAAATCGCCCTGTTCACGAGCCTCTTTGATCTTTGCAGCAACTTCTTTACGTCTATTCAGCTTTAAATCCTGAAGCTCATCCTCCAGTGCTTTCAAACCTTCATAGGTTAATATGTTTTTCTTCTCTGCCATGTCAAATCCTCCAAATTAAGATTATAAAACTTAACGCTATCGTGTTATTCTAACACGAATCCCTTCTTTCAGTCAACCGCACGAAAATGACTCTTTTATCACTCATCATTCATGCTGGTACGGAACGGTGCCATTGGCAGTCCATTCTTTCCAAACATATTGACCTCTGCATAATTTCTCCAGTTATATCTTGCATATACCGGCTCTTTTACGTTAGCAGAGAACAAACGTACCTGATTGCCCTGGATCTGTACGGAATCCGCCGGATAAAATACCTTATCCTGACCTGCCACCTCAAAGCCAAGAGGCTTCTCACCGGTACAGATGATGCCGTCTCTGACGTGATTGAAGATCAGCCAGATATAGGACTGTAATGTATAGCAGGACTGATAGAATGGACCAAAGGCACGTACCTCATTGTCCAGACCATATGCATGATACATTGCCTGCAGCGCCAGACGCTCCCCTACCGGCTGCTTGTCAACCGGATGAATATTGCTGTACTCGCCTTTGTCGAGTACAACTGCCAGACCGGTATTTTTCACCGTACGGTATACTCTGTGCTGTGCCTCACGGATCAGCGGCCAGTTCGTAAGATTCTCCTCTCCCACATTAGAAAACATCGGAAGCTGGACGATCATGAACGGCAGCTTATCATCGTGCCAGTCCTCTCTCCACTGACGGATCAGACGTGACAAAAGATTATAATAGCTTCTAGGCTTCTTGTCATCCTCTTCTCCCTGATAATACAGGAAACCGGCCAGTGTATATGGCGCGATCCTCTGGATCATGGTCTCGTAAAGACCTGCCGGACGATACTCGGAACGTGGTCCCATCGGTCCCGGATATTTATTCTCACCGCAAACCTCCAAAGCTCCCTCCCAGGTCGGGTTCGGTGTTGTCTCATAATAATGCTTGCAGTTTTTGTCAAACTCTGCCTGATATACGATATATTCCTCGCGCTCCTTACAGTATGCGTCAAAATCCTGATCAGCCACAATGGCATCATACTCATCAACATAAGAAGAGATCACTTTGTCATTTTCCAGTGCCTCTCTGCTCATCCAGCAGGAAGCGGAGGTTCCACCCCAGTTACAGCCGATGATTCCCACCGGAACATCTAACTGTGCTGCAAGCTTTCTGGCAAAATAATAGCCAACAGCAGACCAGCGTCCTACATTCTCCGGACAGCAAAGCTCCCAACAGCTTTTCTCCTCCTGCTCATAAAGCTCATCACAAAGATAAGATACCTTTGGGGTATAATAAAAACGAAGAAGATCATTGTGTGCCTCTGTCACTGCGACAGCTCCGTTCTTAGAATTCTGAAGCTCCAGCTCCATATTGGACTGTCCACCGGCAAGCCAGATCTCACCGTACATAACGTCCTCGTAAACCTTTTCCTCGTCCTTATCCGTCCTGACTGTCAGTACATATGGTCCCCCTGCCTCCATCGGCGGCAGAAACAGCTGCCATTTCCCGTCCTGTACATAGGTCACGACACGCGCATCCTGTATGGTAACTGTCACCTTCTTGGCATCTGACTCTCCCCAGATCACAACTGGTTTTCTTCTCTGTAAGATCATATGATCACTGAATATCGCTGGTAATTTAAGCATGGTATCCGATTCCTCCATTCCCGATTGCATAATCTATCATTTTTCTCAATTAGACCTATTATACAACTTTTTACATACTCATTGCAATTCCTTTTTGTAACCTTTATAATGATAAAGATAAAGAAACCACTTTATATATTAAAGGTTACGATAGTTGAGAACAGGGGGAATCGTATGAATCAATCAAAAAAACAGCATCGTCTCAGAAACAGGATCCTGCTGGTCCTTGTGGTTTTTGCATTGGCCGGCTGTCTGGGAATCTTACGTTGGAATAGCGGTGTTCACTATTATTCCGATGAAAGTACTACCGGCAATACCAGTACAAACCTGTTAAATGGCGGATTATTTGCAAAATCCGGCGATACCATTTACTTTGCCAATCCATATGATCAGAATTCCCTGTACTCCATGGATACAGAATTAAAGCACGTCAAAAAGCTTTACAACGATTATACCAGCTATATCAATGCCGCAGGCAAGTACATTTTCTATACACGGCGCAATGACAAAAAGGGCAATGAATCCAAGGCTCTCTTTTCCTTCAGCACCACAGGACTCTACCGTTTAAACACCAGTGGTCAGGGATTAAAACAGCTTTACAAGGAACCTTCCCAGTCCCTGACACTTCTCGGCAATCATATTTATTACCAGCGGTACGATCAAAAGGAGGGTCTGCAGCTCTTCTCCATAGGCATCGATGGCAAAAAGGACACCATGCTTCTGAAAGAGGGAGCCGCTCCGGTCATTGCCAATGACACCATATATTATACCGGTGTGGACAGCGACCATAATATTCACAAGCTTCCTGTATCAGGAGGCAGTCCAAGTGTTGTTTTCAAGGGTAATTATACCGGTCTTTCCTATGTAAACGGAGTTCTTTATTGTATGGATATGGATAATGATTATACTCTGTGCCGGCTGGATCTGTCCACACAGGAAATGACACATCTCACCCAGGTCCGCATTGCCACTTACAATGTCAGCAGCGACGGTTCCACTGTTTATTATCAGGTGGATAACGGCAAGGACAACGGCTTATATGTTCTGGATACAAATTCCGGAGCGCAGACACAGCTTCGCTCCGGAAATTATAATTATTATCATATTATAGATAACTATCTGTTTTTTGAAGAATTCGACGGCAGTGCCGCCTATGTGATGAATCTTTCCAATGAACAGATTGAGGATTTTCATCCCAAAAAAGAAAACTAACTTTATTGACTAAAATTGAATCACATCGTCTTAGGAATCTTCTCTCCCCTGAAGCTGCTGCTTCATTTCCAGCATACTGCAGCCATTCAGGGGATTTTTTGCATATGGAGCGATCTCACACATAGGCTCCAGCACAAACATCCGGTTCGCCATTTCAATGTGAGGTACCGTCAGCTTCTCTGTCTGAATGATCTCCTGATCATATAAAAGGATGTCCAGATCCACAGTTCTTGGTCCCCAGTGAACGATCCGCTCTCTCTTCTGGCTCTTTTCAATCTCACCGATCAGCTCCAAAAGCTCCTCCGGTGTCCGCAGCGTCCGCAGCATTACGGCTCCATTCAGAAAATCATCCTGCTCTACGCCTCCCACCGGTGCTGTCACAATATAGGAGGACACCTTTTCAACCTGTGTCCGGACATCCTTCTGCAAAGACTCCACCGCCTGATCCAAGTGTCCTTTTGTATCTCCCATGTTGGAGCCAATGCTTAAATATGCCGTATGCCACTGTCTTGTTACAGATACTGCAACCGTCTGAAGAGGAAGATGCACCGGTGCCCACGGCTTCTCCACTTCTACTGAAACTTTTTCCACCGCCTCATATTTCAGTAAAATCTCCTGTGCCAGATACTCTGCCAGCTTTTCGATCAGCCGGAAGGTGTTTTCCTGCGTCTTTCGGGTAACAAACTCTGCCACCTCCGCATAATTTACGGAATAAGACAGGTCATCTGTCTGTCCTGCTTTTCGTACATCACAAAACAATTCTATGGAGATTACAAATTTCTGTCCCAGGGCGTTTTCCTCGGGCATTACCCCATGCTTTGCAAAAACCTCCAGCTTCTTTATTTTGATACAATCCACTGTATTTCTCCTCTTTTCTGTCATATTAGAACTCAGCATTTTCCATCATTCTGATGAAACAGCACATATCCCGGTGTCATGGTACACCAAAGCACCAGCTTCTGAGGCAGGTGATCATAGTTTTTTCCAAGCTTATAGCCAAACAGTTTGAATCCGCACTGCAGCGCAAAATAAAATGCCTTTCCAGGCTTTCCCCGTTTTATCAGATAAAGCAGCGTACTTTTGGCATACCCCGCGCCCTCCTTCTCGGATGAAATACTTTCAAAAACCTCTCTGTACTGTTTTTGGGACACACCAAGATCGAAGTTACGGTGAAATTGCTGCATACAGCTATAATTGTGGGAATGTATCACTTCTGCACTGCCACAGTAGGCAACCTGATATCCTGCCCGGATCATCCGGGACGCCATGATCATATCTTCATTAAAGATGGTGGGATGTACAAATCCTCCCTGCTCCATATAACGGTCCAGGCGATACATAGCACATACGTCGGAGCAAAAATAAGTCTTAATCCCCAGCCGCTCCAGATCCGCCTTACTCTTTACCTGATCCTCCGGCGGGTAATTATGGACTCTGGTGAGACGTTCCAGCAGATCAGCTCCTTCTCTTGCCAACTGTCTGGCATAAGTGATCGCTGTCCTGTCATCCCCAAAGGGCTTTACTAACCGCTCCAAAAGCTCCGTTCCTGCCGGGACCGCATCCTGTGTCATAAACAAAAGATAATGCTGTGGTATCTTTTCCACAAAGCCTTCTGCTGCCAGTCTGGCTCCATAATCTCTGGTGGCACCATGATCGAATTCCTTTTTGAAAACCGGGTGTACGGTCATTCTCTGATCCAGTGGCTGCATCACCGTTTCCCCATCCTCTATGGTCTGCAGTACATAGATATGATGAGGTTTCACACTCTGCTCCAGTAACAGCCGTATCAGCTTACGAAAAGAATCATCCGGCCGGTATGCCGGTATGATCACATCAATCACCGGTATCTCTGTTTTTTCCATAATAATCTGATATTCCTTTCCCTGCCTGCTGACCGGAAGCCGCAGACACAATTTTCTCACGAAGCCTGTTATTCTGTTCTGCCAAGCAGCCTCCCCACTACAGTAACCGCTTCCTGTGCATCTTCGGAGTATCCGTCTGCACCGATCTCATCCGCAAAGCTCTGTGTGATCACGGCACCTCCGATCATTACCTTACAGGGCAGATTCTGCTCATGAACCATATCGACTACTTTTTTCATTTCCATCATTGTCGTGGTCATCAGTGCAGACAATCCGATGATATCCGCCTTTTCCTTAATTGCCGCCTCAATAATCGTCTCAGCCGGCACATCCTTACCCAGATCAATCACGTGGTACCCATAATTCTTCAGCATTAATCCTACCAGATTTTTTCCAATGTCGTGAATATCATGCTCCACGGTAGCGATCACGATGGTTCCCAACGATTCCCCGGAACGCTTTTCTGCAAGGATCGGCTCCAGATAATCAATGGAAGCCTCCATGGTTTCCGCACTTGAGATCAGCTGTGGCAGATAATAGATCTGCTTTTCGTATAACTCACCCACATGGATAATCCCCGGGATCAGGCTCTCATCAATGAGCTGCTGTGGATCCTTTCCATCCTTCACTGCCTGCTCCACAAGCTTTTGCGCCCGCTGTTTCTTTCCTTTGACAACCGCCTCAAAGATCTCATCCCCCTGCTTGTCCTCCGGGATAGCTGCGGATGCCTTCGTTCCACTGCTTACCGATGTTTTCAGGCTCTGGCTGTCTACCTCTCCACTGACCATGGTAAGCTTATGCTCATTCACACGCTCAATATAACGCAGATCTGCATCCGGCTTGTTCATCAACAGATCCGAAGCATATACGGCATGCATCAGCAGATCCTGGGACGGATTGGCAATCGCCATGGTCAGACCGTTCATAATGGCCATTGCCATAAAATTACTATTGACAAAAGCTCTCTCCGGCAGACCAAAGGAGATGTTAGAAAGACCACAGGCTGTCGCAACACCAAGCTCGTGCTTACAGTAACGGATCGTCTCCAGAGTCTCTACCGCCGCCATTTTATTGGCTCCAATAGTAGCCACCAGACCGTCCACGATCACATCTTCCGGTGTCAGTTCATATTCTTCCGCTGCCTCTAATACCGTATGGATAATATCCTTTTTCTCCTGAATATCCTTCGGCAGTCCCTCATCGGACAGCGGGAGAAGAATAAACATAGCACCATACTTTTTGGCAATTGGAAGCAGCCGCCTCATTTTTTCCTGCTCCATGGAGATGGAATTAATCAGAGCACGACCCGGATAGATCCGAAGTGCCGCCTCGATCACCTCAACATAACTGGAATCAATGGAAAGAGGTGTATCCGTTAAAAGGGTCAGTTCATTGACCACCTTCCACATCATTTCCTTTTCATCAATCCCGTTAGTTCCCATATTAACATCCAGGATCGCTGCTCCGGCCTCCACCTGAGCCTCTGCCATCTCGCCCACCAGCTCCAGACTGCCTTCCCGCAATTGTGCCTGTAATGCTTTCTTTCCGGTCGGATTGATACGCTCACCGATCACCTTGAATGCTCCATCTAACTCGATCGGAAGTACATTTCTCTCCGTGGAAAGGGCACGGCGTACCACCTTTCCCTTTCTCTCCGGATATTTCATATCCGTTCGAAGACCTTTCTCCTCCAGACGTTTCACAAGCTTTTCGATATGCTCCGGCGTGGTTCCGCAGCATCCTCCCAACACATCTGCTCCGGCCTCTGCCAGTGCACACATCTCCTCCGCAAATGTCTCCGGTCCCATGTCATATACCGTCTCTCCATCTACAAGCTGAGGCAGTCCGGCATTTGGTTTGGCAACGATCGGCAGAGCCGTATACCGGCACATCTTCCCGATCACAGACACCATTTTGTCCGGTCCCGTAGAACAGTTGACACCAATGGCATCGACCCCCATCGCCGTCATCACCAGAGCCGCTGTCTCCGGATTGGTTCCAAATAATGTCCTTCCATCCTCTGCAAAAGTCAGTGTCACCATCACCGGCAGTTCAGAGACTTCCTTCACTGCCAGTACCGCCGCCCTGCACTCCTGCAGGCTCATCATGGTCTCCACCACGATAAAATCCACTCCGGCCTCTACCAGATATCCAATCTGTTCCTTATAGATGTCCACCAGCTCCTCGAATGGCAGATTTCCCACCGGATACAACTGCTGTCCGGTCATAGTGATATCACCGGCTACCAGCACCTGACGATCCGTATCTGCCTGACGGATCGCCTCAAAGGATAAGTCTGCCAGCTTCCGGTTCATCTCTCCGATCTGATCTGCCAGTCCATACTCCTCCAGCTTAATGCGGTTGCCGGAAAAGGTTGGTGCATACAGCGCATCCGATCCTGCTTCTATATATTCTCTCTGGAGACCCACTAACACCTCCGGATGCTCCAGGATCCACTCCTCCGGACATACTCCTGTAGGCATTCCCCGCTTCTGGAGATTGGAACCGGTGGCTCCATCCAGAATCATTTTACCTTTTGCGATAAACTGCTGAAATTCTTTTCTCGTCATATATATATCTTCACCTTTCTCGTTACAAGTAATTTTAGCGTTTCCATAGTACCACATATCCCCTGTATGGTTCAAGAATAAGCATTTGCTATTTTCTTTTTTTTCATTTTCATATATACTGGTACAAGTGAAATAAGTAACGGAGGTTTTTATTATGATCTTACAATGCAGTCATATCAGCAAGTCATTTGATGGAAACACCATCCTTGATGATATCTCTTTTCATATAAATGAACAGGAAAAAACAGCCATCGTCGGAATCAACGGCTCCGGCAAATCTACCCTGTTAAAAATACTCATGGGCGAATACGAGGCAGATAGTGGCGAGATCATCATACAGAAGGATGCCGTGATCGGATATCTGGCGCAGAATCAGGACATTGATTCCACTAAATCAATCTTAGAAGAGATGCAGGATGCCAAAAAGGACGTCATCGCTTTAGAACAGGAACTCAATGATACCACAGAGCTGATGAACCACGCCGAAGGTGCGGAGCTGGAAAAACTGATCCGGAAGGCAGACAATCTTCGCCATCGTTTTGAACTTGCCGGAGGATACACCTACCACAGTGAGCTGATCGGCGTCCTGAAAGGTCTTGGTTTTACCGAGGAGGAGTTTTCCAAACCGGTTTCTGCCCTTTCCGGCGGCGAACGTACCCGTGTAGCTCTCGGTAAAATGCTTCTCACCTCACCGGATCTGATCATTCTGGATGAGCCGACCAACCATCTGGATATGAAAGCGATCCACTGGCTGGAAAATTATCTGTCCGGCTACCGTGGTTCTGTGATCATCGTAGCACATGACCGGTATTTTCTGGATAAGATCGTTACAAAGGTGGTGGAGATCCGCCAGCATAAGGCAACGGTTTATCAGGGCAACTACAGTCAGTTTTCCGAAAAAAAACAGGCGATGTTAGATACCCAGATGAAGCAGTATATGAACCAGCAGGCAGAGATCAAGCATCAGGAAGCAGTCATTGCCAAATTAAAATCCTTTAACCGGGAAAAATCCATCAAGCGTGCCGAAAGCCGTGAGAAACAGTTAGACAAAATAGAACGTCTGGAAAAGCCGGTAGAAGAAAATACCCGCATGAACCTTTTGTTTTCCCCAAGGATCCAGAGCGGCAATGATGTTCTCTCGATCGAACATTTAAGCAAATCTTTTGACACCGAGACCCTGTTTACGGATATCAGCTTTGAGTTAAAACGCGGGGAACGTGTTGCCATTATTGGCGATAACGGCTCCGGCAAAACAACGATCTTAAAGATCATCAACAATCTGGTGGATGCCGACGACGGTACTGTCCGTCTGGGAACAAATGTCGAGATCGGTTACTATGATCAGGCACATCAGGTGCTCCACGGGGAAAAGACGATCTTCGAGGAGCTGCAGGATGATTACCCGACTATGACCAATACCGAGATCCGCAATATTCTTGCTGCATTCCTCTTTACGGAGGACGATGTATTCAAGCAGATCTCCAAGCTCAGCGGTGGCGAGAGAGGACGTGTTTCCCTTGCCAAGCTGATGCTCTCCGATGCCAATTTTCTGATCCTGGACGAGCCGACCAACCATTTGGACATCGACTCCAAGGAAATTCTGGAGCGTGCGGTCAATCATTTCGAAGGAACCGTTTTATACGTTTCCCACGACCGTTATTTTATTAACCGCACCGCCACACGTATTCTGGATCTGACCCGGAAGCAGCTTGTGAATTACATCGGTAATTACGATTATTATCTGGAGAAAAAGGAAACCAACGAACAGGCACAGCTGACTGCCCCGGCCGTTGATACAGACAGCCTGCCGGCTGATACTGCTTCCGACTCCAAGTTGACCTGGCAGCAGCAGAAGGAGGAACAGGCACGACTCCGCAAAAAACAGAATGCACTGAATAAGGTCGAAAAAGAAATCGCAGAACTGGAAGAAAAAAACGAGTCTCTGGAAGAACAGTTATCGGATCCAAAAAACGGAACTGATATCGCATTGCTCCAGAAACTCGCATCGGAAAAGGAAGCCAACGACGAACGCCTCCTTGTTCTTATGGAAGAATGGGAAAATCTTGCGGAGGACTAAGCTCTGCTGTTCTCCCCGGAATGGTGATCACCGGATCTCCACTCCGGGATGAGATTTTGCCTTTCTTTGTTTTTTATTTTCGTACATTTTATCATCTGCAATCCTCAGATAATTCTCTACGGTACGTTTGCCATCCGGCACTCCCATATAATATCCAAGACTTGCACCGATCGTATATGGTTTATTTAAGGATTCATTGGCACTGTCAATAAACTCCTGAAAACGATTCATATACTTTTCAATCTTTTCATCGGAATAATTCTTTCCAATCACCACATACTCATCCCCGCCGGAACGGATACATATTTCTCCTTCCTTTGCAGCATACATCATGGCATTGGCGATCGTGGTAATGCAGACATCTCCTTCCTCATGGCCATACTGGTCATTGACCTGCTTGAGGCCATCCATATCAATCTCCATAATCATAAACTGTCCGTTATTACGGACACAGTCCTCACACATCTTCTCTCCAAACTTCTCCAGACCACGGCGGTTATACAGTCCCGTCAGTGTATCCCTGACATAAAGAGACTCTAACTCCTCTGCCACCTGATGAAGCCGCTGCTTCATACGGAAGTTTTCCAGTGCACTGTCCAGATGAATAAACCATGATTTGATATTGACATTGGATACCAGATCATAATCGACCTGCAAAACCACATATCCCATATAATATTGCAGATAATGGAGTGGAATAATATAAACCGGATCCTCATCCTTTATAAAGACTCCCGGTATCAGTTGACATGCCGGAAATCTCTGTGGTTCCAGAATGCGTGACTTATAGATTCCCATCACCATATCCACCATACACATGCTCCTGCCATAGGACGTCTCCGGTAATGGAAGCTGCTGCTCCCAGTGATCTGCCAGACACAAGGCAAAACTCTTAAATCCTGTCTCCCGCAGTACATATTTCTGCAGACACTGTGTAAAAGCTTTCAGATCCTTTGCATTGGCAAGCATGGTAATCATCGCAGATGCCGCTGTTTCCAGATACAATACCTTGTCAAGCTCTGTACTGAGCTTTGTGGCATACTGGCCATCCTCATCACCACCGTTTGCACCACAGCCGCAGGACTGGCGAAATACAATCTCCTCCGGCAGATATGTATCCTTGGGAATCTCTTCTCCATTCCAGATCCGTTCCAGAATATCAATTGCCACTTTTCCCATCTGCCGCATCGGCTGACGGACCGTTGTGACCGATGGATCACAAAAACGCCCCTCTGCCACATCATCATAACCGGACACAAGAATCTGTTCCGGCACCTTGATCCCATGCGTCTCCAACGCACGGATCACTGAAATCGCCATATAATCATTGGCACAGACAATCACTTCCGGAAGCTCCTTTCCGGAAGACAAAATCTCCTCTACAATCCCCTGGCCACAGTTTTTCCAGAAGTTACCCCAGTGTATCCGCTCCTTCTCCACCGGCAGATGATTCTCCTCCATGACCTTCTTGTAAATGTCCAGCCGGAACATCGAATGTGGATTATCCTGGGGACCGGTTACCAGATCCACCCTCGTACAGTGATGCTTTTCAATGAAATGACGGATCATTTCCGCAAAAGCCTCGCTGTCATCCACATAGATATTGTGTACATGATCAATCTCTATATCCATCGGCGTTCGAAAATTGATCACAGGACAATGATAACGATTTTTGATCAGATTATTGATCTCTGCATACTGCGATCTGGCAAATGCATCATATAAAAGGAGTACCCCATCTGCCGCATCCGGATCTGCCAGACGAAAAACGCTTCGCTCTCCCTCGTCGTACCTGATATTAGTTGCTTCCTCAATGCCTATATTACTGTTATCCCCAAAACATGTAAAAAACAGCAGACGATATCCGCGTTCTTTTGCTGTTCTCTCAATGGAATGACGAAGTTCCGAAACATATTCTGCATATATCTGCGGAAGATATACTACAATGTTTTTTCTCTTTTTGGTATCAGTCATCTCTTTCTATCCCTTCCCATAAGCAAGAACCTTTTGTATAAAAAGAATTATATATCTTTTGTTTTACAATGTCAACGCATCTGCTGTATTTCTGCCATGATACAGGCATTTACTTTTCTGCTGCCAACGGGTACAATATAACTATATTATTGTTGGTTTCCAGGATTCTTTTTCCCGGTCACAATCTGTCCTTCTATCCCTTTTTTTGGACAGACTTACGAAAGGTATGGTGATGATTATGAATATGGTCTATGATAAACTCATGAAATGCTTTGATTGTTTTCAAAAGAAAATCCGTTTCACACCGGAAATTGCTCTGGTTCTGGGCTCCGGTCTCGGAAATTATGCTTCCAAAATAAAGATTGAAGCAACTCTGGATTACTGCGACATAGACGGGTTCCCGGTTTCTACCGTACCCGGTCATCAGGGACGGTATATTTTCGGCTATGTGGAGGATGTTCCCGTGGTCTGTATGCAGGGGCGTGTTCACTATTATGAAGGCTATCCCATCAGCGATGTAGTGCTTCCGATCCGACTGATGAAATTAATGGGTGCAAAGGTTCTTTTCCTGACCAATGCCGCCGGAGGGATTAACAAAAACTTTCACGCCGGAGATTTTATGCTGATCCGGGATCAGATCTCCAGCTTTGTCCCTTCCCCACTGATCGGGCCAAATATTGACGAACTCGGAGTTCGTTTTCCGGATATGAGCGACATCTATGACCAGAAGCTCCGCCATGTGATCCGCCGTACCGCAGGTCATCTGGAAATTCCACTGCAGGAGGGTGTCTATATCCAGCTTACCGGTCCAAACTATGAATCCCCCGCAGAGGTACAGATGTGCAAGACTCTCGGCGCCGATGCTGTTGGTATGAGCACCGCCTGTGAAGCAGTGGCCGCAAACCATATGGGTATGCAGATCTGTGGTATTTCATGCATTTCCAATCTCGCCTGTGGCATTTCCGAGCATCCTCTGAATCACACAGAAGTGCAGGAAATGGCAGACAAGGCTGCTCCTCTTTTTGAAAAGCTTGTCACCGGGTGTATCATTGATATCTCAGCTTCACTCAATAAGAAATAACATAAAAGTAAACATTATGTAATATTCGATACCGATAATGAATTAACAGAGAGAAGGTGCCATATGAAAAAACAACCATACAATATACGGATCCATCATGCCCGTATCCTTCCCATGACAAAGGATACACCGGATGGATCTTTAGATCTGCCGGTCATAAATGGGGAGATCCATATCTGTGATGACAAGATCACTTACGTGGGAGATTCCCGATCCGCTCCTTCTGCAGACTGGGACCTGGAAATGGATGCAGATGGCAATATTGTTATGCCGGGATTCAAAAATGCACATACCCACTCCGGCATGACCTTTCTGCGCTCCTACGCCGATGATCTCCCGCTGCATAACTGGCTCTATGATAAGGTGTTTCCTCTGGAAGCCCTGCTTACCCCGGAGGACATCTACTGGTGTTCCCGCCTCGCGATCATGGAGTATCTGACCAGCGGCATCACTGCAAACTTTGATATGTACCAAAAAACGGACGCCATTGTGAGGGCATCTATAGATTCCGGATACCGTACCGTGCTCTGCGGAAGCGTCAACAATTTTGTAAGCAGCGTGGATGAACTGGAGCAGCATTATCTCCGGTATAACGACGATCATCCACTGATCTCATCCCAGCTTGGATTTCATGCCGAATATACCACCAACGAGGAGCTCCTCCGTGGGATTGCAGATCTAAGTCACAAATATAACGCTCCCGTGTATACACACAATTCAGAAACAGCAGATGAGGTTTCCGACTGCGTCAGACGCACCGGTTATACACCAACGGTTTACATGGAACGTCTGGGACTTCTGGATCATGGTGGAGGTGGTTTCCACTGCGTCCATATGACAGAGGAGGATCTGGATATTTATAAAGAAAAAGACTTATGGGTTATTACAAATCCAGCCTCCAATCTAAAGCTTGCCAGCGGAATTGCCCCTCTGACCCATATGCTGGACAAAGGAATCTCCCTGGCGCTCGGCACGGATGGTCCTGCCAGCAACAATTGTCTGGATATGTTCCGGGAAATGTTTCTGGCCACCGCCCTGCAGAAGGTAACGGATCAGGATGCCTCTGCGATGGATGCCAATATCGTTCTTCGTATGGCAGCCTCAAACGGAGCCCCGGCAATGTGTCTACCGGATTGTGACTGCCTTGCTCCCGGTAAACAGGCAGACCTCATCCTGTTAGATATCCATCAGCCAAATATGCAACCGGTAAACGATATCGCCAAAAATATTGTCTACAGTGGCAGCAAACAGAACGTCTTAATGACGATGGTCGCCGGCAGGATCCTGTACGAAAACGGAACCTATAAAATAGGCGAAGATCCGGAACGGATCTCCGCCAAAGTAAACGAAACGATTCACCGTATCACACGGTCATAGCATCCGGTTCTTTTTGAATATCACAAAAAGCACAACACAGATCAATACCGTGGCAACCGAAATGATTGAAAAAGCATGTGCTGTCTGTGCCAGCGGAACGCTTACATTCATACCGAAAAAACCGGATATGATCGTTGGCACAGCCATCACCAATGTAATGGCTGTCAGGTACTTCATGACATTATTCAGCCGGTTATCGATCACCGAAGACAACAGCTCCCTGGTTCCGTTAATAATATCACGGTAAATACCTGTCATCTCGATCGCCTGCTGGTTCTCTACGATAATATCATCCAAAAGCTCTTTATCCTCCGGGTACTGCTCCAGTCTCTTATAGCGGGTCAGGCGATCCAGTACCACCGCATTTGCTCTCAGGGAGGTTGCAAAATATACAAGTGTGGACTCCAACGCATGAAGATCGATCAGATCGATATCCTCCGTATCTCCATCAATCCGCTCCTCGATCTCTGTTCTCTTTTTATCAATGATCCGCAGTGCACTCTGATACAACGTAGCTATCCGGAACAATATCTGATATACAAAACGAAGTCTTTTTTTGGTGCTAAACTCCTTGACTCTTCCCAGAACAAAGGACTGCAGCACCGGCGTATCCTCCGTGCAGACTGTAATAATGGCATCCTTTGTCAATATAATACCCAGAGGAATTGTGGTATATGCTTCCTTATCCATACGGATCTCCGTCGTTGGAATATCTACCAGGATCAGCGTATAGCCATCCTCCAGTTCAATACGGGAGCTCTCCTCTTCATCCAACGCCGCCAGCAGATCTGAAATATCTACATCAAGCTTTCTGGCATACTCCTCGCCCTCTCCCTCCGAAGGATTGACCATCTGTACCCAGACTCCCTCTGTCAATTCATCCTCTTCGTGAATCTTTCTATCATCTGTACGATATATCTTAACCAATCCAATCACACCAATCTATAGTTTCTATCTAAACACATACATAAATCTTTCATCGATCTATAAAACAGTATAACATTTTTCTTTCTGATCCGACAACCCTGAACTTGCGATAAAACAAATGCTTTACATACTTTTTACAGACCCATGTCAAAACAATGAGATTCCCTGTTTCGGCAGTTCCTCCTTGATCTTCTCTAACATCCGGTAACGGACATCCCAGTAATGCTCTGTCGCAACCCATGCCTTTGCCTGAAGCTTTACTCTGCCCGGATTTAATTTGTCAATATTTACGCCTTTGACACGATCCTGACAGATCTGCTGATCCTGTTCCATCAATCCAAGAATGATCTTCCGAACTTTGGATATATCAGCATCATATCCCACCATAAAATCAAGGATCAAAAGCCGGTAATCTTCCTGGGATGTATTAATAATATTTCCATTTGACAATGTTCCATTCGGTATCACGACGACTTTATTGTCCGTGGTGACGATCCGGGTATAAAAAATATCAATGTTTCGTACCGTGCCTTCTACACCGGTTGCTATAATATAATCTCCCACACGAAATGGCTTCATCAAAAGGATCAGGATTCCACCTGCAAGATTGGACAGGCTTCCCTGCAGGGCAAGACCTACTGCCAGACCTGCGGAACCAATGATCGCCACGATGGAACTGGTACCGACACCTAAAATCCCTGCGACACAAAAGATCAGCAGAATATATAACACCACATTGCCTAGAGACATAATGAATTTGTGGACACTGACCTCTACACCACCCCGCTCCATCCAACGATTCAAAAGCTTCAAAAGCAGCGAGATCACTTTTCTGCCGATCAGAAAAACGATCAGTGCGATCAGCAGTGTCTTGCCAAAATTCATCAATGGCTCTCTCTGTGCCATAAGATACTCCATCAGAAAGCTGGTCTTTTCCTCGGCAGAAGCGTTGGAATTCATCTGCTCCACGACCTCCTGCACATCCACCGGCGCCGGACTTCCTGTGGAAACCGGTGTACCCGTAGCTGTCGTGATAGCAAGCATCACAACTCCTCTTGTTAATATCTGTCCTGTCATATCTGTCTTCACATCTTTCTATATTCGTAAGTAACTGTTATTTTTCAACATACTTAAACACACTGATGCCCAGTGGAGGAACTTCAACGGAAATGGAATGCTCCTTTCCATCCCACGAAACAGCTTTCGCACGTTTCTGTCTCGGATTACCATGTCCGGAACCACCAAACACCTCTGCGTCACTGTTAAAGATTTCCTTATACTTTCCGGCACATGGCACTCCCACCTTAAAATTTTCATAAAGAACCGGAGTAAAATTGCAGATTACCAGAAGACTTTCCTGCTTCTCCTCACTATGCCGCATAAACGTAATAATACTGTGATCTGCATCCATACTGCTGAGCCATTCAAAACCATCTTCCCTGTGATCCACCTCATACAAAGCCGGATGAGCCCGGTAAAATGCGTTTAATTCAGCCACGTAATGCTGCAATTTCTGATGCTCCCGATCCTCGGCCTCATCCCATGGGAGGCTTTCCTTTTCATTCCACTCCGTGGTCTGTCCAAATTCCTGTCCCATAAAGAGAAGCTTTTTGCCGGGATGCATCATCATAAATCCATAAGCAGCTCTTAAATTGGCAAATTTCTGATCCTCATCTCCCGGCATTTTCGCATACATTGATCCCTTCAAATGAACTACTTCATCATGGGATAATACCAGAATAAACCGTTCGCTATACGCATAGATCATACTGAATGTCAGCATCCCATGACGTCCCTTGCGGAATAAAGGATCTGTCTGCATATAAGAAATGAAATCATTCATCCATCCCATATTCCATTTCAGATCAAATCCCAGACCGCCTTCGTCAGGCTTCGCTGTCACCTTCGGCCATGCCGTGGATTCCTCCGCGATCAGCCAGGCTCCCGGACATTCCTTGTGAAATACATCACTGAGACTCTTTAACAGCTCAATAGCCTCCAGATTTTCATTGCCACCATACATATTGGCAACCCATTCACCATCCTTCTTGCCATAATCAAGATAAAGCATAGACGCTACGGCATCCATACGAATTCCGTCTGCATGATATCGTTTTACCCAGAACAGTGCATTTGCGATCAGGAAATTCGCCACCTGAGGACGGCCATAATTATAGATCAATGTTCCCCAATGTGGATGCTCCCCCTGTCTTGGATCCATATGCTCATACAGACATGTCCCGTCAAATCTCGCCAGACCATTTTCATCCTTTGGAAAATGAGCCGGTACCCAGTCCAGGATCACTCCAATGCCCTGCTGATGCATATAATCCATAAAATACATAAAATCCTCTGGGGATCCATATCTTGAGGTAACTGCATAATAATCTGTCACCTGATATCCCCATGATTCGTCCAAAGGATGCTCCATCACCGGCATCAATTCAATATGAGTATAGTGCATCTTTTTCACATAATCGGTCAAAAGAGGGGCTAACTCCCTATAGTTGTAAAACTCCAGATCACAAGTAACATTTTCCAGCGAGCTACAATCCTTTTTCATCCATGACCCCAAATGCACCTCATAAATAGAAACCGGTTCTTTTTCAAAGCTTTTGGACTTACGGGCCTCCAGCCATTTATCATCCTTCCATTTAAAATCCGTCGTATTGCAGACAATACTTGCATTGGCCGGTCTCTGTTCGCAATATGTTCCATAAGGATCCGTTTTTAACAATAATGTCTTATAATTTACTTTAATCTCATACTTATAGATCGCTCCCTGATCCACCCCCGGAATAAACAAAGCAAACACGCCACTGTCCCCAAGCCTGCACATCTGGTGGATCCGACCATCCCAATGATTAAAATCCCCCACCACACTGACTCTCATGGCATTGGGTGCCCATACAGCAAAATGGGTACCATACACACCATTTTTCCGTGCGGAATGTGCATCCCACTCCGGCTCTGACTGACTGCCACATCCATAGACAGCCATGGTGTGTGCTCCCAGAAAATCATAAACAGAATAATGAATTCCATTACTGAAACGATTCAGCTCATTACTCCCTATAAGCTCTGTATAAAGATAAGGGTCTTCCACCTCTACACTATCCCCATTTTCGTACACTACATCAAATACATAGGGAATTAATTTCTTTTCCGGCAGGATAACTGCAAAAAAGCCTGCATCATCTGCCTTTTCCATAACAAGGGTTTTCCCTGATTTTTTCAGTTTCAGGGAAACCTGCTTTGCATCCGGCAAAAAAGTCTGTACCAAAAACCCACCTCTGATCTTGTGAGCTCCTAACAGTCTTTCCGGATGATCCTCCTCCGAATATACAATTCCCTCTATACCTGCCCAGTCCATTAAATCATACAATCTTTTATTCATTCTTATCTCCTCCCTCCAGATACCACGGTTTGTCCTTATGCTCCTCTGCATAAAGCATATCTTCCGGATCTATCCCGGCATCGTCTGAAGTAGCTTCTTCCTCATCCGGAGTATATTGAATCAATATTTTTTCCATGATCAAGGAGATCAATAACATATACGCTGACGGCATGATCAATAAAATTACAGGCAAAAATTTCCAACCCATCATCACCAGTGTTGCAAGTCCAAGAGTCAAAACCAGCATATAGACTGTCTGTCCACCATGATGAATGGAAATAACTGCTGCATTTTGTACTGCTCCCACTGCATTGACCGTAAAACGGGACAACACAGCAAACGCATATATGATCATTGCCATTACAAAAAGGAAACATGCCATTGCTAGTCCGATCACAGCCGCTGATAAACTACCATGTCCCTGAGTCAGCAGCCGGAATGTCAACACTCCAAGCGCTCCCTCCGCAACCGCCAGTATCACCCATACCCCGGTTGCCGTCTTGAAATTCGTAACAAAGCTGTGCTTATATTCCTGCCAAATCTTCCCTCTGTCTCTCCGAATCACCTTAACACAGGTATAGTACATAGCAGTGCACGCTGCACCTATGGTAAAAACAGGGATACAGCTGATCAGAAAAATGCCATTCAATAAGATCATGTCAATAAATTTTGACATATATACTACCGGTTTGCTTTCAAAAAATCGTTCCATAAAAAACCCCTAAATCTAAGTCTAAATCTCATGTATAAATAATCCACTCCGAAGCTTTGGCTCAAACCA
The DNA here is from genome assembly GCA_934339135.1 of uncultured Lachnospiraceae bacterium. Taxonomy (GTDB): domain Bacteria; phylum Bacillota; class Clostridia; order Lachnospirales; family Lachnospiraceae; genus Jutongia. The sequence goes on along the minus strand of CAKRHP010000022.1, from coordinate 13,246 downwards.
TGTAGATTTTGGAGGCATTAAAAGCCCTGCATCCGCTACGGCAAACAGCTCTGCGATGGAAGTCGGATACATGGCAAATGCCACCTTCATATCTGTCTGAGTACGTCTCTCCAGCTCCTCCAGACCACGGATGCCACCTACAAAATCAATCCTGTCATCCGTGCGGGGATCATGGATTCCTAACACAGGTTCCAGCAGATATTCCTGCAGCAACGAAACGTCCAGAGACTTTACGGCGTCCGGCTCAGCAAGCATCCCCTCAGATGCTTCCAGAAGATACCACTGCCCCTCCAGATACATGGTAAACTGTCCCTTACGCTGTGGCGGCTGTGCCTTTTTTCCAAGCTCGGAAACCTTAAATATCTCCCCTGTCTTTTTCAGAAAATCTTCTGTAGAAAGACCGTTGAGATCACGAACCACTCTGTTGTAATCCATGATCATCAGCTGGTCATCCGGGAATAAAACAGACAGAAAATAATTAAACTCCTCTGTTCCATCATATCCCGGATGCTCCTGTCGTCTCTTTAACCCCACCTTTACTGCCGAAGCGGCTCTGTGATGCCCATCTGCAATATAAATATCATCAATCCCCGCAAAGGTGTCCTGTATGGTCTTTACCTGATCGGCAGCCGAAATTTTCCACACGGTATGAGAAATCCCATCCACTGCGGTAAAATCATATAATGGTACTTCCTTTTCCATAACAGAAGAAACCACCCGGTTGATCTCCTCTCGGGAACGGTATGCCAGAAAGATCGGGCCTGTCTGGGCACTCAGGGTATCCACATGACGGATACGATCCTGCTCCTTTTCTTCTCTCGTATTTTCATGCTTTTTGATCACATTTTCCAGATAATCATCCACAGAGGCACATGCCACAATACCTGTCTGAGCCCTTCCATCCATCGTTAAACGATAAATATAGTATGCATTATCGTGATCGGATACATAAACACCATCCTTCTTCATCTGCGCCAAAAGTTCAGCCGCTTTCTGATATACGCATGGATCATATGTATCTACCTCATCCGGAAACTGTGTCTCTGCTCTGTCGATCTTCAAAAAAGAAAGAGGCTCTCTCTCGACTTCTTTTTTGGCCTCCTGACGATTATATACATCATAGGGAAGAGCTGCCACTCTGTCTGCAAGTTCTTCCACCGGTCTTACTGCCATAAACGGTTTTATCTGTGCCATAGTATCTTACAATCCTCCTGTAAATATTACTCTAATTATATCAGAAACCGCCATAAAATCCTATCCCCTTTCACAAAAAATGTGCTATACTTTAAGGAATGTATGATCATAATATAATCCAAAGGAGATAATATATGCTTTCACTGAAAACGGACCGCCTGGTGATCCGGGAAATGACAAAAAACGACTTCGATGATTATTTTCGCATCTGTCATCAGCCGGAGGTCCATCCATATGTTCCACATATATCTGACAACTACGACATCGAATGTGCCCGTTTTATCTCTTACATCCAGATGGTTTACGGCTTCTATGGTTTTGGTCTATGGGGTGTATTTCTGAAGGATCAGGATATTCTGATCGGCCAGGCAGGGATTGAGAGTCAGATTGTTGACGATAACGGAGAAATTATGCTGTCCTATTTTCTGGACAAAAATTACCGTTCCAGGGGCTATGCACTGGAGGCATGTCAGAAAATTCTGGAATATGCCCGGGAAGATCTGGAATTTGAGCGGATTGTGGCTGTCATTGGTCCGGATAATCTGCCCTCCATCCGCTTAGCAGGATCTCTCGGATTTCAACGCACGAAAGAAACGGTTTATCAGGACAAATCGGGAGATCTCTATGTATGGGAGGAAAATACCGCTTCTTAGTTCTCATATGCAGAATAACAGGGCTGCCGGTGTCTGACCGCTGACAGCCCTGTAATTTTTTTCAGACATAGATGCCCACCGTTATCTTTTATTGGTATTTTTTGTATGATTCTTTTTGTTGTTGGTTGTCTTGTTATTTTTCTTATTTCCTGTATTATTCTTTGTGTCATTGGTATCGTCATCGCCATCCAGAGCATCTGCTGCATCATCCACAGCATCCTCTGTCCCATCGACCACATCGTCCACAGCATCTTCTGCTCCATCTACTGCATCATCAACGCCATCCTCCAGATCATCCACGACACCATCATCTCCATTCGGAGAATTTTGAGGATCCATGGTATTCCTGTCTCTGTCGTCTTCCACTGCCGGAGAAGCCGTTGACTGGTCTGTCACAGAATTGTTGTTGGCACCACACCCTGCCAGACATCCTGCTGCCAGTGTCATTACAGTTCCTAATATCAATACTTTCTTTCTCATATCAACACCATACCTTTCCTTTTCATTGTTCTGTACTATTATTTCACGCACCAGTGAAAATATACATCTTTCTGTATTTCACATTATTTTTTTTCATGAATATATTTATCGTAAACCACTATCTACATGAGGGCTGATATGAATCATCTGTTAGAAGTCAAAAACCTCTCCTATGCCTATCATACGCTGCAGGGAGAAACGCCGGTTCTGGATCGGGTAAGCTTTTCCATTGAGCCTGGAGAATTTGTGGCAATCGTTGGTCCCAGCGGCTGCGGTAAATCCACACTTCTTTCCCTGATCTGCCGGCTGCTGCAGCCCGATCAGGGAGAAATCCTGCTGCAGAAGGATAAGAAAACCGGATACATGCTGCAAAAGGACCATCTTCTGGAATGGCGCACCACACATAAGAATATTGCACTGGGACCGGAGATCAACCATCAGTCTGCAAACGGACTGCCTCAGAAAATTGATAATATGCTGAAAAAATACCAATTAGACGGTTTCCGTAACGCAAAACCAAACCAGCTTTCCGGCGGCATGCGCCAAAGAGCAGCTCTGATCCGGACTTTGATGCTGGAACCGGATCTGCTTCTTCTGGATGAGCCCTTTTCCGCTCTTGATTATCAGACAAGACTTTCCGTCTCCGATGACGTCTGGGCAATCCTGAAAAAAGAAAACAAAACGGCTCTACTGATCACTCACGATATTTCGGAAGCCATCAGTATGGCAGACCGGATCATCATCCTTTCCTCCCGGCCCGCCACCGTCAAAAAAGAAATCACCCTGCAGTTAAGCTGTCCTGGAAAACGGACACCATTTCTTACCCGGAGTTCTCCGGAATTTAAAGATTATTTTAATCTGGTATGGAAGGAGCTGAATAATCATGAGTGATCTGCAGCAGCAGTTTTTACGAAAAGCAGCAAAACAAAAAAGAAAAATCCTCATTCTGCGTATTTTATTTTTTGTTATTTTCATCGCACTCTGGGAGATCGCCACAAGACTGGAATGGATGGATTCCTTTATTTTCAGCAGTCCGTCAAGAATTATTTTATGTTTTGCGGATATGGTCAAAAGTCACACGATCTTTTACCATGTCGGGGTGACTCTGGGAGAAACTTTTTTAAGCTTTTTTCTGGTGATCGTCATCGGCATTTTGCTGGCCATCCTGCTCTGGTGGAATGAAACCATTGCCAAAGTATTAGAGCCCTACCTGGTCGTTCTGAACAGTCTGCCAAAAACAGCATTGGCACCTGTTTTTATCGTATGGCTGGGCAATAATATGAAAACCATTATCGTTGCCGCAGTCAGTGTAGCTGTTTTCAGTACCACGATCACACTCTATAATACATTTCTGGAGATGGATCCGGGAAAGATCAAAATGATACGGACTCTTGGGGGATCCAAAAAAGATATTCTCTGCAAATTAATACTCCCCGGCAATATTCCCGCCATTATCAGTGCCATGAAGGTTGATATCGGACTGACTCTGGTGGGTGTTATCATCGGGGAGTTTGTCGCTGCCAAAGCAGGACTTGGTTATTTAATTATTTACGGCAGTCAGGTTTTTAAACTTGACTACGTTCTTCTTTCCATTGTAATCCTGTGCCTGATCTCTACGGGACTGTATCTTTTTATTTCCTTTCTGGAAAAATATTACCACAGGCACTACTCTGTATAACAGAGACCGGACATCACTACTTTCTTTTGCTTCTTTCTTTGAATCTTCTGTGATGTCCTACATACTTGTACGCAGGACGAATGATCTTGCCTCTGTTTACAAGCTCTTCCAGACGATGAGCACTCCATCCGGCAATACGTGAGATCGCAAAAAGCGGTGTAAACATTTCTCTTGGAATTCCAAGCATGGTATATACAAATCCACTGTAAAAATCAACATTAGCACAAACCGGCTTTAATACATGGCGGTTTTTCTGCAGCAGATCTGCTGATATCTTCTCTACTCTGTCATAAAGTTCAAAATCCTGACGAAGACCTTTCTCTTCTGCAAGCTTTTCTGCCAGCGATTTCAGGACAACCTCTCTCGGATCGGAAAGAGTATATACCGCATGCCCCATTCCATAGATCAGACCGCTCTTGTCAAATGCTTCACGATTTAATACCTTGGACAGATAGCCTCGAACCTGTTCATCATCCGTTGTATCAGTGCAGTTTTCTCTCAGATCATCAAACATCTGCTGAACCTTGAGATTGGCTCCACCATGACGAGGTCCCTTCAGGGATGCAATGGATGCTGCCACAGCAGAATATGTATCGGTTCCGGATGATGTTACCACATGGTTGGTAAAGGTAGAGTTATTACCACCACCATGCTCTGCATGAAGAACAAGGGCTGCGTCCAGAACTCTCGCCTCCAGCGGTGTAAACTTTCCGTTTGGACGAAGCATATAAAGAATGTTCTCTGCGGTGCAGTATTCATTCTTTGGCTGCTTGATCACCAGACTCTCAGCAAAGGTAAAGTGGCGATATGCATGATAGCTGTATACCGCGATCAGTGGCAGCTTTGCAATCAGCTGCAATGACTGACGCAGAACATTTGCCACGGAAATATCATCCGGACAACTGTCATAAGAATACAATGTCAGCACGCTCTTCATCAGACCATTCATCAGATTTTCACTTGGCGCTTTCATAATAACGTCTCGGATAAAAGGACCTGACAATTCCTGCAGACTTGCAAGAATTTCCCGGAACACATTAAACTCTGCTTCATTTGGAAGACGTCCAAACAAAAGCAGATAGGTTGCCTCCTCAAATGCAAATCTCTTTTTCGGATCAGAGCCTACCAACTGCTTCACATCATATCCCTGATAATAAAGATTACCATCTGCCGGCTCTTTGACTCCATTTACTACCTGAAAGCCCACAACATCTGAAATTTCTGTCAATCCCGTCAGTACACCCTTTCCGGCACTATCTCGAAGTCCCCTTTTCACGTCATATTCCTGATATAAATTTAAATCAATAGCACCGGATGTCATACAATTATTCACCAGATTGTCAAATTCCGCATCCAGCTCCTTTGTCAGCTTCATCATTGATTTGCTATCCATAAACAGGCCCCCTTTCTTCATCAATATTGCATACATGTATACAAAGTCAACATGTGATATTCCTTACATATAACATACAACTTTTCAAGTATACCCTAATTCTCACTATTCCGTCAAGCAGTTGTCATCTGCCTGACGGACGTTTATGCTTATTGATGATCCGGAAGGTCTGTCTTTCCCCTTAAGAAACGATCTTTTCCCGGTATTCCAGCCGGAATCTGTCTGTCAGCAGCGCAAGGAATTCCGAATTGGTCGGCTTTCCTTTTCCGGCGCAGACTGTATTGCCAAAAATCTCCTCCAAAACATCCATATTTCCTCTGCGCCATGCCACCTCGATCGCATGACGTATTGTGCGCTCCACGCTGCTGGATGTGGTCTTGTTTTTCTTGGCAATCGCCGGATATAAATACTTTGTAATGTACTGAAGCATACTTCTGTCATGAAATGACATGATAATCCCCTGGCGTATGTATTGGTATCCTTTGATATGCGCCGGAATTCCTATTTCCAACAAAACATTTGTGACGTCCTTTTCCAGATCGCCGGAATATCTGCTGTGTCCTGTTGTCTGCTTCGGTGCAGGTACCGTGTAGGATGTTTTCCTGTCGAAATGTACCACATTATCTTCCATGTAATTTCCATTTTCTGCCTGTGCATGTGTCGGTTCACCGGCTGCCGCATATTCCGCTGCGGCATATTCCTGTTCCGGTGCCTGTGACATTTTGCCCCGGGATTCATGTTCCTGCATCTCCTCTGCTATCTGTGTCAGCCTTTTTCCGAATACTTTGTTGGATACCGGCTTCATCATATAATAACCGGCTCCCTTCTGCAGTGCTTTTGAAACCATCTGGGACGTTTTCAATGCTGTTACGATCATAATAACAGGCCGTTTAAGCATGTCCACCTGTTCCATCTCTTCCAGTATTCCTATGCCATCAAGTCCCGGAAGGATCATGTCCATAACCACAATGTCCGGCTGTTCGCGATAAATCGCATCAAGTGCTTTCTTTCCGTCTCCCGTCGAAAAGACCACTTGCATACCAGCTTCTTCGATTGCTTTCGCCCTGGTTTCTCTGTCTTGTACATTGTTGTCAGCAAGTATCACTTTAATTCCTTTCTTTTCCATATTTTTTCTCCTTTTTACCTTTTTCCAGTTTCTTTGACAACGTCATTTTACAACCTTCTCTTGCCATAGTATGGAACAAAAAATGAAAAAATATATCATTTAACAGGAATTAAAATGGAATTCTTTGATTTTTTTTGTCATTCATGCAAAAAAGAAAACTATTCATGTAAAATATGGTCTAATAATGCTGTCTGACTTTCAGACCAGCTGTAATCCAGCAGATAATTCCCCATATACTGTGCTTTTACCTTCTGGTTTCCATCCAGCAGCTCATACATGTCACATTGAAAGCTCTCCACGTTCACACTTCTGTTTCCTCTCGACACAACAAGCATCTCTTCCGCCCCCGCAGCGCGCAGTTCCCTCTGCAGCGTCTTCACCAGCTTACAGCAAAGATTCTGGGTAGACTCATCGTTTGGTCTGTCCTCCCATAGTACATTGATCATCTGATCCGTGGTCACAGTGCCACCTCTCCTGTCAATAAGAAATGCCAGGAACTCCTTCGCTTTGGCACTTTTAAACATAATGGGCTTTCCATCCACAAAAATATCAAAATGTCCAAATGTTCTGGCATAAATTCTCTTTCTTTTCCTTTTTGACAGCAAATACGCAGATTCTACAACATAGCGCATCTCTCCCTCACGAAATGGTATTTCCATAACCGCTACCGGATGCAGCGGAATCAGATTCATCAGACTCCGTTCTTCTTTTGTCAGATAGATCAACTGAATATCCGGATTTCTCTTTTTTAGTTCCCATCCAATATCAGCACCGTCTGATTTCTTCATGCCGAGATCTATAACTGCCAGATCGACCTCCTGTCTGCTGACCAGATCATAGACCTCCTGCTCCTCCTGAAAACTCCGTAGAACTTCCAGTTGTTCAATGTTTCTTGCTTCACGTAAAAATTCCTCAATGACGCAAGATTCCAAACCTATTAAAATTGTTTTCATAATCTCCTCCAAAATTAAAAAACATACTATCATTTTATTACGCAATCTTTCAAAAGTCAATAATGCTATTTTTAATAATGTATTATATTTTCTTGACTTATCACACAAAATGGGCATACTATTATTTAGAAAATTAAGTTCATTTTGTAAAGGAGACTTCTATGCATATGATTCACATCAAGGAACTATTTCAAAATGCGGAAAAATATTACGACCAGACGATTCAGGTATGCGGCTGGATCCGCAGCATCCGCGATTCCAAAAAATTCGGATTTATTGTAATAAACGATGGCACATTCTTTCAACCATTACAGATCATTTACGATAATACATTGGACAATCTGGAGCAGATTCGCCATCTGAATGTGGGAGCCGCTCTCATTATCTCCGGTCGTTTCATTGCGACACCGGATGCCAAGCAGCCATTTGAACTGCATGCCAACCGGATCATAATAGAAGGAACCTCAAGTCCGGATTATCCTCTTCAAAAAAAGAGACATTCTCTGGAATATCTGCGGACGATCCCTCATCTCCGTCCCCGTACCAATACATTTCAGGCAGTATTCCGTATCCGCTCTCTGGCAGCATATGCCATTCACAAATTCTTTCAGGAAAATGATTTTGTCTATGTCCACACACCACTGATCACCGCCAGCGATTGCGAAGGAGCCGGAGAAATGTTTCATGTGACTACCTTTGATCTGGAGGATGTCCCCCTGACCGATCAGGGATATCCCGATTATTCTCAGGACTTTTTTGGCAAAGAAACAAATCTTACAGTCAGTGGCCAATTAAACGGAGAAACATATGCCATGGCATTTCAGAATATCTATACCTTTGGTCCCACATTTCGTGCAGAAAATTCCAACACCGCAAGACATGCCGCGGAATTCTGGATGATCGAACCGGAAATGGCATTTGCTGATCTGAAGGAAGATATGACCGTTGCTGAAAATATGTTAAAATATATCATTCAATATGTCCTGGATCAGGCACCGGAGGAAATAGCATTTCTTAATCAGTATATAGACAAAGGATTGTCAGACCGCCTTCATCATGTGGTAAACTCTGATTTCGCCCACGTCACATACACAGAGGCTATTGAGCTTTTAAAGAAGCATCAGGAACAATTTACCTATCCCGTAAAATGGGGCTGCGACCTGCAGACAGAGCATGAACGTTACCTTACGGAACAAATTTTCCAACGTCCTGTTTTTGTCACGGATTATCCAAAAGAGATCAAAGCTTTTTATATGAAACTGAATCCGGATGGAAAAACAGTGGCGGCCATGGATTGCCTCGTTCCCGGTATTGGCGAGATCATTGGCGGCAGCCAGCGTGAAGAAAATCTGGAGCTGTTAATGCAGCGAATGAAAGAAACCGGTATGAATACAGAAAATTATGATTTCTATCTCGATCTGCGAAAATACGGTACAACCCGTCATGCTGGTTTTGGATTAGGCTTCGAGCGTTGTGTCATGTACCTTACAGGTATTTCAAACATTCGTGATGTCATCCCATTTCCCCGAACCACCGGAAACTGCGAATATTAAAGATACCATATAGACAAAAATCCTCAGAATCACATGATTCTGAGGATTTTATTTACACCATTATAAAATATCTGAAAGTAATGATATTATTTTACAAATTTAATACGATAAACACCGCTGGCAGATTTCGTCACCTTAGACACCTTAATATAATATGTTCCCTTAGCCAGAGTACTTCTGGATGCAAGTTTCTTTCCTTTGTTACCAATTAATGATGTACTATTGATCAGTGTATAATGACGATTTGCAGGAATAATCTTCACCTTCAGATTAGATACCACACCGGTACATGCCGCAGATATATTGATACGAAGCTTAGAACGCTTTGTAAGTTTGACCTTATACCAGTCATTTTTCTTCATTCCCTCATTGATCAATACCATTCCGTCTGCGGATTTTCCCTTTTTAATTGCTTTTGCTTTCTTTTTACTTTTACCGCTCTTATCCTTCCATGCCTTTGTTTCCGCCTTCAACTGATATCTCTGGCTGGAAGAAACTGCAACATAATATGTACCCTTCTTCAACGCATATTTCTCAGTATATGTATTGAGATTGGAAAGATATGCATTATGAAGCGGCTTCTTTTTTGCATCACAAAGCTTTACACTTAAGCCGGAAGCCTGAAGAGAAGTACCGCTCTCACGATACTCATTTCCACAGATCACAACAAGTCCCTTTTTCTTCACTACCAGCTTATGATACAAAGTCTTTCCCGTATTTCCTGTAAATACCGGTTTAAAAGTATTATTTAATGTCACTTCCTGACCGGAATATGCATAAGTAACAAGCTTAATGGTTGCTGCACCAGCCGGAACAGTACCAGACCATTTAAATCTCACATAATAGGTGGCTGCTGTCTCTGCCACAAATGTCTTATCAACAATCTGCGTGCTGCCTGCTGCCATTGTTGTAGAAACACCGGCAGATGCGGTACAATTCTGATCAGAGAAAAATCCCATCTCAATAGATGCTGCCGCACCGGATGTAACGGCTGCTGCAACCTCAACGACACCTGGCTTCTCTACGCGGATCGGAACAACAACATTCGGATTTGCCGTTGACTTTCCCTGTAAAGTAACCGTTGCCTGTGCCGGAGCCGGTAAAGATTCGTAATTGGCAACAACCGGAGGCGTTACCATAGAAACAGTCTCGGCCTTAACATTAGTTACATTTCCTGCTCCAGATACTACACCTGCTGTCATTGCCAGAGCGAGTACCATGGATAAAACCTTCTTTAAACTTTTCTTCATTTTGCTCTCCATTTCTTCATTTTGCCCGAAAGGCATCTATGCCTCCCCTGCACCCATCCTCATTGATGCAGTCCATGATATGAAAAAAGCCGTAAAACCGAATCATTCAATTTTACGACTTCAACTGGGCTACAAGGATTCGAACCTTGAAATGCTGGAGTCAGAGTCCAGTGCCTTACCGTTTGGCGATAGCCCATTATGTTTGCTTGTTTGTTTCTGTCTCACAAGCCTTGCTTAGTATAAAACAAATTTTCAGGTTTTGCAAGTGTTTTTTTAATTTTTTTTTATTTTTGTATCAAAAAACCCTGCAAACCCTGATAAAATCTGCTTTTACGTCACTCCAATTTTTTCCAAAATTTTTCGGATCAAAGCAAAGAACAGAAAAAACGCAAGATTGACCAGCACGATACTCGCCCCCGCCGGTGTGGAAACACAATAAGAAACAATCATTCCAATGCAAAAACATACTACAGACAGTACACCAGAACTGATGATCACTGCACGAAAGCTTTTAAACAGCCTCATAGATGTTAATGCCGGAAAAATGATCAAACTGGAGATCAGCATAGCTCCCATCATCTGCATTCCCAACACAATGGTAACTGCCGTCAAAATCGAAAGCAGTGTATTATACCATCCCACCCGGACACCGGTTGCCTTAGAAAAGTTCTCGTCAAATGTGACTGCAAATATATTGTGATAAGAAAATATAAATAAAATAAGTACCATTACAGACAAGATCACGCTTAAAACCACATCCTCCTTTGTCATTGCCAGGATACTTCCAAACATATAGCTGCAAACATCTGTTGTCATACCCGTAGTAAGTGCCGTTACAGACACACCAATCGCAAGTGCGGACGCAGAAAGTGCTGCAATGGCAGCATCGCTCTTAATCTTATTATTTTCAGTCATCCGAAGAAGAAAAAACGCAGAAATGACCACCACCGGAATCGACAGCTTCAAAGGCGCGATCCCACATGCCAGTGCAATGGACAAAGCACCATATGAAACATGAGACAAACCATCTCCTATCATAGAATATTGTTTCAAGACAAGGCTTACACCAAGGAGTGCCGCACAAAGAGACACCAGTATTCCCACCACAAATGCCCGTACCATAAAGGGATACGACATTATCTGTATTATCAGATCGATCATTGATCATCCTCCATTTCCATCTGCCGCACTGTCTGTATTATTTCAGCATAAACATCTGTGCGAACTCTGATTTTTTATACTCCTCTACGGTTCCAAAGAAATACCCCGCATCACTGATATGAAGAATCTTATCCGCATATTTCAATGCATTTCCCATATCATGGGTTACCATAACAATAGCCATTCCCTCCTGATGCAGCAGTTCCATACTCTCATACAAAGTATTGGCCGCCATTGGATCCAGACCGGTCACCGGTTCATCCAGCACCAGTATTTTATCTGCCGCACAAAGTGCTCTGGCTAACAATACTCTCTGTTGCTGTCCCCCGGAAAGTTCGCCGTAACATTTTCCCGCCAGATCAGCAATCCCTAAATGATCTAAATGATGTTTCGCTTCCTGCTTTTCCTTTTTATTGTAAAATGGACGAAAATGCATATCATTTAAAAAGCCCGATAAAACTACTTCCATCACACTCACCGGAAAGTTTCGCTGTATCTGGGTCTGCTGTGGAAGATAGCCCACGGCTCCCTTCCCTGCCTGACGATTGATCCGGACCGTTCCACTCACCGGCTTCAACAGTCCCAGCAGAGATTTGATCAGCGTACTTTTTCCTGATCCATTTTCTCCGATCACACAAACATACTGCCCTTCCGTGATCTCTATATTCAGATGCTCCAATACTGCCTTGTTCTCATATCCCAGACCTGCATCCTGACATGAGATCAGCCAGTTTCTTTCTATATTATCACTGCCCATATTTATCCTCCGTGGTTATAATCAGATGATCAAATTTGAAAACTCTTTTCATTTTACTCATTTTCTGTCATTTGTCAAGATATAAAATACTTCCATAATTTATGCAAAATGACCGGACAGGGCCACGAAGGTCAAAAAAACAGAGAGCCAACAATATATACTGCTGCTCTCCGTTTCATTATTCTATTACAGCTTCGTCCTCATAAAACAAAACTGCCCTCCACATCACCGATTACTGCATGGCCATAGATACTTTCGCTACCGACAATGATTCTAAGAAGCATAATACCGCATCTACTACCCGATGGCACAATTCAATGATATATTGACAGTCACGCCTGACCACACTTTCCATCTGGAGATACCGGTTATGCATCTGGCGGATCATTGCCAGAATATCATCCGGCGTCTGCATTCCCAGCTTTTTACGCTTTCGAATTGCCTCCGGGCTGTGTACATAGGCACGAAGCTCTTTTTTCAGCTCCTCCTCATAGATACAATGATCTTTTAAATTTCCCGGATAATTCGCATTGTGCGGAAATGTAAAATAATCAGAAACATAATGGGTAATCATTCCTAAATGTCTGCAAAAATAACAGTTTATCCCTTTCTCGGGATCAAAATGTGATACCAGTTTCTGAAATTCTCTCTCTAACACTTCAAAGGAATCCTCAATCGTATGTCTGCGTACCAGAAATGACGGCATACAGTCCGGCAATACACTGCCCATGTAAAAGGATCCTTTATGAAGCCTCAGCGCATCCATTCCTTCGCTGTTCATCAGATACCATGCAAGTGAAATATGGGATTTTTTCCTCATATCGACCTCCCCACCGATATACACATCTATCTGGTGTCCATCAGATGTATATCGCCTTTCTGAAATAATTGTACCGCTATATTTTGTTTTTTTCAAGTATTTTCTGATATTTATGTTTAATTTCCAAAATTGTCAGAAAATGTCTCATCCGATGGTTAGCGTAATTAAGTTTTCGGAAAATTAAATATTGAAAAGGGCAGTTCCTTTGTATAAAGTTTTAAGTGACGA
>CAKRHP010000021.1 GCA_934339135.1 uncultured Lachnospiraceae bacterium | reverse complement strand
TGCAGGTAGTTGAAGTTCTTAAAACTATCTAGGAGCTGGTCTGCTCATATTTTTCCGAAGAACAGTTTACACTATCCGATGGATCGGTGTGCATTGCATCAATCGTTATTTCCTGATACAATGCAGTGGATATAACAAACCGGACAATAAGAAATTTGATTTTTATCAATATATCTTTGGAAAACCATATTTTGTATTTAAAAATAATGGAAAGAAGGATGATTATCCGCAGGAATTTCTTGAGAAATCGAAGGAAAGTAATTTAGGCTTGCCGGTTCAAAAATGATGAATAGAAAAATATGTTTTATAAATTTAGGCTCTGTAGTTTTATTGACTGCAGAGCTTAGGAAAGGTTTGTGGCATGATACAGCATCCTATAGCACCGGTTTATGACGATCATTCTAATATTTTAATTCTGGGGAGCTTTCCCTCTGTGAAATCCAGAGAACAGGGATTTTTCTATGGGCATCCGCAAAATCGTTTCTGGCGGGTACTCGCTGCGGTATATGGCAATGAGGTGCCACAGACTGTCGAGGAAAAGAAAGAGTTTTTGTTAAGGAATGGTGTGGCGGTTTGGGATGTGATCGCATCCTGTGAGATTCAGGGTTCAGCAGACAGCAGCATTAAGGATGTAGTGCCTACGGATCTGAGTGAGGTTCTGGCGCAGGCACCGATCCGCCGGATCTATGTCAATGGCAAAAAGGCGGAGCAGTTGTATCGAAAATATCAGGCAAAACAGACCGGGATCGAGGCGGTGTGCCTGCCGTCTACCAGTCCTGCCAATGCTGCTTGGGGAATGGAACGGCTTGTGGAGGCGTGGCGGGTGATACGGGAGTGATTTATCATTTTTTATCTTCGATTTCTTTCACAATCCCTTGCACATATTTCTCAGACAATTCCAGCTTTCGCGCAATCTCCGGGATTGTTAATTGGAAATCTAAATAGAGAAGTTCTATTTTTCCTTCCATCTTTCCCTCAAGCTTTCCTTCGATTTTTCCGGCTTCCAGCCCCTCATTATATTTTTCACGATATTCCTGCTGCAGTGTCATATAATCAAGCCTCCATTTCTCATTTCGGCGAACAGACTGCACCGCATCATCCAGTTCTCTCGTAAACTCATCACTTGCAGCCTGGCCATCAATATATTCTAACAACCGTTTCATTTCCGGACTCACATCGTCCATCGTTCCTTTCGTATTTAGAATAATTTTAATGGTCTCATCTCCAAATGTCAACGATGGATCTTGATTACACAGGTACTCGAAACTGTACAGATGACGCCCCTGACCATAGGGGTCAAAGGTGCAGATAAAAATGACATAGCTCTTTTTTAATTCGTTATAATCGCCTCCCTTTTCTAAGATATTCAGATCAATCATTCCCTGATAATATCGCATTCGTTTCGCCAGATTGCGTTTGATATGTACCTGCATCTCCATATCAAATACGGTATTATTCTCATCCTCCACATAAACATCCAGTCGCACTCCTTTGGCTCCTGCGGACAGGTCGATGGTCTTCTGGCTCTCCGGATACTCCAACCTGCGGATCTTGATCCCGAGGATTGTTTCCAAAAATGGTTTACAGTATTTCGGGTTACGCATGATCACTCCGAACATAAAATCATCCTGCAGTTCTAATTCTTCATATGCTTTTGTCATAATGTAATACCTCCACTTTGCGATATGCTTTTTCAGAAACGATTTGTGATTTGGAATTTTACCTTTTAAGATTTATCTCAGAATTTATTATTTGCGAATCTGATGTTTCCAGTTGTACATATCATCATAGTACGCATTACATACGGCTGTCTATTGACATTGTCACTAAATCTGTCACAGGCATTTTATAAGGGATTACATAATTATAAAGAAAAAATTAATATTATATGGTGCGGTTTTTATAGATTGCGGAGTGATTTTTGGCGATTGTTGACAAAGAAAAGTAAAACCCGTACTTTCCAGCTTTTTCCTCTTGACACAAATCCGGGACGAGTGTATTATAATAGAACAAATGTTCGATATGTGTTTGAGAGGAGATGATAGGAATGATCTTTGCGGAGCATGCGTCTCTGGAGGAGAAGCTGCGGATATTATCGGATGCGGCGAAGTATGATGTTGCCTGTACCTCCAGTGGAGTTTCCCGGAAGGGGAAGGATGGGCAGATAGGAAATACAAGTGCGGCGGGGATCTGTCACAGCTTCTCGGCGGATGGGAGATGCATTTCTTTGTTAAAGATTCTGTTTACCAATGAATGTATCTATAATTGCAAATATTGTATTAATCGCGTGACCAACGATGTTCCCAGAGCGACGTTTACTCCGGAGGAGGTTTGCGAGCTGACGATGGAGTTTTACCGGAGAAATTATATAGAAGGTCTTTTTCTGAGCTCCGGGATCATACAGTCAGCCGATCATACGATGGAATTGATCTGTCAGACACTTCATGATCTCCGGACGATTCACCGGTTCCATGGCTATATCCATTGCAAGGCGATACCGGGGGCTTCACCGGAGTTAGTGGAACTGGCAGGTTGGTATGCGGATCGTATGAGTGTAAATATGGAGCTTCCTACGGCGGACGGCCTGCGTCAGCTTGCGCCCAATAAGGACCGCAGGCAGATTTTGACACCTATGCGTCAGATTCAGTCAGGAATGGAGGAAAGCAGACAGGCACTTGGGATGAAGGGGGGTAATCGCAGTGCCTACTGGCATACCAGCCGCAGGCTGGGGAGAAGCATGCCGGATGGGATCAGCCAGAGGGCGGGCGCGCCGAAGCTGACGGGACTGCAGGATATATCAGGCAGAGCAGGACACAGAGAGGATACCCCAAAGGCAGAGAAACAGGGTATATCGGGTTATAGCCGGACTGCATCGGAGGCGGTGGGATTGACTGGGACATCCGACAGAGCCTGTAAGACGCGGGGGACAGGGAAGCCGGGGGGCTTGCAGAAGGAGTCGGAGGCCGGGCAAGGTCAGAACGACAGTAAAGATATTATGAAGGAGGCTGCGGATCGGCAGAAGGTTGTGACGGATGATCTTTATCTCCCTTCCTCTGCCGGGACGGCGGGGCTGACCCAGTGGCGGCATCATGATACGAACCGAGGATTTGTGCCGGCGGGACAGAGTACACAGATGATCATCGGTGCCGGAGGGGAGAGTGATTATGAGATCATGTCTGTCTCGGAGGCGTTATATCAGAGATTTGATCTCAAGAGGGTGTTTTATTCGGCGTTTATCAATGTGAATCAGGATGCCTCTCTTCCTGCGTTGGAGAGCGGACCGCCTCTGCGACGGGAGCATCGGTTGTATCAGGCAGATTTTTTACTGCGGTACTACGGCTTTGAGGCAGGGGAGCTGTTGTCGCCATCCAGACCCAATTTCAATGTATTTCTTGATCCGAAATGCGACTGGGCACTGGGGCATATGGAGTCCTTTCCGGTAGAGATCAATACTGCGGATTATGATACATTATTGCGTGTGCCGGGGATCGGTGTAAAGTCTGCCAGCCGGATCGTGAAGGCGAGAAGGACAGGTTCTCTGGACTATTCACATCTGAAAAAAATGGGGGTGGTATTAAAGAGAGCAGTGTATTTTATTACGTGTAACGGCAGGATGATGTATGACTTTCTCAAGGTGGATGAAGATTTTATCACGAGACGGCTGGTAGGGGAGGAAAAGGAGTTGCAGCGATATTATCAGCAGAGCCAGATCCATTATCAGCAGTTGTCACTGTTTGATTTTGCGGTAGATGCAGACTAGTATAACAGCTGCTTGATTTATGGATTATGAGACAAGCATTGTATTTAGAAAATAGTATGATTATATTATTTGCTGTGGTGCAGATGGCAGGGGAATGGAGGTTATCCGGGGACAATGAAAGAAATGAGAATATACCGGTGTGATGATACACCGGAGGCCATCTTTACGGCTGTTTATGATGCGGGGAAATCTGCATATGGACATGACCATATCCGACTGGAGGTAAATATGCCGGAGGCAGAGCAGAATTACACTTTGTTTTCGGAATATGTGGATGTGACACCGGATGCGGACAAGATGACAAAAGTGCTGCGCACCGTCCGGCGGCAGATCTCGCAGCAGGCATATGAGTATATTATGGTGGCAGCAGGGAGCCGCCAGCCGGATAAGGCAGATGTGATCTATCATTTTATCGTATATGGTTTTGCGTTGGGCAGTAAGGTGACGGAGGCACTTCATATTCCCTGTGTCCAGAGGATGTTTGAGATTTACCGTAAAGCAAGGAATGAGGCACACTACTTCCTTGAGTTTATACGGTTTGAGGAAATATCCTGGCAGGATCATCCCGTATTGTATGCAGTGATCGAACCGGAGAATGAGGTGATCGATATGGTTGCAGACCATTTTACAGACCGTTTGAATCCGGAATGGTTCATTGTCTATGATAAGAGCCATGGAAAAGCAGCGTTTCATAATCCCGGAAGGAAATGGTATCTGCGTAAGCTGGAACCGGAGGAGTGTCAGGTGTTAGATGAGCTGGAACACAGTGGCGGACAGGAGTATGCAGACCTGTGGAAAGCGTTCTTTGACAGCATAGTCATTAAGGAACGAGAGAATGCAGGACTGCAGAGAAACAATTTACCGCTACATTATCGGAAGCATATGACGGAGTTTCATTAGGGTTCACAAAATTTTCACAAAAATTGTTAGCACTCCCTCTTGACGAGTGCTAACAGAAGTGGTATAACATATTACAGAACAAGGGAAGAGGTAATAGGAAGTCAGAAATGACCGGGACTTCATCCTACTTGCTCTGAGAAGAACAGTTCAATAAGGTTTGATTGAAGGAGGAATGACTTATGTTGATGCCTAGTATTTTTGGAGAAAATTTATTTGATGACTTTTTTGATGATTTCGCAAGACCAATGAATGTGATTCATTATGCAAACCCGACACCAAGTGCCATGAAGACCGATGTGAAAGAGACAGATGCCGGTTATGAGCTTGATATTGATCTGCCGGGTTATAAGAAGGAAGATGTAAAGGCCGAGCTCAAGGATGGTTATATGACCATCAGTGCTGAAAAGAAATCCGAGGACGGCGAAAAGGATGAGAAGAGTGGCAAGTACCTGCGCCGTGAGAGATATTATGGAAGCTGCAGCCGTAGCTTTTATGTAGGTGAGGATATGACAGAGGAGGATATTAAAGCGAAGTTTGAGGATGGTATCCTGAAGATCTCTGTTCCAAAGAAAGATCCACAGCCTGCAGTTGAGCAGACAAAGACCATAGCTATTGAGGGATAAAGGTCATAGATAAGTGCAAATAAGTTAAATAAACCATCGCTTTCATATGTGTGCCCCTGTGAGAGTTTTATAACTCCCGCAGGGGCTTTTTAAATTTTCGCCGGGTCATTGCGGATTTATAAAAGCATAGTTTTTACGAAGCATTTGCTGAAGTGTTGCCAATTTATGGTACAATAGATATGAACGCGTCCGCGAGTGAGGAAAAGCATAGTTTTTTAAGTTTATGCCTAAGCATTTTTATTCACGATATAAAAAGGAGAAATAGGAGTATGAAATTTTTGCATTTGGGGGACCTGCATTTGGGAAAATCTCTGGGAGATTTTGACCTGATCAGAGATCAGAAATATATATTAGATCAGATATTGGAAATCGTAAAAAATCAGTCCGTTGATGCGGTACTGATCGCAGGGGATGTATATGACAGGGCGGTTCCAAGTGAAGCAGCGACAAAGCTGCTAAATTATTTTTTGAGCAGTCTTGCAGGATCCGGTGTCATGACATTTATGATCAGCGGAAACCATGATTCCGATGAGCGTCTGAATTACGGAAGTGATCTTTTTGAAAAGAACCGGATCTATATTTCAGCAAAATATGAAGGGGCGCTGTATAAAAAAACGGTAACGGATGATTACGGAGAGATAGATATTTATCTTCTGCCCTTTGTAAAAGCGTCACAGGTAAAACATTTTCTGCCGGATGCAAAGATCGAAAATTATGATGATGCGGTAAGGGCGGTTCTGGAGCAGGCAGGGATTGACAGGTCACGTCGGAATGTGATCGCAGCACATCAATTTGTGATCGGAAAATCGGAGGATCCTGTGATCAGTGGATCCGAGGGCGTGGGTGTACAGAGTGTCGGTCTGGTGGAAAAGATCGGTTACGACTGTTTTAGAGATTTTGATTATGTGGCACTGGGTCATATTCATTCTCCTCAAAAAATAGGAAGGGAGGAGGTGCGGTATTCCGGGTCTCCGTTGAAATATTCCCTGAGTGAGGTGGCGAATGGCAAGTCAGTGCCTGTGATCACTATGGAGGAGAAGGGAAAGACATCCATTGAGCTGATCCCTTTGAAGCCTGTGCGGGACATGCGTCATATAAAAGGAGAGCTTAAGCAGCTTCTAAAAAAAGAAAATGTAACGGACACAGAGGATTTCATCTATGCAACACTGACGGATGAAGATATCGTAAATGATGCCATGGGGATTTTCCAGCAGATTTATCCCAATACTGTTAAGATTGATTATGACAATTCCCATACGAAGGAGCTGGAACAGGTTGATATTTCCAAAATTGCAGAAAACAGATCCTTTGAGGAGCTGATCACGGATTTTTACAGTAAGATTTATGGATGTGAGATCAGTGAGGAAGAGATGGATATTATGCGGATGGTGGCAAGAGAGGCAGGTGTGATGGATGAAGCCGATTAAATTATTGATCAGTGGGTTTGGCCCTTACGGTGAAAAAATGCCGGAGATTGATTTCGGACAATTTGAGGATAAGGGACTTTTTCTGATCTCCGGAGATACCGGAGCAGGAAAAACGACGATATTTGATGCCATATGCTTTGCTCTTTACGGAACCACCAGTGGAACATATAGAGATACGAAAAACTTAAGAAGTGAATATGCCGGGGAGGGTGTTGAAAGCTACGTGGATTTTTATTTTTCTCATCAGGGAAAGGAATACCATGTAAAACGTCAGCCGGCTTACGAAAGACCCAAAAAGCGTGGCACAGGTGTGATCACGGAAAACGAAAGGGCAGTTTTTCAGGAGCGGGGACAGTCACCGGTCGAGGGAGTGAAACAGGTAAATGCCGCTGTAGAGGAGCTGCTGCATATTAATGACAAGCAGTTTAAGCAGATTGCCATGATCGCGCAGGGAGAATTCTGGGAGCTGCTCAATGCAAAAACAGAGCAGAGAACAGAGATTCTTCGTACTATCTTTATGACCGATCCTTATAAGAACATTGAGTACAAGCTGAAAGATCGCATGAATCAAAGCTTTGGCATCAAAAATACGGTGGAAAACAGTATTATCCAGTATTTTGGAGATGCGGAGGGTGAAAAGGAAGAGGAAGCTGCAGAGAAATGTAGTCTGGCGCAGGGGCTTTCTGAACTGCAGGAAAAAGCAAAAGAGTCCGGCAGCGCATGGAATGTTGATGAGATGTTGTCGCTTTTAGAACGGATCACCGCATCAGATACCATGAAATATAAAGAAGAAACAGAGGTATTAAAAAAGGCAGAAAAAGACCTCAAGGAATGTCAGGCATCTCTTACTATGGCAAAGATAAATAATGATTTTATTGCCCGGAGGGACACTCTGCAGAAGAAGCAGGAGGAGCTTGCAGACAGACAAGAGGAGATGGAGGCATTAAAGGGACGGCTGGTGCTGCAGAAATCTGCAACCAGAGAAGCCTATCCGGTATATGCTTCCTGGGCGGCAAAGGATCAGGAGATACGTCAGACGAAGGAGCAGCTCCGGTCCAAGGAGGAAAAGCTGGAAACGGCAAAACAGAAGGCGCAGGAATGCAGGGAAGAACTGGAAAATGTACAGAAAAAACGCCCGGAGGCAGAAGAATTACAAAAGAGGGCGGATAAGATCAAAGAGGAAGAAACAAAATATCAGCTAAGAGATCAGTTGTCTGCCACATTGGCAAAGTTGCAGCAGGAGCAGACCAGGCAGGAGCAGGATGAGAAAACATTGGCTCAGCAGGAGCAGGCACTGGCAGAGCAGATCCGGACCTGGAAGGAGCAGATCAATACAAATAAAGAGGCACCGGCAGAGCTGGCACAGGCGGAGAATCAGGGCGAAAAGCTCGATGAACTTCAGGAAGAAATTACAGATATTCTGGAGGAACAGTTTCCGAAGCTGGAAAAGGATCAGACAAGTCTGTCCGAAAAACAGGACATGTTTCTGGCGGTACGTCAGGAATATGATGAGGCGCATGAGCAGCGGGAAGCGGCAGAGAGAATTTTGGAAAACTGCCGTGCCGGTATTTTGGCAGAAAATCTGAAGGATGGGGAGAAATGTCCGGTATGTGGCTCTACCCATCATCCGGAGCCGGCAAAGCTGCCGGAGCAGTCTGTTACGGAGGAGACGTTCAAAAAACTGCAGAAGAAGGAGGAGGAGCTTCAACAAAAGAAGCAGTCTGCCAATACAGAGGCGGAAAAGGCCAAAACCATGCTACAGGGGACAGAAGAACAGCTTTGGAAAGAGATAGTGAAATGTCTCAAAAATCCTTTGCTGGATATCACACCTGAGGAGAAAGATATAGAATCACTTATAAAGCAGCTCTGTGATGTACAGGATATTGTGAAAACAAAGAAAAAGGAAAATCAAAGCGCACAGATGGCATTGGCGAAGACCTGTACAGAGCTGGAAAAGCTTCAGCAGTCACTTGAGAAGGCACAGGGGGAGGAGACGGAGCAGCTTCGGGAAGAAAGAGAAAAGCTGACTCTGCGACGGCAGAAGACTGTGGCAGCTGTTTCCGAAACGACAGCCACCCTGAAAACTATGGAAGAGCTGCCGTTTGAAAACTGGGAGACAGCGGAAGCAGAAATGGATAAAATGCTTGGGACAGTGGCGGAAATTACGGATGCGATCTCATTGGCGGAGCAGACGAAAAAGGAATCGGATGATAAAGTGACATCGCTGCAGTCGGCTCTGGCAACACAGGAGGAAGCCCTGCAGGATCAACAGACAGATGAAAAAGAGTGGAAAGAAAAATTGGAACTTGCATTGAAGGAACAACACTTTACTTCAGTGGAGGAAATGCTTTCCTATAAGACAGAGGAGTCCGCGATTTCGGACACAGAAGAAATTATAAGTGCATATGAACAGGAAATAAAAACGAATCAGGCGCAGTTGGATCAGGCACACAAGGATGCTGCAGGAAAAGAATATATTGATATGGATATTCTGGACAATGTATGTGGGGAGAAGATGGAAGAGGTCGAATGCCTGCGCAAAAACGTCAATGTTATTGAAAACAGGATCCGTATCAACACGGAGAAGCGTGACAATATCGCGGCGCAGAGGGAAACGCTGGAAACAGCAGGCAAAGAATATGAGCATTGCCGGAAACTGTATAATCTGGTAAAAGGTATGACCGGAAACGGAAAGATCACGTTGGAGCAGTATATTCAGGCAGCGGGCTTTGACGGCATTATTGCTGCGGCGAACCGCCGTCTGCTTCCGATGAGTGATGGACAATATGAGCTTTACCGGCAGGATACCGTGGGCAAAAAAAGCAACAATTTTCTGGATCTGGAGGTGCTTGATAACTATACCGGTCATCGGAGACCGGTGGGGAATCTTTCCGGAGGGGAGAGTTTCAAGGCATCTCTCAGTCTGGCTCTGGGATTGTCGGATACCGTTTCTTCGAATCTGGGAGGCATTCAAATGGATGCCCTGTTTGTAGACGAAGGTTTCGGAACTCTGGATCGCAGATCCATGGACAATGCTTTGGAGTGCCTGATGGGACTTTCTGATGCCAATAAGCTGGTGGGGATCATCAGCCACAGAGAGGAGCTCATGGAGAATATCCCGCAGCAGATCAAGGTAAAGAAGACAAAGGAGGGCAGCAGGATATCCATTGAAAACGGCATATAATAAAGACGAGATATGGCGGCGAGGAAATGCAGAAACATTATTTGACAAACTCAGTCATAATGTATAAAATAAAAAGGAGCAGCAGCTAGATGCTTCTGTGCAGGATTAGTACATCGGTAGTATATCAGCTTCCCAAGCTGAGGAGGCGGGTTCGACTCCCGTATCCTGCTTGTAACGATTCGCAGGATTCTTATGAGTTCTGCGATTTTTCTTTAATGAATGGAGGATTATTTCATGGTAATTGAACCAAAGGTAAAAGCGTTTATCTGTACTACTGCGCATCCGGCAGGATGTCGTGCAGCGGTGCAGGCACAGGTTGATTATGTAAAGGCACAGCCAAAGACAGAGGGACCGAAAAAGGTACTGGTGATCGGCTGTTCCATGGGATATGGACTTGCCTCCCGTATTGCGGCAGCATATTCCTGCGGAGCGGACACACTGGGTATTATTTTTGATAAGCCGGCGAAGGGCAAGAGAACCGCGACGGCAGGATGGTACAACACGGCGGCATTTGAGGAGATCGCCGCAGCAGACGGTCTGTATGCAAAGACTCTGAACGGGGATGCATATTCGGCAGAGATGAAGGAGCAGACCATTGAGACTATTAAAAAGGATCTTGGTCAGGTGGATATGGTGATCTACAGTATTGCGGCACCGCGTAGAACGGCACCGGATGGAGTGACCTACAAGTCTGTTCTCAAGACCACAGGAGAGTCCTATACCAATCGCACCATTGATCTGAGAAACAATCAGCTCATGGAAGCAACAATTGAGCCGGCGACAGACGAGGAGATCCGGAACACCATCAAGGTTATGGGCGGTGAGGACTGGATACTCTGGATCAAAGCATTGAAGGAGGCTGGCGTTCTTGCGGATGGTGCAAAGACCGTGGCATATTCTTATATTGGACCGGAGCTGACCTATCCGATCTACAAGGAAGGCTCTATCGGACAGGCAAAGAAGGATCTTTATGCTTCCGCAGACAAGATCCAGGCAGAGGTTGATGGGGTTGAGGCATATGTCTCTGTGAATAAGGCAGTGGTAACACAGTCCAGTGCGGCGATTCCAATCGTGCCTCTTTATCTGGCGATTTTGTTTAAGGTAATGAAGGAGCAGAAGGTGCAGGAGGGTTGTATCGAGCAGATGTACCGTATGCTCCATGACCGTCTCTGTAATGGCGGGGCTGTTGTGACGGATGAGAACCGCCTGATCCGTATGGATGACTGGGAGATGGAGCCAAAGGTTCAAGAGGCTGTGGCTGAGATCTGGCAGAAGATCGATCAGGACAATCTCGAGGAGGTTACCGATCTGGAGGGATACTGGCAGGAGTTTTATGAGATTTTTGGATTCCGGATCGACGGTGTGGATTACAGTGCCGATGTGGACGCAGATGTACAGATTCCAAGCATTGCGGCAGAGTAGAGAAATAATCGTACAATTATTTTGATTAGGGATTTGCGACACGTCATTATTTATTATAAGGAAAACGGAATAAAATTTGACAGGATGTATGTATGAGATGTTTCGTTACAGAAACAATCATACATACATTTTTTCGTCTCTGGGAAAATAGTGGAAACAGAGTGGAAATCCAACTACAATTATAAAGCGGCCACTGGATAATAAATCCAACAAAGTAGAAACGTAGTATAGAAAATATTCCTAAATTATGATGAGAATATTAGAAATATTTCACAAAAAAATATAAAAATATATTAAAATCCTTGTGAAAATAACCAAAAAGGTGTATACTGAAAATAGATGTAAAACATTTTATGCAATCCGTAACGGGTTGGAGTGGAACAAAGGGGGTCTTGATATGAATAAAGTAATTACTATCAGTAGACAGTATGGCAGCGGGGGGAGAGAAGTTGGACAGAAGCTGGCAGAGCATTACGGGATTCCGTTTTATGACAATGAGTTGATCACACGGGCAGCGAAGGAAAGCGGTTTTGCGGAGGAGACCTTTGCAAGAGCGGAGGACAAAGCGACCAACAGCTTGTTGTATTCCCTTGCTATGGGGATCAATGTGTATGGCAATCAGGATTTTGGTTTTTCCGGCTTAAGTCTCGACGATCGTATTTTCCTGGCACAGTCGGATGTGATCCGGAAGGTTGCCGATGACGGACCATGCGTGATTGTTGGCAGATGTGCCGATTATGTATTGAAGGAGAGAACCAATGTTTTCAATGTCTTTGTACAGGCTTCTCTGGATTTCCGACTGAAACGGGTCGTGGAGGATTACGGAGAAAGTGAGAAGAAGGCAGGAGAGATTATTTTAAAGAACGATAAGCGCCGAGCAAACTACTACAATTATCATGTGGGTGAGAAGTGGACGAATCTGACCAACTACGATATGGTTGTCCGCAGTGATATTGCCGGTATTGATAAAGCGGTGGAGAGTATTTGCACTTACCTTGGCGAGTAACAGCAACAAAGGGGGATGTGTTATGGAGAAGATAGCAGAAAGAATTAAGGAGATCATTGATAAGAGTGGCAATATTGTGGTTTTAAGCGGCCTGAATGTCATGAAGGAAACCGGGTTAAATGGTGTTCGTGCAGAGCATCTTGCCTATGAGACAGAGGAAAAGTACGGCTATGCCAATGAAGAGATCATTTCGTCCGCATTTTATGCAAGGCGCAGTGAGATCTTTTATGATTACATTAAAAATGTCACGATCAATAAGGAAACAGCAGAACCGACGATTGTTCACAAGGCGATCCGTCAGTTGCAGCAGAAGGGAAAGGTGCCTCGTATTATCACATACACGGTGTATGGGCTTTATGAGAATGCGGGGTGCGAGAATGTACTGGATATTCATGGATCTATTCAGAAAAATAAATGTCCCGCATGTGGTAAGATCTTTGATATGAAATACATCAAAGATTCAGTGGGAGAACCGCTTTGTGATACCTGTAAAGTGCCGATCCGGCCGGGATTTCTCCTTCTGGGAGAGCGTGTGGATAACGGGAAAATGTCTGAGGCATGCGATGATATTGAAGCGGCAGATGTCCTTTTTGTAATTGGATTTGGCATTCGGGAGTCGCTGTGTCAGCATCTGCATAAATATTACAAAGGGAATAAGCTGATCCTTGTCAATACGGAGGAGAAGCTGGGAGATGAGCGTGCCGATTACAGGATATATGGGAAGATCGGTGAGATTGTTCCGTATATTACGGGCTATGATCCGGATGCTGTGTTCGAGGAGCCGGATGAGGAATTGGAAGCGGCAGCAGCTCTGGAGAAGGAGCCGGCTGAGAATTCATAAAAAGTTTAATCTAAATTTCGAAAGAATTAAGAGCCGGGAAGGTTGCAAAACAAGCGAAAACGGTTTACAATTAATCTCTGTCCGGAGTTTTTTGGACGGAGATTTTCTTTTGCCCGATGGAAGGGATGATGTCGATCCGGCAGAGAAATGATTGATGGATAACAGACAGAGAATGAAAATGTGGAGGATTGTGAGAATGAGTAAGGTTAGAACAAGATTTGCGCCAAGCCCGACAGGCAGAATGCATGTGGGAAATTTAAGAACAGCATTATACACATATTTGATCGCAAAGCATGAGGGCGGCGATTTTGTGCTTAGAATAGAAGATACCGATCAGGAGCGTTTCTTTGACGAGGCGCTGGAGATCATTTACCGGACACTGGAAAAGACAGGACTGAAGCATGACGAGGGTCCGGACAAGGATGGCGGCTATGGTCCGTATATTCAGAGTGAGCGCTGCAAGAGCGGTCTTTATATGAAATATGCCAAGGAGCTGATTGAGAAGGGCGAGGCATATTACTGCTTCTGCGATAAGGAGCGTTTGGAGTCTCTTAAGCAGAATATCGGTGGCAAGGAGATCATAGCGTATGACAAGCATTGTCTTCATCTTTCAAAGGAGGAGATCGAGGCGAATCTGGCAGAAGGAAAGCCTTATGTCATCCGTGCCAATGTACCAAATGAGGGTGTGACTACATTCCATGATGAGATTTACGGAGATATTTCCCAGCCGAATGAGGAGCTGGATGATATGATCCTGATCAAATCAGACGGATATCCAACTTACAATTTTGCCAATGTTATTGACGATCATCTGATGGGGATTACACATGTAGTACGTGGTAACGAGTATCTTTCCTCTGCGCCGAAATATACCAGACTTTATCAGGCATTCGGATGGGAGGAGCCAAAATATATCCATTGTCCGCTGATCACCAATGAGGAGCACCAGAAGCTCAGCAAGCGAAGCGGGCACTCTTCCTATGAGGATCTGATCGAGCAGGGATTTTTGTCTGAGGCAGTTGTAAATTATGTAGCACTTCTGGGATGGAGTCCGACAGATAACCGTGAGATTTTCAGCCTGGAGGAGCTGGTAGAGAATTTTGACTACCACCATATCAGCAAATCACCGGCAGTTTTTGATATTGTAAAGCTTAAATGGATGAATGGTGAGTATATCAAAGCGATGGATGATGAGGCATATTATGAGCATGCGCTTCCTGTGATCAAAGAGGTGATCACAAAGGATTACGATCTCAAGAAGATTGCCGATCTGGTTAAGACACGTATTGAGATATTCCCGGATATCAAGGAGAAGATTGACTTCTTTGAAGAGCTTCCGGAGTACGATATCGCAATGTATACACACAAGAAGATGAAGACTAACAGCGAGAATTCTCTGGCAGTATTAAAGGATATGCTGCCACGTCTGGAGCAGCTTGAGGATTACAGCCATGATGGTATCGAGGCTGTCTGCAAGGCGTATATTGCAGAGAAGGAGATCAAAAACGGTGTATGTCTGTGGCCTCTTCGTACAGCGGTTTCCGGTAAGCAAATGACACCGGGCGGTGCATATGAGATCATCGAGATCATTGGCAAGGATGAGACGATTGCCCGTATCAAGAAGGGTATCGAGCTGTTGGAAGCATAGAAAGGCTTATATGGAGTTAAATGATGCACAGAAAAAGGCGGTCTCTCATTTCGAGGGGCCGATGATGGTCCTGGCGGGTCCGGGCTCTGGCAAAACCAGAGTCATTACCCACCGGGTCCGTTTTTTAATAGAGGAAAAGGGAGTTGATCCCTCGAATATATTAGTGATTACATTTACAAAGGCAGCGGCGGTGGAGATGCGGGAACGTTACCGTCAGATGGCACCGGCATATAGTGCGCCGGTTTCTTTTAGTACATTTCATTCTATTTTTTTCACGATTCTGAAACACGCATATCATTATAAGGCGAGCAATATTATCCGGGAGGACATGCGCCGTCAGCTTTTGAAGGAGATTGTGGACGAGACGGATATTGAGATACAGGATGAAAATGAATTTCTGAATGATCTCGGTTCCGAGATCAGCCGTGTGAAAGGCGGGCGGATGGATCTGGCTCATTATTATTCTCCGAATTGTCCGGGGGATACCTTCCGGCGGATTTACGAGAAATATCAGAATGGTCTTGCGAGAAAACGGCTTCTGGATTTTGACGATATGCTTGTATACTGCTATGAGCTTCTGGATCAGCGTCCGGACATCCGGCAGATGTGGCAGAGGCAGTTCCCGTATATTCTCATTGATGAGTTTCAGGATATCAATCAGGTGCAGTATGATGTGGTCAGGCTGTTGGCGCAGCCTCACAATAATCTGTTTATTGTAGGAGATGATGACCAGTCGATCTACGGATTCCGTGGGGCGCGTCCGGATATCATGCAGAGCTTTGTGAAGGAATATTCGCCGGAAGTATGTAAGCTGAATGTAAATTATAGGAGCAAAGGCGAGATCATTGCTCTGGCGGGACGTGTGATCGGACACAATAAGAACCGTCTGGCGAAAAAGATTATAGGGACGGAGGAAGACTTTGCGGTGGGCTCTGCGGTACGTGTGCAGGAATTTCAGGGCATGACCGAGCAGAATGAGAAGATCCGGGAGGAGATCCTTTCGTACCGTCATCAAAAGATCCCGTACCGGGAGATGGCGGTGCTTTTTCGCACCAATACGCAGGCGAGAGCCATCAGTGCCAAGCTGAAGGAGTACAATATTCCTTTTGTGATGAAGGAAATGGTGCCAAATCTCTATGATCACTGGATCGTGCGGGATATTCTGACGTATATCCGGGTGGCGATGGGCAACCGGGAGCGGGGGAATATTCTGCGGATCATTAACCGGCCAAAGCGTTATGTCCACAGGAATGCATTGACGGAGCCTTATATTGATCTGAAGGAGCTGGAGCTTTTTTATGAGGATAAGGACTGGATGGTGGACCGGATCGTCAATCTCCGGGCAGATCTGGGGCTGATCGCAGATATGCGTCCCTATGCGGCGGTCAATTTTATCCGCCGGGGGGTGGGATATGACGATTATATCCAGGAATATGCGGAGTATCGGGGGATCCGTGCGGCTGATATGTACGAGATTCTGGACGAGCTGCAGGAAGCATCCAAGGGGTTTAAAGATTTTGAGGAGTGGTTTGAATATATCCGCAGCTACGGTGAGGAGTTGAAAAAACAGAGTGAAAAAAGCCGCCAGCCGGACAATGGACAGCCGGAGGACGCAGTGATGCTTATGACCATGCACGGCTCAAAAGGCCTGGAGTTTGAATGTGTCTTTATTCCGGATGTCAATGAGGGGATCACCCCATATAATAAAGCGGTCCTCACGGAAGATATTGAGGAGGAACGCCGGATGTTTTATGTGGCAATGACACGCGCCAAATCGCATCTTCATATTTACTATCTGAAGGAGCGGTTCAGCAAGGAGGTCTCTGTTTCGAGATTTGTCGGGGAAATGCTTGGAACGTCAGATACGTCTTCGGCAGTGGCAAGCTCCTGCATTTCTTTTAATAAAAAACGATAGCGTACATTTGCCGCGTTCATTTCATATATATAACGGTCAATGAGATCGGGCTCGTTGGTGTTCTGGAGTCCAAGCCAGGCATCGTTGATAGCCTGCTGACAGTCTTTGATCGCTTTTTTGAGAAAATCCTTTCGTTTCGGAGGGGTTTTCTTTTTGTTTTTCCAAATTAACTGAATCATACTCATCCTCATTTCTGTTGGTATTATTGTTATCTGCTTTTATTCCCTGCATCTTATTATATGTTAAGTATAGACATGCCCTTTTGAAAATATACGCAGTTTTTCCTGTGTTTTATAAAATTTTTGGTTTTGTATTGTGACAGGATCGGTCATATGGGGTCGGGACGTGCATATATTTTAAAGTGAAGAAACAGAAGTGGGATTGTGTGCTTTTGTTTCTATGTGATAGTCGGAAATTGAAAAATATGAAAAATGCCGTGTCAGAAACGGCAGATGGGAGGAAATTGCAGTGTACAAAGCGGCATTTTTGGTTTTGGTTATTATGTTTTTAATTTGCATATGGGGAAATATGGGAAGGGTGATCATGAATGCAGTCATAAGATGCCTGTTTTGCTTGATCTGCGTCTATTTGTGTAACGGATTGATTCAGTATTTTGGAGGAAATATTGCCGTCAAAATTAACGAAATTACGGTGTGTGTTTCGACACTTTTGGGGATAAGTGGTGTGGCAGGGCTTTATGTTTTACAGCTATTTTTTACAATTCATGGATAAAAATTTGGGAAAATTGCACAGATTTCCGGCGTTTGACAGCCTCCGGTACGGGTGCTATAGTAGGCGGCACCAAAGCGAAGGGAGGTGACAGGATCGACGCTGTTGCAATGACCATATTATGGATTTTGAGTTCGGTCAGTGACCTGCAGGAGTATCGGATACCAAATGATCTGATCCTGGCAGGATGGCTGGCGGCGCTGGTCTGCAGACTGTACATGCAGGGGATTTCCGGAATGGGAGCAGGGATCTGCTGTATTGTGGCGGGAATCCTTATATTGCTGCCGGTGTATGGTATCCACGGAATGGGAGCCGGGGATATTAAGCTTTTGTCTGTGATCGGCGGAATGTATGGAATGAAGATCTGGATGCAGACGGGGATTGTCTTTGCAATTCTGGCGGCGTTATTTTCTTTTGTTTATATGTTGATAAATCGTCTTTTTGTGAATCGAATTCGTTATTTTTTCCATTTTGTGATTTTAGACCGAAAAAGCCGGTATTATGATGCGGCCAGAGATGGCAGGTCCATGGTGATTCCATTAGCTCCGGTGATGTCTCTGGCATATTATATCGTTTTGCTGTACCGGTTATCCGGAAAAGTGGGGGTCTGAATATGACAGGGGGGATTTTTTGAACAAATTATTGGTGGCTTTATATGATACACAGGGATATATGAAAGCTTTGGCAGAATATTTCGGAAAAAAGAATTTTTTATTGGACAGCCGTCTTTTTACAAAAACAGAAAGTCTCAATGATTTTTTGAAAGAAAGAGAACCGGATGTACTGCTTTTGGGACAGGATGTAGACCGGACAGGCCTGAAATATCTGGATCGGGTAAAGCATCTGGTCATTTTGTCAGAGGGAAGTTGTGTGTCAGAGGGCAGAGAGGATTATCCGCTGATCTTTAAATATCAGTCTGCGGAAAATATATTAAAGGAAATTTTTTCTATTTTGAAGGAAGGTGAATCGAAGGAATCGGGATCTGCCGGGAAGGTTCGTGGACAGATGGAAATATGGGGGATGTACCATCCATATCACGCCCCATTGACCATGCAGCAGGTTTGTCCGGAACAGGAGGATTCTGTCAAAAGATGTCTGGAGATCAATATGGAGCTTTTGACTGGGGAGCAGCATGGAGCATTGTCAGGGGATGATCGAGGACTGTCGGAGATTATTTTTTATCTGAAACAGAAAAACGAGAGACTGGCATTGAAGCTGCGGCAGCTGGTACAGACTAGAAATGGAATGGATCATATCCGGCCGGTAACGGATTTTCGGGATCTTTACAGCTTATGCCGGGAGGATGTGGATAGGCTGTTGACGGTGATTGCCAGCGAGACAGGCTATGAACGTGTGATCTTTGATATTGGTTTTTTGACGGATACGGCATTATATCTGTTGTACTGCTGCGACCGTATTTATATTCCAAAAGCACAGACTTCCTGGGAGGAGGAGCAGGCTGATGGTCTGGAAAAGCTTCTGGTCAAAGAGGGACTGGAGGATGTGCTGGAAAGCATACGTTATATTGCAGTATAGGGAGACGGATATGGGAGAAAAGCGTTTGGAACAGATACAGCAGAAGATTCAGGAGGAGCTTCTGGTTGAATTGGAGCAGGGAGTAAGCTTTTCGGATGAGGAAATGCGCGATGAGATTGAATCACGTGTCCTGAAATATGGACAGATTGAATATCTGACCATTGAGGAAAAGCTGGAGCTCGCAAAAAAAATATTTAATTCCATTCGAAGACTGGATGTTCTGGAAGAGTTTTTGGAGGATCCGGATATTACGGAGATCATGGTCAATGGGCCGGAACATATTTTCATTGAGAAGGATGGAAAGCTGATGGATTCCGGAAAGAAATTTTCCAGCCGGAGCAAGCTGGAAGATGTGATCCAGCAGATCGTGTCAAGGGTGAACCGTGTTGTAAATGAAGCTTCACCTATTGTGGATGTACGCTTGCTGGATGGCTCCAGAGTAAATGTGGTGCTGCCACCGGTTGCGTTGGATGGGCCGGTTATGACGATCCGGAGATTTCCGGAGACGCCCTTTCATATGGACAAGCTGTTGGAACTGGGGAGCATTACGCAGGAGGCGGCAGATTTTTTACGGACACTAGTGGAAGCAAGATACAATATTTTTATCAGTGGAGGGACAGGGTCTGGAAAAACTACTTTTTTAAATGTTCTTTCTAACTATATTCCGTCCAACGAACGGATTGTGACGATTGAAGACTCTGCGGAGCTTCAGATCCGAAATGTTGCCAATCTTGTAAGGCTGGAAACGAGAAATGCTAATCTGGAAGGGAAAAATGCTGTGACGATCCGTGATCTGGTGCGCTCAGCCCTTCGCCAGAGGCCGGATCGGATAATCATTGGAGAAATCCGGGATGCGGCGGTGATCGAGCTTTTGAGCGCCATGAACACCGGGCATGACGGAAGTATTTCCACAGGACATGCGAACAGCCCGGCAGATATGCTTCGAAGAATGGAGACGCTGGTGCTGACCGGAATGGAGATTCCGCTGGCGGCCGTCCGAAGTCAGATTGCTTCTGCTATTGAAATTGTGGTACAGCTGGGAAGACTTCGGGACAAGTCCCGAAAGGTGCTGGAAATTGATGAAGTCTGTGGGATCGTTCAGGGAGAAATTGTCCTGCGGCCGCTTTATCTGTTTCAGGAGACAGAGGAAAGTACCGGAGAGAGGGTGGAAGGAAAACTAATGACCACAGGTAATTCTCTGGAAAATCGCAGAAAGCTTGTTATGGCGGGAAAGGAGAAGGCGGTTGAGAAAGCGTAAGCAGCAAATGGACATAGTCCGCTCGGGGCTGGCACTTTTGGTACTTCTGATACTGTTTTACAGAAGTGTTTTGTGGGTTGTAGTTTTGTGGATACCATTATTTTATCTGCAATACCGCCGTTTGCAAAAGAAGTGGGAGGAGGAACGGCACTGGCAGCTGAATCTGGAGTTTAAAGAGGGACTTCAGGGAATTGCGGCCGCTTTAAACGCTGGATATTCCATAGAAAATGCCATTGAGGAGAGCCAAAGGGACCTAAAGGTTTTATATGGACAGGATTCACCGTTATGCTGGGAGTTTCAGATCATGCTGGAGCAACTGCGACTGAACCGACCGGTGGAACAGGTAATGGATGAATTTGCGGTCAGAAGTGAGGTTGCAGATATTAAAAGCTTTGCAGAGGTATTTCGAACCGCAAGGAGATCCGGGGGCAATCTGGTGTCCATAACCAGAGCCTGCGCGGAACGAATTGCAGAAAAGATAGAGGTCAGCAGAGAGATTCATACTCTGATTGCCGGAAAGCAAATGGAGGGAAGAATTATGAATATCGTTCCTTTGGGGATGATATTTTATTTCTGGATCTGTTCTCCGGGATTTCTGGATTGCTTTTATGGCGG
Source organism: uncultured Lachnospiraceae bacterium (assembly GCA_934339135.1). GTDB lineage: Bacteria > Bacillota > Clostridia > Lachnospirales > Lachnospiraceae > Jutongia. The sequence continues at coordinate 25,555 of CAKRHP010000021.1, read as the reverse complement.
GGGATGGGGACGGATCACCATGAGTGTCTTTTTGGGGATTTATATTGTGGCATATCTGCTCAGTGAGAAGATATGCCGGATCTGTTTTTAGTATATAGGAGAGGGAGGAATGTGGTATGTACAGGGGGAATGAGCTTTGCAAAAAGCTGAAACAACAAATAGATTCGCTTGCCGTTGGTCTGCATCTTTTGTGGAGGGAGCGTCTTCATATCCCGTTTTCCCAGGACAGAATGAAGCATTTGCAGATGCTCTGGCCGGGAAAATCCCGAAGGGAGCTGGAGGAAAAGGAGGATTGCCGCAGATTTACTTTATGGATTCTTCTTGTGATCTTCACTGTGTTTTTAACATTGATTGTGTGGACAGGCGAAAGAGGGTCCCGGTATTTAAAGGGGAACGGTTATCTGGAGCGGCAGGAGCCGGGCAGGGGAGAACAAAAGACGGAGCTTCAGGTGAAAGGAGATGATGTACAAAAAAAGGTACAGATTGTTGTTCCTGAGAGAGAATATCTTCCGGAGGAGCTGCAGGCAAAGCTGACGGAGGGAAGAAAATATATTATTAAGAATTATCTTGGAGAAAATAAATCTTCGGAGAAAGTCATAAAGCCGTTACAGCTGATGTCCCAAATAAAAGATAGTGCCATTAAGGTAAAATGGAAGCTGGATGCGGATGGTTATATTAATCGGGATGGTACATTGAACAATATGGCATTATCCCGGAAAGCAGAGATATCTATTACTGCTTATATGGTATACAGGGATGTGAAAGAGCCCGTGGAACTGGAGCTTTGTGTCTATCCCGGCAAAAAGAGTCATGAACAGAAGCTGTGGGAGGAATGGGAGAGCTGTCTGGAGGAGGAAAAGGCACAGTCGGCACAGCAAAAGGTGTTGACACTGCCGCAGGAGGCAGCAGGAAGTAAGCTTTTCTACCGGGAAGTGCGGGAACGAATGTGGTGCCGGGTTCTTCTGGCGGGGGGGCTGTTATGTATCTGCATCCCGTTTCTTTTGGATTATCAGACAGAACAGGGGATAAGGAAAAGAAATCTGCAGTTACAGACAGAATATTCGGAGATGGTGGAGCGGTTTATTTTATTGCTGGGAGCTGGCCTGACCATACGGGGAGCCTGGCTCAGGATCACGGGAGAGTATGAAAGACGAAGGGCCTCGGGGGAAATGTCATACCATTATCTGTATGAGGAAATGTTGTTGACAAGGAATGAAATGGAAAATGGAAAAAGTGAAGCGGCAGCGTATACGGCATTTGGAAGAAGAATTTCAATGCTGCAGTATATGAAGTTCAGTACGCTTCTGGTACAAAACCTGAAAAAGGGCTCGGATGATCTGTTACGGCGGATGGAACTGGAGGCGGAGGATGCGGTCCGGTCCCGGCGGGAGCTTGCAAAGCGGCAGGGAGAAGAGGCGGGAACAAAGCTTTTACTTCCAATGATGCTGATGCTTGTGGTGGTATTTGCAATGATCCTGACGGCAGCGTTCCGGGCAATGTGATATGAAAATAAAGAAAGGATGGAAGGAAATATGAATATGATCAGAAATTTTTGGAAGGATGAGGACGGTATTGGTGTTGTGGAGATTGTGTTGATTCTGGTAATTCTTGTGGCATTAATTGTAATTTTTAAGGATAAGATTACGTCGATTATCAGCAGTGCGTTTTCACAGATTGATGATGGGGCAGGGACGATCAATGATGGTATCAGCATGTAAGGAAGAAGGAAGTATTACAGTATTTATGACATTTATTTTTCTGTTGTTATTTGCGCTAACCGGAGCCACATTGGACAGTGCCAGATATTTTGGCTCCGGAGGTTATGTAAGGTCGTCTGCATATGGAGCGGAGATTGCTGCATATGGGGAGTATAACCGGGAGTTGTTTGCAGAGTATGGATTATTTGGCTGTGGCGGTTTTAACGGAAAGGGGGAGGAGGACTGGCTGGATCGTTATGAGGAGATCCTGCAGGAAAATTTAAAAGAGCGTCCGAATAGCAGGAACGGGGGCATTTTTCCCAGAAGATATGCATCGGTTTATCAGATCAGTGGAATTCGGACGGAGTTCAAAGAGGTTCACTTTCTGACAGAAGAAAAGTATTTTAGACAACAGTTGCGAAAATGGATCACAGCTGAGGGAGTAAAAGATCTGGGAGATGATCTGCTCAAACAGGTACTGGGAACGGATCAGGGCCAAAAGGAGGAGTTGTTGAGAGATTTAGAGGAGACGGATTCTCTGGAGGCAGGGAAGGCGACAGCTCCAATAAAAAATTTTGATGCCGGTAAAGATAATTCGGAGGATGCAGATTTGGGAAAGCAGGAGAAGAAGGTGGAGAATCCGTTGGAGTTTCTTAAAGAGTTGCTGCAGGATGGAGTGCTTTCCCTGGTTTGTGACACGGCAAGCCTGTGTGAAAGGGATATTGATTCGCGGGGAACTGCGGGACAAAACGAGGCTGTACCGGTGGACTTGCCGGCTAGGAAAAACAAAAGCTGGACGAAAGGAAAATCGGGTCTGGGAATTATGAAAAAGTTTCTGGAGCAGGAGGATTCCATGTGGAATGATGAAATGATGTCGGATTCCGGGAAAAAGGGTGAGCTTATACTGTATGTAACCAATAAGCTGGAATCATATGTGTCCGAGCATAAAGGAACTGTACCCTATGGACTGGAGTATCTGATCAGTGGAAAGAACAGCCAGAAGGAGGCCTTTAGTACAGTGATCGATCATCTGTTTCTTATTCGGACAATGACTAATTTTCTGTATGTGGAAAAGGATCCGGTGCTTCAGGCGCAGAGCCTGGAGACGGCAACAGCTATAGCCTCACCTTTGATGGCAGAAGCGTTGATTCCTGTTATCCAGAAAGGGATATTGATGGTTCTATCCATGGAAGAGGCATGTGTTGATATCACAGCACTTCTTCAGGGACGGCAGGTGCCGGTACTGAAAAATCAAGGAAGCTTTCAAATGCAGTATGCGCAGATCTGTCTGGCAAACCGGAAGCTGTTTCGGGAAAAAGCAAAAAACTTTCCGAAAGAGAGAGGCGGTCTGCTCATTGGAAGTAACAGAGGCAGTCTTGGATATACGCAATATTTGTGGTTGATGCTTATGATGCATTCAGGGGATGAATTGTATCAGAGAACACTGGATGTGATACAGTTCGATCTGCGGGAGCGGTTTAATCAAACCTTTACCATTGATCAGTGCATTTGCAGGACAAAAGTAGTGGTTACATATGATCTGCCGGTTTTATTTGAACGGCTTACAAAACAAAGAGACTATAGAAATAGTTTAAATGGCGCAAAAGGTACGGCAGGAATTCTGAGCAGGCGGATAGCTGTCGTGTATGGATACTCATAAAACGAATATGCCGGGGGTTGTACAGGGCACTTTCTCAAATCTTCTTTTAGAAATAAACCTATAATAGTTCATAATGTTTGGCAGAAGCCGCTTCCCCCTTTCAATAAGATATAAATAGAGCATTACGTAATTTCGTAAAAACTTGTCGATTGAAAAATCAGTATATAACAAATAGAGAAAGTGCTCTGTACAGCCCTCGGAAATAGTAATAAGGATAAAAATATATGAGATGTTTTAGGAAAAAGTGGTGTCAGGCATCTTATACGGTTGAAGCTGCATTGGCGGTTCCTATTGGTTTTCTGGTGCTGTTTTCTTTAAGTGTTTTGTTTACTCTGCTGATAAAAGGGAATGACGTGCAGATGTGTCTTTTACATACGATGCAGACTTATGCTGCGACAGGGAGCAAGATGTCGTCAGCAGCAGGAGCAATTGATCAGGGCGTCTGGGTGGGGTGGAAGGAAGAGGATGGCATGAAATACTGTTATGCCGGTTATTCGAAAGGAATTCCTTTTCTGGGGTCCGGAATATTTCGGTTGAACCGTTATCAACAGATGGTTGTCACGGATTATTCCGGATGCAGTATGGCTTCGGATGAGTCGTCTGATTATTTTGTATATATTGCAGAAAGTGGAAGAGTGTTTCACCGGGACAGGGAATGCACCTATTTGCGTGCGCGGATTCAGGAAAGCACACAGTATGTATTGAAGAGTAAACGAAACTATTCCGGAGGAATTTATTATCCTTGTGAAAGCTGTTGTCATGGGGTGGAACAGTCATCGGCAGCGACCGTATATTTCACATCGTACGGCGACAGATACCATATCCGAAGGGAATGTTCGAAATTAAAGAGAAATGTTAAAGCAGTAAGGCGGTCGAAAGCAGGGAATCTGCCGCCTTGCAGCAAATGTGGAGGCTAGCGGAATGAGTACAGTATTTCATCTGGGTTTGATAATTATGTTGGGGGTATGTGCTGTTATGGACTGCATGTATCGAAAGGTATGGATGCCGCTGGTGGGGATTATGCTCTGCTATTGTGTCACGGGAAATCTGTTGAAAGAGAGCATATCGTGGCAGGGGCTGTTGCTTGGAATTGGCATAGGAGTATTTTTCTATGTGGCGGCGGTTATGACCAGGGGACAGATTGGAAAGGCAGATGGAATTTTGCTGGGAATATTGGTAATGGTATGGCCGCTCTGGAACGGCGTGCTGTTTGTGGTATGCAGCTTTTTGTATTCCTTTGTGGCAGCAGTTTTTTTAGTGATCATATGGCGCAAAGGGAGAGAGACGAGAATGCCGATGGTCCTATTTATGTGGATGGGGTATATTACGGTGCTGTGCTTATAAATGGGATGGATACGATAACTTATAAATATAGTAATAGAGTAGAGATAAAAACGATGAAAAACAAGAGAAGTACAAGGAGGTTTATTATGAACAGGTATATGTGGGATGGAAGTTATACTGTTGAAGCGGCATTTATTGTTCCTGTAGTTCTTGGGATATTTTATGGATGGATGTTTCAGCTTTTTTATCTTCATGATCAGGTAGTGATGGATGGAATGTTGCAGGAGATAGTTGTACTTCGTCAGGAGAAAAAGGAATGTGGGCAGCAGGAAATGGATGAGTGGAGGGAGAAGCTTCAGGAAGCTCTTTGGATCGCACAGGTGGATGGTTTTCAGCTTCAAAAAAATTCTGTATGCACAAAAGGAAAAATCAATGCATCGGCAGTATGGAAAATTCCTGTTATGCAGTCATTTTTGGGAAATTGTTTTCGGAGCAGTGTGAGTCAGACCATTTCATCCGTGCAGCCGGAGACAGTGTTGAGGATAAAGGGAAAGGAGGAAGAGACAAGTGGAGGAGATTGACCGGCAGGAGGGACGCTTTCGGGAGGAAAAAGGTTTTCTGGTGGTGGAAAATGCACAGGATCTGAGTGATACCTTTGATGTCAAAATGCTTTTAAACAATGAAATTTCAGGCATCCTTCCGTTACAGCTCCAGTATATTGACAATCAATGTATTTATCGTTATTTGACAGGAGAAAAGATTTCGCTTGCCACATTTTTGTTGCATGACAAGCTTCGGTTTAAAGCGGCATATCAATTATGGAATGATATATTCTACTGCTGTGGTGCGTGTGGCGAGTATCTTCTTCAGACAGAACATTTGCTGTTATGTCCGGAATATATTTACCGGGATCCACAAACACAGGGCTTTTCATTTTGTTATTTTCCCGGAGCTGCAGAGGCTTTGGAGGTCCAGATTAAAATGCTTTGTGAGTTTCTGCTACCTGTGACGGATCATCAGGAAAAGCTTGGAAGGGAGTTTGTATATGGATGGTATGATCAGCTGATGGGAAGAGGATTTTCCATGTCAGAGTTGGAGCACTACCTGAAAAGCTACAGGAACAGGGAAAATAACACAGATGACCAGTTTGAGGGAGAATCCGAAAAGAGACAGGAATGTTTAAAGCAGGAGGTGCATCATAGAGAGGAACAAAGGGACAAGACAGGAGAAAGTAATTATTATCTGAAAAATGTTTCAAAGTACCCGGAGGCATTGGAGCAGCTTCCTCTGTCGGAGGGAACGCTGTCTGTGGGGCGTGCACCGGGATGTGATGTAGTATTGCCGGGAGGTCAGATCAGCTGGCATCATGCCAGAATAGAAATAGAGGAGGATAAGGTTTTTGTGACGGATACAAGCTCCTCTAATGGAGTTTTTTTGAATAAAAAAAGATTGATAAAAGAACATCCGGTACTTTGCAAAACAGGTGATATCATTGGTTTTGCAGATATTACCTATTTGCTCTGTACCGGATGAAAAAGGAAGGTAAGATTACTTATAACAAATTAGTGGGCACTTAAACGGACTGCGTCATAAAGGTGGCCATAACCTTCATGATCCATGGAGGTGGTCAGATGACCGTTGCTGTCAATATGGAAATGGTAAATATTGTATTCACCGTTTTCGTAAGAAAAGTCGGTGCCGTTGTCCTGATAATGGCAGTATTCCGCAGGAGTATCTGAGGTGTAATACTCAAGGATCAGCTCTTTGGCACCGCCGTCCGGAATGTGGTTAAGCTGTGGCCAGGTAGGAATAATGCTGCCGGCCTTGATATAAATCGGACATATGTCTAAAGGAGCATCCCGAAGAATATACTTTCCACCTTCGATGCGTTCCTTGGTCCAGTAGTCTACCCATGTTCCTTCCGGGAGATATACCGGTCTGACGTGGGCACCCTGATCAGTGACAGGAGCAACCAGGATACGGTCTCCGACCAGATATTCGTCATTACATTCATAAACCTCCGGATCGTTTTGATAGTGCATTACCAGAGGACGAATGACTGGCATGCCGGTCTGTGATTCTTCGTAAAACAGATCATACAGATAAGGAATAAATCTGTATCGAAGCTTCAGATAGGTACGATAAATGTCGAGAGTCTGACGGTCAAACTGCCATGGCTCCTGACAACGGGAGAACTTTGCACAGTGGTTACGGAACAGTGGAGCAAAGCAGCTTGCCTGTATCCAACGGCAGAGAAGCTCCGGGGTTGTATTGGAGCCAAAGCCTCCGATGTCTGTGCCGACAAATGGCATACCGGACATTCCAAGGTTTAACAGCTGTGGAATAGACATTTTAAGATGGGTCCATATACTCTGGTTATCGCCGGTCCATGCGGTAGAGTATTTCTGTGAACCGCTGTAGCACGCTCTTGTAATAACAAATGGGCGTTTACCGCTTATCTCTTTAAGACCATCATAGGTGGCTTTTGCCATAAGATGGCCATATACATTGTGGACCTCCTTATGAAGCCGTGGTGTGTCGTCTCCCGGGAATACCACATCATCCGGCAGAGGACCGCGGAAGCTGGCTGGCTCGTTCATGTCGTTCCAGATACCGCTTATGCCCTGATCCACGAGGAATTTTGTCTGATTTCCCCACCAGTTTCTAACAGTAGAGGAGGTGTAATCAGGGAATACAGAATCTCCCGGCCATACAACATTTTCGTATACATCGCCCTCTGGGGTTTGTGCGAAATAGTGATTGCGAACACCCTCGTCATACATGTGATAACCCTTTTCAACCTTTGTACCGGGGTCGATGATGGTGACTAAGCGGATGCCTTTGTCATGCAGGGTGTTACTGAGACCGGACAGATCCGGAAATTTGTTTTTATCCACGGTGAAGACCTTGTAGTTTTCCATATAATCAATATCCATATGGATCACGTCACAAGGAAGGTCATTTTGGATAAAGTTTTCAGCCAGCTCAAGAACTTCCTGCTGGGAAGAATAGCCCCAGCGGGACTGATGATAACCCAGAGTCCAAAGCTGTGGCAGAGGGCAGCGTCCGGTGATACCGGTATAGTCTCTGATCACGTCAGCGATGGTTTCTCCATAGATGAAGTAATAATCCAGCTCGCCGTCTGCAGCACCGATAGAATAGTATTCCGTAGAGCTGTAGCCCATATCAAAGCTTGTCTTGTAATGGTTGTCAAAAAAGATACCATAGACACAGTCTTTGCGGAGTGTAATAAAAAACGGGATTGACTTGTATAGAGCCTTAAAGGTAGGGTTTTCTACATGAGGATCCGGATTGTCTGAATTCCACATGGTATAGTCGTAGCCGATCTTGTTTAAAAAGCCGGTCTTGTCACCAAGACCATAGAATACTTCATCGCCGTACAGCGATTTGGTGATCTGGAAACGGCAGGCATCATCGCCGGCATGGACGACGTGCCCCTCCTGACGCATCTGTTCAATTTCCTCTTCGGTCAGGGACTCTGCTTCCCGCAGTGCTCCTGTGTAATCAGAGCAAAGAGGTGTTCCGTCCATAGAGCAGATCTGCAGATGGAGCTGGTCGTCCAACGAAACCTGTAAAGCTTTTGTGGCAAGTGTGAGGAGGGGATGGTCGTTTTTACAGACATCCGCAGCATCAGATGGATTTGTTGCGGTTAATGTACCGGTAGATACCGGTCTGTTTTCAATGGCAAAAGACTCCTGAGTTCTGGCGTGGATCCGCAGCATAGTATCTGTGACAGCCTCAATCTGCAGAGGTGTGCCGGAAACATTGGTGTATTTGTTTAAGAGATCTCCTGCATAAACAGAGCAGGCATGATCAGATAATTCATATTTCCATGGAAATGTACTCATTTTGTATGACTCCTTTGTATTTGTTTCTAAACGCCATTGTACAAAATCAGTGCGTCAGATGCAATGTCGTAATCGTTAGAAATGTGTGAATATTTTATGAAAAGATTACGTTTGCATCTCTAAACTCTGTTTTGATCACGATATATGGATAGGTTTCTGTCTCACTGGTATCTTCGTTCTTTTTTGGACCGGTCAGCTCCGTGGCAAAGACAAGGCCATCCTTTGATTCATAGAAGTCGGTAACGGCAATATTGTAGCCATCTGTCTGTTGGGCACCATAGCCTTTGACGATATAAAGGCAGCTTCCGTCGGAATATGTAAGCTCAAAGGCATCATTACACCGGTCGTCAATAAGCTCCTGCAGCTCTGCCGGAATATCTGTTCCTGCGACGACGGTAAAGTCCAGATCTTTGGTCTTTTCCGGAAGCTGATTTTTCTCACAGCCGGTCAGCAGAGGTAGAAGCAGGAATAACAAAAGCAGGGAGAGCAGAGCCGGTGAGATAGAACACAGTGAAAACCGGAAAAAACGACGAGGGGCAGTTGAGTTTATTTTTTCAGAAAAAAGTTTTAGTGATGACATATAAATTTTCATTCCTTTCTCAGGCAGTTTGCGGCTGGGATTTCGAACCGAAACGCATGATAAAGCAAATATTGATATAATTTATTCGAAAACCCGCAGACATATGCAAAAAACATAGGAAATCCAAGTAAAATAACGCCAATTTTATCAACAAATTAGGGTGGATTCGTTGATTTTTTGACTTTTATAGTATATGATGGTAGAGTGACTGTGAATAGAATCTAGAAGTCGATAATTTCAGGGAGGATACTACGAATGAACGAAATTAACAAGGAAGAATTCAAAAAAGACATTGAGAATTATGCAAAAGTCTTGTTCCGTAAATCCATCAAAGAAGCCAGTGATCAGGAGAAGTTTCAGGCTGTTTCCTACGCAGTAAAGGATATTGTGGTTGATCAGTGGATGGCAACTCATAAGACATATGAGGAGCAGGATGTAAAGACAGTATATTATTTGTCAATGGAGTTTTTGACAGGACGTGCCTTAGGAAACATCATCATCAATTTAAAGGGCAATAAGGCAATCAAGGAAGCTGTAGAAGAGCTGGGAATGAATCTGGACGTGATTGAGGATCAGGAGCCGGATGCAGCACTTGGTAACGGTGGTCTTGGTCGTCTGGCTGCATGTTTCCTGGATTCATTGTCTACATTGGGATATCCTGCATATGGATGTGGTATCCGTTATAAATATGGTATGTTCAAGCAGGTCATCGAGAATGGTTATCAGATCGAGAAGCCGGATGACTGGTTAAAGAACGGCAACCCATTTGAGATCAAGCGTCCGGAGTACGCTGTAGAGGTTAAGTTCGGTGGTTACGTAGCAATGCGTAAGGACGAGTTTGGCAGAGACAAGTTTGTACAGGAGAATTATCAGTCTGTACTTGCTGTTCCGTATGATCTCCCGGTTGTGGGTTACAACAATAACGTGGTAAACACACTGCGTATCTGGGATGCAGAGGCGATTGATACTTTCAATCTGGATTCCTTTGATAAGGGTGATTATCAGAAGGCAGTAGAGCAGCAGAATCTTGCACGTACCATCTGTGAGGTACTTTATCCAAACGATAATCATATGGCAGGTAAAGAGCTTCGTCTGAAACAGCAGTATTTCTTCGTATCTGCCAGTGTTCAGAGAGCTGTTGCCAAATACATGGAGAAGCATGATGACATCCGTAAGATTTACGAGAAAGTCTGCTTCCAGTTAAATGATACACATCCAACCGTAACCGTATCTGAGTTGATGCGTATCCTGGTTGACGATTATGGTCTTGAGTGGGATGAGGCATGGAGCATTACCAACAAGACATGTGCATATACAAACCATACGATCATGTCCGAGGCGCTGGAGAAATGGCCGCTGGAGCTGTTCTCAAGACTGCTTCCTCGTATCTATCAGATTACAGAAGAGATCAACCGTCGTTTTATTCTTCAGATCCAGGCTGCTTATCCGGGAGACAACAGCAAGGTTGAGAAGATGGCGATCATCTATGACGGACAGGTTAAGATGGCACATCTTGCAATCGCAGCAAGCTTTTCTGTAAACGGTGTTGCCAAGCTTCATACAGAGATCCTGAAGAATCAGGAGCTTAAGGACTTCTATCAGATGATGCCTGAGAAGTTCAACAACAAGACAAATGGTATTACCCAGAGACGTTTCCTTCTTCATGGAAATCCACTGCTTGCAGACTGGGTAACTAAGAAGATCGGGGACGACTGGATCACTAACCTGGCACATATCAATGAGCTGGGTATTTATGCAGACGATGAGCTGAGCCGCAAGGAGTTCATGAACATCAAGTATCAGAACAAGGTTCGTCTGGCGAAGTACATCAAGGAGCACAATGGTGTAGAGGTAAATCCTCGTTCCATCTTCGATGTACAGGTAAAGAGACTTCACGAATACAAGCGTCAGCTTTTGAATATTCTTCATATTATGTATCTGTACAATGAGTTAAAGAAGAATCCGGAGATGGACTTCTATCCACGTACCTTCATCTTTGGTGCGAAGGCATCTGCCGGATATCACAGAGCAAAATCCATTATCAAGCTGATCAACAGCGTTGGTGATGTGATCAACAACGATAAGGATATCCACGACAAGATCAAGGTTGTATTTATCGAGAACTACCGCGTATCCAATGCAGAGATCATCTTTGCAGCAGCCGATGTATCTGAGCAGATCTCAACTGCCAGCAAGGAGGCATCCGGTACCGGTAATATGAAGTTTATGCTGAACGGTGCATTGACACTGGGAACCATGGACGGTGCAAACGTCGAGATCGTTGACGAGGTTGGCGAGGAGAATGCATTTATCTTTGGTCTTTCTTCTGACGAGGTTATCGCATATGAGCAGAATGGTCAGTACAACCCAAGAGATATTTACAATATCGATTCTGACATTCGTGCGGTGATGACACAGCTTGTGGATGGCACATATGCTTCCGGAAACCTTGACGAGTTCCGTGACATTTACAATTCCCTGTTAGATGGTAACGGTGGACGTCCGGATATGTACTTTATCCTGAAGGATTTCCGTTCCTATGCAGATGCGCAGAAGAGAGTTGAAGCTGCATACCGTGATGAAGAGGGCTGGGCAAAGTCAGCACTTCTCAATGTTTCTAAGAGTGGTAAGTTCACATCTGACCGTACCATCGAGGAGTACGCAAAAGAAATCTGGCATCTTGAGAAGGTAACCGTAGAGGTTCCGGAGGATGACGAGTAATAAAATAACTGCTTCGGAGACGGAGCAACATATTCACTGCCCTATGCATTCTGCATAGGGCAGTTGTAAACAGAAAACGATGCGGACAACAGATGATACATTTCGTCGGTATGGATGCGTCAATTAGTTCCCGGATGCTCTGGATCACAGAACAGAAGGGAGAATGGAGGGGTTATTATGAGTATGGACAACATTATTAAAATTCCGGCTAAGTGCAATCGCAAGATCGAATTAAAGGCGATTCCGGGACATTTCGCAACAAATCATTCCCATATCAATTACTATCTGGATATGACACCGATCAAGTATCGCCATACAGAGGCGCAGCTTGTAGCGAAGGAAATGGTGAAAAAGTATCGTCATACTACAGCAGTAGATGCAATCGTATGTATGGACGGATGCGAAGTGATCGGTGCTTATCTGGCAGAAGAGCTTACAGCAGCCGGCATTATGTCTCTGAACTCCCATGAGTGTGTGAATGTCATTACACCGGAGATCAATTCCAGTGGACAGATCATCTTCCGTGAGAATGTGGAGCCAATGGTACTGCATAAGCATGTTGTGGTACTCATTGCCAGTGCAACGACAGGCAAGACCATCCAGCAGAGCATCGATGGCATTAGTTACTACGGAGGTATTGTAGAGGGGGTGTCCGCACTTTTCTCTGCCGTGGATAATGTAGGCGGCGTTGATGTAGACTCCATCTTTACCACCAGTGACATTCCGGATTATGCGACATACAGACCGGGTGCATGTCCGTTCTGTGATGGAAAACAGAAGCTGGATGCCATTGTAAACAGCTTTGGATATTCTAAGATTTAACAGGGAGGCAACATGAAAAAGAAACAATGGATTGGAATTGTTGTGGCAGGCGTAGTATTTATCGCTGTATGTGCAACGGGCGTTTTTTCAAATGTCGTACAATCAAAACTTACAGAAAAAGCAGACACAAAGTCAAAAACAAGTACATCAGAAATGTTAAGCAGCATCTGGGGATCTTCCGAGGAGAAGATTACATTACCGGAGGAGGATTTCGTAGGAGTGCTGAATATTGTGGGGACGATTCAGGCAAACTCATCCAATAGCATCAGTCTAACAGGCTCCGATGATGGTCAGTACAATCATGATCTTTACATGAAATATGTTGATGAGCTGGAAAAGTCCCAAAATAATAAGGCGATCCTTCTGTATGTCAACAGTCCGGGAGGAACCGTGTATGAGAGTGATGAGCTGTATCTGAAGCTGATGGAGTATAAGGAGAAGACAAAACGTCCGGTATACGCATACTTTGGTTCACAGGCATGCTCCGGGGCATATTATATTTCTATGGCAGCAGATAAGATTTATACAAATCGTAATACATGGACCGGTTCCATCGGTGTTATCGTATCTCTAACCAATTACAAAAAGCTTTATGACAAGCTTGGGATCAAGGAGATTGATATTACCAGTGGTAAAAATAAATCTATGGGCTCCGGCGGTCTTGATCTGACCGATGAGCAGTATGACATTCTGCAGAGTCTGGTGGATGAGGCATATGACCAGTTTGCCGGGATTGTCAGCGAGGGCAGAGGCATCGACATTGCTACGGTCAAGAAGATTGCAGACGGTAGGATCTATTCTGCAAAGCAGGCAAAGGAGAAGAATCTGGTGGATGAGATCGGTACCGAGGATGAGCTGAAGGCATTGATCCAGAAAGAAAATAAGCTGTCAGATGATGTCGTATATGATACGGCAAAAAGCTCCGGTTCTGATTTCCTGTCTAATCTGATGGGATCTGTGCAGAAGATCATGCCAAAATCTGACAGTGAGCTGGCAGTAGATATTATTGAAAATAAAGGAAAAGGAGTGCTGATGTATTATGCAGACTAATACGAAGGATCAGGTATATGCCGGATTTTTCGTACGTCTGACGGCATTCCTGGTAGATATGATCATCGTCAATGCCGCATTGCTGGTGATTCGGATCCCGATGTGGATATTATCATTAAATAGCCCGGATAACGTATTGGTGCGGGATTTCATTTTTCAGTATTCCATGGTAGATATCGTCTGCTATCTGTTGACGGTACTGTATTTTACATTGCTGACGTATTATACAGGGGCAACCCTTGGCAAAAAGCTTTTTCAGCTTCGGGTCGTCAGTACGGAAGACCGGAAAATGACATTCTTTGAGGTACTTTACCGGGAGAGCATCGGCAGATTTTTGTCCGGAGTGATCATGAACCTGGGATATCTGCTGATCCTGGCGCAGAAAGAACACCGGGGAATTCACGATCTGCTGGCAGATACCAGCGTGATCTATTATCATGAAAAGAAGGTGTATGTGCATACACAGATGAATTATCGGAATATGGTGCCGCAGCCGGGATATACTGTGCCGCCGCAGGGAGGTATGAACCCACAGAGTGGAAGTTCGGTTCCACCGCAGGAGATGACATCTGCTGCAGCTCCGGTACAGAGTTCACCGCAGGAGCCGGAGGATCATGCAAATGTCGATTAGATTTTTTAAAGTCATTGAATAAATTCGAAAATGCCTGTCAAAAATAAAGACAGAAGATATCGGAAAGCATCTCGATAGATTTGAGGTGCTTTTCTTTCTTTTCTGAATAGGCGGTTTCCGTGACAAAATATGTCATTGAAACGGCTATTGGCATAAAAGAAAAGAGGCGGCAGCGTCTCAGAATGGAGGGACAGGATGAAGAATAAACGCAATGATTTTAGGGATCAGAACACGCAGTTATCCAAAAGAAGCTTTTACGTGTCAGCATGTGCTGTACTGGCATGCGCTGCAGTACTGGGGACAGCGTATTTTCAGACGCAGAAAACAGACAACACAGGACATAAGGTGGCGGAAAAACCTGCTGCAACCATAGCCGGAGAGTCAGCCATTGATAAAAACTGGAAAGCAGATGCCCAGGGAATCGGCAAGACGGACAGCGAGCAGGCAAGCACGACGATGAATGCGGATGATCTCGCCAAAAAGAAGGAAAAGGCTGCAAAGAAAAATGTTGTGGTCAAGGCAAATCAGGCAAAGAAAAAGGACACAAAAAATACGTCAAAGGCAACCATGATATCGGCAAACCACAAAAGCTTCAATGAGGAAAAGGGATTGACATGGCCGGTTAAAGGGGATGTCCTGATGAAATTCAGCCAGAGCAACAATATTTATTTCAAGACCCTAGCGCAGTATAAGAGCAATCCGGCGATCGAGATTTCTGCAGATGAAGGAACTAAGGTGATCGCTTCGGCGGCAGGAACCGTAACGGAGATCAGCAAGGATGATATCACCGGAACAATGATTACTACAGATATCGGAAGTAATTACAAAGTCACCTACGGCCAGTTGACAAATCTTAAGGTGAAAAAAGGGGATGAAGTCAAGGAAGGCCAGCTTCTGGGAACGGTTGCAGCACCAACGAAATATTTCAGCGAAGAGGGAAGTAATCTGTTCTTTCAGGTGAAAGAAAATGGAAAAGCGGTGGATCCGCTGCTGCTATTGAATTAATAACTATAAAGATAGTGAGATCTGATATATGCCCAAATAAATATCTTAAAGAAGTCTTAAGAATTTTATTCATATATTTTAAGAATTATCTGGTACTATAACCCCAGTGGCAGCTTTGTCACTGGGGCTTTTTATGGAAGAAGGGAGGTTCTGATATGCTGACTCGTATGCTGAAAATAAGTATAAAAAGAATGAAGCGTTCTTATTTGCTGTTGTTTTTCACATTGGTATTTGGAATTGCAGCTCTCGTGGTTTCGATGTTAATGGTGCGTACACAAAAGATGCGGGAAGCAGATACGATATTGCAGGATTATGGGAATTATGACATTGCATTTTGTGATTCAACAAAAGAACTGGAAAAAGAAATTAAAAATGATACACGTTTTTCAAAATTGGGATATGTATATGATTTTGGAACGGTTTCCCTGACGCAGAGCGGAAATGAGATCAATTTGGGAGCATTGAAGGATCAAAAGACAGAAGACATGCTCTATATTAATCCGGTGAGTGGCAGATATCCCAAGTCGGAGGGGGAAATATGTGTTGACAGACTTACATTAAAAAGTGGCGGATATTCCGAAAAGCTGGGGCAGCAAATTTCATTATCATACCTTGATGAAAATGAAACGATATGTTACAGGAAATTTAAATTAGTTGGAATTATAGAAGTACAAAAACAGGATGAAGGAGCCATATATACGAGCAGAAAATATCCTGAAAAGATGTTTTCGGTGGATCAGGTGAATGAAATTGGTTTTCCTCTTGCCTATATCAGTATGGAGGAAGCAAGAAAAATATTTACCAAGTCGAAAAAGCATATATTAGCGAATATTTCATCAAAAGAAAATCCGGATGATGTTTTTAATTCCTATTTGGGTATGGAAAATGGAACGGTTGATTCTTCTCTGACGGAAAAATTACATATTGACGTTGATCATGTATTTGGAAGAGAATGGACGGCTGTTTGTATTGTTGGAAAGCAGATGGAGAATGGTTCGAATTCCGATGTGCTCACAAAAAGTGTGGAGCAGGGCGATGTAGAAACAGATGTATATACGAAGTATTTTATTCCGATTTTTATGGTATTAATTTTGCTTATTTCATCGGTTGGAATTTATGACGTCATAAGACTTTCTGTGGAAGAGCGGAGGGAAGTATATGGAATTCTTTTAGGAATGGGAATGACGGGGCTGCGTATTTTAGGATATCTGGTGTTTGAATTTTTGATATTACTTATTGTCAGTATATTTGCTGGCTGGGGGCTTGGTTCTCTCAGTTATCAGTTAGCTCTTATGGGCATACAGAAAATATTTGGTATTAGTTTGCCGTCTGCATTGATGATGGATCAATATTTCGGATTTTATATTAAAATGGCAACAAAAAATCCATGGTTTTGGTCGGCAGTCATTGCGTCTTTGGTGACAGTTGTCGGTATTATCGGAGTTTCCGTTGATCTGCTGTCTATGACGCCGATTAAACTGGAGCATTCGTCCATTCATAAGAAAAGACGCCGGAAACAGTCCCGGAATATAAGTTATCTGATCAATCGTTATGTGGGGAAAGGTTCTTTTTTGGAAAATTGTATACCGTATGTTATGGTTTGTGTTTTGATGTCCGTTTCCATCTTTGGTTTTTTATTTTTTAGAGCGAAATCGCAGGATGATACCAGGCAGATGACGGAAAGAATCGAGAGTGCCCGCATAAATGGTATGGATTATTATATGAAGCAGAATAGTACAGTTCTTAATGGTACCATGCAATATATGCATAACAGCGGGGTGACCGAGGAAGCATTTGATGATTTAAAAGAAGAAAGGTCCGTCGAAGAGGTAAAGGGAGTTGTGGAAAATAACTCTACCTTGCTGCTGTATCGTTCAGAAGATATGATTTCCAATGTATTAAAGCCTCAAAGTGAATATTTCGATCCGATCGATAATGATGTGAACTGTAAGCTTGATGCAAAGGCGAATCTAAAATATTTTCAGTCTATGGGAATTGACACAAAGAAACAGGAGGCTTTTCATATACCGACGATTGGCGTCCGGGATGAGGATCTGAGCAGCTTTGAAGATGCTGTGATCAAAGGAGAGCTCCATCCGGATAAATTAAAAACAGGAGAAGAGGTTTTGGTGGTTGTAACCGATGAAAGTCTTGCGTCATATTTTGTTCCGGGAGAGGAACTGCCTTTATATGATGTGGTCAGGCCGAAGGGGTTGGATGAGAGTCAGGAGATTTTATCCGGGCAAGTACCGAAAAGCTACAAAGTGAAAGAAAAATCATATTCTGTTACGCTTGGCGGAGTAACAAGAACATATTACCGTTATGATTCATTGAAATCATGTCATACACGTATTGGAGCCGTTATTTGTGTTGATGCAGAAGAGTACTCATTTTATTTTGACCGCGGTGAAACGGGGTATCAGGTGAATTTACTGACCGGGAAAAATGCATTTAAGAATTGGGGGTTATCAAACCGTAATTATACCAGTGTGGGAGTAACATTGAAGGACAAAAAAGGATCAGAAACATTTGATTCCACATGGATGCGGGTTCTAAAAGATGCAAAATATATGGATTTTGTTGATGTATATAGTGTGCTTCGTGAAAGGGAACGGACGATACAGCAGATCATGGCAATTTTTTATTTCGTATTTGCTGTCTTATTATTGATTGGGATGTTATGTATCAGTAATTCCATCGCTATGCGTATGTGTGGAATGGAAAAAGAGCAGATCATATTATATAATCTGGGCCTGACGAAAAATCAAATTCTAAATATTTATATAAAAAGATATGCCCGACTGGGAATAGTTGGTGCCGTTTTTAGTTTATTTCCGGTCGTAATATATACCGTTTTGGAGAAATATGCTTCTGATCTGATAAAAACTGCCAACAAAATGGATACGACAGATGCTCTTTTTATGCAGAAGCCATGGGTAGAAATTATTCCAAAGTATGAAATGATAAACAAGGAATGTGTCGTTGTCATTTTGGCAGGAGCTGTTATATCAGTTATTGTTATATCTTTGCTGGTGTTATTACAGAACGGACGGTTAAATAAAACTTTAAATTTGAACAGGCAGGAAGAGGAATGATTTGAAACAGGAGGTGCGGGATGGAAAACATTATAACAATAAAGAAAATCGTTAAATCATATGGAATGGGAGAGGGAATCGTGCATGCACTTGACGGCGTCAATCTGGAAATTGCAGCGGGGGAGCTGGTTGCCGTGGTAGGTGCAAGCGGAAGTGGAAAGTCTACGTTATTACATATGATCGGGGGAATGGACAGTCCCACGGCAGGCTCCGTTTTCTTTAACGGAAAAGATATCAGTAAATATTCGAAAAAGCAAAAAGCGAAATACCGGTGTGAAAATGTTGGCATTGTTTTTCAGAATTTTAAACTGATCGAGGAGCTGAATGTCCGGGAAAATATTATAATGCCTGTGCTGATCGCCAGGAAAAAAGTAGACGAAGATTACTACAATGCATTAGTGGAAATGTTAGGCTTATCAGAAAGGCAAAGCCACTTGCCAAGTGAATTGTCCGGGGGACAGAAACAGCGGGTGGCAATCGCAAGGGCACTCATCAATAAACCGGAACTGCTTCTTGCAGATGAACCCACAGGTAATTTGGATAAAAAGAACAGTGAGGAAATTATGCAGATTTTTTTGGGCATTCATAAAAAGGGGAAGACGATCGTATTGGTGACTCATGACCGGGAGATTGCAGAGCAGTGTCAAAGACAGATAGAAATGTCAGATGGGAAAATATGTTAGGATACCTGACTTTTTGAGATTCATCATTGAAATAAAAAAGGGAGTTCTCTGTTTTTCCTAGTCAAATGCCTGCCTGTATGGTAAGATGTATGCGAAGGCAAAAGTAAAAGTGACAAGCACCCTCGTGATGCGAATTTATTAAATTCTTGTGATAAATCAAAGGAGAAGTGAATAAAATCAGCAGAGGAAGAAAAAGAAAGGCAGGTAAAAAATGCAGTACAAAATTTTAGGGAATACCATGCCGGCGGTGGAAATCTTATTTGATCAGCCGGGAGAATCCATGTATACACAGTCTGGCGGTATGGCGTGGATGTCAGATGGTGTAGAGATGGACACCAATACCAGGGGAGGTCTCCTCAAGGGGGTTGGCAGAATGTTTGCCGGAGAGTCTTTGTTTATGGCAAATTATACCGCCAGCAAACCGGGGGCAACCATTGCATTTGCTTCTACAGTAGCAGGTGAGATCATGCCTCTGGATGTCAGCGAGACCGGTGGAATGATCTGTCAGAAGGGAGCATTCCTCTGTGCAGAGCCAACCGTCAATTTAAGCGTTACATTGACGAAGAAACTTTCCTCAGGTTTCTTTGGCGGTGAGGGCTTTATTCTTGAGGAGATCAGCGGAGCAGGTATGGCTTTTCTGGAAATTGATGGAGACAAGATCATCAAGGACCTTGCACCGGGCGAGGTGATCAAGGTAGACACCGGAAATGTTGTGGCATTCCAGAAGGGGATGGCATATGAAGTCGAGATGGTCAAGGGATTAAAGAATATTTTTCTGGGAGGTGAGGGCCTGTTCCTTACGAAGATTACCGGACCGGGACGTGTTGTTCTTCAGACCCAGAACTTTGCCGAGTTTGCCGGCAGAATCGCAAAGATGATTCCCAGTAAAAACTGATCGGGGCAGCACACTTGGAAATGTAGTGGACAATATTACTGATTCCGTAGACATTTTTGATCTGTTTTCGTAGAAGGATCGATCTGGCACAGCAAAGATGCGGTGGCGTTTTTGCTGTGTCTTTTGATATATGGCGGATGGAAAAGAGGATGAACATGAAGATAAATCGTGAACATATAAAGAATACATTTCAGGAATATACTGATCGTTATGACAGTACCGATCCGAAAATAAAATTAAAGATCGATCATACATACCGTGTGGCAGATCTGTGCGAGCGGATCGCAAAGTCGCTGGATCTGGCGCAGGAAGACATTGATCTGGCGTGGCTTAGCGGGATGCTGCATGACATTGGAAGGTTCGAACAGCTTCGCCGTTATCATACATTTTCGGATGCGCAGTCGATCGATCATGCGAAGTTTGCGGTGGAGCTGCTTTATGAGGACGGATTGATCGCCAATTATGTGCCGGAGATATCAACGGCAAAATTAGTTGCTAATGCCGGGTCGATGGCTGATGGAATTGATTCTGCTGATAAACGAGGTGCAGCTGGGCGGATGAGCGGAGAGGGTGGATCATCCACTGGCTTGAGTAAGGACATGCCGTTATCTGATGTGCTCCGGACACTTCGCATAGCCATTGGAGAACACAGTGCATACCGCATACAGGAAGGTCTTGATGAACGGACGCAGATGTTCTGTCATATTTTGCGGGATGCGGATAAGGTTGATATCTTCCGGGTAATCTGTGATACGCCGATGGAGGAGGTTTACGGCTTTCAAACGGAAGATATTCTCCGGTCAGGAATTACACCGGAGGTCAGACAGGCGTTTCTGGAGCATCACGCAGTGCTTCGAAGTCTGAAAAAGCAGCCGGCTGATTACGTTGTGGCACACGGCTCGCTGGCATTTGAGCTGGTATATCAGGAGAGCCTGCGGATCGCCAAAGAGCAGGGATATCTGGGCCGGATGATGTCGTTTCAGTCGGAAAATCCGGAGACGGCGAAGGAGTTTGAGCATTTGCGGAAGGATCTGAGAGATTATCTGGAGCAGAGGTCGTAGATCAAGAGTGTAATTTAACAGGTGTAAACAAAGAGAGGAAAGGAAAGTGCAAAATGCCCTTGTTATTATGGGGACAGTAATTTATAATGAAAGAAGCGTGTATGCTTATTATTGCACAGAAAGAGAGGAAGACACAGATGAATCAGGAAAAGGTTATTGTTATTGACTTCGGTGGTCAATATAACCAACTGGTGGCAAGACGTGTGCGTGAGTGCAACGTATATTGCGAAATCTATTCCTATAAGACGGATTTAGAGCAGATCAAGGCAATGAATCCTAAAGGAATCATTCTGACCGGAGGACCAAACAGCTGTTATGAGGCGGATTCTCCGACATATCAGAAAGAATTGTTTGAATTAGGTGTACCGGTTTTGGGACTTTGTTATGGCGCACAGCTTATGATGCATGTGCTGGGAGGTAAGGTGGAAAAGGCACCTGTCCGTGAATATGGAAAGACAGAAGTGTCCGTAAATCAGGACTCACCGTTATTCCAGAATGTCAGCAAAGACACCATCTGCTGGATGAGCCACTTTGATTATATTTCAAAAACAGCACCGGGCTTTGAGATTGTAGCCACAACGGCAGACTGTCCGGTGGCAGCAGCACAGAATCTGGAGCAGAAGCTTTTTGCGATCCAGTTCCATCCGGAGGTGCTTCACACCCAGGAAGGAACCAAGATGCTTTATAACTTCGTCCGCAATATCTGCGGCTGTGCCGGCACATGGAGAATGGATTCCTTCGTGGAGCATTCCATCGAGGAGATCCGCAAGAAGGTCGGCAACGGAAAGGTGCTTTGCGCTCTGTCCGGCGGTGTTGATTCTTCGGTAGCAGCCGTTATGCTTTCCAAGGCGATCGGCAGCCAGCTCACCTGTGTTTTTGTGGATCACGGACTCCTTCGAAAAGACGAGGGCGACGAGGTAGAGGAAGTATTTGGTCCGAACGGCCCATACGAGCTGAATTTTATCCGTGTCAATGCACAGGAGCGTTATTATACAAAGCTTGCAGGCGTCACAGAGCCGGAGGCAAAGCGTAAGATTATCGGTGAGGAATTCATCCGTGTCTTTGAGGAAGAGGCAAAGAAGATCGGTGCCGTAGACTTCCTTGTACAGGGAACCATTTATCCGGACGTGGTAGAAAGTGGTCTTGGCGGCGAGTCTGCAGTCATTAAATCTCACCACAACGTGGGAGGTCTCCCGGACTATGTTGATTTTAAGGAGATTATCGAGCCGCTCCGCAACCTGTTTAAGGACGAGGTCCGCAAGGCTGGTCTGGAGATGGGCATTCCGGAGAAGCTTGTATTCCGTCAGCCATTCCCCGGTCCGGGTCTGGGCATCCGTATCATCGGAGAAGTTACCGGCGAGAAGGTCAAGATCGTGCAGGACGCCGATGCCATTTACCGCGAGGAAGTGGACAAGGCTGCCAAAGAGTACGAGCAGCAGAACGGCGAAGCACCGGCGTGGATGCCGAACCAGTACTTCGCAGCACTCACCAATATGCGTTCCGTGGGTGTGATGGGTGACGAGCGTACCTACGATTACGCTGTGGCACTGCGTGCCGTAAATACCATTGACTTTATGACCGCCGAGGCTGCACAGATACCGTTTGAGGTGCTGCAGAAGGTGATGAGCAGGATCATCAATGAGGTGAAGGGAGTCAACCGGGTATTCTATGATCTGACGAGTAAGCCACCGGGGACGATAGAGTTTGAATAGGAGTAAAATAACGGGAAGCCTTGTAAAATAGGGGCTTCTCGTTTTGGATGTAAGCAGAATGTAAGCAAAAAGAGTGGTGTTCAATGTACTGATTTTGAATGTAAGAAATTATTAAGCTGCTCTGTATAGAGAGGTACCGCACTCTTAATATTATTTGATTATGTTAGTATAATGAATGGAGAAAAACATGGTACAAATAAATAGTTTAGAGAAATATATATCAATTATAAAAGGATTTTATGCATCAGAGGGTTGCGCAGGAGTGCAAAAAATCTTTTATAGAGGTCAATCAAATTGTAATTACAAATTAAATCCCTCATTGACACATATATTAGAAGGATGCACAGATGATTGTGAAAATTATATTGCCTTTGAAAAAGAAATTATTGAAAGAACTAAGTTAGAATATCCGGATATGTTTGGAGACAACAACTCAATTGATGAATTAGCCTTGTTGCAACATTATGGTCTTCCGACACGACTAATGGATATAACAGAGAATCCGTTGGTAGCATTATATTTTGCATGTACAGGAAATGAAACTTATTCAGGTGAAGTGTTTGTCTTCAACGCAGGTATGAATGCAACAATATATACAAGTTATGATGGGAAAGAAATGAGAAAAGAAGACAGAATTGCATTTGTGAGAGCAAAAAATTTTAGTGATAGACAAAGAGCGCAACAAGGATTGTTTATGTGGTTTCCTGATAAAGAGCTGAGTGGAATAGAAAAAAATGAAGAAAATCATATAATATCAGAAATTGTTACTATAGCAGCGGAAGATAAACAAAAATTGTTACAAGAATTGAAAATGGTGGGAATATCTGCAAAGAGTTTATTTCCTGATAACATTGATATCGGCTGTAAAGAGGTGCTTAAAGATATAGTTAAAGATGCATATTCTGCTTAGGAACTTCTTTGTATAATTTAGTATTAAAATTTAAATGTGTATTAGAAAAACTCCCCAATGTTCAGTTTTGAATATTGAGGAGTTTTGTATATTACCATCATTTCTTTATCTCTTTCAATATTTTCACCCGTTCCGGGTCAGAGTGATTTTTCTTAAGCAAGGGAAAGATTGATGTGATATATATTGATCCACCATATAATACTGGAAGTAAGGATTTTGTTTATAATGATAGCATAATAGATGGTAATGATGGTTATAGACATAGCAAATGGTTATCTTTTATTGCTGCACGACTTTTGGTGGCTAAAAATTTGTTGAGTGCTACGGGAATGATATCGATAAATGATGTTGAATTGTAATCATTAAAATTGTTGTGTGATTCGATTTTTGGAGAATCAAATTACTTGGCTAATATTATTTGGCAATCTACACCAGGTTCAAATACTGGTTTAGACATAAAAACAGTTACAGAATATGTGTTGTGTTATGCCAAGAATAAAGAAAAATGTAAAATATCATCAAAGCCGGTAGAAGATGATGATAAGTACTCTTTACAAGATGAATATTTAGAAAAGCGTGGCAAAGGTTGGAGATAAAGCTGGATGGTGACGAGCTTTATGAGGAGTTCCAGAGAATTTATGTAGAGGCACTGGTAAAGATAAGGCGGAATATAAGATGTGGAATAGGGGCGGAGGGAGATAATTCCTCTGCATATCCCCGATTCACTTTACGCAGCCGAATTATATATTGCAAACTGGGAAACATTCGCAAGAAGTTGCGATTGTTGTTGATGATATAGTGATTCTGTGATACCATATAAAAATGTGGTACATGAAAACGGAGGTCAAAATGAAAGTATTGGTAATGGATTGATATGTATAATATGGAGAATGAGTATGATATATGAATTAGCAACAATAGAAGAATTGCAGGCTGTGTACGATTTGGTGCAACATACGATAAAAAGTATATCCGAAATATTATCTGGCAGAAGCGGTGGTATTTTTCTGTGAGCTTCACAGCAAGGAGGCGATAAAAAGAGATATCGAAAATGGATATGTAAGCGTCCTCAAAATAGATGGAAATATGATTGGCACAGGCTGTTTTGAAGATAATCATATTACAAGAGTTTATGTTTTGCCGGAACACCAGAAAATGGAGTGATGCTTGCCTATGAGGTTATGGAAAAAGAACTTAATAAGGCGTCTACAGACATTTGTTATGATGGAAGAAGGTTCATTCCAAAAATGAATTCCGAGAATGGCGAGGTTAGTGAACAGACTACCTTTACATATCATCAGAATGGAAAATTGTTATGGGCAGACTACAGTGGTGGCGATATATTGAGAGGTTCTTTGATAGGTACAGTATCAATTAACGGAGAACTTGATTTTGTATATCATCATATGAATCAGGATATGCAGGTAAAAACCGGAAAGTGTCATGGTGTACCAACTGTATTAGAGAATGGGAAAATGGAACTTTCGGAACAATGGGAATGGACAAGCGGAGAATGTTCTAAGGGAGAGTCTTTGCTGATGGAGGTGTCGAATGAAAGAAAACTATGAATATAAAAAAGCAACTATAGAAGATATTGATGAACTGGTAAGAACAAGAAATATTGTTCTTCGTGCCGCCAATAAACTGTCAGATGACGTGGATATGTCAGTGGTGGAGAAAGAGTCCTATGAGTATTATAAGCGAGCATTAGAAACTGGTGAGCATATTACATATCTGGTGTATGATAACGGAACTTTTATTGGTGCAGGTGGTGTCAGCTTCTATCAGGTAATGCCGACTTACCATAATCCAACAGGTAAAAAGGCTTATATTATGAATATGTATACGGCACCGGCATATCGGAGACAGGGGATTGCATT
>CAKRHP010000020.1 GCA_934339135.1 uncultured Lachnospiraceae bacterium | reverse complement strand
CACCGGCATTGTTAATTCTTTGATCCCAGTACAATCTTCAAATGCATCTCCGCGTACATGCTCTAATGTATCCGGTAAAATAACTTGATTTAAATTTTGACACCCTTGAAAACACGAAATATCTATTCTTTTAATATTGTTTTCAATCTGTATATTCTTTACATGATCATTATTTTGCCATCCATAGCATCCATAATATGTAGAATTGATCCATTTTACATAGGTCAGCGGCGTATGACCATCAAAAATTGCATTTTTCAGCTCTCCCTTTGTTGTGTAAAACAAGCTCAAAATGGTCTCCAAGTTACTCTGAGTATAGCTGAAGCTGTCCATTTCTTCTTTTACTTCTTTACGCAACTGAACCAAATCAGATCTCGTTCGAATAGTAATGTTCATTTCATCCTGTAATTTTTCAAATGTCGATGTATTACTAATTGATTTTCTCCAATCTTCAAATTCGGATTCATTCATATTGACTGTATCTTCAAGATATCCATCAATCGTTATCAAGATCTCTTTGTTATTCTGATTCTCCTTGTCAAATGCCGTCTGTACGCCCGATACAGTTATGTCACTCAATATATTGCTGATTGATTTTGCAATAAGACCATTTACATTATAATGTGCTAAAATTTTCGCCAGGGTATCCATCTCTTCTGTTTTTGGTCCCAATAACCATCCTGCCAATTCAAACAGCATCTGGTTTTCTGGTTGAAAATATGCATTTCTGGTTCCTGCAATCGTTTTTAATGTCGCCACATAGCTATCTGTGTTAAGAATACCTGCATACTCTCTTCCAAGTGCATTTTTATATTGCACCTTCATGTTATCATAAAACTTTTTATTGATAGAAAGCGATAAACTCTTTCCATATCTTTGATATCCCCAATCTGCAAGTGGAAGCTCCGGAATAGCATCTCCCGGATTATTGATATTTATTACATTATCTAATGTTGTATCTGCTCCGATTTTAACCGCCGGACAGGCATAGGTATAGCCAAAAATATGATTTGGGGATGCCAGATCCTTATCTATTGTAAGTTCGCCTGCCACTATATTGGCAACAGCAGCACCTCGGCTATGACCTGTAATCAAAAATATGTTATTCTTCGTTTTAATTTTACTCCGAAGCGTACTTAATACTCCATCTGCTGCTTTCTTAAAACCGTAATGATAAGAATCTCCTGCTGCTCCCAATTTAAAATTGCTTAACCACTCGTCATTACCCGTTGTTCCTCGAATCGGCACAACATATGCGTTATATGTTTCCCCATTCAATGACACCTTTTTATAACCAATCGAAAAAGCAACAAAATCATTATCCTCATACGTCGCTTTTCGTTCTCCGTCATAATTGAATGTTTTGCTATCAACAAGTGTATAATTCATGCTTGACAAACAAGCTTTAATTTCACTTTCAGCGTATGCCGCAGTTGCAAGTCCCACCGTTACCTTTGCGAGATCAGGGGATAAAGTACCGCTATCTGCAGCAAGCATTTCATCCTGATATTCGAACGCCTGATAATATTTTTTATTATCTGATGTATAGGAATAATCTACATTGTGAATCGTATCTGAACTCTCAATTTCTTCCTGCGACACATTACTTTCTTCTGCATAGGAATGTATTAAGGCCGCCATCACAGCCACAAATACAATGACTAACATTACAATGTTCCGATTAATTATTTTTCTTTTTCGATTTTTCTTCATAGTGCCTCCCTGATTCAATATAAAACAATCTCCAGCTACAACTATTTCAAATGACCTAATAATATACATCAATTATACAATAAAGCATCCCCAAAAATCTTTCCGTTTTTTTCTCTAAAAAAACGTTATTTTTAGACTATATCTACACTATGACCGATACTCCACCACGTCATCCCAAGCCTTCCGCGGCCGCTGTGCCGGAGCCTCATCCCCGTACCCCAGTGCCACAACACCCGTGAGCTGATCGTCGGTTCCGATCTCCCGAACCAGCTCATTATAGGCAAAACAGGTATTGGCGATCCACAGAGAACCAACCCCAAGCTCCGTGGCACGTAACAGCATATTCTCCACTGCCGCCCCAATCGAGAGCGAATCACAGCTTTCCACAATCCGCTGCTCTGCCCCGATCTCCTCATAGAATGTCCCGCCATTGGTATTTAAGACAGCCACCAGCACCGGAACCGCCTTCATAATCTCCAGCGTATGAGCCGCATCCGACAAACCGTAAGCAAATCCCGGCAGGTCGGTGACGCCCTTTTTCTCCCGCTCCATCCCTTTTTCCATAGCTTTCACCAGCCGCTCCTTTGCGTCTCCCTGATATACAATAAATTTCCACGGCTGTCTGTTTTTGGCGGAAGGTGCCAGAAGCGCCGCCCAGAGAATGTCATTGATCTTCTCCTCTTCCAATGGAATATTCTTATATTTTCGTATGCTTCTGCGGTCTGTAATTGCTTTCATCTTAATCCCCCATTTTTCTGAATATATCAAGTTTTTCTTTTATTTTCGCACATATCCTCTGCTATGTTCAAGCGAAAATTCAGACAAAAGACATAATTCATATACAACATTTCTTGTTTTCGTGATGATTTTAGCAAAAACTTTTTTGTTTTTCGTGAAGGTGACGCATTAAACATTTCTCATTTTCGTGAAAATATACAGTAAAACATTTTTGTTTTTCGTGATTTTCTGTTATAATTTTTCTATTTTTGTGCTATACTAATAACCATAATCCACTGGCACAATGTTTGCCGATTGAGAATGGAGTGTACGATTATCATGGTATTTCAAATAAAAATATATGACAAGCTTCTGAAATGGAAACAATTATCCGCCGGTTCCTCCGCCATTTTGCCGGAGCGTTACAAATTTATATATACTTTCTACTCCGTTCTCTCCCGTTCATAATGCCTTATATTTGACACTTAATCTTACCATTCCACGGACCATACACCTTGCTCCCCTTTTCCTTTTTAAAAGTGCGAACCCGTAAATAATATGTCTTTCCCGATTTTAACTTCTTTCCCTTATACTTTTTAATCACCTTCTGTGTCTGGGATTTTTTCAGAGAATATACCTGCTTCTGTTTGAAATTCTTTTTATTGGAAATCTGTATCTCATAACCATTGACACCTGTCAATTTTTTCCAATTCAACGTAATCTTCCCCTTGGAAAGCTTAATTTTACATTGCACCGAAGAATTCTGCAAAGTATTTGCCCCAGCGTTCTGTGTTCCGGAAGGAACTGCCGTCTCCTGTCCCGCCGGCGTATTCGTCGGCTGTGGTGTAGCTGTGGATGTCCCGGCAGAATTTCCATTCGCTGTACCGCTGACAAGCACCGTCTGTGAGGAGGTATCCTTTGCCACCCGGTATGTCACCTTGGCATTCGCAGGCTGGTTAAGTGTCTGTGCCGTTCCACGGCCAAAACACTGCACCCAGTATGTGCCGGAAGATGTCACAATACAGCCGATACCAATAGACTGAAAACTGGTGTCCAAGATATTGGACTTATGTCCCGGAGAATTCATCCACTGATCCATCACCTGTGCCGGAGTTGCACTGAGTCCGCCACTTCCCATGGCAATATTTTCACCGGACATTTTACTGCTGGCAGTATAACACTTCTCTCCGTTTGGTCGTGTATGGCTAAAAGAAACAACCGTCTCCGCCGTACGAAGCATTGCCGCAGACAGAAGATCCTTATCCATCGTCAAAGGACTTGCCCCCACACTGGCACGTTCTTTATTCACAATCTCCAGCACCTGAAATGCATAGTCATATCTTTCGGTACCGGATACATCCTGTGTGGCAGCTGCTTTTGCGGTCTGCCCGATTTCCACCTTCTTTGCAGCAAACAAGATTATCCCCATCAAAAATACTCCTGCCAACAATCTCAATCTTTTTATGTTCATTGGTTTTCTTTCCTTTCTATGTGATTTTGCCCCCATTATAACACAGCATATAAACGTGATTCAATGACTGATATTTTTCAGCTTTTCCAGTTATTTACGGATTATTTCCGCCGGATGCGGTGAAGCTGCGGCCGCAATGTGATCTCTGTCACAACGACACCTTTTCTCATCTGAAGAATATCCCGCACCGTCTCTGCTATCTCCTCCGGAAGCAGATAGGAAGCTTCCTCCTCTCCCTGAGTAAAGTCCGCATTCCGGTACAGATCTGTTTTTGTCATATCCGGCTGGATCGTCACGACCCGGACTCCATACTTACGCACCTCATCAAAAAGACTCCGGGAAAAGCTGCTGAGCCCCGATTTCGTTGCCCCATAAGCACAACCGTGAGGATTGTTGAGCTGCGCTGTCACCGAAGAAATATTGATAACCGTTCCTCTGTATTTTTTCAGATCCCGCAGCAGCAGATTCGTCAAAACCATCGGTACCTCCAGATTGGTCCGCACCAGCTTTTGTATCTTCTGCGTATTTAGCTCTTCGTGAAGTCCATAATAACCCACACCGGCATTATTGACCAATAATGATACCTCATTCTGTCGGCGGATTTCCTTAATCTGCCGTTCCAGCTCCGGCGTATCAAGCAGATCACAGACAATCCGGTGAAGCATTCCTTTCTCTTCATTCTGCTTATCCGTCCCATTTTCCGTACCGATCGATTCAGCCGGATCCTGCTTAGTTCTAATTTGTTCTGACTCTTCCTTCCGAAACTCCCGTCCAAAACCATACACCTCATATCCCATCTCCACCAGAACACGGCTGATCTGGCTGCCGATTCCCGAGGATGCTCCTGTCACAATCGCTGTCTTTTTCATACCCGTCTAACCTTCCTTTCTACTCAGCCCGCAAACTTTGATAAAAGTTTTCAAGCTATTCCCTCCATCGAAAGATCTTCTCTTCCGGCATCCACTCACAAATCCTGCTCACCACATGCTGCTCCATCTCATTCATCAGACTGTCCGGATAATGGTACACACCTTTGTCATTTACAAAGGGAAACTGCACCACTGCGGAATCCTTTTGGCTGCGCCGCAGCTTCTTCATATAGTCCTGCGATATCCGGAAGGATCCCACGCTGACATCCCACACATTTTCCATATCAATCTGCTCTGCCACCTGATCCAGCATCGCATCATACTGTGTCCGCCAATCAGGACAGTAAATGATCGGATCAAAACAAAGTCGTACCGGGAATCCCTGCTCCATTGCTTTTGCAGCACACCGGATCCTCCCTTCAAGAGATGCCGTTCCATGCTCACACTCCCGCCAGATCCGTTCCGGCGAAAGAGTAAAGGAAAAGATTACATTTTCATCCGGCTTCAGTCTGTCCCATAAATCGGTCCGACCGCATTTCGTCCTTATCTCAATACGGATCCCCGCATGGCTGCGGACAAATTCCAGCCAGCTCTCCACAAACCCGGTCAGATCCTCCAATGCCATAAGATCCGTGTCGTAGGATACACACAGATAGACCGGATGTTTCTGTAAAATTCCCTCCAATTCTGCAAAAATATCCTCCAGATTCACAAAGATCACAACATTGCCGGAGGGATACATTCCTTTGAGATAACAATATTCGCAATTATAAATACAGTTCATTACACAGGAGGTATAATAAAAATACTCATTGCCAAAGCTCTGACAGACCGGTGCTCCCTCGTAGATCAGCCGCCCTTCCTTTGCCGCAAGGATCAACGCCGGCCGTTTTTCCTGCAAAGCAACATCCTGTTTTTTGCGGCAGAACACATCCTTATAATGATGAATCGGTATCTGTACTGCATCCGGAAACCTCTCCAGAACCGTCTTCGTCCTTGGATGCTCTCTTACCGCTTCCTCCACATAAATATGGGAAAATGCTTTATTATAATAATCTCTGTTTAAGCTCTTCAAAACGCTTCTTCCCCTCTCTCCTGTCGTGGCACGGTAATTTACCGTCTGCTCTCATCTCGTCTAATACTTTCTGATAATTCACCTCTGCCAGTGTCCAATATCTGACACACTGCACCACGGCCGCCCTCATAGTCTGGGAACAGTGAAGCTCTTGACAAAGCTGCTCTGCCACAGTCATACAATGCTGTTCCTTTCTTTGCTGCTCCTCATCCGGTTCCAGTGCCTGTCCCAGATCTGACACATATGCTTTGATCTGTTCTATGTTATTCTCTATGACACACTCCAAAGTCTGTGGTGTTATTTTCTCCCCGGCTCCCTCATCAGACACGACCTTTATAAAACTCATCTGATGTGGCCCCAGCCAGAAAGTCCCAGCCTGATACACCGCAGCACTTTCCATGTCATGAAGGAGGATCTGTTCGCATTTCATGATTTGTGTTGCATCCGGCATCGCATTTCTATCACCCGTTTTCACGTTCTGCTCTATCCCACTCTTCCACACAACCGGTTCCGTTATGATCTGCGCCTCTGCAAATGAATGATGATACAACATGTCCGGATAATAAGTATGTCCTGTATTACGGTTCGTAATTTTGTGACATAAATATATTCCACGATATCCCGTCTCTGTATCATCGTTTTTCTCACATGCCAGATTCTCTGCCGCACAGGTTCCTATATTGATCAGATGATCCTTTTCGCCTGCTCCGTATCTGCCAAGCACAGCCGACACCCCACATGCCGCCGCAGTCATTCCTGCACCGGTGATCACCAGACGCAGGTCATTGTCCGTATTTTCGTACACATCAAAAGGAAGCCCTGTCACCGCCTTTTTCAAAGAAAAAGCACGGATCAAAGGCTTCGCCTCCGGATATAACGCTGTAAAAATATATATCATATGCGTCTCCCATCAAGCTCCCTGTCAGTAATTTATTACTCCTTCGTCTCACCCTCTGCTTTCGAGGTGTTTTTCCCAATACTGTCGTAGTTTTCCAAAAAATGATGCTTCACACCATCCTTCTTATAAGCGATCACGGTGCTGAGATTCACATTTTCCACACTCTTGAAGATATTGCCCTCCACAAAAGGATTTGTCTTTTTCAGCTCCCGGATCAACTTCTTGATCTCCAGACGTTTGGAATTGCTCTGCCCATCCTTATCGCAGGAGGAACAGGTATCTGTAAATTTGCAGGCACACTGGATAAAATGAAGTCCATTGGCATCACGCCAAGCCTTAATATCATCCTCACGGATCAGATAAAGAGGCCGGATCAGCTCCATCCCCTCAAAATTTGAACTGTGCAGCTTCGGCATCATGGTCTGCATCTGCGCACCGTAAAGCATGCCCATCAGAATTGTCTCAATCACATCATCGTAATGATGTCCCAGTGCGATCTTATTGCAGCCAAGCTCCTTTGCTTTGCTGTAAAGATACCCCCGGCGCATTCTCGCGCAGAGATAACATGGCGATTTCTCCACATGAAAAACAGCCTCAAAAATATTGGACTCAAAAATCGTGATCGGTATATTTAGTCTCTTGGCGTTATTCTCAATGACCTTGCGGTTTTCCGGACTGTATCCCGGATCCATTACCAGAAAAACCACCTCAAACGGAAACTTATGGTGACGCTTCAGCTCCTGAAAAAGCTTTGCCATCAGCATGGAATCCTTCCCTCCGGAAATACATACCGCAATCTTGTCTCCTTCCTTTACCAGCTCATAATCATTGATCGCCTTGGTAAAACGGCACCAGATCTTTTTCTTGAACCGCTTGCGGATACTCTGCTCCACCTCCAGATAAAACGGCGTTTCCTCTTCCTGCTCCTTCTCATTTTCCTCGTCCATGGTACTCATGAGCCAAGCCAGATAGCCTCCCTGCAGGCTGTAAACGGTGCATCCCTTCTCCTGGAGAAATCCCGCTGCCTCCAGGCTTGTCTCTCCCTTTTTGCAGTAAAGAACTGTCTTTTTACCATCGTCCTCCGGCACCCATCCGTCAAGGATCTGCTGCTCCGGAACATGCTCTGCTCCCGGTAAATGTCCGTAAGAGTAAGACATTTCATCCCTGACATCCACCAGATGATACTCATCCGGACGCCATTTCTTTAATTCCTGTATTGTGATCTCTGTATTATCCATCATCTCTGTAACCCATGCCTTTCCTAACCATATCTCAGCACACTATACCGCAATACTCACAATTTTTCAATGTTATGACCGCTGTCACAGGACAATTTTTGTCCGCCGCAACAGATGCCATATTGTTTCATGCTGCAGCTGTTACATTCCCCTTCGGATCTCATCAATCTCCTGCTGCAGCTTATCACACTTCTGCCGGTTCGCTTTCATCTGCTCCCGCAGTACCTGCCGTTTCCTGTCTTTCAGATATCTGTGAATGAGTAAAATTACAAAAATGATCAACAGAGGAACATAATCCTGTCCTGAAATATCCACATAATATCCCATCCAGTTTTCCATAAACTGTAAAGCGATAAAGCCCATCAATAAAATAATATACGGAATTATTTTCCTTATGGCAGATTCCTCTCCAAGCCTCGTCTGCAGCTCTGCATTCGCTCTTTTGTATTGAAATATTTTCTTTTCCCGTTCCAGGATCTCTTCTGTCCCTTTGTGATCTGTTCGGAAATCATTTTTACCCTGCATAGGATCACCATTCTTTCTCATTCTTATTTGACCACAACCCTTATCTCATATCGACTGTCCTGTTAATCGGACAGTTCTATTTTTTCAATTCTTTTTCCACTTCGCTCTGGATCTTCTCCCCACCCTGGCGTTTCCATTCCTCAACAAACTTATCGAAATAGGACAATGGCTTCTGGCCGGTCACGATTTCCAGGTACGCCTTCTTTTCCAGCTCTTCCAGACGCCACCAGTTTCCTTTCATGGTTTCGGTTTCGCCAAAAAATAACGATTTCACCTGTCTCGTCCGTCCCTTTCCAAGGACAGAACAGGCTGTCATACGGGATGTATAAGCGGCCCAGTCCTCCCAGGATTTCTGAGGCTCCTCCTCTTTTTTCTTATCCAGATAATTTCTGCAGGAAATATAATAGGCTCCCTCCAGAAGTCCCAGATCATCCAGCTTTTTCCGTCCCTGGATCGCATCCTTCAGGGAATCATAGCAACGCATCAGAGCATCCTTATAATCTACATTGATCGCAAGCGGACGTGCCGTAGGATCGACATTATCCTGATAATATCGTTCCATTTCGCCGACATCCTCCTCGCCATAACGCAGATCGTCAAAAAGTACACTGACAATCTTCATAACGATCTCCGGATGCTCATAGCCCTTACGGACAACAACACATTTATCACTTGGATTCTGGGAAGCATAGGCAGTGCTTCCGTCGGAATCTGTCCGGATCAGATACGGCTGCCACTCTGCTTTTGGATTCTTCTGCATGGCAGACATCAACGGATTATTCGGCGACCACCATGGGCCAAAGAAAGAACCGCATTTTCCGGAAACGATCAGCTCAATAATATTATTGCTTTCCCTTATAAGGAAATGGTTATCTAATGTCCCCTGCCGGTACATTTTGCGCAGCTTTTGCAATGCGGATTTCGCCTCTTTCTGAACAGAACCATATACAACCTTTCCATCCTCATTGTACAGCCATTGCTTTGGAAATGCACCACAACTCGCAAATATAATATCATTCTGATACTCATAGCTGTAACCACAGCCTCCGGTCAGTTCATCATCACAGACAAGACCAACCGTCTGTCCCTTTCCATTTCCTCCGGGATCCTTCTGTACGAATTCATGGACAATGCGCTCCACATCCTCCACAGTTTCCGGTGCAGACAATCCCAGCTGATCCATCCAGTCCTTCCTAAGCCAGCACAGACTCGGTCCATCCTCAATGTTCGTCTCCGGCAGTGCCATAAGCTTCCCGTCAAAGGTCACATTGTCAAGGATCTCGCTACCATAGCTGTTATAGATCTCCTTGATCCGGCTGCTGGTACAGTCTCTATATACCTGTGTCAGATCCTCGATCATATCATTATCCACCAGAAGCTGCAGCAGATCCATGTCATTCACGACCATCACATCAGGCAGCTCCCGGGAGGCTATGGTCATAGATAACGTCTCCTGATAATTGTCACCCTCCCCGGCCTCAAAGGTATCCCTGTTCTGTATATTTAGTTTCTTTTTAAGATATCTTGTATATCCGTTATCCTCATAAGTATCCCCCTTAGGCAGATTTGAATTATTCAGACCAGTCATCTTTCCAAGAGTATATGTCACTTCCTCCGGATACCGTCCAAAGGGTGTCGTCTCTGCCGTCTTCCACCCCTTCTTATGATCCGCCGTATCCTTCTTCTCCACCGGCTGTTTACTGCAGCCGGTCAGGATCAGACATCCGGCCAGAGATAACGCTATCATCTTTTTTAATATATCTTTTATCACTATCTTGATACTCCTAACTTCGCCATAAGTGCTTCCTGTAAAACCTTAGACACATTTAAATGGGATTTTTCTGCTTCCTGTACATTATACACGCTTTTTATACATCAGCCAACATATTGACCGGTATAATTTACACACTTCCTCAGACATCAAAACACGATATCACAGTCTCCCATCATCAGGAAATCTGTAATATCGTGTTCATTTATAGAGGCTGTTTATGTCATTTAGAAGTCTTTCGCAACCTTTGAGCCACCGGCTCAAAGTTGCTATGTGAAGCATAGAACCGCTTGCCTGCGTTTTACGCAGGCTTAGCAGTTCTCTTTACTCAGAAAAACGCCGGGTTTGCGTTTTTCAATATAAAACAGTAGTGCTTCTTGAGCAGCGTCTCTAGCTGCGCTAGAAGCACTTTTTATATTAGCCTTTGACTGCTCCCGTCAGTCCGTCCGTGTAACAACGCTGCATAAACAGGAACAACACAGCAATCGGGATGGATACACAGACCGCTCCGGCAGCAAACCGGGTATACCACTGGTAAATATTTTCCTTTTCCAGCATATTCCAAAGTCCAATGGCCACCGTATAATACTTTGCATCGGTTCCAATGATAACCTTTGCCAGTACGAAATCGATCCACGGTGCGATAAAGGAGGTCAGCACAGTGTACACAATAATGGACTTTGACAGTGGGATCGTAATGAGCCGGAATACGTTCCATTTTGTTGCTCCGTCAATGTATGCCGCCTCGTCAATGCTGCGGGGGATCGTATCAAAAAATCCCTTCGCCACATAGAACTGCAGGATACCGGAGCCTCCGGCATACACAAGCACCAGAGAAACCAGCTTGAGAACGCCCTGGGTCATTCCAATTCCCTTTAAGATATAATAGATCGCGATCATTGCCATAAAGCCCGGAAACATTCCAAGCACCAGTGCCACATTCAGCAAAAGCTTTCTGGACTTAAAACGAAGTCTTGAAGTCACATAAGCAATAGATACAATGAAAAATGTAGACAAAATGCAGGAAAAGATCGCTACGATCAAGGTATTTAAAAACCACTGTGGGAAGTTAAATACATCTGTGTCCGTAAAAAGGGACACATAATTGTGAATCGTCAGCTTATCCGGCAGGAAGGTACTGGAATAAGAGCCCTTGCCTGCACGGAAGGATGTCATGATCACCCAGAAGAGAGGAAATATCCAGACCAGAGCCAGGATGGTCAGACACGCATGTACGATAAAATTCGTCAATTTCTTTCTAATGCGGTACTTATTCATTATTGGAATCCCTCCTCATTCTTCAATGCCCCTGACTTGCGGTACGCCGCCAGAGAAAATACAGCTGACAATATGAATACTGCAATGGAGATTACCGCTGCGTAGTTATAATCCTTAAAGTCCATGGTCAGTTTATACAGCCACGTTACCAGCAGATCCGTCTTACCGGCGGTACCATTATTGTAGCTTAAGGCTGCCGGAGCACCCTTTGTCAGCAGATAAATGACATTAAAGTTATTGATGTTTCCGATAAACTGTGTGATCAGATATGGCGTTGTCACAAACAGCATATACGGAAGCGTGATCTTGAAAAACTGTACCACTGCATTGGCACCGTCCACTCTGGCCGCCTCATACAGATCCGCCGGAATATTCTGAAGAATACCGGTAACCTGAAGCATCGTGTACGGAACACCGACCCAGAGGTTTACTACAATGATGGTAATTCTTGCCCAGGTAACATCGGTCCAGAATGGAAGACTCTTCTGGATCAGTCCCAGCTGCTTCAACAGAACATTGATGGAGCCTTCCGGCTGCAGCATGGTACGGATAACTAACAGTGATACAAACTGTGGAATGGCAATGGAAAGAACGAAGATAAATCTCCACATTGCCTTCCATTTTGTTTCCTTGCGGTTAATTACGATCGCAAGGATCATTCCCAGAATATAATTTAAAAATGTAGCAAAGACCGCCCAGACGATGGTCCATCCAAGCACGTGCCAGAAGGCTGTGCCAAGTCCGCTGGAGCTGTCTAAAAGCTTTCCAAAGTTTGCCAGCCCTACCCAGTCAAACAGCTTTCCCGGTGGCTGATGGTTTCTGTCATAGTTGGTAAATGCGATCGCTGCCATAAAAACAAGAGGCAGTATCGTAAATGCAAAGATACATATGATCGGCCCTGTCAACAGGGTCTTATGCATGTTCTGGTCAAACAGTGACGCCACATCCTCACGGAAATCCGGAAGCGGCTTTCCTGCTTCTTTTAAAACCTGTGCCTGATAAGCAGATTTCAGAGAAGATCTCCAGGCAAATACAAATGCGATGATCGCAAAGACCGCCAGAATTCCATAAAGCAGGATCAACATGGAATTGTCACCGGCAGTATACTCATACACCTGCTTCGCTTCATTAAATACTTCCCCGCCCTCATTGGTTCCCAGCGTTGTCAGACCACCAAGCAGTCCGAAACCACTCATGACCATAAAGGCAATAAACAGAATTTCTACTGCCAGATACAACAGACCTTTCACGATCTGCTTTCTGCAAATATTGCCGGCCCCCATGATAACCGCACTGAGGCGGGTAAATATATCCCCGTGCCTCAGTGCATTACTCACGGAAATGACCTTTGCATGCTCCACCTTATTTGCCATAGGACATTTCTCCTTTTACCTTACTGATTTATTCTGCCTTTCCGGACAGTTTCCATGTTTTTTTACAGTCCGTTGCTCAGAATACCCTTAACCATTTCCTTTGTCTTCTTCTCGGCATTTGCCTCTGTAACATCCCCCTGTACGATCTCTTTTCCCATCGTCTCAGCCGGTGTCCAGTAGCTGCCCATCTCAGAAAGAAGCGGCTGTACAGCTGCTGCATTTGCAATTTCGTCTGCCTGTGCCTTAATTACGGTATCCTTCATTACTGCTTCATCTGCAGCAAGTGTTTTGTTGATCGGTGCGATTCCTCTTGACTCAAAGCGGATCTTCTGGCACTCCTCCCCTGCAAGATAACGGGCAAGTGCTACAGCAACCTCCTGATCCTCGCATTTCGGATTTACGCCAACTGCCTTGCTTCCGGCAAAGGACTTCATCTGACCTTCCTGTCCGTTAATGGTTGCAGTAGGAAGCTGTGCTGCTGCAAAATTCTTTCCAAGAGCTTCCTTGATCGCCTTTGCATCCCAGGAACCGCTGCAATATGCACCCAGCTTGCCGTCCTTAAATTTGGCAATACTGCTTCCGTCCTTCTCACAGGAGAATTTCTTATTCTTTGCAAGATTTACCATATATTTTGTTGCTGCCACGCCGGCCTCACTATCCCAGTCACAGCCTGCAGATGCATCTGTTCCGTCACCAAAGAGAGAACCGCCTGCTGCGTAGTAGAATGCTTCAATATACCAGCTGTTATCCAGTGGGAATGCAAAGTTTGTAACTCCCTTGCCCAGATCCTTTGACATCATCTTATCCAGAGATGTTACTTCGTCTGCACTGAATTTACTCTTATCATAGTACATGAACCATGTGTTTGATGTGTACGGAACTCCGTATACACTGCCATCATATGTAACAGAATCGATCATTGCTTTTTCGTTATTCTCTTTGATCTCATCTACGGTAGATCCACCCAGCTTAGAAAGAGCTCCTGCTTCAACCAGAACCGGGATCTGATCGTTTGCATACATATAAACATCTGCTGCCGCATCCACATCCTTCGTTACCACATCCTTGGCATCTCCCTCGGAGCATACACCATACTCAAATGTGATATTCCACTCCGGATGCTGCTCATTAAAGGAATCACACATTGCCTTAAGGATACCGTCATCATATCCCTTTATCTTTGCCTGATCCTCCTGCGGTCCCCACACCGTCAGTTTCACATCCTTTGTCTCTGTCTTGGCACTGCTGGTATCAGAACCAGCCTTATCTGTTGTTGAAGATGTCTTGCCACACCCGGCAAATACGGATGAAATCATTGCTGTTGTCAGCAATAACGCACATA
Source organism: uncultured Lachnospiraceae bacterium (assembly GCA_934339135.1). Taxonomy (GTDB): domain Bacteria; phylum Bacillota; class Clostridia; order Lachnospirales; family Lachnospiraceae; genus Jutongia. The sequence continues at coordinate 32,870 of CAKRHP010000020.1, read as the reverse complement.
ATTTTTTCGCTCTCATAACGAATTCCTCCTCATTCTTTTTCATGCAGCAGCTTCATTTCTGCTGTATTGATTTGATAAATTCATTATAAAAGCTGGCAGTTTTTGGGTAAATATAAGGAATTTTAGAAACATACAAGATTTTCATGATATGTGTATTTATGCCCGGATCTGATATCTTTTCCGGACAGTGATACAACATATTATTAAGGTTATATCGGCAATTCCAAAATAAAGATACGATGCCCACACCGGATACACGGGCTCCGCCAGATAACCAGTGTAATGAAGCCATACTACCGTATTTGCCATAGGAAACATCCACATGGTATCCAGATGCATTCCGCAGGAAACGACACCAAACAGGATCAGAATGCCATCCAGAAAGATCCCTGCTTTTTTGTGATTTACAAGGGTAAACAACAACAGGACCAGTGCCAGCATTGCCAGATATAATGGATGCAATTTTTTAAGATTTCAAAAGAGGCAGCCAAACGACTGCCTCTGAAACATGAAACACGATTTACATTCGAAAAATATCTGCATGAGTACCTGTGTCAACCAAAGTCAAGGTCAAAACATCATCTTCTATTAAATATACCAGAAGCCAATCAGGTTTTATATGGCACTCACGAAATCCCTGAAATTGTCCACTTAATCCATGATCACGATACCTGTCATCTAGTTTCTTCCCTTGACGTAGCATGTCAACCACCTTATCAAGAAGTGAAATATCCAGTCCTCGTTTTTTCATAAGCTTATAGCTCTTTTTATACGTATTGGTAAATTTAACTTCGTACACCTAATCCTCCAATGCTTTCTTGAGTTCATCCATGCTGGTGTATCCCTTAACTTGGGGATCGCGGGAAATACGTTTTGCCTCCTCCATAGCCTCCAAGGTTCTTCCACTAAAACGCGGCATTTCTACGCTAAATGGAATCCCGCCCCGAAGAACACACTGATGAAGGAAAAGATTTACTGCACTTGACATATCTAAACCAAGATTACTAAATAACTCTGTTGCCTGCTTCTTAATATCTGCGTCAATTCGAATCTGAGTAGGAGCTGTTGCCATACTATCACCGCCTTTCTAACATCTCTCACCATTATAATATCCATTTTAGTATACATTGTCAATCAAAATAAAGATTTTATGCAATATCATCAATTTTGCAGCGAATCAAAACTTTTTACTATTTATGTAATACATATACACATCCTCCAGATCAATGCTGTCATTCACCGGCAGACATCCCTCCGGCAGCCTGTCCCCGACGATCCGCACACGAAGCCCTTCCCGCCTCTGATAAACATTTCCGGTACAGTACTGCTCCTGCAGCTTTTCCAGGCTCTCCAGATCACAGGGCAGCTCCCCCACCTTGCCCTGAATACTCTCGATCAGCTCCACCGGGGTCCCCTGCCGGCAGATCTTTCCACCCCGGATCAGGATCACATCCTTCGCAATACATTCAATATCGCTGACCACATGGGTCGCAAAAAGTACGATCATTTTTTGTGCCACAGCAGCAATATAATTCCGGATATTAATACGCTCACTGGGATCCAGTCCCGCCGTGGGTTCATCCAGAATAAGCAGACGCGGTTCCCCCAGAAGAGCCTGTGCCAGCAGAACACGCTGTTTCATTCCGCCGGAAAAGCCTCCCACCTTTTTGCGCCGCACATCCCACAGATTGACCACCTGCAGAAGCTCTGCTATCTGCTTTCCGGCTTTCCCCGGTGTAATCCCCTTGATCGCTGCCATATATTTTAAAAACTCCTCCGCCGTATAATTGTCATAAAGTCTCTGCTGCTGTGGCATATATCCCAGAAGCTCCCGGTATTTTGCCCCCAGCCCCGTGATCTCATAATCATTGTACAGCACTTCCCCTTTATCCCGTACAATGCTGTCTGTCAGGATATTGATCAATGTACTTTTCCCGGCTCCATTTGGGCCAAGCAGTGCATGCACTCCGGGATCCAGCACAAGACTCACATCATCCAGTGCCGTTTTATCCCCGAATCGTTTTGTCAGATGAGATATTGTAATCTCCATACGCTTTAAACTCCTTTCCCGTTTATTCCTTCCTTAAATGGAACAACACTTAGCACCCGGCATCATCAAAATATATTTCCCAAAAGCAAAGGATTGAGCAGTACATATTTCAAACCCTTCACCCCGCTCAGATACAGAACTAACGGCAATGCAAATATAGAAATACTGTATACCACCGTCATAATAAAGCTTTCCGCACGGCTGGAGATCAGGTAAACCGCAGCCATCACTAGCAAAAACCCCAGATAACGCATGACCAGGATCAACGCCAGATAATCCACCACCGCCAGTCCCGACAGATACATCGGCATATGAGATATGCTTGCCACGGAGCAGCTCCAGCCCTTTGTTCCGAAAGCACTTAATATACGATAAAATTCGCTTCCATAGATAATTCCATAGATCACCGTAACAATTCCCACACCGATCCACAGCTTGGCACTTCGCAGCTCCTGCCTTCCCCGGGACGTTGTCCGCAGCAGCCGCATCATTCCAGTCTCATACTCCCGGGAATAAATCCCCGCCACCGTAAGGATCACCATAAGAACGCCCTCCAGTGCCAGCATCGCATCCCGCTTCCATGCCATCTCATACCCCGTCAACTGCTCGTAGCCTCTCTCATAAAAAAGACCGCCATTTGGAATACCGGAAATATAGCCGAGATGATCCATCAGTACCTGGAAGCCCTCTGTTCTTTTCCGCTCCTTGGTATATCCTGATTCCACGATCGATTTCAGCTCATCCGTAGCCGCCTTCCGCTTCTCCTGATGGATCTGCTTTTCCAGAGCAAGCCTCTCCTCCCGCCACTGTTTTATTTTTTGGGCGGAAGCCTTCGTATACGGTCCGGACACCTGATCCACATACTCCTTATAGTAAACATCCGATTCATCATTATACAGCGAGTGCACCGGCGTATAGTTCCACCAGACCACTCCTGCAAATACACATACCATCAGAAACACGCTCTGATAATACAGTATCTTTTTTGTTTCCCCGTAAAATAAACGATACCCCCGTATTTTTCTCTGCCGTTTCCCCTTCGGCAGAATATGACGTCTGGCACGGGATACAATTTTCTGGTCGCAGAAGAAAAATACCGTTCCCGAAAAAAGTAAAATACCCACTACGATAAAAAACACGATCCCAACTGTAATATAACTGACCGGAAAACCGTACAGTCCGATATTCCGGTACACTGCCATCATTTCGCCCGTATGCAGAAATCCTATCAGATTTACATATTTCAAAGCAGACAGCCAGCTATTCGCTGATATCCCCCAATATGCCAGACTGCTTCCCCCTATGATCACCGCCAGGCAGACATACAGCTTCTGCGACGTATCACAAACAGTCATCAGAAATAATATTAACAGCATGACCATAAAATACGCCAGCAGCTTCAGTCCCAAAAACAGAACAATGCTTTGTTTTAAATCTGCCGCCACGCCGGTTCCGATAAAACCATGCACCGACTGCAGACAGGCATTCAGATCACCCAGACCATACATCTTCCATGCCACCAGTATATTTTCCAGATAAAGAAGCAGAAGCACCTCCATGGAAAACATCAAAAGTGCCGATACTTTATAAATAATAAACGGCCCCCGCCCCCTTTTCATGGTACGGATAAAGAAATATTCTCCCCGTTCCTTCTCCTGCATAAAGGAAACCGCCGCCGCGGCAAGCAGGAGCACCAGACCGGCGATATCCGTCTGAAAAAACAGAAGGATCATTGCCCAGCCTCTGGAAGGAACGATCTGCACCGTACTTCCCTGAAACTGCCGCAGCATCTTCATCACCTTTGCTGCGTCCCTGCGATCGTATTTACTGCTTTTTCGAAACCCTTCAAACACCTTACTTTTGGAATAATCTTTCTCCCTCTCCTCCAGATACTCATCATAACTGCCGGCATGGGATATTTCGTCAAGCATTGTCTCATAACCAATTCTTCGTTCATACGCTATATTCTGGTTGTTTGACTTTTTCTTCAGATAACTTTTTGCCTGTGCCGGCTCCATCCCTCTGATCTCCCGGTATATACTGTGATAGCAGGATACCGTCGGTTCCATCCATGACTGACGGCTGTATTCACTCCGCAGCAGCAGAAACAGATTCAGCAGAAGTCCTGCCACCACAAACACGACTACCGCCCGCTGTTTCCACAATTTTTTATGTTCTCTCCACATGCCTGCCCCACCTCGCTTTCAAATGTTATACCTGATATCAGCATATCCAAAATAATGTACTTGTTTGATACAGATGCTTCTACATTCCCCATGCCTTGATCTGCTTTTCCACATCATCCCTGTACTGCTTCATCCGCTTGGTGGAAAGCTTCTTCACCAGACTGTCGTACTTCTTATCAAAATCCTTCGACTGCCAGATATCTTCTCCCCTTTGCATTGCGTTAATATAGCCGCCCAGCTCCTTTTCATAATCCCCTGTATCCGGCTGGAATCCGATCAGCGGTGATTCGGTTACATTGTACGACCGGAAATATTTTTTACGCACCGCAGGCTTTGCGGCATTTCCATCCGTATCAAGTGGTGTTGCAGCAATCTGGTTTCCAAAATCCCTTCTGGATAAATCAAATGTCAGCTTCTGATTCTCCGAATAGTCACAGACCATATTATTTTTCACCTGATAATGCCCCTTCTGTGTGCCATACAGCATCAGATCAGCAATCTTCTGGTCCGTATATGCCAGCGCCAAAAATTTCTCCGCCTGTTTCTTACAGTTTGATGAGGCAGCCACACCGGTGGACAGATTTGCTTTTGAAAATACCGTCTGCTTCGGCCGGACAATCTCAAAAGCCCTCTCCCGAACCTCCTCACTGCAGGTTCCAAAGCCAATAGCGACCAGCCATTCTCCTTTTTTCAGAATCTTCTGCCTCCATGCTGTAGAATCATTCTCTGCCAGACTGCTTATACAATCCTTCTTCGACAGCCACCCCCTCCGATACCAGGTATGAAATCTTTCATAGACAGAACGTACCTTTTTATTTTCATACCACAGCTCCGGTTTCTTTGTCTGATGGTCCAGTGCCAGTCCCAGACAATAATCACTGTCCGTAAAACCGGACAGATTTCCATCTGCCAGACTGTTGAGCAAAACGATCGGACATTTCACCTTCACATCTGCTGCCGTCACAACCTTTTCCACCTTCTCCAGTGTATCCGCCTCTTTTAAATCCTGCCTGTTTTTCAGCTTTTTGCTGTAGGCAATATAAAGCCCCTCATACTCCAGTGCAGAATTTGGCACCGAATAAATTTCACGGTTGACCTCCACCTGTTTCCATTCCGTCTCACTGAACTGATTTTTCAGCTTTTTACCGTCATTGTTCAGAAAATCCGACAACGGCTCATAATATCCCGACTTCAGGGCATCTGCCGAACAATTATTATCAACCCTGTTTCCCGGCACCTGCAGTATGTCAAGCTCCGGATGCTCCTCCGCTATTTTATCCATATTGCTTTCCGAAACACTGGTAAATTCCACCTTAAAATCATATCCTTTTTTCTTCAGATAGCGATTGATCCCATTCACGGCTTCATCCGTTGGAAGCCATTTGTCATTGATTCCCCAGACCACCGTATCTGCCGGATCATTATTTTCTTTATCCTGCTTTTCCTGTGTTTTCTTTTCTTCTGACTTTTCCGGAAACTGATAGGTCCCTTTTTCCAGTTTTTTCAATGGAATGGCATATTGCTCATACGAGTCATCCTCCCAGAATACGATCACATAAACATAATCCTTTGTAGAATACTCCGGGATAACAGAAGCCTCCGGTTTTGCCAGACATTCCACTTTTTTAGTCTTCCGGTCATAACGATACCAGTCAAGAGAATCTCTTGTTTTGTCATATCTGGTATAAAATATGCTGCGTTCTGTCACTGCTGCCCCTTTATACCCACTGTCATATTCCTTCTCCCCGGTTTCCGGTGAGCTGTAAAGGACCGTATGGTTCCCTTCGCCTCTGAATTGTACGGCCGTAAAATTGCCATAATAATCCTGTTCCATATACCAGTTTCCCGAATACATAAATTCATGATCTCCATCAAAGGGAACAATACCGGTTGTATTTCCATCTGAAAGATGAATATGTCTCTGCATCATATGTACATGTTTATCCATATATTTGAACTGTTTTTTCTCCGGCAGCTTATTTACTTTTTTTCCATCAAATTTTTCGTCATAATAGGTGCAATTTAATGCTACCTCTTCACTTCCCAGACTTATTTGAGAAATATACGGACTTGCATATTTTCCTAATACATCATCATGCTGATCTGTGGTAATATAAACCTTCTGAAAGCTCCAATCACTCATATTGATAATATAAAGTCCGGCTTTTTGACAATAGCTTTCATACTCGGTATATTTTCCTTTTTTGTTATAATATCCCAGCTCCTGAAATGATGCGACCATGTATGCACCATCACATTGCACATTATAGATGGATAAGAATGTATTAACCTTGTCATGGATATATGCCACCCTCTTCTGATTTCCTCCGGTAAGATCCTGCTCCCATATCTCCCATGGTTTATTACCGTTCAATGGATCATTCGGAATGTAATATAATTTATTTCCATACGGAATATAAGCTTCTACAAAGTTAAAGTCAGCCTCACAATCCGATTTTTCTGCCACCATAGAATCCTGCTTGCTCCCCGCCTCATGCTCACAGTTTGTTTTGGTACAGACAATCGATCTTTCTCCTGTTGCCGCATCCAGATAATACAGGAATTCCTTCTCAGACTCATAATACATTCCACAGCTTCCATATGCATTTCCCATGGAATACGATGATACTCCGTTAAAGATTTTCTCCTTTGTCACATTCGTTTTTGTCTCTGTCTTTATCTTTTGATCAGACTTTTCCGGCAGATTCTGTACTACAATACTCCCCAGCAGAAATGCCGCACATAATATTCCTGCAGCAATTAAAACTATTTTTGCTTTTGATTTTTTCATGATAGTCCTCCCTCCTGATCTGATACCCTCACAAATGATCAATAATAATTTACGTATATTGTATCAGAGAACTATACATGAAATAATTAAGTTTTCTTTAAGAATGCTTCATCATTCCTTATACAGATCCTTCAATTTTTATTTATAATATGTATATAAGTATATCTCTCCGGTCAACGCATCTGCATATATTCTCATGGACTGTTCGTTATTCATATTAATGCCATCCAACTGCCAGAATGGAAATATTATACTTTCTTTTTTATTTTTTCCGATATCAAAATGTATTGGACAATATACAAACTCCACTGTATCTATTTTAAGCCTTAAATGCTGTGCCATTTTTTTATTCAAAATTTGTAATATCCCATTTAGCCCTATAATTTTTCTGTCCTCCATGAGAACATTCAATTATTTTTATTATTTTGTTTTAAATCTATCTAATTTTTTCAGTTTACCCCCTTAATTTATTACATTCCCCATGTCTTGATCTGCTTTTCCACAGCATCCCGGTACTGCTTCATCCGCTTGGTGGAAAGCTTCTTCACAAGACTGTCATACTCCTTATCAAAATCCTCTGCCTGCCAGATGTCCTCTTCTTTTCGCATTGAGTCAATATAAGTTTCCAGATCCTTCTCATAATCACCAACGTCCGGCTGGAATCCGATCAACGGCGATTCGGTTACATTGTATGACCGGAAATATTTCTTTCGGTTCTCCGGTTTACCGGATTCTCCATCTGTATCTAACGGCGTTGCGGCGATCTGATTTCCAAAGTCCATTTTCATGGAAGAAAACTTCGACCACAGATCCTGCGAATAACCACAGACCACACCATCCTTTACCTGATAGTTTCCCTTCTGCACGCCATACAGCATCAGATCAGCAATCTTCCGATCAGTATATGCCAGCTCCAGAAACTTTTCCGCCTGCTCCTTACAGTTTGATCCGGCTGCCACACCGGTGGACAGATTCACTTTCGAAAATACCGTCTGTTTCGGTCGGACTACTTCACATGAATTTTTCCGAATCTCCTCACTGCATGGTCCATAGCCGATCGCCACCAGCCAATCCCCACTTTGCAGAGCACTCTGCACCCACACCATGGCATCATCCTCTGCCAGGCTGCTCATGCAGTTTTCCTTTGACAGCCAGCCCTTCTGATACCACGCATGGAATCTTTCATAGACAGAACGGATCTTTTTATTTTCATACCATAACTCCGGTTCCTTCGTCCGGTGATCCAGTGCCAGTCCCAGACAATAATCACTGTCCCCGAAACCGGCCAGGTTCCCATCCCCCAGACTGTTTGATAAGACGATCGGATACTTCGCCTTCACATCTGCTCCGCTCACGATCTTTTCTGCCTTCTCCAGCGTATCCGCTTCTTGTAGATCCTGTTTTCCTTTCAGCTTTTTGTTGTATGCAATATAAAGTCCCTCATAATCCAACATGGAGCTTGGTACGGAATAGATCTCCCGGTTGACCTCCACCCGTTTCCACTCCGTCTCACTGAACTGACTTTTAAGTTTCTTCCCATCATTATCAAGAAAACCAGACAATGGCTCATAGTATCCGGCCTTTAATGCATCTGCCGAACTATTGTTATAAACCCTTGTTTTTGGTACCTGCAGGATGTCAATCTGCGGATACATCTGCGTTATCTTATCCGGATCATTTTCCGAAATACCGGTAAATTCCACTTTAAAATCATACCCTTTTTTCTTTAGATAACGGTTGATCTCGTTCACCGCCTCCTCTGATGGAAACTGGCTGTCATTGACACCCCAGATTACCGTATCCCCCGGATCATTATTTTCTTTATCCTGCGTTTCCTGCGTTTTCTTTTCTCCTGATTTTTCAGGAAACTGATAGGTTCCATTTTCCAGTTCTCTCACCGGAATAGCAAATGGTTCATAGTCATCATCTGACCAGTATATCGTCACATAGAGATAATTCTTTGTAGAATAATTGGGTACTACGTCAGCCTCCGGTTTTTCTAAACACTCCTTTTTTCCTGTCTTCCGGTCATAACGATACCAGTCAAGGGAACTCTGCTTTTTGTCATACACCATATAAAACACACTGCGGTCCGTCACTGCTACACCTTTATATCCACTGTCATATTCCTTTTCTCCATTTTCCGGTGAATTATAAATAATTATACTATTTCCATCACCGCCTCTGAATTTTTTTGCCATAAAATTTCCATAATAATCCTGTTCCATATACCAGTTTCCAGAAAATCTAAAATCATGACTGCCATCATAAGAATCTGATATTTCTGTTTTACCATTGGAAAGATGGATATCCACCTGCATGAGATGTAGATTGTTTTTCATGTATTTCACCTGTCGTTTTTCCGGCAATTTACTGAACTTTTTCCCATCAAATTTTTTATCGTAATATAAACAATATAATGATACATCTTCACTTCCAAGACTCATCAAAGAAATATACGGGCGGGCATATTTTCCGAATGCATTATACTTTTCATCCCGGGTAAGATAGACCCGCTGAAAGCTCCAGTCGTTCATATTGATAATATAAATCCCGGCTTTTGTGCGAAAATTATCATACTCTATAATCTTTCCACTTTTGTCATAATATCCGATCTCCTCAAATGAAACCACCATGTACATTCCATCACACTGCACGTTGCCGATTATCAAAGATGTATTCACCTTATCATCAATTTCTGCTACCTTTTTCTGATTTCCTCCGGTAAGATCCTGCTGCCAGATCTCCCACGGTGCATTTTCACCTAATGGATCAATCGGTATGTAATACAGCTTATCCCCACACGGAACATATGACGATACATTGGAAAAATCTGCCTCACATTCCGTCTGCTCCATTGAGCCCTCTGCCTTTCCTGCCTCATGCTCACAATTTGTTTTGGTGCAGACAATAGATTTTTCTCCGGTTGCCGCATCCAGATAATACAAAAAGTCATTCTGAGACTCATAATACGAACCACAGCTTCCATAAGCACTTCCCAACACATATGACGATATTCCGTCAAAAACAGCCTCTTTTTTTGATTTTGTCTTTTGATCAGACTTTTCCGGCAGATTCTGTACTACGATACTTCCCAAGAAAAATACCAGACATAAAATCCCGGCTATAATGAAAACTATTTTTGCTTTTGATTTTTTCATGATATTCCTCCCTCCTGATCTGATGTCCTCGCAAATGATCAATAATGATTTACGTATATTGTATCAGAGAACTATACATGAAATAATTAAGTTTTCTTTAAGAATGCTTCATCATTCCTTATACAGATCCTTCAATTTTTATTTATAATATGTATATAAGTATATCTCTCCGGTCAACGCATCTGCATATATTCTCATGGACTGTTCGTTATTCATATTAATGCCATCCAACTGCCAGAATGGAAATATTATACTTTCTTTTTTATTTTTTCCGATATCAAAATGTATTGGACAATATACAAACTCCACTGTATCTATTTTAAGCCTTAAATGCTGTGCCATTTTTTTATCCAAAATTTGTAATATCCCGTCTAACCCTATAATTTTTCTGTCCTCCATGAGAACATTCAATTTCATGTTCTGATTTTGCCCGGCATAAGCGGAAACCGTTTTATGATTGACCACATAAGCATGTTTCATATCCTCCACGATCTCATAATCTCCATCTACATTCTGTCCACCATAATCGGCAAATGCAAAATTTACCCCTTTATAGTTTCTTCGAACAAAAAAATCATACCCATACTTATCCTTTAATGAAAAAACTTCTACCTGCGGAATATCAGTGGTAACATTATGGTCTGACATTTTCTCATTGAAATATTCTTGTACCATTTTAGCCGCATCCTTCACAGTGGTATCTCTGTCAAACAGCTTATAACTTTGATCTTCCAATTTTTGTACTGCCCCACCGGTTACGATATTATCCGAATATACTCCCAGAGCATCCATCGATGCCTTCGATTTTTTCTGTAGAAATCTCGTAATACTGCCGTCACTCATAGAGTAAATTCCACCTCCCAATATCTGCACAGCATATTGATTGGTATTGACAAAAAATCCATTTCCGGATTTACATTTTGAAATCTGATCCATTACCGTTGGCCACTCTTCATCCTGTTTTTTCTCCCCAAGCTGACCACTGCAATCCTTCAGTTCCTTTTTCAGATCCACATTGTCATATCCCATTTTCTTTAAGCATCCCTTAATCAGACTTACTCCTTCGTCAGCGCTGATATCGCTTTCTATATCTTCGCTAAAAACAGAAACGGTATCTGTTTCGGGAAACTCTCCATATTTACAATCTGACAGATCAAGTTTTGAATACGATTTATTTTGTGTTTCTTTCACTTCTGCCGCATATTTTTTTCCGTACTCCTGCATTGCAATCCGTCCGGATTCTAAATTCCCTTTATATCCGGATACTGAAAAGCCCTCTTCTGTTATGATTTTTTCTTTTTTTTCGAAACGATTCTTTGACTTCTCACTCTGATCAACTGTATTACATCCACTTAGGGTAATGCAGATTAACAACAAAAAAGTTATAATTTTTGTATATCTCATAATTACTCTCCAAATATAAAATGATCTGCAAACATCATGGTAAAAACTATATATGATATAATTAAATTTTCTTTAAAAATCCTTAATCATTGATAGAAACTGCTTTCGTATATTCCCCCATTTTCTTCCAGAAGCGAAGTAATACGTTTTCTTAATTCATCTTCCTTTCCCTTTTTGCTCTTAACCACAACTCTGGTCGGAAATTTCTTTTTGGCATTTGGGACCAGCTCAAAAAACTGATCAAAAGGAACACTCAGCCGGACGGACATTACATTTTCATCCGCAAACCATTCCACATCCATTGTCCGATCCTCTAACACCGCCTCATATTTTGTCGTTTTCTTCACGGGCTCCAGCTGCCAGTCTATCGCCAGATCCAGCTTGTCCCCTTTTTCAAAATCTGTCACCGATCCCCCTCTGTAGCTTCCCTCACTTAAATTTTGAGAAACACAGGTCTGGGAAAGAACCGTCTCCTGACAGGACGGATATGTATATAATGTAAATGGCACCTCATAATATCCGTCCTTTTTCATCTGCTTATATAATTCGGGACTATTATCCCGTAAATACTGCACATACTGAGGATTTAATCTTTCTTCCGCAGTTTTTACTTTGCCATTGAAGCAGAAATATATCTCCTGTGATTTTTCGACCTCCGGCAGCTCTGCAATCTGTTTTTGATATTTACTGTACTCTTCCCCCGAAAGCTTTGTGGCATCCAGCCATACATAAAATGTCCGCTTCACTCCCTTTTTATAATGCCTCTTATTTGCCTTTAAGAAATTTCCCGTTCCCGTTTTTGACGCTTCCGGTTCAGAAGTTTCTTCGACAATATCCACAGCTTTTTGATCCTGCTGTGAATCCTCCTTTGATGCCTGCTGGCTGGAAACATCTTTATTATTTTCCTTATAAGACAATTTCTGATCACAGCCACAAAGCACTCCCGTCAGACAAAATACCAGAGACAATACCAATAATTTTTTTATATTTTTCATCATACACAACACTCCTCCCGATGAATTTCATCCCTGCAATTTCCACTGGAATTTTATATTTTTATTCTTTTCTCAGAACATCGAGCATGCCCTTTTTCAACTGGGATTCCAGACTGCAAATGCCTGTCACAAACGCCGCCACAAGAATACAGCCGCTGATCATCAGTTGCAACATAACCGGGTACTGCAGATTCTGTAATTGGATATTTACTAATTTGTCCAGAACTCCCGGCAAAAGGAAAAACAGGTACACCCCCGAACCGATCAGCCCTGACAGGGTATAACCAATACATTGCCCCAATATGATAAGATATAATCTCCCCCGCCACATTCCCAATGCCTGCAATACCGCGTAGTCCTTTTTTTGCATCTGGGCATCCATCACAAAGGTATTTGCCATGTTTATGAAGCTGATCGTTATCATAATGACCAGTGCCCCGAACAGGATCTTTTCCAGCATGTTTGTTGTATCCTGCATGGCCAGATATTCGGTTGCCTGGTCTCCCACCGTCACCGGCAGGTCGTCCTGATGCTCAATAAGCCATGCCCGTGTTTCCTGTTCTTTTCCCTTTTCTACATTAAAATAAATCAACGTATAAAGTGGTGCATATTTTTGTAAATACACTTTTTCCGGCACAAAAAGCATCGGCATCGTGACGCCCTCGTCGTTATCCGCATCCTTTAATATTCCTCTCTGGGCAATGTCCGTTTTTTCGCCCTTGTTGTTGATGAAGCTTGCCGGCACCTTGGAAAACACGTTTCCGCTGACCTTTTTGCCGTTTCCATCTGCCTGCCGGTAATCGCATAATATTCCCTGTTCTTTTTCCACTAATTCTGCATAATCCGGCAACTTCCCTTCAGTTGGCGAAAAATATTTCCGGTAGAATTCTTCGCTCATGCTGCAAACCTCCACCTTCATCTCGTCCTCGCCAAACCAGTATGTACAGCTCTCTTTCATTTTTGTATTGAGGCTTATCCCGTCATTTTTACAATTTTCGATGGAATCATAAATCATATCGCTCCACGAAACATACGGTATTTGTTTCAATAACGACCCGGCATCCACCTGATCATCTCCAACTAACGTAAATTCACTCCGGTAACTTTCCTTTTGGTCACGGATCCTTTGCCCGATCACCTGAAAACAGATCATATACGTCATTGCAAATATACCGACTAACGCCAATGAAACCATAATAGAAACAGTACGGACCTTGTGATTTTTCAACATATGTCCGGCAATTTTCCATTCCTGCCATCCCTTAATCTTATCGCTCCAATTCCATCGTAAAACCGCCGATCGGCTTTGTACGGCTTCCCCCTTCAGCATGTCCACAACACCGCTTCGAAGGGACACCAGAACTGGAAGGATTGTGGACAAAAGCAAAACACCATATACAATCCCTATGGTCCATATCCATTCTCTCGGCTGGAATACCACAGAAAAATTTTTTAACCGATTCATCCGGACCGTCTGTGCGAAATAAACAATCCACCGCTTCCCCGCCTCCGAAAGAAGCAGGGCGATCAGGCAGGATGGGATAAAGAGCATCGTACTTCTCACCAGATAATACACAGTAAAAATCTTCGGCGAGAATCCGCACACCCGCAAAAATCCGTTTTCCTTTTTGGTCATATCCAGCTCAATAAAGATCGCACTCATTAACATCATGGCTGCGATCAAGGTGACCACCAAAGGAATGACAACGACCAGCCGCTTTGCCAGAATGACCCCCTCCGCCGTGGATTCCCCATTCAATGCATCCAGATAATAATTGTTTAATTCCACGGCGTAATTTCCCGTATAAGCCAGCCCGTGCTTTTTCATATACTGCGTATCATAAACCTGCGTTTTATAATCATAACCCAGTCCACTGACCCACTGATAAATGCTTTTTCTCGTATTATCGGTCAATGTTACATACGCTTCCTTCGGGTTTTCGATGCTCTTTTGCCAGCCCGCAATGTAACATGCGCTCCCCTTTTTGCCTGCAACCATGGAATCGATCACCCCAACCACACGGAATGTCTTTTTGGAATCTTGGAATGCGATCGTAATTTCATCGGAAATTCTTTTTTGGGAAAATCCCTGATAAAATAATACGCCATCTCTTTTCATATTGGAGGATACTACTACCTCGTCCTCACGAACGGGTAACCGTCCACATAAAAGCTTCTTTTCACTTAATTCATATGCCTCCGGATCCATGGCATACCATTTAAATTTATGATTTTTGTCAACCGAAGAAATATCACTGTTTTCAATCCCAACCTTTTGCGGCTTTGACACAAAACCTATTTTATCAATTTGGGATGCATTTCCAAAAGCAGGCTCCACATCCTTTAGCAGATCCACAAAATGAACATGATAACTGCCATTACTCTCCTTTGCATCCTGAATTGTCATATTGTCATATATATCAAACAGACAAAATACCTGCAAAATAAGGAACATTGCTAAAACAAGTACAACAATAATGGGCACATTTTTCTTATTTTTGTACCGAATCTGCTCCCAGACCATTTTTATCAAAAATTTTTTCATCTTATTCCCCTTCAAATCTCCCATCTTTCATGCAATAACATTCAGAACACATCGAGGCAATTTCCCGGTCATGAGTTACCAGCAGCAAACTGCTTCCATTTTTCCTGCTATAACGCAGCAACAATTTCATCACATCAATAGCAGTTTCCGAGTCCAGATTGCCCGTTGGTTCATCTGCCAGAATAATTCTCGGTTCATGAACGATCGCCCGTGCGATGGAAACTCTCTGCTGTTGTCCCCCCGATAACTCCCAAGGATATTTTGATAATTTGTCCGGAATTTCCAGTTGTTCTGCCAGTTCGACAATCTTATTCTTTTGAAAAGATATGTGATTCAGATGCAGCGGCAGACAAATATTGTCATAGACACTCAGGGAAGGGATCAAATAGAAAAACTGAAATACAAAACCAAGCTTTTCTCTACGGTATTTTGCTCTCTTTGATTCCTTTACCGGAAGCTGCTCTCCATCTATTCTGACAACTCCCTCGCTTGGCATATCCATTCCTCCGAGAATATTCAACAATGTTGATTTTCCGCTTCCTGATTTTCCCACAATTGCAATCTGGTCACCATCCTCAATCTTCATGGAAATGTTCTTTAATGCTTTTACGCTGTTTTCCCCCATTCCATATGTTTTAGAGACATTAATTAATTCAATCATTTTTTATTCACATCCCTTTCACTTTATCTATTTTTCTAAACTTTTCTTTTAACTTCCTAAAATATTCTCTCATTTTCTTAATTTTTCTTCCGATACATTATAAAGATGTTACCACAAGGTATATTATTACGAACAAAACCCGGGACGAAATGTCAAATTTTAAGGATGAATGGTACAAGTTGTATTGGCATGACATTTTGCGTTATAATCATCCTGATAAACCAAATAATCGGAATGATAAAAAATTCCTCATACAAGAAAGGATAGACAAATGCTTCATTTAAACATCGGTATCTGCGATGATGATAAATTATATATAAAAGAGATCACCAAATTACTGGATTGTTATATGATCCAGTATGATATTGATATTTCCTACGATACCTACACCTCTCCGCTGGAGCTTTTGAACCGGATTTCCACAACACCCGGCTGTTATGATATTTTATTTCTCGATGTGGAAATGGCAGAAATGAATGGTCTGGAGCTTTCCGAAAAAATCCGGTCAATCCGCCGCAATATATATACGGTTTTTATAAGCAATTATCCAAAATATATGCAGGACAGTTTCCGGGTTCATCCATTTTATTATCTGGTGAAACCCCTTTCTGCCGAAACCTTTACCAATATTATGAATGACATTTTATCGGCTATCCAATCAGAACATAAACTTGTCACTCTGCTGCAGACAGACCGCTCCGAAGAAACAGTTGATCTTAGTGATATTCTTTGTATTGAGGTTGCTGATGGCAAAAAAGAACTGCTGGATTTTCACCATTTTGACCATATCCTTCATGGGAAAGGAAAAATATCTGCCTGGCAGGAAAAACTGGAACCATATGATTTTTTCCCATGCCACCGAAAGTATCTGGTCAACCTCGCACATATTCATTATTTTGAAAAAAATCATGTAATACTGGATAACGGTTTTTCAATTCCCATCAGCCGCGGAAATGAAAAAATGCTAAAAGATCGATATAACAATAACATTGTTCGACTGAAAAAATTATGAAATGAGGATTGTTTTTATGCTGCAATTACTGATCCATATTTTTACCTATGGTTTTGATCTGTTTATTCTGCTTAAATTCCTTCAGAATATCCTTAAAAACCGCCGGGAAAATATTCCTGTCATTTTCTTTTATGGTACAGGCGTTTTAATGGAGATTATTTTATTTATAAACGAGTATCTGATGGTTTATGTGCCGGACAGACCTGCCAAATACCTTACAAATATTGTGAGCTTTCTGACGACCTTTTTGCTGACATTATTTTTCTCCTCCAGCCTGATCTCAAAGATATTTACGACACTTTCCTTTCAGCTTCTGGTAGTGGTCGGAGAATATATTTTTACTATGCTTATGTATCTGGTACAGCCGGAAATCTTTCAGCATGTCACACCGGCACTCAATACTCCTATGAACCTTGGTTCAAAGGTTATTTTATTCTTTTTGACATTGATCGTTTCCATGATATTTGGAAAAAGCTTTCGCGATATTCATAAAGGATATCAGCTGCTTATTTTTACGACACCTGCTGCATCTATAATTATTATGCTTTTTACCCCTCTTGTAAATATCGTAAACGGAAATGACCATGCCTTTTACCTTAGTATTTACATCTGTCTTTCTGCACTGAATGTGGTAAATTATATCCTGCTCAATTACACCCACCATCAGACAGCAGAACTCTTCCGGCTCCGTCATATGGAGCAGCTGGCCGATTATCAGCAGGAAAAATATATGCAGCTAAGCAGTGCCTA
Source organism: uncultured Lachnospiraceae bacterium (assembly GCA_934339135.1). GTDB lineage: Bacteria > Bacillota > Clostridia > Lachnospirales > Lachnospiraceae > Jutongia. The sequence continues at coordinate 15,315 of CAKRHP010000020.1, read as the reverse complement.
TAAATCCAATCGAAGCCTGATCCACGACACCAAAAAACATTATTTTATCATTGAAAAATATCTGGAAAATAAAGAATATGACAAACTCGCGGCTTATCTGGAAATTGCTATGAATGATCTGGAAAATACATATGCCGAGATCAATACCGGCAACCTTGTTATTGATTCTTTCATTAGCAGTTACAAAAATATCTGCCATGAGAATCAGATTGCTTTTTATGAAGAATTAAGTATTGATCCAAACCGCATCCCCATCAACAATTACGATCTGTGCATTGTTCTTGGAAATCTACTGGACAATGCTGTAAATGCCTGCCGTCAGAATACCTGTGAAAAAAATCAGATCAAGCTTATCATCACAAGCAATAGCAATGATCTGTTTTATATTCACATTCAAAATACTTATAACCATTCTATTTCACAAAAAAGACCGTTTACAGACGACGATTTTTCGATTCCTTCGGAGCATGGATACGGTCTGAAAAATATCGAAAAAATTGCAGACGAAAACCATGCCGTCTGCAATATCACGCAAGGAGAATTTTTTTCTGTTGACCTTGTTTTTCCTGTGATCGATGAGCGTCAGAGAGTAATGACAAAGCGGTGATCACTCTTCTTAAGATTTCTTTCAATCGCCTGAAGCGGATCCATAGAATGATATGGATAATATAATTTTCTTAACTGCTCCTGCTTGATCAGTTTATAAATCTGCTTACTCGACTTATCACTGATATAGGACCAGTAGCGATCTTCGTATAAATATTTTTAAACTGCACTCTTCGCTTTCCTTTGACATTTGAAATAACGCCACCTGATAAGCACACATTCTTAATCCTGATGAACACATATTGTTTTCCCATATTTGTTGCAGATAAACAATGCTGACACTGTACATCAGTTATTTCTCCATCAATAAAACTTTCTATAATTTCAAACCATATCAATAACTTCTATGTAAAGTTTTTAACATAGAAGTTTAATTCCAATAGAAAAGGCAAAACCTGTATTTTGCCCTTTCTACTGACTATATTACGAACATTTTCCTTTACGCCGTTTTTATTTCACCGAAACCTTAACTTTATATTTCTGTGCCTTCTTCATAAGCCATATACGGTCTCTTTCTGACAACTTAGTGCTGATGATCAGTTTTTTTATTTTTCTGGAACCGACCTTTTTCTCCTCAAAATACGGGGATCGATGAAACTTTCCGTTTATAAATTCTTTCACTGTTTTTCTGGAAATCTTTTTGAAACTCTTTATCTTACTCAGATTCAAAATATCCGTTGGATTTTCACCAAACAGACTATCCGATTCATTAATTTCATCAAAATCCTCATCCATACTATTATTACTGTCTGTAAAATTCACATTTGGCAGCTTCAGGATACGAATCCTGTTCTGACGACAGGAAACCCATCTCAGCTCCGCGTTATTGCTCAGATCCAGCTTTCTCAACTGATTTTGCTTACAACTCAGTACTTCCAATCCCTTACACTTTGTCAGATCCAGCTTTTTAATGTAATTATTTTTCACATTCAATGTCCTGATATTAGGACATAGTTCTGTTGCAAATGATTTCAACTGATTATCCTTAACATTGACCACTCTGAGAATATTTTTGGCAAGCTTAATATTTTTTAATTTATTGTCCTGTGCACTTAAAGTATATAATTTATTATTGTTGCTCAGATCCAGCGTTTCCAACTGATTTTTGTCACACTCAAGATCACTGAGATTTTTATTCCGACTCACATCAAGACTTGTTATTTGATTTCCATTACACGATAATCTTTCCAGATTCTTATTTTGACTTACATCCACTGTTGCCAGTGTCGGCGAATCACAGACAAGCCATTCCAGATTTTTACATCGAGATACATCCAGCTCATTTATCCGGCATATCAGTGAATCCTCTTCGCTCCTCCAACTGTCATAAGCATAAAGAGAAAACTCTGTTATGTTATTTCCTGCGACTTCTATCCGATTGATCTCCGATGCAGATAACCATATATTATTCAGTGACTTCGGACACCCTTCAATTTTCAATGTCTTCCCCTTCACCTTCGCCAGAGAAAGGATCGTGCAGGAGGTCAGATGCTCTATTCCACGGACATCTATGGTATCCTTTTCCCACAGATCATTGCCTGAAATAATCTTCACGATTGTTTCATCACCTATATATGTTGCAACCAACGCCTGTTTCGGCGTTACAATTTCTGAACCCTGTTCAACAAAATTTTCCACAATATTAATCTGCTTAATTTCCTCTTGGGAAAGTACCCCATCTCCATTGATATCATAATATTTTGTTTTCAATACGGTTCGAAGCCAGTCTGCCGGAAAATTTTGCTCATTAATTTCCAGACTGCCTGCTTCTTCCGCTTTTACTCTGCTGCCCTGCCCCCACAAAGGCACCAGAATCATTGCCGTAACCACAACACACCATAAATTTTTTCTCCAATTATTTTTCAATACGCGATTCCTCCTCAAATCTTCTTTTCAAATTCTCTGTAATATTTTGCACCTCAATATCACTGGCAGTAATTACCCTGACTTCTGCTCCATCTACTGTACCTGCTGCCGTTCCATCCGCTTCCATTTCGACTTTATACTTTGCTCCGCTCACCTCCATCTGTATTTCATTTTTCTTCATCTGACCATTTGTGACTCTGATATCTCCTACATTTTCGACCCCTTTAATATCAAAAATGTCATACATAACATCAATTTTTTTGGAAACAGCCACTTCTTTCTCTACATCTACAATATAAATGCACATTCTCTGAATTCCGGACCCCTCCATGGTTACAAAAGCCGCCTCACATTTTCCATCTCCATCAATATCACCATAAATTGCATCTCCATAAACATCTTGCATCAACAGTCCGTCTTTCTTATGGAAAATCTTATAATCGCAGACCGTCTGCCCTTTATCATCAGACTGATCTTTTACCATTTCGACCTGATACCCCGTGTCTTTAGAAAACGGATTATCCACTGTATGATCCGAACACCCGCAAAGCATCAGAACCATTATTACACATTCCATCAAAATCCTTTTTGCATACAACTTTTTTGTGTTATTAATTTTTTTCATTTTCTCCTCCACTTTGTACTAATATATTCATACATTTACGTGTCAAATCATTGTCAAAGTCAACTTTTACTATACTGATCTATGATCTTTTTGATCTCCTCCGCTTCCTTTTTCGAAATATGCTTTCCTCCCAGAAATGCAGTCAGAAATCCGGGCAATGACCCCCCGAATGTTCTCTCCACAAAATAATTGGACTCATCCCGCTGCACCCGTTCCTGTGGGATCAGCACCGAAACAACCGCCTCCTCGTTCCGAATATATCCTTTTTCTGACAGCTTGCGAATCACCGTATAGGTTGTGGATTTCTTCCAGCCCAGCTCCTCGTCACACCGCTTTACCAGCTCTCCGGATGGAATCGGCGCATATTCCCACACGACCTGCATAAAACGGTAGTCACTGTCACATAACTTCAAATATTCCATGATCATTCCCCTTTCCGGTGCTCTATTTTAAATAAACGACATCTGTTATCAGTCTATTATTATCAACCTGCTTTAACTTTATAATAATAAACCTACAATGTCAAGGAGACGATAAATCAAATCTTGTCATTTTATGCCATTTACGCTATGATAGAAGAGTGTGGCAGGCTATGCCTCCGCCGCATTGACACAGTATGATTTTCAAAACCAAGTAATCACAACAAAAAGAAAAGAGGACAAAAAGATGGATAAGGTTATTTTAGCCTACTCAGGCGGACTTGACACAACTGCAGTTATTCCATGGTTAAAGGAAACATACGGCTATGAGGTTGTATGCTGCTGTATCGACTGTGGACAGGGCGAGGAGCTCGATGGATTAGAGGAGCGTGCTAAGCTCTCCGGTGCTTCTAAGCTTTACATTGAGGACGTTGTTGATGATCTTTGCGAAAACTACATTATGCCTTGTGTACAGGCCGGTGCCGTTTACGAACATAAATATCTCATGGGAACTGCTATGGCAAGACCTACGATCGCCGCAAAGCTGGTAGAGATTGCCCGTAAGGAAAATGCCGTTGCAATCTGCCACGGTGCAACCGGTAAGGGTAACGACCAGATTCGTTTTGAGCTTGGTATCAAGGCATTAGCTCCGGATATCAAGGTTATCGCTCCATGGCGTGACGACAGATGGGGTATGGATTCCCGTGAGGCAGAGATTGAGTATTGTAAAGCACACGGCATTGATCTTCCGTTCGGAACCGATCAGTCTTATAGCCGTGATAGAAATATCTGGCATATCAGCCACGAGGGACTGGAGCTTGAGGATCCTGCTCAGGCACCAAATTACGATCATATGCTTGTTCTCGGTGTTACACCGGAGAAGGCACCGGATGAGGATGTAGAGCTTTCTATTTCTTTTGAAAAGGGTGTTCCTACTGCTCTGAATGGCAAGAAAATGAAGGTTGCTGACATTATCCGTGAGCTGAATACCATCGGTGGAAAGCACGGTATCGGTATTGTTGATATCGTTGAGAACCGTGTCGTTGGTATGAAGAGCCGTGGTGTATATGAGACTCCGGGTGGAACAATCCTGATGGAAGCACATCAGCAGTTAGAGGAGCTTGTTCTTGACCGTGACACCATCGCATTGAAGTTAGAGCTCGGCAGCAAGCTTGCAAGCATTGTATATGAGGGTAAATGGTTCACACCTGTTCGTGAAGCCATCTCCGCATTCGTTGATGTAACACAGCAGTATGTAACCGGTGAAGTAAAGCTTCGTCTCTACAAGGGCAATATCATTAAGAACGGAACGACTTCTCCATATTCTCTGTACAGTGAGTCACTGGCATCCTTTACCACAGGTGATATGTATGACCACCATGACGCAGAGGGCTTCATCACATTATGGGGTCTCCCACTGAAAGTTCGTGCCATGAGAATGAACGAGCTCAAAAAGGATAAGACAAAATAATCCGATACATCGTTTCGCAAACAACTCGTTTAACCGCACAGGATGCGGATTCGAGTAACCACTTGTAAAATAAAACAGCCCGGATTTGATTTCAAATAACTCCCCTTGGAGTGAGATCAAATTCAGGCTGTTTTTTATTTTAGCAGCTTATTTATTTCAGTAACTCCCGGATCATCTCCGCCGTATAAGTAACGCATACCATCTTCTCTGCCTCGATACGGTACAGCGCATTTGCAGCAATATGCTCTGCTGCCTGCTCGATATCACGGATTCCTGATGTATCCTTAAAAATATCCATGATCGCATCCAGTGCTTCCTCTGTGATCACAATCTCCTCGCTTCGCAGACCAATTCTCTTTAATACCTTTGGCATCGCAAATCTGGTAAAGATCACTCTCTTTTCTTCCGGGCTGTAGTCCGGCAGCTCGATCACGGCAAAACGCGACATAAGCGGGGCACTGATGGCCGCCTTGTCATTCGCCGTAGCAATCGGGTAAACTCCGGTAGTCGGAATATTACATTCCACATAGTTATCCGTAAATCCAAGATTATCCAAAAGCGTCAGCAATACATCCGCCGGATTTCCGTTTCCTTTTCCGGCAGAAGCCTTGTCCAGCTCATTGATGATGAACAGCAGATTGGAGCTCTCTGCGTTGGCAAATGCCTCCATGATCAGACCAGGCTTTGCATTGGCATAAATCCGGGAGCTTCCGGTAAGCTGCTCCGGATCATTGATGGAACTCATTTCCAGAGTTGTCCACGACATTTTCAAAATCTTTGCAACGGCATAAGCAATCTGTGACTTTCCGGTACCTGCAGGTCCGATCAAAAGAATACCATATGCCGGCAGGGTATGGGTACGATTGATCTGAATGATCGTCTCAATAATACGCTGCTTTACATTGTCCAGTCCGTACAGCTCCTCGTCGAGAATTTTTCTCGCCTCCACCGGATCGATCGGCTGGAAATCTGTATTTTTCCACTGAATATTTAACATAATAGAAAGCGCACGCTGTGCATGACGGCGCTCCTCCGGCGTCACCTCTGTAGATTTCGCTACCGCAAGATTACGTCTCGCCCACAAACGGATATTGTCCGGAAGGGTACTTCCCGCACACATCAGATAATCCGTAATACTCTGAATACTGGTAAGTTTCATATCATCGGAGTCTTCGATCTCATCAAAATCAACGACTTCCTTCGAAGGTGCATCACTCTGTAGCAACCGCTCGATCATAAACTGCAAAAATCCATTTTCTCCGGAAAGCTTCGTACCTCTCATAGCCACACCGGTCTCAAAGATCTTATAAACCGCATATCCCTGATCTGTACTGGCACCGGACAGCTTAACCATAATATGGTTCTCTCCAAGCCACTTTACCAGCTTCTCAAAACGTGCATCGATCTGTAAAATATCATGAGATGTCTTTTCCTCATCACATATAAATGCCGTCCCCTTCGTCGGCGCCGTAAACATACCGGAGGAATGATGCATAAGCTTCTTTTCCTCATCCTTCAACAGCATGACCGGATGTGACACATCCGGCACTCTTTCATTGGAATAAACTAATTCGTATGTCTTCTCTGCTTTGGCTGCGTCCTTCTTCTCCTGGTTAAAATCAAAAACTGGCATCTTGTAACCTCACATTCCTGTCTATTATAATTTCATGTATCTAAAAATCATTTATCTGCTATGTCAGCATACTCATAAAGCCTTTTTAACAAATTGTCGTTATCGGTATATTCGGGAATAACTATACATTGTTCAAAACCTTTATATGTACTAACACTTAGAAAGTATATCATATATTCACATCACATGAAATAACGATTTGTGAATCCTTCCTTGTCCACTCTTACACCTTCATCACCTGTGGGATATTTATGGTACACCTGGTTCCTTTTCCTACCTCGCTCTCAATCCTCAGGCAGTATTCCTCCCCATAATAGAGCTGCACTCTCTGGTTCACATTCCGGACACCATACCCCTTTGTCTTAAATTCCAATATCGACGACAAAAGCTCCGGTTCAATTCCCACGCCATTGTCCTCCACTGTCAGATAAATATTGCTGTCATCTTTACGTCCTATTATTTTAATATATCCTCTGCCATCCTCCTTCAGATCAATTCCATGATCAATGGCATTTTCCACCAAAGGCTGCAGCAGCAGATTTAATGTCTGATATGGCAGGATCTCCTCATCAATATCCATGATCACATCAAAATCATTATCATGCATACACAGCTGAATCTCCAGATAGGACTTCATATTTTCAATTTCCTTCTCAATGGTCAGCACATTTTTGCCCCGGTTCAAAGAGGTCCGGTAAAAAGAGGATAATGCCAGCGTGATCTTGCTAATATCCTGCTGCCCTGCCTCCAGAGCCTTCCAGTTGATCAACGAAAGAGAATTATAAAGAAAGTGTGGATTGATCTGTGCCTGAAGTGCTGTCATTTCTGACTTTCTCTGAGTCAGCTTACTCTCATATACTTCATGGATCAATCGGTTGATCTCCCCCAGCATGCTTCCGAAACCACGGATCAGGCTTCCCACCTCATCCTTCGCATCACTGGTAACCGTAAGCTCCATATTACCTTCCTCTACCGCCTGCATATTATCCCGCAGCCGCTCAATATCCCGCACCACGAACCTTGAAAATGCTTTTGAAGCAACAACTGACGTTACGATACAGATGGCAATGATCCCAAAGATCAGTACAACCAGTGTCTGCACTTCCCTCGCCATCATTTTCTGTGGCTGATATGCGATCACCTGCCAGTCATCTACCCCGGCATCTGCAGACACGATCAGATAATTACTCCTCTTTCCCTTTGCCTGATCTGCCATTTTCTCTTTTAATTTTTTTAATGATAACCTGCTTTTATCTACTGTCCCATTTTTGGCACTTTGATCTCTTCTGTCTTTTTTTGTGGCAGCCTTATTTTCATTATTTTGGTCAAAAGTGTCCTTCTCAAACAGTACATTGCCGGCTTTATCTATGACATATAGCCCATAACCGTCTCTGGAAATATCATCAAACCCGGAAAATAAGGTATCGTAATTCACATCCAGATATAAAATACCTTTTTGTTTATTCTGCTCCATAATTGGCATGGTTCTCGCAGAAAAAGACGTCTTTTCTTTTCCATCAATGATCCATTTTACTTTCTGATTTACGGAATTCTTATATTCTCTGTACCATTTTTCGCCCTCAATGTTGTGAAGTGAATCTACCGTTGTATCATGCTTTACGATATCCTCATCCAGATATATGGTGATCTGGTTGATATTGGGGTTGAAGTACTTCAGAGAAGAAAGCACCGGATCCACCGTCGCCGTATACTGCTCATACATAGAAAAAATATCATCATAATCACCGATCAGCACATCCGAGATCGGCTGGTTAAATGCAATATAATCCGACAGATTATTGTAGACCAATATCTGGGACTTCAACTGGGATGCCCCCTGTGACAGAGAATCCTCAATATTCCTCCGCTCTCTCTCCATCAGGGTTTTTCTCTCCTGTGACAACGCAAAGAGTCCCAAAAGCAGGATAGGTATCGTGCCAATGCAGATATATATGATCATTATTTTCTTTTGTATTTTGGCATTACCAAACCAGTTTTTAATCTTATTTTTCATCGCTATACTATTCCACCATTCCCTACATTCTCCTGCTTACTGATTACGATACTTCTGCGGACTCACACCATAATACTCCCGGAAGCTCTGACAAAAATATGATACATTCGGATAACCCACCGCATAACTGATATTTACAATTTTATTGTGAGTCTCCTCCAGCATTTCCTTTGCCTTCTCCATGCGGAGTGCTTTAATAAATTTGCTGAGATTCTGTCCTGTCTCCTTTTTAAAAATATGACTGAGATAACTTGGAGCCAGAAAAACCTGATCTGCCAGCATATCCACACTCAGCTCCTCACCATAATGTGCATAAATATACTGCTTCACAGTCTCAATCTCCCGGTGCTCCATCTGTGGATTAATTGCAAAGCTCTGCTCCAAAAGTTTAATACCTTCGTTAATGATTTCCGTCACCTCCTGGAAATCATTGGTCCGGTATAACCGGTCAATATCCTGATTCAGACCACCGGATTTTTCCTTTGGCAGTATTTCATATACGTCCTTCAATAAATTTGAAAAGATAAATTTTACATACATCTGGGAGAAATTCTTTTTCCCATGATATTTCTCGCACAACCCTTCAAAATGACGACGCAGTCCTGCCATATCTTTCATTTTGATATCCTGTCGGATCTGCTTCATCAGAGCATCATCATCAATCTGGGAAAGATTTGCTTCTGTTTGCTGTTCTTCACTAAATACACGATCCTCCGGCACATAAAATTTATTTTCCATCAGAAGCTCCAGACGCTCCATTTCCTCAGCCAGCTTTACCGGCCGCTCAAACTCACGGCTGACCGCAATATAGCACTTCTCTGCATATTTCTCCTGAATGGCGTCCAGAAGCTTTTGCGCCATTTCCTTTCGGACCTCCATATCAATCTCCCGTTCCAACAGAATGATTCCCTGCTGCGGATTCATATTCAGATACAAAAACGGCTCTTTCATTTCCTCCCGGAGATTTTCCAGAAAATCCAGACCGGTTCTTCCAAAAAATTCCCTGTCAAATTCCAGCAGCATCATATTATGAAAGTCCTGTACATACTCCAGGCTGTCTGTCCCACCTAAGCTTGCCGCCAGATCCTGTGGTGCGGCACCATTCAGCAGGGACAACAATACATGCTCCCGGACAAAATTACGGTTCATTTCCTTGCGTTCGTCCTCCAGACGTTCTCCTTCAATTTCCTGCAGCACCTTCTCCATGGTATTGCGGAATTCCTCCGGATCCACAGGCTTTAAAATATAGCTGTCCACACCGGATTTCATTGCCTTTCTGGCATATTCAAACTCTCCATATCCGCTAAAGATCACCATTTTTGTCTGAGGATATTTCTTCATGACATTTTCTGCCAGCTCCAGCCCATCCATAAAAGGCATTTTAATATCCGTCAGCAAAATATCCGCCGGACTCTCCTCCAGAGCCTCCAACGCTTTCACACCATTGACCGCCTCCCGGATCTCCGCCTCCATATGAAGCTGCTTCAGCAAAAATTTAATCCCGTTTCTCTCTATTTTTTCATCATCCACGATTAATATCTGAATCATATCCGACCTCATTTCTATAAGATATCATCTTTGACCACACGACTTGATATCTGTTATTTCCGTAAATCCTCCAAAAAATCACTACTGTTGATTCTCGCATGTTTTCTTAAAGTTAGTTTACCACATCTGCCGGGGAAACCCAAATTTTTCTCTAAATTTTCAAGATAATTTTCATGACAATTTCACCTTCTAAATGCTGCTTCCAAAAATCCTGTAAATTCTTCAAATAACTCATCTTTTTCCATATGCCAAATAACTCCCTTCCGGTATTCCTACCGAAAGAGAGTGTGATTGTTTCTTTATCTTACATTATTTTTCAACAAATATCTTAGCATTTTATTTGCTCGTTCCTGTCTTCCATATCTCCCGGTCATACTGCTCAATAGTCCGGTCAGATGAGAAAAATCCTGCTTTTGCGATATTTACCAGCATCTTTTCTGCCCACGACATACGATCATTATAATCATGATATGCCTTTTCTCTTGTTGCAATATAATCCTCAAAATCAGGAAACGTCATAAACCAGTCCTTATTCAACAGCTCATTATACAGGCGTGTCAGGTGTTCTTTATCTCCCACTGCCATCATTTCCTTGCCAACGATAAAGTCCACCGCCTCCTTCAAAGCTGCATCCTTTTCATAATAATCTCGGGATACATAACTGCCCTTAGCATACCGGTCAATCACTGTCTCGCTGTCCTCACCAAAGATATAAATATTATCCTTTCCTACCAGATCCGCAATCTCCACATTTGCTCCATCCATAGTTCCCAGCGTCAGCGCACCGTTGAGCATAAACTTCATATTACCGGTACCGCTTGCCTCCTTGGAAGCCAGAGAAATCTGCTCGGAAATATCACACGCCGGAATCAGCTGTGCCGCCTTGCTGACATTATAATTCTCTACCATTACCACACGAAGATATGGATTTACCTGCTCATCCTTGTTGATCAGCTCCTGCAGACAGAGGATCAGATGAATGATATCCTTCGCGATCACATATGCCGGTGCTGCCTTTGCGCCAAAGATAACTGTAACCGGCTTTTCCGGAATAATTCCACTCTTAATCTCCAGATACTTGTGAATGATATAAAGTGCATTGAGCTGCTGTCTCTTGTACTCGTGAAGACGTTTTACCTGAATATCGTAAATCGAATTTTCATCAATCTCAACTCCCTGTGTCCGCAAGAGATATTCCTTCAACTGTTTTTTCTTCTCCGCCTTTACCTGCAACAGACTCTCCAGCACCTTCTGATCTCCCTGATACTGCAGCAATTTCTCCAGTTCTGTGGCATCCTTTTTAAATCCATTGCCGATCAGCCCCTCGATCCAGGAAGTCAGCTCCTCATTGCAATGAAGCAGCCAGCGGCGGAAGGTAATACCATTTGTTTTATTATTAAACTTCTCCGGATAAATTTCATAAAATGGTTTCAGCTCACTGTTTTTCAAAATCTCCGTATGAAGATATGCCACACCATTTATACTATATCCATAGTGCATATCAATATGCGCCATATGTACTCTGGCTTCTTTATCAATAATTGCAACGGCTTCATCCGGATATTTTTTCTTTGTCTCATTATCCAGAATATGAATGATCGGAAGAAGCTGCGGCACAACCTTCTGGAGATATGCAATCGGCCATTTCTCCAGTGCTTCCGCAAGAATCGTGTGATTTGTATAAGCACATGTTTTAGCCACAATTTCCATAGCCTCTTCAATACAGATGCCACGGATCAGAAGCAGACGGATCAGCTCCGGGATCACCATCGTCGGATGAGTATCATTGATCTGGATTGCCGCATAATCCGGCAGATCGTGAAGATTACATCCCCTTGCCTCACATTCCTCCAGAATAAGCTGCGCTCCGGCTGACACCATAAAATACTGCTGATAAATCCGCAGAAGCTGCCCCTTCTCGTCACTATCATCCGGGTACAGGAAAAGGGTCAGATTATGTTCAATGTCTTCCTTATCAAAGGAAATACCGTCCTTTGTGATCTTCTCTTCTACACTGTCAATATCAAACAGATGAAGCTGATTAGTCCGGTTTTCATAACCGGTGACCGCAATATCGTACAGAGAAGCCTTTACAATGTGATTACGAAACTCCACAGTATAGCTTTTGTCCCTCTTTGTCAGCCAGCTATTTTTCTCGATCCAGGGATTTGGATATTCCTTCTGCAGATTCTGCTCAAATACCTGCTTAAAAAGTCCCAGGTGATAGTTGATACCAATGCCGTCTCCCGGAATCCCCAATGTCGCAATCGAGTCCAGAAAACACGCTGCCAGACGTCCCAATCCACCATTTCCCAGCGATGGCTCCGGCTCAATCTCCTCAATCTCATAAATACTCTTTCCATTTTCCTCCAGCTCCTTTTTCACCGTATCAAAAAGACCCAGATTGATCAAATTGTTAGACAGTAATTTTCCAATCAGAAACTCTGCAGAGATATAATATACTTTCTTTTTCCCGGCAGGACTTTCCTTCTGCTTTGCCTGCTCCTTTACCAGTTCCAGCAATGCAATATAAATCTCCTCGTTGCTGCAATCCTTTAAACTTTTCTGATAGTGGTTCTTTACAAATTTTTCAAGCATTTTTCTCCTCCTGATGATTTCAATTTTATATTAATTTTTAACATCTATTTTCATTACCATAATCTTTTATATAACATCAACAATCTATTTTGTTATATTAACGGTTATAAATATCTGCCATCTTCCCCAGAAGCTTAATTTCTTTCTCGCCAAACTCGCCCTTCTTCAATCTCCAGCGCCAGTTTTGACCAATCGTTGAAGGCAGATTCATCCTCGCATCATTATCCTTTTTCAAAATATCCTGCATTTGTAGAATCACCGTATCCGCCACACTCTGATAAGCCAGCCGGATCACTGCATTGGCCAGTTTTTCCTTAAATTTTCCGCAATATCTATCACTTATATTCTCTTTGTTTTCAACAAAATCTGTGTCTATTAGTTTATTCTGTATTTCCTCTTCTTTATAAAGTCCTGTATAATCCAGCAGATATTGATACCCCTCTTCCGGCAGCGAATCAAAATATCCAAGCAGTGTTTCATTATCATGGGTTCCGCTGTACACCACACAATTTCTCTCATAATTATGTGGCAGATATTCATTCTCTCTTTTTCCATCAAATGCAAATTCCAAAATTTTCATCCCCGGATATCCGCTTTGCTTCAAAAGCTGTCTGACGCCCGGTACAACCACCCCCAGATCTTCTGCGATCACCTTTGCATCCCCAATTGCTTCATCAATGGCTTTGATCAGCTTTTCTCCTGGTCCCTTTCGAAATGCTCCATCAACCGGTACTCCATCTGCCGGAATAGCATAATATCTTACAATCCCAATAAAATGATCAATTCGCACAACATCATACATACTGCCTGCTGCTTTAATACGCTTTTTCCACCAGCTAAAATGATCCTTTTCCATGATATCCCAATCATAAATCGGATTTCCCCATTTCTGCCCGTAATCTGAAAACGCATCCGGCGGACATCCTGCTACATCAATCGGATGAAGCGTCTCGTCCAGTTGATACTGTCCCGGATTTGCCCACACATCGGCGCTGTCCAACGCCACATAAATCGGGATATCTCCAATAATCTGTATCCCTTTTTGATTTGCATATTTCTTTAACGCATTCCATTGCTCAAAAAATTGATATTGTACGAAGCACCAGAATTCCATTTTTTCTTTCAATAACTGACGATAATATTCCAAGGCCGTTTCTTTACGGCAACGAATGTCTTCATTCCAGGACAGCCATTCAATACCCCCAAAATAATCCTTACAGGACATAAAGAGACTATAGTCCTCAAGCCATTCTTGATTTTTATGAACAAAATCCTGATAATCAGACGAAGACTTTTCCTTCCACCGCAAAAATGCCTTTTTCAGAATTCCAAACCGGTTCACATACATTTTCTGATAATCCACATCATAAACCAGTTCGCCCCAGTCTATTTTCTGAATTTCTTCCTTTTCCAATAATCCTTCCTTCTGTAGCAGATCCAAATCTATAAAATATGGATTTCCTGCGAAAGTAGAAAATGACTGATAAGGACTATCCCCAAAGCTTGTTGGTCCCACCGGAAGCACCTGCCAGTATTTCTGTCCGGCTTCTTCCAATTGATCTACAAAATGATACGCTTCTTTTCCCAATGATCCGATACCATATGGCGACGGCAGACTGCTGATCGGCAGCAAAATTCCTGCACCCCGCTCTAGCCGTTTTGACTTCTGCTCCATGCTCATCACACGTTTCCTCCATCTTTTCCATTTGCAGCAGTCTCATTTCATTCTCTGCTGATATAATGCTATCAGCTATTTGTCAAATATTCTATATACCATTTCTTAGATTGATATCAATTTTTACAGAATTAAAATATATTGAATTTTATATCTTTAAATTAGAATTAATCAAAATCGAATTTTTTTGAATTACTATTTTACTAAATTTTTCAAGACAGAGTTTAAATTATCAAACCTTTTATATTTTTAACCATATCAGAATTCATAAAACAAAAAAAGTCCATAGCTTACAACTATGAACTCGATCTTAATGAGACACGGGGGATTCGAACCCCCGACAACTTGATTAAAAGTCAAGTGCTCTACCAACTGAGCTAGTATCCCATCTTCGTCAAATAGACGAAAATGCCCAGAACCGGAATCGAACCAGTGACACGCGGATTTTCAGTCCGCTGCTCTACCAACTGAGCTATCTGGGCAAAAGATATTTACTATCTTAGTAGCGGGGACAGGATTTGAACCTATGACCTTCGGGTTATGAGCCCGACGAGCTTCCAGACTGCTCCACCCCGCGTTATTTAATTAACCGAAGTTAAATGGATGGAGAAGGATTCGAACCTTCGAAGGCGAAGCCAACAGATTTACAGTCTGCCCCCTTTGGCCACTCGGGAATCCATCCATAAAAGCCGATGATCGGACTCGAACCGATAACCTGCTGATTACAAATCAGCTGCTCTGCCAATTGAGCCACATCGGCATTTCTAAAAATGCTATTTAGAATTTAAATGGGACCTACAGGGCTCGAACCTGTGACCCTCTGCTTGTAAGGCAGATGCTCTCCCAGCTGAGCTAAGATC
>CAKRHP010000019.1 GCA_934339135.1 uncultured Lachnospiraceae bacterium | reverse complement strand
GCAGGTAGTTGAAGTTCTTAAAACTATCTAGGAGCTGGTCTGCTCATATTTTTCCGAAGAACAGTTTACACTATCATTATTCCGAGAGAAATTGACTTCCTTCGGAATAATACATATAATTGTTTACGCTTTCGATTGGCATATTATTAGAAATATCGTGTCACACATGGCTTTTTTCTATTTTTGCCGTGTCACACACGGCAATTTCCTAAATTCTGTTGTCAGGTGGTCATTTCCCTGTTATACTGGCCAAAATCATAGGATAGCGGGCGGGGGAAATGGTGTTGATTTGCAGGACGTATAATGATATGATTAGCACAGAAGCCGACCCTTTCCTGTTTTACGAAAAATCTGTGGTAAGCAGAGAAAGCGAGGTAAGATAATGAATTATGGATCATACTCAAAAGCTACAAGAGAAACGGCAGAAAACCTGAGGATCATAGATGACGCTATGTTTCGTCTGGTGGCGGAACGAAAAGAAGTTTGTCAGGAAATACTCCGTACACTTTTGGACAGACCGCAGCTGACGGTGGTAAGAGTAACGCCGCAGTGTGTTGTGACGAGCCTGCACCGGGAGATTATTCTGGATGTACTTTGTGTTATGGAGGACGGAGCGTATATGAACATTGAGATGCAAAAAGGCTCCGGCAATGACGATATTAGGAGAAACCGGTTCTATGCAGCATCGACTACGGCAGCATATACACCAAAGGGGGCGGATTTTTCAGATATCCCGCAGGTGACTATTCTGTATATCACGGAGTATGATGCGCTGCATAACGGGCAGATGATCACACATATGAAGCGATGCATGGAAACAGACGAAGGCTATGTACCTGTCGACGACGGGGAGGATATCTTCTTTGTCAATACAGTGGTTCGGGATGGTTCGGATAGATGCGAACTGTTGCAGCTTTTTTTACGGAGAGATGTTTTTGAAGAAGAAAAATTTCCGGAGTTAAGCAAAGCAGTCAAGTATTTCAAAGAGACGGAAGGAGGTTTTGGAGAAATGTGTAAAACGGTAGAGGACTATGCAAGAAACTATGCAAAAGATTACGCAGAAGAACGTGAAAAAATAGGACGTTTAGAAGGACTGGCAGAGGGGCGGTCGGAGGCGATACGTAAAATGCTTCAAAGCGGAATATCCAGAGAGATGATTCTTTCCATGGACTATTCTGAAACTGAGTTGGAAGCTGTCGAACAGGAGTTGTTTGCACAGGCGTAGAACAGGGGAAGTTGCAATATTTCAAGCTTTGCACCTTACTCAGAATAATTGGTATATTCTGTACCATCATAATAAAAACGTGCTGAGCCACAGGTTGAAACCTGTGACACAGCACGTTTTTGATATCAATGTGTAAAGATAAAAATAGGTTTATTATTCGTCAAAATCATCCTGCTGTTCCTGATAAAGGACAGTACCATCGTTGGCGATGACTTTAATTGCTCCCCAGGACGACACGAGATTATACTTAGCAACACTAGGATCGCAAATTACCAGAGGAACATCTTTGAATGTCCAGGAAGAAATGGAGGTGACGCCATTTGGAATCGTTACTGAGGTGAGACTGGAGCAGCCATAGAATGCAGATTCACCAATCGAAGTAACGCTATCCGGAATGTTGATGGAAGTGAGACTGGAGCAGCCTTCGAATGTACCGAATTCAATTTTAGTCACACTATCTGGGAGGTTAATGGAGGTGAGTCCGGAGCAGCCTTTAAATGTGAAATCTTTGATTTCGGTAATGCTATCCGGGATAGTGATGTCAGTGAGTTTTGAGCAGCCTTCGAATGCAGATTCACCAATCGAAGTAACGCTATCCGGAATGTTGATGGAAGTGAGACTGGAGCAGCCAGTAAATACACTATCTTCAATTGTGGTAACACCATCTGGGATAGTGATGGAAGTGAGCCCTGAACAGCCTTGAAATGCAAAACGTTCAATCTCAGCAACGCTATCCGGGATAGTGATGGAAGTGAGACTGGAGCAGCCTTCGAATGTACCGGATCCAATTTTAGTCGCACTATCTGGGAGGTTAATGGAGGTGAGTCCGGAGCATCCTTTAAATGCAGAAATTTCGATGGTGGTAACACTATCCGGAATGTTGATGGAGGTGAGTCCGGAACAGTCTAAGAAGGCAGAAGACCTAATTGTGGTAACGCTATCCGGAATGTTGATGTCAGTGAGATTGGAGCAGCCTTCGAATGCAGATTCCCAAATTGAGGTAACACAATTTGGAATGTTAATGGAAGTGAGAGCGGAGCAGCCAGTGAACTCTTCATCTCCAATTGTGGTAACGCTATCCGGAATGTTGATGGAAGTGAGACTGGAGCAGCCGGTGAATACATTATCTCCAATTGTGGTAACACCATCCGGAATAGTGATGGAAGTGAGTCCGGAGCAGTCTTGAAATGCTTCATTTCCAATTGCGGTAACGCTATCCGGAATATTAATCGAAGTGAGTCCTGTGCAGCCGGAAAAATTTCCGATTTCGGTAACGCTATCTGGGATATTAATGGAGGTGAGTCCTGTGCAGCCGGGAAAACCACCTAAATATGTAACGCTATTTGGAATGCTGATGGAAGTGAGCCCTGTGCAGCCGGGAAAACCACCTAAATATGTAACGCTATCTGGAATGCTGATGGAAGTGAGCCCAGAGCAATCTCTAAATGCAGAATAGCTAATTTCGGTAACGCTATCTGGAATGCTGATGGAAGTGAGTCCAGTGCAGCCTTCGAATGCAGATTCACCAATCGAAGTAACGCTATCCGGAATGCTGATGGAAGTGAGTCCAGTGCAGCCTTCGAATGTAGAATAGCCAATTCTTGTAATGCCATTTGGAATGTTGATGGAGGTGAGTCCGGAGCATCCTTCAAATGCAGATTTGTCAATTTTAGTAACACCATCTGGGATACTGATGGAGGTGAGCTCGGAGCATCCTTCAAATGTGGAGCTACTAATTTCAGTAACGCCATCCGGAATGTTGATAGAAGTAAGTCTTGAGCAGCCTGAAAATGCAGATTCACCAATCTCAGTAACGCCATCCGGAATGCTGATGGAGGTGAGTCCGGAGCAATCTTTAAATGCAGTATCATCAATTTTGGTAATTCCGTCAGGGATATCAACGGAAGTAATTGAGGAGTCACTGTCATTGTAGTGCAGAAGAATGTTGTTAATACGGAAAATACCTTTTGTATTGCACATTTTATTATACCAGGAAGTAAACATGAAAGTACGATTATCAATACAGGTTACATTCTTCCCAATATCGATGGTGGAAAGTTCTGAGCAGCTATAAAATGCAGTTTCATCAATTTCAGTGATACTATTTGGAATATTGATCGAAGCAAGCTTTGGGCAGCCGGAGAATAGCCAGCCATTAATCTCAGTAACACTATCCGGAAGAATGACAGAAGTTAGATTAGAGCAGCCTTGAAATGCATATTCTCCAATTGAGGTAACGCTATCCGGGATGGTGATAGAAGTGAGACCTGAACAGCCATGGAATGCAGATTCTTCAATTGAGGTAACACTGTTTGGAATATTGATGGAAGTAAGGCTGGAGCAACCATCGAATGCAGATTCTCCAATTGAGGTAACACTGTTTGGAATGTCGATGG
Organism: uncultured Lachnospiraceae bacterium; assembly: GCA_934339135.1. GTDB lineage: Bacteria > Bacillota > Clostridia > Lachnospirales > Lachnospiraceae > Jutongia. The sequence continues at coordinate 49,872 of CAKRHP010000019.1, read as the reverse complement.
AAGCAAGACTGGAGCAGTCTTTGAATGCATAATTCTCAATTGAGGTAACACTATTTGGAATATTAATAGAAGTAAGTCCTGTGCAGTCGGAGAAAGCAGTATATCCGATTTCAGTAAAACTATCAGGAATAGTAACAGACGTTAACTCTGGGCAATTTGAGAAAGAGAGTACATCTGTGACCGTATTCGATATAACAAATTCCCCGGATAATGCGGTATTTATTGTTAAAAGTTTACCACCTCCTACTATGGATCCTACTGAAATATCCCCGTCTTGTATTAACTGATCCCAGGATTTGATCAGCGTTGTATGATCACTGGAACTATATAGTCCCGGTGCACGCAGATCTGCCGGTGGTGGAGTAATGAGAGGTGCATTTGTAGGTGTCGGGTTGTTTCCGCCGGGAGTAGTTGTACCCGGGGTGTTGGAACTTTTTGGAGCTGTGGTAGTCTTTGTATTTGCTCCAGGTGTATTAGTTACATTGCTACCTGGTGCAGTAGACGCAGTTGAAACAGTGTCAGTCATATTCTTTGTTGTTACCGTTACTTTACATTTCAGCGTGGTCTTTTTGGTCACTTTGGCTGAAGTAAATTTAACGGTTACTTTAATGACGGCTTTGCCGGCTGTTTTTGCAGTTACTTTCCCTTTCTTTGAAACAGCAGCAACCTTTTTATTGGTGGTGGTAAACTTCTGGCTGCGGATTTTTACTCCGGCAGTCTTTTTTACTTTAAGTGTCTTAGAAGCTCCAGGCTTCAGGGTAAGACTGGTCTTTGAGAGTGAGACCGGCTTTTTGGCCGCACGGGCAGCAGATGGATCTACGATCCCGCAGATAACCAGTGATGTGGCACACAGCCACGCGATTAGTTTCTTCTTCATTTGTTTTCTCCTTTCAGTGCGATAATGTAAAGATGCGGAAAACAAAAAATCTTCTGTTTCCGTCATTGTGTGAGAGTACCATCATCAGAAGAAGTGAACAGAGATGGTACTTCTATGAAAATCCGGAATATAAGAAAAAGCCATGGCACACAAATAAAACCATAGCTTTTCTTAAAACTCTGGTTTCTCACCAATCCCCTCCGGCAACAGGGAATAAAAAAGCCGGAGGAGTTTCAGTGAGAAAACCAAGAACGAGGTGTTAGTATGCGTCCACACCAACACCTCGTCATTATCATATCTGAAAGGCACAGACATTGTCTGGCAATACAAAAACGCTTCATATGTAAAAGAGTATTGTAAATCACTTCTGATTTTTGTATAATAAAGCTGTGTGTATCGCAGACATAGTCTGTATTGTGTGGTAGTCTCGTTACCATACTTTGCCCACTGTTGCGCCAACAACAGTGGGTGGTACACCTATTTGTTCTTGAATTTTCTCGCCTATTATTTTAGCATATCTGTTTTGATTGTACAAGTACAGAAAATCACGAATAGCGGTAATAAATAAGAGTTTTTATTAGTTCTTTTTAAATTCCAGAAGCTCCAGACCTTCATTGTCTTCCAGAACCATCCGGATCATCCAGTCATTGACAAACAAAAGAAGCGGATTGCCCTTCATATCCTTGACTGCCTTGACGTTGTTCATACGTTTCAGCTTTGTTACATCTGTTGTTGGATCCCCAACCCAGCGGATATACTCATACGGGAGGGATTCCAGACGGATCTCACAGCCGTATTCATTTTCCAGACGGTATTTTAATACGTCGAACTGGAGAACACCGACAACACCCACGATGATCTCAGACATTCCGGCAGTAAACTCCTGAAAGATCTGAATCGCACCCTCCTGGGCAATCTGGGTAATTCCCTTGACAAACTGTTTTCTCTTCATGGAATTGAGCTGTACCACGCGGCAGAAATGCTCCGGTGCGAAGGTTGGGATACCCTCGTACTCAAACTTGCTGCCCGGCATGGTGATCGTGTCACCGATGGAGAAAATGCCCGGATCAAATACACCGATCACATCTCCGGCATATGCTTCAGAAATAACCTGGCGATCCTGTGCCATGATCTGCTGTGGCTGGGAAAGCTTTAATTTGCGGCCGCTCTGTACATGGTAGACATCATGGTCCGCCTCAAACTTACCGGAGCAGATTCGCATAAATGCAATACGGTCCCGGTGCGCCTTGTTCATATTGGCCTGGATCTTAAAGACAAAGGCTGAGAATGGAGAGGTGACCGGATCGATATCGCCCTCGTTGGAGTGGCGTGGCAGAGGCGGTGTGGTCATCTGCAGGAAATAATTCAGGAAGGTTTCCACACCGAAGGTGGTCAGAGCGGATCCGAAAAATACAGGAGAAAGCTCACCGTTTTGTACCTGCTCCAGATCCAGCGGATCGCTGGCACCATCCAGAAGCTCGATCTCCTCCAAAAGCTGATCGTACAGATCCTCCCCGGCAAGCTCTTTGAGTGCCGGATCATCAATGGCGTAATCTGTCTCAGCCGCAGCCTTGGCACCACCGGTGGCAACAGACTGGAAGGAACGGACGGTTTTGGCGTCGCGGTCGTAAATTCCCTTAAAACGCTTACCGGAGCCGATCGGCCAGTTGACCGGACAGGTGCGGATGCCAAGAACTGTTTCGATATCATCCAGAAGCTCAAAGGAATCCTTGGCATCCCGGTCCATCTTATTGATAAAGGTAAAGATCGGAATATGACGCATGACACAGACCTTGAACAGCTTGATGGTCTGTGCCTCAACACCCTTGGAGGCATCGATCACCATGACTGCGGAATCCGCAGCCATCAGGGTACGGTAGGTATCCTCGGAGAAGTCCTGATGTCCCGGTGTATCCAGAATATTGATGCAATAATCATTATAATTAAACTGCAGAACGGAAGAAGTAACGGAGATACCACGCTCCTTCTCAATCTCCATCCAGTCCGATACGGCATATTTGGAATTTGCTTTTCCTTTGACGGAACCGGCGGTATTGATAGCACCTCCGTATAACAGAAACTTCTCGGTCAGTGTCGTCTTTCCGGCATCCGGATGGGAGATGATCGCAAAGGTTCTTCGTTTTTCAATTTGTTTTCTTAAATCATTTTCTGACATTTTATTCTCCATTTCTGAGCAAGTAGTATTCTCTACTATTCCTCTGAGATATTCAAATTGTTCGATTACAAAAATTGTCCAAACATTACGATTATACGATAAATTGGGGGGTGTTTCAAGGGGATGTTTGAACGATTTTCCGCACCAATTCCTCCCTTTTGCATAGTCATAGTAGGAGAAGACTTCTTATATTAATACAGCAAAGGGAGGAAGACTATGGCAGTGGTAACATTAGATGCCGGCCACGGGGGCTATGACAACGGTGCCTCCTATCAGGGGCGGAGGGAAAAGGACGATAATCTGAACCTGGCACTGGCAGTTGGGAATATTCTGCAAAACGGAGGCGTGGATGTGAGATATACCCGGACCGAGGATGTATATCAGACACCACAGAGGAAGGCGTCGATCGCCAATGAAAACGGATCGGATCTGTTTATTTCCTTTCACAGAAATTCCAGCCCGTCTCCGAATCAATATTCCGGAGTGCAGACGCTGGTGTATGCAGACAGTGGTACCCGCCGCCTGCTGGCACAGAATATCAATAATGAACTGGAGAAGGTGGGCTTTACCAGTCTGGGAATATCGGTCCGGAAGGATCTGCCGGTGATCCGGGAGTCTGATATGCCTGCGGGGCTTGTGGAAGTAGGGTTTATTAATACGGAACGGGACAATGCGCTTTTGGATGCAAAGTTTCCGGAGGTGGCGCGGGCGATTGCGGACGGGATCCTTCAGACGCTGCAGGAAACGGGAAAAGACGTGCGGGCTACCGAAGAGGCAGAGAGCTATACGATCGAGACAGGGATGTTTGCCCATGAGGACAACGCTAAAGATCTGGCGGCTCTGTTGCAGGAGGATGGCTTTGAGTGCTTTATTGACAAAAGGGGTGGATACTATGTAGTATGCCAGGGAATGTATCCATCACTAACGGAGGTTCGCAAAGCCGAACGGACACTGTACGAAAGCGGCTATGAGACAAGGATTGCACCGGTTATGGAGGAAAAATCGTAAAAAAATAACGAAATTTGGTAAAAAATACGCAAAACCCCTTGATTTTCAAAGGGTGTAGTGCTATTATCGTCATTGTGATACTGTAAATTATGAAGAGTGGACTGCGCGGTCCACTCTTTCATTTTGAAACGAGGGCAGTCGTTTATAAGGTAATCCTGCCCCGGAGTGGAAAAGAGGTTATGCATTTGACGAAACGTGAGGAGTACGAGGCACGGGCTGAGAAAATGCTGGAGCCATTGATGGAAGAAAACGGCTTTGAACTGGTTGACGTGGAATATGTCAAGGAAGCCGGTCAGTGGTATCTGCGTGCTTATGTGGACAAAGAGGGCGGGATCACCCTTGATGACTGCGAATTGGTAAACCGTGCATGGAGCGATATGATGGATCAGGATGATTTCATATCAGAGGCCTATGTGCTGGAAGTCAGCTCGCCGGGACTGGGGCGACAGCTCAAAAAGGACAAAGACTTCAAACGAAGTATCGGAGAAGAGGTTGATGTTCGTTTTTATCAGGGAAGAAAGCTTCCGGCAGGGAGAAATGGCAAGGAGGTTTCTGTAAAGGAACTTACCGGTGTATTGCTTGCATATACACAGGACACCATTACTTTGGAGACAGAGTTTTCACCTGAGTATGAGATTATGAGAAAAGACATTTCGTCGGTGAAGCTAACCATTAATTTTTAGTGAATACAAGTTTCGGAGACTTATATTTAGGAGGAGATAAAAATGGCTGCAAGAAAGAGCAAATCAACAAAGTCAGACCGCACAGAGCTTATTGAAGCATTGGAGGCGATCGAAAAGGAAAAACAGATCAGCAAGGATATTATTCTCGAGGCAATTGAGAATTCCCTGGTGGCTGCCTGCAAGAATCAGTTTGAGAGCAAGGCAGACAATATCCGTGTATCTATTAACCGCGATACCGGAGAGATCAAGGTGTTTGCAGATTATGAGGTGGTTGAGGATGATCTTTTAGAGGATCCGACCACACAGATCGGAAAGACAGAGGCTGCGTTAAAGTATGGCAATGTGGAGGTTGGTGAGACCGTATCTACAGAGGTCATTCCAAAGAACTTTGGCAGGATTGCCGCACAGAAGGCAAAGCAGGTTGTGGTACAGAAGATCCGCGAGGAAGAGAGAAAGGTATTATATACACAGTACCTTGAGAAGGAGCGAGAGGTGATCACCGGTATCGTTCAGCGTTACAGTGGCAATAATGTTTGTATCAACCTGGGAAAGGTGGATGCAATCCTGATGGAGAGCGAACAGGTACATGGAGAGCGTTTTAAGCCAACAGAGCATATCAAACTGTATGTGGTTGAGGTAAAGGATACCACAAAGGGACCACGTATTACGGTTTCCAGAACACATCCGGAGTTTGTAAAACGTCTTTTTGAGGAAGAGGTCACAGAGCTTCAGGATGGTATTGTAGAGATCAAGAGCATTGCCAGAGAGGCAGGTTCCAGAACAAAGATCGCAGTATATACCGAGGATCCGAACGTAGATCCTGTCGGTGCATGTGTTGGTATGAACGGAGATCGTGTTAATGCGATCGTAGATGAGCTTCGCGGTGAGAAGATCGATATCATTACCTGGAGTGATGATCCGGCGGTACTGATCGAGAATGCACTGAGTCCGGCAAAGGTTATTTCTGTTACAGCCGATGAGGAGGAAAAGACCGCCAGAGTCATTGTGCCGGAGAATCAGCTTTCTCTTGCCATTGGTAAGGAAGGACAGAATGCGAGACTTGCTGCAAAGCTGACAGGATACAAGATCGATATTAAGCAGGAATAATCAGAAAAGGAAGTGAGTCCATGGGAGACAAAAGTAGTGTCCGTCCCCGCAAGGTGCCGCTGCGTCAATGCACCGGATGCGGTGAGAGAAAAGAGAAAAAGGAACTGGTACGCATCATAAAAACTCCGGAGGATCAGATCATGATCGATCTGACAGGCAAGAAAAACGGACGTGGTGCATATATATGTAATTCTACGGAATGCCTTCGCCAGGCGCGCAGACGGAAATCACTGGAACGTTCCCTGAAGACGGTTATTCCCGATGAGATATATGAGGAACTGGAAAAGGAGATGGATAACATTGCAGAATGATAAGGTGTTAAATCTGATCGGACTGGCGCAGAAAGCCGGCAAGGTCGTAAGCGGAGAGTTTATGACGGAAAAGGCGGTGAAGACAGGCGAAGCTGCATTAGTTATCTTAGCGGAGGATGCTTCGGAAAATACACAAAAGAAATTCCGGAACATGTGTGAGTTTTATAAGGTGCCCCTTCGCATCCATGCTGCAAAAGATTATCTTGGGCATGCCATGGGAAAGGAATTCAGAGCATCACTGGCAGTTGTAGATAATGGTTTTGCACAGGCAATCATGAAGAAAATGGATTAGGAGGTCGTAGTAGCATATGGCAAAGATGAAGATATATGAGATTTCAAGAAGTCTGCAGGGAGCATTTCCTGACCTGAAGAGCAAGGATCTGATCAAGCTTCTTCAGGAAAACGGATTTCAGGTAAAAAGCGCCCAGAGCAGCATCGAAGATGATGCGATCAGCTTTCTTCTGAATAAATTTAAGAACAAAAAGGCTGAACCTGCAAAGGAGACAGAAGAGTCTGTAAAGGCGGAGCCTGTGGAGAAGAAGGAAACAAAAGAAAAGAAAGAGCCAAAGGAAAAGAAGGCAGAGTCTGTAAAGACAGAAGAGAAAACAGAGCAGAAAGCAAAGCCTGCGGAGAAGGCCCCGGAGAAAGAAACAAAAGCAGAGAAAGAGGCAGAGAAGAAGGAAGAGAAGCCGGCTGTTGTTTCAAAAGAACCAAAAGAGGCAAAGAAAGAAGAATTGAAGAAGGAGGAGCCAAAGAAAGAAGAAAAAGCTTCTGCGGGACAGAAGGCACCGGAGAAAAAGCCTGCTTCCGAAAATCGTCCATCTCAGGATAACCGTCGTGACAACCGGAATGGTCAGGGAGGAAGAGACAATCGTGATAATAACCGTGATCGTCGTGACGGTGGACGCCGTGACAACCGCGATAACCGTGGAAATGGCCAGGGAGGAAGAGATAACCGTGACAATCGGAACCGTGGAAACGGCCAGGGAGGCTACAACCGCGATAACCGGAATGGTCAGGGAGGAAGAGATAACCGTGACAACCGGAACCGTGGCAATGGTCAAGGCGGCTATAACCGCGATAATCGTGGAAACGGCCAGAACCGTGACAACAGAGGTGGCCAGAATGGCGGACGCCGTGATGGAAACCGTGGCGGCAATTCCTTTGCCGGTATTGATGCAGTAAAGCCGGAGGTAAAGCAGTCCAGAGCCCAGAGAGCCAAGAATGACTCCAGAAGTGCAAAGCAGAGGCATGGCAGAGACCGTGACAGAGAAGAGCCGGAGTATAATCCACTTTACGGACCGGGCGGACGTAAGAACAAAAAGAAGGATCCGAACCGTAAGGGTGCATTTATTAAGCCGGAGCCGGTTGTTAAGCCGGAAGAGCCGGAGGATGGCATTCGCAACATTGTTCTCCCGGAGAAGATGACGATCAAAGAGCTGGCTGACATTATGAAGGTGCAGGCATCTACTGTGATCAAGAATCTTTTCATGCGTGGAGAGGTTGTTACATTGAATCATCAGATCACCTACGAAGAGGCAGAGGAGATCGCATTGGAGTATAACTGTATCGCAGAGATGGAGGAGAAAGTAGATCTTGTTGCAGAGCTTCTGAAGGAGGATGAAGAAGACGAGTCCTTAATGAAGAAGAGACCGCCGGTTGTCTGTGTTATGGGACACGTTGATCATGGTAAAACGTCCCTTCTGGATGCGATCCGTGAGACAAATGTCACCTCCCGTGAGGCAGGCGGAATCACGCAGCATATCGGTGCATATGTGACAGAGATCAATGGAGAGAAGATCACATTCCTGGATACTCCGGGACATGAGGCATTTACTTCCATGCGTATGCGTGGTGCACAGGCTACAGATATTGCAATCCTTGTTGTTGCAGCGGATGATGGTGTTATGCCACAGACCGTAGAGGCGATCAACCATGCCAAGGCAGCAGGGGTACAGATCATTGTTGCAGTGAACAAGATCGATAAGCCAAGTGCCAATGTTGAGCGTGTAAAACAGGAGTTAGTAGAGTATGAACTCATCGCTGAGGACTGGGGCGGAGATACTGTATTTGTACCGGTTTCCGCACATACCGGTGAGGGGATCGACCAGCTTCTGGAGATGATCATTCTGACTGCAGAGGTAGAGGAGCTGAAGGCAAATCCGGACCGTCTGGCAAGAGGTGTTGTCATTGAGGCGAAGCTAGACAAGGGACGTGGTCCTGTTGCGACAATCCTGGTACAGAAGGGTACGCTTCATGTCGGGGATAACATCGCAGTTGGCGCTGCTTATGGTAAGATCCGTGCCATGATGGATGACCGCGGAAGACGTGTGAAAGAAGCACTTCCTTCTACACCTGTAGAGATTCTTGGTCTTCATGATGTCCCGGATGCCGGTGAGATCTTTATGGCAACTGAGAATGATAAGGAAGCACGTAATATTGCAGAGACTTATGTAGCTCAGGGCAGAGAGAAGCTTCTGGATGATACAAAGGCAAAGCTTACTTTGGATGGTCTGTTCTCCCAGATCCAGGCAGGTAATATTAAAGAGCTGAATATCATTGTAAAAGCGGATGTTCAGGGATCTGTAGAGGCTGTCAAGCAGAGCTTGTTGAAGCTTACGAATGAAGAGGTGGCAGTACGTGTGATCCATGCCGGTGTTGGTGCCATCAATGAGTCCGATGTCAGCCTGGCAAGTGCATCCAATGCAATCATTATCGGATTTAATGTACGTCCGGACAATACGGCAAAGGATATTGCAGACCGCGAGAAGGTCGATGTGCGTCTGTATCGTGTCATTTACGATGCGATCGAGGATGTGGAAGCTGCCATGAAGGGTATGCTGGATCCGGAATACGAGGAGAAAGTCATTGCACATCTGGAGGTACGTCAGACATTCAAGGCATCCGGCGTTGGTACGATCGCAGGAAGCTATGTTCTGGATGGTAAGATTGAGAGAGGCAGCAAGCTTCGTATTACCCGGGAAGGTGAGCAGATCTTCGAGGGCGAGATGGCATCCCTGAAGCGTTTCAAGGACGATGTGAAGGAAGTGGCAGCCGGATATGAGTGTGGTATCGTTGCACAGGACTTCAACGATCTTCAGGAAGGCGACCAGATCGAGGCTTATATTATGGTTGAGGTGCCTAGATAGTGTAACAGCACTTCTATGGTAGAATGGAGTTATATATGAAAAAAAACAGTATTAAATATTCCCGTATGAACGGGGAGGTACAGAGAGTTCTGAGCAAGATCATTGCTCAGGACATCAAGGATCCGAGGATTCATCCGATGACCTCTGTGATTTCCGTAGAGGTTACACCGGATCTGAAGTTTGCAAAGGTATTTGTCAGTGTACTTGGAAATGATGAGGACAGAGAGAAGACCCATCAGGGGCTTCTCAGTGCTTCTTCTCATATCCGTTCACAGCTTGCAAAACAGTTGAATCTCCGTAACACACCGGAGCTTACCTTTGTGATGGATGATTCCATTGAGTACGGAATCAATATGTCAAAGAGAATTGACGAATTAAAAAAAGAAGAACAGTAAATAGCAGGAAGGCGGTTATCAGATGACAGGATTAAGAGAAATTGCACAGGGAGCAAAAACAATTCTTATTGCAGGACATCTCCGCCCGGATGGCGATTGCGTAGGAGCAGCCGTCGCTGCATATCTGTATCTGAAGAAGATTTATCCGGAGGCACAGATCGGTGCCTACGTGGAAAAGGTTCCGGAGGTGTATCGTTTTCTGGATCCGGAGCATTCCATATTTGTAGAAAAGCTTCCGGAGGAACCGGTGGATCTGTTCCTGTCACTGGACAGCAGTACAAAGGATCGGCTGGGAGAGGCAGAGCGTTTGTTTGATACAGCCGCACGGACGGCATGTATTGATCATCATGTCAGCAATCTGGGATATGCCGGAGAGAATTTTGTGGAAGACGGCAGCAGCTCCACATGTGAGGTTCTTTACGGACTGATGGAGGAGGAGTTGATCGATACCCGGATCGCAGAAGCTATTTATATTGGCATCATTATGGATACCGGAGTCTTTCGTTATTCCAATACCTCCAAAAAGACCATGGAGATTGCAGGAAATCTGATGGAAAAGGGTGTTCCATTCTGGAAATATATTGATGAATGCTTTTATCAGAGGACATATACCCAGACACAGCTTTTGGGAAGAACGCTTCTCACCAGCATGCGTCTGATGGAAGGCCGTGTGATCGTTGCCACGGTAACCCGGAGGATGCTGGAGTTTTACGGGGCACAGACCGAGGATATCGAAGGGATCATTGATCAGCTTCGTGTGACGAAGGGCGTAGAGGTGGCACTTCTGCTGCAGGAGATCGATGACCAGCTATATAAGGTCAGTATGCGCTCCAATACCTTTGTAGATGTCAGCAGGATCGCCGTTTATTTTGGCGGTGGTGGTCATGTGAAGGCGGCCGGATGCACCATGCGGGGATCGCTGCATGATGTGGTCAATAATATTACAGAACATATCGAGTTTCAGATGTAATAACAAGATAGCACACCGCTTTGTACGGCATAGAAAAGCAGAAGTGTCATAGAGGAGAAAACGGGATGGATGGCATTATCAATGTTTATAAAGAAAAGGGATTTACTTCCCATGACGTGGTAGCCAAGCTGCGGGGGATTCTTCATCAGAAAAAGATTGGTCATACAGGCACACTGGATCCGGAAGCGGTCGGTGTGCTTCCGGTTTGTCTGGGGAAAGCCACGAAGGTATGCGACCTTCTGACCAATAAGGACAAAACATATCGTGCAGTATGCCGTCTGGGAGTCAGCACGGACACACAGGATATGACCGGAGAGATTTTGAAAAAGGGAGATTATTCCGGGGTGACGCAGGAACACCTGACAGAGGTGTTGGAGGGCTTTGTGGGAGACCAGCTACAGGTTCCGCCAATGTATTCGGCACTGAAGGTCAATGGCAAAAAGCTCTATGAGCTTGCCCGTGAGGGAAAGACGGTGGAGAGAAAGCCCCGGCCTATCCGGATTTATTCCATCAATTTGGTGGAGTATCGACAGAAAGAAGGATTATTTACGATGGATGTTACCTGCTCCAAGGGAACATATATCCGGACACTGTGTCATGATATTGGAGAGAAGCTTAGCTGTTTTGGAGCCATGGAGTCTTTGCAGAGGACACGGGTCGGTATCTTTACATTGGAAAATGCCATAACACTGGAACAGATTGAAGGGTTGATGAAGCATGATGAGCTGGAGCAGCAGATCCTTTCGGTGGATGCACTTTTTCCGGAATATCCGGCATTTCAGGTCAGGGAGGAATTTGCGGTGAAGCTCTCCAATGGAAATCCGTTGCTTGAGTTTTTTTTGCGGGACTATCCGAAAAGAGCAAATACGACCGGTCTTCGGGATCTGACGGAAGGGCAGGAGTTTCTGGTATATGACGAAAATGGCTGCTTTAAGGCAGTGTACCAAAAAGGGGACAGAGATCTCCGGGTACGCAAGATGTTTTAGAGGCGGTGAAAGGGACAGATTATTATGAAAATCATAAAAGGTCTTGATTTTAAAATAGAAAACAGTGCGGTGTCTCTGGGAAAGTTTGATGGCTTTCACCGGGGGCATCGCCTTTTGCTGGACAGGATCCTGGAGCCTCCGAAGCTTTATGCGACGGTGTTTACCTTCGATGGCATTTTGAATGGAAAGCAGATTTATCTGGAAGAAGAAAAAAGAAGCCTTTTGGAACGTTTGGGAGTAGAGCGGGAGGTATTATTTCCGTTTAGTGAGAAAACAAGATCTATGACTCCGGAGACATTTATCCGGGAGATGCTGGTGGAACGGATGGATGCAAAGCTGATCTGTGTCGGAGAGGATTTTCATTTTGGAAAGGATCGGCGGGGAGATGTGGACATGCTGTCAAAGTATGCGCCGCAGTATGGTTATGAACTGTGTGTGTTTCCAAAGATAAAGGAAGACGGAGAAGTGATCAGCAGCACAAGGATCCGCGGGGAGCTTGCACAGGGAAGGATCGAGAAGGCAAATCGTCTTTTGGGAGATCCCTATTTTGTCCGTGGAGAGGTAGTGCATGGAAATGCCCTGGGAAGAACCATTGGAATGCCAACGGCGAATCTGCTACCGGGGGAGCAGAAGCTTTTGCCGGCATATGGTGTTTATGCCACGAGAGTAGAAGCAGATGGGAAGGTTTATGGAGGCGTGACCAATGTTGGGGTTAAACCGACGATCGGTGCGGATCGTGCCAATGTGGAGACGACGCTGCTTCATTTTGACGGAAATCTGTACGGCAAACAGATAACTGTTTATTTTCTTGAATTTCTGCGTCCAGAACAGCGGTTTGACAGTCTGGAGGAGTTGAAAGCTCAGATGTCACGGGATAAGGCAAAGGCAGAGAAAATATGGGTGTCCATCAATTGATGGATGCCTTTTTTGATTTCGTCCTCTGTGAGACCGGCATAGCCCAGCAGGATTGCCTCCTCCGGGTGGGCAGGAATATGATCCGGCAGATAATGATCCCGGATACCATACAGATGGATACCATAACAGCGGGCGGTTTCAATCAGCTTTGTCTCGGAGATATTGTCTGGGAGACAGATTGTGACATGCATTCCGGCATGCTCTCCCTGAAGTTTTAAATGATATTTTTGGATCAGCGGCTGCAGGCAGTCAAGCACCAGATCGTGTTTGTTCCGGTAGAGCTTTCGCATACGGTTGACATGCTTTTCAAAATATCCGTCCCGGATAAAATGGGTCAGGATTGCCTGATCCACACGGGATACCGTGCAGGAGTAGTGTCCACAGATGAGCCGGTATTGTTCAAGCAGGTCGGGAGGAAGGATCATGTAGCCCACGCGGATCGCCGGTGTGATCGCTTTGGAGAAGGTTCCGATGTAAATCACCCGCCTGCTGTCCAGACCCTGCATGGCAGGAATCGGTTTACCGCGATAGCGGAATTCGCTGTCGTGATCATCCTCAATGATATAACGGTCCGGGGATGATTTTGCCCAGCCAAGCAGTTCCATGCGACGGCCATATGGCATGACGGTTCCCATGGGAAACTGATGGGACGGTGTGACATAGACAAGGGAGCTTAAAGGAGAGATGGAATCCGTTGTCAGTCCGTTTTTGTCCAGTGTTCCGGGAGAAATGGCCAGTCCGTTATTGTGAAAGATATGTGCTGCCTGGGTATATCCGGGAGATTCCAATGTAATATGATCCATATGGAGGGAGCGAAAAACCAGTGACAGCATCTGCAGCAGATAATCCACACCGGCACCCACAATAATCTGATCCGGTGTGCAGGAAACCTGGCGTGATATACGGACGTAACTGCAGACAGCATCCCGCAGAGGGGAATCCCCGTCGTTATCGCCTAGCAGAAAAAGAGACGGCTCCTCGGTCAGAACTTGTCTGGAAAGACGTCTCCAGACCGAAAAAGGGAAATGGCTGATATCAATAGAATAAGGGTCAAAATCGTAGAGGTACTCCGAAGAGACATCAGCTGGTGCGGAAGGGGTGATATTGATATCCCGAGATTGTGGTGATGGAATGACAGGAAGTTCCGGCTGATGCCGATAGTCTGTGGGCGTGATATCACAGACGTAAAAGCCACTTTTGGGAGCGGAGTCAATATATCCCTCTGACTGGAGCTGGTAATAAGCCGTATCAATAGTATTTCTGCTGACACCAAGATTAGCGGCGAGACTGCGGGTTGAAGGCAGTTTGGCGGCTGTCGGAAGTTCTCCCTGCAGGATCCGTGCCCGGATCTGTTCATAGATCTGATTGTAAAGTGGTGTGCCGGAGCCAGGCTCTAAATGAAATGACAGCATATTTGTTCCTCCCGAAGATATGTTTAAACGAATGATATCATATTTTAAGGGGAGAATCAAACAATAGAAAATAAAAACGATGTGTAAAAAATATGTAAAATATGTAAAATCTGCTTGTATCTTTTGTAAGAATCGTTTAACATAGTTAAGGGAAAAATAATGTGTGTAAATATGTACAGGCCAAAAATAAAATCCATGGCCGGGGAGATTGTACAGAGAGAGAGGTCAAAAGATGAGTGCAGAGTATTCTACAGCGATATTGAATGTCATTGCCGGACTCGGCATGTTCCTTTATGGAATGAAACTGATGGGTGATGGTCTTCAGAAGGTAGCCGGCGATAAAATGCGTGGCATCTTGGAGACATTGACAAAGACGAGATTTTCCGCGTTGATCGTGGGTATTATCTTTACCGGAGTGATCCAGTCGTCCAATGCAGCAACCGTAATGGTGGTCAGCTTCGTAAATGCCGGTCTGATGAATCTTTCACAGGCAATCGGCGTGATCTTTGGTGCCAATATCGGTACCACAGTAACCGGTCAGCTTCTGTCTCTGGATATGTCCAAATACGCCCCGGTGATCCTGCTTGTGGGTGTGATCATGGTGATGTTTATGCAGCATCCTATGGTTAAGAAGTTTGGTGAGGTGATCGTAGGCTTTGGTATCCTGTTTATCGGTATGGGAACCATGTCCTCCGCTGTGGGTATCGTCAAGGATGCGCCGCTGGTTACCTCGACACTGGGTCAGTTATCGAACCCGTTTTTATGTGTATTTTTTGGATTTGCAGTTACATCCATTCTGCAGAGTTCGTCAGCGACAGTTGGTATTCTGATCGCTCTCTGTGGACAGGGTGTTGTGGATATACATCATGTATTTTTTATGATCCTTGGATGTAATATCGGAGCCTGTATTTCCGCTGTGCTTACCAGTCTTTCCGGAAATAAGATGGCGAAAAGAGCAGCCTGCCTTCACTTGTCCTTTAATGTGCTGGGATCTGTGCTGATGTTTATTGTACTGGTACTTGGCAGCAATGGTGTGGAGCATCTGCTTCATATTATGACAGAGCATACCTGTACACAGCCGGATCAGATGGTCAATGGTGTCAATGTGTTCCTTCAGAGAGAGGTTGCCAATACCCACACTATGTTTAAAGTGGTTCAGGTGGCGGTATTCTTTTTCCTGTCACCGCTTTTGATCAAACTGTCCTACATTCTGATCCCGGGAGAGGATCAGGAGGAGGAAGCAGCAAGCACGGCACCGGAGCTTGCTTATATCGGCGGACACAATGTATATAATCCGACCACAGCGGTACCGACCGGTATCTGTGAGATCGTCCGCATGGGAAATATTGCACAGGAAAATATGGAAAAGGCAATGGATGCCTTACTTCATAAGGATGAAAACCTCATTGCAGAGGTATACCAGACAGAGATTACGATCGATTATCTCAACACGGAGATCACCAATTATCTGGTGCAGATCAACACCTTATCTTTACCGGTAGCAGACCGGAAGATGCTTGGCGGACTGTTTCATGTAGTCAATGATATTGAGCGCATCGGGGATCACGCCGAAAATATTGCAGATTTTGCCAAGACGTGTATCGATCAGGAGCTTACCTTCTCGGAGGAAGCTGTGCATGAGTTGAAGGATATGCTGGATGATACCTGTGAAATCCTGTCACTGGCACTGAATATGTTCAGCCATAACAGCGAGGAGCATCTGCAGGAGATCCTTGATTTAGAAAATGAGATTGATGATATGGAACGCCAGCTTCAGAACAATCATATTGAACGTCTCACCAGTGATCAATGCCAGGCACATGCCGGTATGATCTTTACGGATGTGGTATCCGGTTTGGAGCGTATTGCAGACCATTCCACCAATATTGCATTCTCGATATTGAAGGATGATCCGGAAGCAGATAAGAATCAGGAGCATATCGAGGAAGTGCTGGGATAATAAAAGAGATTTGAAATGTCCGGTGTTTCAGATGCCGGATTGATGGAAAGATAATCTTTACGATACAGGAAACAATGATTGACAGATACAAACCCTTAATTTATAATTATAAATTAGGGGTTTTTTCTTTGTTGAGAATAAGAAAAAACAATGCCGGCATGAGATTTGGGACAGCCGGTCATACAATTTGTGGATGCACATGGAAATGTGCAGAATGGAGGATAAAGATGCAAAAGTATGGAGTGAATGAGCTTCGAAGAATGTATTTACAGTTTTTTGAAAGCAAGGATCATTTGGCGATGAAGAGCTTTTCACTGGTTCCCCACAATGATAACAGCCTTTTGCTGATCAATGCGGGTATGGCACCATTGAAGCCGTATTTTACAGGACAGGAGATTCCGCCAAAGCGCAGAGTGACAACCTGTCAGAAGTGCGTCCGTACAGGAGATATTGAGAATGTCGGCAAGACAGCACGTCATCTGACATTTTTTGAGATGCTTGGTAACTTCTCCTTCGGAGATTATTTCAAGCATGAGGCGATCGCATGGTCATGGGAGTTTCTGACCAAGGTCATTGGCATGGAGCCGGAGAGATTATATCCGTCCATCTACGGAGAGGACGAGGAGGCATACGATATCTGGACAAAGGAGATCGGCGTGCCGGGAGAGAAGATCACCAGATTTTACCGTGATGAGAACGGCGAATGTGATAACTTCTGGGAGCATGGTGCAGGTCCTTGCGGTCCTTGCTCTGAGATATACTATGACAGAGGAGAGAAGTACGGCTGTGGCAAACCGGATTGTAAGGTGGGCTGTGACTGTGATCGTTTCATGGAGGTATGGAACAACGTATTTACACAGTTTAACGGCGACGGTCACGGCGGTTATGAGGAACTTCAGAATAAAAACATTGATACCGGAATGGGTTTGGAGCGTCTGGCTGTTGTAGTACAGGATGTGGATTCCGTTTTTGATATTGATACCATGAAAGCCATCCGTGACCGTATCTGTGATATGGCTCATACACAGTATCAGTTAGATGAAGAGAAGGATGTATCCATCCGTTTGATCACGGATCATATCCGTTCCTCTACATTCCTGATCTCTGACGGCGTTATGCCAAGCAACGAGGGACGCGGCTATGTACTCCGCCGCCTGATCCGCCGTGCAGCACGTCATGGCAGAAAGCTCGGCATTGACGGAGCATTTCTTGCAGAGCTGTCCAAGACAGTGATCAGCGAGTCCAAGGATGGTTATCCGGAGTTGGAAGAAAAGAAAGAATTTATCTTAAATGTATTAAATAAAGAAGAAGAGCAGTTCAACAAGACCATCGATCAGGGTCTTGCTATCTTAAATGAGATGCAGGAGGCTATGGCTGCCAAGGGTCAGAAGGAGCTTTCCGGTGCCGATGCATTCAAGCTTTATGATACCTATGGATTCCCTCTGGATATCACCACAGAGATCCTGGAGGAGAAGGGCTGTACCGTGGATGAGGAAGGTTTTAAGAAGTTCATGGAGGAGCAGAAGGACAAGGCACGTAAGGCGAGAAAAGAGACAAACTACATGGGAGCAGAGGAGACGGTTTATCAGCAGATCGATCCGGCAATCACTTCCAAGTTTGTAGGATATCATGATCTGGAGCATGACTCAAAGATCACGGTGCTTACCACAGAGACAGAGCTTGTAGATGCACTCACAGACGGACAGACCGGTACGGTGATCGTAGAGGAGACTCCGTTCTATGCAACTATGGGTGGTCAGAAAGCAGATATTGGAACGATCCTTGTGGGAGACAGCGAGTTTGTTGTAGAGGATACGGTTCATTTACAGGGTGGCAAGATCGGTCATATCGGTAAGGTCACAAAGGGCATGATCAAAAAAGGTGATACCGCTACATTAAAGGTATGTCCAAGAAACCGCCTGGATACCGGCAAGAACCACAGTGCAACCCATCTTCTGCAGACGGCACTTCGTCAGGTACTTGGCAATCATGTCGAGCAGAAGGGATCTTATGTAGATGCAGAGAGACTTCGTTTTGACTTCTCTCATTTCTCCGCAATGACACCGGAGGAGATCGCAAAGGTTGAGGAGATCGTTAATGACCAGATTTCTGCCAGTCTGGATGTTGTGACAGAGGAGATGACTCTGGAGGAAGCAAAGAAGACAGGAGCGATGGCACTCTTTGGTGAGAAGTACGGGGATAAGGTTCGTGTCGTTAAGATGGGAGATTTCAGTACCGAGCTTTGCGGTGGTACCCACGTAGCCAACACCAGTGTGATCGCATCCTTTAAGATTATTTCTGAGAGTGGCGTTGCAGCAGGTGTCCGCCGTATTGAGGCACTGACATCTACAGGACTTATGAAGTATTATGACAATATTGAGAAGGAGCTGAATGCAGCAGCCAAGGCAGCAAAGGCAGAGCCGGAGAAGCTGGAAAAGAAGATCCAGTCCATGCAGGAGGAGATCAAGGCACTCCAGTCAGAGAATGAGAAGCTTAAGACAAAACTTGCCAATGAGGCAGCCGGTGATGTAGACAGCCAGATCCAGGAAATCGCAGGTGTGAAGGTACTGGCTATGAGCGTACCGGAGGTTGACATGAACGGTCTTCGTACTCTGGGTGACCAGATGAAGGAAAAGATCGGTGAGGGTGTTGTTGTACTGGCATCTGCTGTCAGCGGAAAGGTATCTCTGCTTGCAATGGCTACGGATGATGCCATGAAGCACGGAGCACATGCCGGTAATCTGATCAAAGCCATTGCTTCCGAAGTTGGTGGCGGTGGCGGTGGACGTCCAAACATGGCACAGGCAGGTGGTAAGAATCCGGCCGGTATTGACAATGCCATTGCCAAGGTAAAGGAAGTTCTGGAAGGCCAGCTGAAATAGTGATAAACAGCGCATTTTCCGTTAAATTGGCAAAATGACAGAATAACCTTGAAAACTACGGAAATATTTCAAAAAGTAGTTGACGAAATGGAAAAATGTGTTATAATCTATCTTGTGCGTTGATGGGAGATATCCTATCGTTCAAAAATACCCATACAGTTGTGTATTGGATCAAAAAGCAGCTGAAGGCACAGCAGCCGCGCAAATTTACAACTGGAGGGAGGTTAGGTGTGAGACTATGTCAAATGTAATCGTAAAAGAGAATGAGACATTGGATAACGCTTTACGCCGTTTCAAGAGAAACTGCGCAAAGGCAGGTATTCAGCAGGAGATTCGTAAGAGAGAGCATTATGAGAAGCCTAGTGTTCGTCGTAAGAAGAAGTCTGAGGCAGCTCGTAAGCGCAAATACTAATTTGTTTACGAAATCACAATGAAAAAGAGTTAAACCTTATCAGGGAAGTGGATTGCCGGAAGGCAGACACTTCCCTGTTTTGGTAAAGGAAAAGGACAGACCCTGTGGCAATAGAAAAATCTATGCCATAAGACTGTCCTTGTTTTGTTATTATTTATCTTATCGCGCCTGTTTCAGTAATAATATGTATTACTCTGTTGTTTCCTTTGTTTCCTCAAATGCCTCCATATTCTGCGGCAGGATCAGATTCAGGATCACAGCCACCAGAAATACCACAGCCACACAGTTCTCGGCAAAGACTGTTTCGATGATCTTTGGGAACACAGAGAACAGCTCCGGCACCTGGGTAAAGCCGATGCCGATACTTAAGGAGAGAGCCACGATGGTGATATTTCTCTGGGAATACCCGCATTTTCCGATCATCTGCAGACCGCTGACCACAATAGTACCAAACATCATAATGGTACATCCACCCAGTACGGCGTCCGGCAGAGTGGCAAGGACCGCACCAAAGATCGGGAAGATACCGGCAAGGATCATGATCAGAGCTCCGGTAGCGATCGTAAAGCGGTTGACTACCTTTGTCATAGCTACCAGACCCACATTCTGACTGAAGGATGTGATCGGCATACATCCAAACAGGGAGGAGAGGGAGCTGATAAAGCCGTCACAGGCAAGAGAACCGGAGATTTCCTTTGTGGTGGCACTGCGGTTCAGGCCGGAGTTGGCAAGCGCCTGGGTATCACCAATGGTCTCAGTGGCAGATACTAAGAAAATCAGCGCAACTGAGATAATGGCATTTAAATGAAATTCCATTTTAAACGGCATCAGATGTGGCAGAGCGATCACGCCGGTGCCTGCCAGAGAGGAAAAGTCCACCAGTCCCATTGGGATGGCAACAAGATAACCAACCACCAGTCCAAAGAGAACGGATAACTGTTTCCAGTAGGATTTCGCAAAAATATTAAATAAAATACAACAAAGCAGTGTGATGGTGCCAAGGATCCAATTCTCTACGGAGCCAAAGTTTTCGCTGCCGCTGCCACCGCCAAAGGAGGTGGAGCCTACCGACAGAAGAGAAAAGCCGATGGCTGTTACGACGCTGGCGGATACGATCGGAGAGATGATCTTCATCCAGTATTTTGCAAAAAGACCGAGACAGCCCTCGATCAGCCCTCCGATCAGCACGGCACCCATGATGGTGCCATAGCCATAGTTGGCACCGATATAACACATAATGGATACGAAGGTAAAGCTGATGCCCATGACAATAGGAAGACCGGAGCCGATCTTCCAAAGAGGGAAGAGCTGGATCAGGGTGCCGATCCCTGCGATCAACATCGCACTCTGGATCAGCATGGCAAGCTGCCTGCCGGACACACCGGAGGCTCCGGCGACAATAATGATCGGAGAAATATTTGCCACAAACATGGCAAGAATATGCTGCAGACCGAACGGGATCGCACGGGATACCGGCACCCGCCCTTCTAATTGATAGATGTTGCTAACGGAACTGTTACTTTTGTTACTCATGATTGGTAAATCCTTTCCTTTTTCGTTTTGTAAATATGAATTACTGCTCACGGAATGTGATCTCACCGGTAGAAGCGTCCATGGCATCTACAATAGCGAGGGACTCCAGCTGGAACCCAAGATTGCGGATCAGGCGGCCACCCACCTGAAAGCCCTTCTCGACTGCAATGCCGATTCCCTCTACTGTGGCACCGGCTTCTGTGATAATGGAGATCAGACCCTGCAGGGCGCAGCCGTTTGCAAGGAAGTCATCAATGATCAGCACATGGTCCTCCGGACTTAAGAACTTTTTGGAAACAATGACCTGATTTTTGCACTTGTGGGTGAAGGATTCTACCTCGGCAACGTACATATCTCCTTCTATATTAATGCTTTTGGATTTCTTCGCAAAGACAACCGGCACATCAAAGTGTCTGGCAGCCACACAGGCGATACCGATACCGGAGGCCTCGATAGTCAGGATCTTATTGATGGGCTTGTCTGCAAAGCGGCGTTTCCATTCGGCACCCATCTCATCAAAGAGTGCAATGTCCATCTGGTGATTGAGGAAACTGTCAACCTTTAGGACATTTCCTTCCTTTACAATGCCGTCCCTCATAATACGTTCTTCTAAAAAATTCATAATCATTACCATGCCTTTCTAAAAACTGTAACCCACAGGCCTGTATCGGTAGTACATGAGCAGGTGATTTCGTGGTGTTATAATGTTGTTAAGTTTATCATGAAACAGGGGATTTCGCAAGAAAAAGCGGCCTGGAAAAAATGCTTCACTGTATATTTTTAAGTAAACATCATTTCTTCCAGATGAGAAAATAACACAAACAGAAAAAAATAAATCAAAAACGAGAAAAGCTATATTTTGAAAAGAAATTATCGATAAAACTTAAAAAAGTGTTGCAATTATTGAGAATCTATATTATAATAATTTCAATTTGAAGAACAAAGGGGTTCGACAGGTTTTACTTGTTGACCCCTTTTTCTTTTTTTGGTGTATAGGAAAATGCTCGTAACGTAGAGCAAAGCCAACAAGAATTGCGAAGCAATTCTTGGAGGGCAAAACGCTGGTTTTGCCTTTTTTACAATAATTGATTGGAGGAACATGGAATGATTAATCAGGAAGCAATGAATAAGAGTGCAGTGCAGTCTTCAAATTGTATTGATCATGAGTCAAAGGGCTTATATGATCCGCATTTTGAGCACGACAACTGTGGTATTGGTGCCATCGTCAACATCAAGGGTAACAAAACCCATGACACAGTATCCGGGGCACTGGAGATTGTGGAAAAACTGGAACATCGTGCCGGTAAGGATGCAGAAGGTAAGACCGGTGATGGAGTAGGTATCATGCTTCAGATTTCGCACCGGTTTTTTAAGAAAGAGACGGAGTCCCTTGGGATTGAGATTGGCGGGGAACGCGATTATGGTGTGGGCATGTTCTTCCTGCCGCAGGATGAGTTGAAGCGCAATCAGGCGAAGCGTATGTTTGAGGTCATCATCGAGAAGGAGGGCATGAAATTCCTTGGATGGAGAGAAGTACCGATCAAGCCGGATATTCTGGGACACAAGGCACTGGAGTGCATGCCGTACATCGTACAGGGATTTGTCAAGAGACCGGATGATGTGGAGAAGGGTCTCGATTTTGACCGGAAGCTCTATGTGGCACGCCGTGTCTTTGAGCAGCAGAGCAGTGAGGATACTTATGTAGTTTCCTGCTCCAGCCGTACCATCGTTTATAAAGGAATGTTTCTGGTAGGTCAGCTCCGTTCCTTCTTTATGGATCTGCAGGATGAAGATTATGTATCTGCGATCGCCATCGTACATTCCAGATTCAGTACCAACACAAACCCAAGCTGGATGCGTGCTCATCCAAACCGTTTTATCGTACACAACGGTGAGATCAATACCATCGTCGGTAATGCAGATAAGATGCTTGCCCGTGAGGAGACCATGGAGACACCGTATCTGTCCAGTGATTTCCACAAAATCCTGCCGGTAGTTGATCCAAACGGTTCCGACTCCGCACGTCTTGATAACACATTGGAATTTCTTGTAATGAGTGGTATGGAGCTGCCTCTGGCGGTGATGATCACGATTCCGGAGCCTTGGGAAAATGATATGAGCATCAGCCAGAAGAAGAGAGACTTCTATCAGTATTATGCAACCATGATGGAGCCATGGGATGGTCCTGCATCCATTCTGTTCTCCGATGGTGATTACATGGGAGCTGTCCTTGACCGTAACGGTCTGAGACCTTCCCGTTATTATATCACGACGGATGATCAGTTGATCCTTTCCTCTGAGGTGGGTGTATTTGAGCTTCCACCGGAGAAGATCGTGAAGAAGGACCGTTTAAGACCGGGTCGTATGCTTCTGGTAGATACCGTGAAGGGAGAGCTGATCGATGATGCCGATCTGAAAGAGAAATATGCATCCCGCCAGCCATATGGTGAGTGGCTCAACAGCAATCTTGTCACACTGGCGGAGCTTCACATTCCAAATCACAAGGTACCGGAGTATACCGATGAGGAAAGAGCCAGAATGCAGAAGGCATTTGGTTATACTTTCGAAGAATATAAGACATCCATTCTGCCAATGGCACAGAACGGAAGTGAGCCGATCGCATCCATGGGTACCGATACACCGCTTCCAATGCTTTCCCGCAAGGTACAGCCTTTGTTTAATTACTTTAAGCAGATGTTTGCACAAGTAACAAATCCTCCGATCGATGCGATCCGTGAGGAGATCGTAACCTCCACCAGCGTTTATATTGGAGAGGACGGAAACCTTCTGGAGGAGAAGGGAGAGAACTGCAAGGTATTGAAGATCCACAACCCGATCCTCAATGATACAGATCTTCTGAAAATTAAAAATATGAATAAGGACGGTTTCAAGTGTGAGGTTCTTCCGATTACTTTTTATAAGAACACATCCCTGAAGAAGGCGCTGGATCATCTCTGTCTGGAGGCAGACCGTGCTCACAAGGAAGGCTGCAACATCCTGATCTTAAGTGACCGTGATGTGGATGAGTTCCATATGCCGATCCCTTCGCTGCTGGCGGTTTCCACATTGCAGCAGCATCTGGTAACTACTAA
This sequence comes from uncultured Lachnospiraceae bacterium, assembly GCA_934339135.1. Lineage (GTDB taxonomy): Bacteria > Bacillota > Clostridia > Lachnospirales > Lachnospiraceae > Jutongia. The sequence continues at coordinate 26,004 of CAKRHP010000019.1, read as the reverse complement.
GAGAAGAACAAGCATGTCTGTGATCTTAGAGACAGCAGAGCCAAGAGAAGTACATCATTTTGCAACGCTTCTCGGTTATGGTGCAAGTGCAGTCAACCCATATCTGGCCCACGAGACGATCCGCGAGCTCATCAATAACGGTATGCTGGATAAGGATTATTATGCCGCTGTCAGTGATTATGACAACGCCGTACTTCATGGTATCGTAAAGATCGCATCCAAGATGGGTATTTCTACGATCCAGTCCTATCAGGGGTCTAAGATTTTCGAAGCAATCGGTATTTCGCAGGAAGTTATCGAGACATACTTCCCGGATACGGTCAGTCGTGTGGGTGGTGTCACTCTGGAGGATATCGAGCAGCAGATCGACGAGCAGCACAGCCGTGCCTTTGATCCGCTGGATCTGACGGTAGATCTGAATCTGGAAAACCGAGGACAGCATAAGGAGCGTGGCCACCAGGAGGAGCATTTGTATAATCCGGAGACGATCCATCTGCTGCAGCAGGCAGCCTGGACCGGCAATTATGAGCTGTTTAAGCAGTATTCCAAGTGCATTGACGAGAAGGAAAAGCAGGTTACCCTTAGAAGCCTTCTTGATTTCAAATATCCAAAGAAGGGCATTCCTCTGGAGGAAGTCGAGAGCGTGGAGGAGATTGTCCAGAGATTTAAGACAGGTGCTATGTCTTACGGTTCTATTTCACAGGAGGCCCATGAGACACTGGCCATCGCCATGAATCATCTTCACGGCAAATCAAACAGCGGTGAGGGTGGTGAGAGTTTGGAACGACTGGAAACAGCAGGTTCTGCTGTGGATCGCTGTTCTGCCATCAAGCAGGTGGCTTCCGGACGTTTCGGTGTTACCTCCCGTTATCTGGTCAGTGCAAAGGAGATCCAGATCAAGATGGCACAGGGTGCAAAGCCCGGGGAAGGTGGCCACCTTCCGGGTGGAAAGGTTTATCCGTGGGTTGCCAAGACACGTCATTCTACACCGGGTGTCAGTCTGATCTCCCCGCCACCGCATCATGATATTTACTCCATCGAGGATCTGGCACAGCTCATTTATGATCTGAAGAACAGTAATAAAGATGCGAGAATTTCCGTCAAGCTTGTTTCCGAAGCAGGTGTGGGAACAGTCGCAGCCGGTGTTGCCAAAGCAGGAGCAGCTGTTATCCTGATCTCCGGATACGATGGAGGTACCGGAGCAGCACCAAAGAGCTCCATCTACAATGCAGGTCTTCCTTGGGAGCTTGGTCTGGCAGAGACACATCAGACACTGATCATGAACGGTCTTCGTTCCCGTGTCCGCATTGAGACAGACGGTAAGCTGATGACAGGCCGTGATGTTGCCATCGCTGCAATGCTTGGTGCCGAGGAGTTTGGTTTTGCAACCGCACCGCTGATCACCATGGGCTGTGTCATGATGCGTGTCTGCAATCTGGATACCTGCCCGGTCGGTGTGGCTACCCAGAATCCGGAGCTGCGTAAGAGATTCCGTGGAAAGCCGGAGTATGTTGAGAACTTTATGAAGTTTATTGCCAGCGAGCTGAGAGAATATATGGCAGCGCTTGGTGTGCGTAAATTGGACGACCTGATCGGCCGTGTTGACCTCCTGAAGAGAAAAGAGCTGACCGGAGAGGCAGAGGAATATGCTAAGCGTGTGGATCTGTCCAAGATATTGGACCCTACCTTTGCAGGACTTCGTAAGGATAATAAATTTAATCCAAAGGACAAGTATGACTTTGAGCTGGAGAAGACCATCGACGAGAAGGTATTCCTTCCAAAACTGAAAAAGTCTCTGGAAACAGGAGAGAAGGCACGGATCGAGGTGAAGGTTGATAATATCAATCGTACGCTTGGTACGATCCTTGGCTCTGAAGTGACGAAGAAGTTCAGTGATACTCTGGAGGAGGATACCATTACCGTGAAGTGTGACGGCAGCGGCGGACAGAGCTTTGGTGCATTTATTCCAAAGGGACTGACCTTAGAGCTGGAGGGTGACTCCAATGATTACCTTGGAAAAGGCTTATCCGGTGGTAAGATCGTGGTATATCCTCCAAAGAACAGCCGATTTAAAGCAGAGGAAAATATTATCGTCGGTAACGTTGCTCTTTATGGTGCTACAAGTGGTAAGGCATTTATTAACGGTATTGCCGGTGAGCGTTTCTGCGTCAGAAACTCCGGTGCATATGCAGTCGTGGAAGGTGTTGGAGATCACGGATGCGAGTACATGACCGGAGGCCGTGTGGTTGTCCTGGGACCAACCGGAAAGAACTTTGCAGCCGGTATGAGCGGTGGTGTTGCTTATGTACTGGACGAGGACAGCAATCTTTATCTGAAGTTAAATAAAGAGCTGGTATCCTCTGAGCCGATCACAGATAAATACGATGTACTGGAGCTCAAAGAGATGATCGAGGAGCATGTGGCAGCCACAGGTTCCAAGAAGGGTAAGATGATCCTTGATGACTTCAGCGAATATCTTCCAAAGTTTAAGAAGATTATTTCTTATGACTATGCTCATATGCTGCAATTGATCGCAAAGATGGAGGAGCACGGTCTGAGTTACGAGCAGGCACAGATTGAGGCATTTTACGAGCATAAAAATAAATAAGCTTTTGTTTGGAAAGGAGAATCATCATGGGTAAACCAACGGGATTTTTAGAATATGAGAGAAAAAATAATCAGGCAGTGGAACCACTGGAGCGTATTAAGAACTTTAATGAATTTCACACACCGATGAGAGAGAAGGACCGCAGAGAGCAGGCGGCAAGATGTATGAACTGTGGCGTGCCGTTTTGTCAGTCCGGTATGATGATCGCCGGAATGGCTTCCGGCTGTCCTCTGAACAATCTGGTGCCGGAGTGGAATGATCTTTTATATCATGGCAATTACAAAAAGGCACTGCAGCTTCTGCGTCAGACCAATAACTTTCCGGAGTTTACTTCCAGAGTGTGTCCTGCACTCTGTGAAGCAGCCTGTACCTGTGGTCTGAATGACACACCGGTCACCTGCAAGGCAAACGAAAATGCCATTATCGAGTATGGCTATGCCAATGATCTGATGGGACCTCAGCCGCCAAAGACACGCACCGGCAAAAAGGTTGCCGTGATCGGCTCCGGCCCTTCCGGACTGGCAGCAGCAGACCAGTTGAACCGCCGTGGTCATTCCGTTACGGTATATGAGAGAAATGATCATATCGGTGGTCTTCTGATGTATGGTATCCCGAATATGAAGTTGGAAAAATGGGTGATTGACCGGAAGCAGAAGGTCATGGAAGAAGAAGGCGTAAAGTTTGTTGTCAATGCCGATGTGGGAAAAGATGTGAAGGCAGCAGATCTGCTGAAGGAATATGACAGCGTGATCCTTGCATGCGGTGCTTCCAATCCACGTGATATCAAGGCAAAGGGAAGAGAAGCCGATGGAATCTACTTCGCTGTGGATTTCCTGACACGTTCTACAAAGCATGTACTCACCGGCAAGAAAGAGGGCTGGGTAGATACCAAAGGCAAGAATGTTATTGTTATTGGCGGTGGAGATACCGGAAATGATTGTGTGGGAACGGCGGTCCGTCAGGGAGCCAAGTCTGTCACACAGCTTGAGATGATGCCGAAGCTTCCGGATGAGCGTGCAGCATCCAATCCTTGGCCGGAGTGGCCGAGAGTCTGCAAGACAGATTACGGTCAGGAGGAGGCGATTGCCGTCTTTGGACACGATCCTCGTATCTATCAGACTACGGTTAAGGAGTTTGTCGCCGACAAGAACGGCAAGCTCAAAAAAGTGAAGCTTGTAAAGCTGGAGGCAAAGAAAGACCCGAAGACCGGACGAATGAATATGACAGAGATTGCCGGAAGTGAGTTTGAAATGCCTGCAGATGTGGTATTGATCGCTGCAGGTTTCCTGGGAGCACAGGATTATGTGGCAAAGGCATTTGGTGTGAAGCTCAATGCCCGTACCAATGTGGAGACGGCTCCGGGAGAGTTTAAGACAAGCGTGGATAAGGTATTTACAGCGGGTGATATGCACCGTGGACAGTCACTGGTTGTATGGGGCATCAATGAGGGACGCCACGTCGCCAAAGAGGTGGATCAGTTCCTGATGGGATATACGAATCTGGATTGATGAGGTATTTCAGAGAGACGAAATGATTGCGAAGAGGTTCGGTAATGGATGCAATTATTGCAGTCCGTAAAATAAATATGACAGGGGACGATGTGTACCGAAAATGGTACATATCGTCCCCTGTTTTCATGTAGGAGGAAATCTATAATTTCATCTGATATTCCTTTGGCGTGATATGTTCATGTTTCTTGAATACTTTGCTAAAATAAAACGGGTTACAAAAGCCGAGAGTTTCTGAAATCTCGGATATGGTAAACTGCCGGCTTTGCAAAAGTTTTTTACTTTGTTCGATCCTGTAATTTTCCAGAAAGGAGAAAATAGTAGTGCCGGAATATTGTTTGAAACGGCGGTTCATATAGTCAAAATTATGATGAAAAATATTTTCCAGCACAGCACCGGTGATTTTTTGCGAATAATGGTTTTTTAAATAATCACAGATCTGAAACGGGAGAGACAGATTATCAGCTCCTGTATGTAAAATGCGGGACAGTTCTGAACGTGACATTTGTAACAAAAGAATAAACAAAAGAGCGTTGTTTACAGGCTGTTGATGAAGTTCGCTTGTAGAACATGTTTTCAACAGATGTTGTGTCTGGTTTGTTATTTCATTAAAACATGAGTGTGTCGGATGAAAATATTTGGGGAGTATCAGAGTGTCCGGACTGGCGGGATGATCCGAAGAAAATGTCTGCCCATTTACTTTCTGATGCATATATTCTTCCGATGTCATTGTTATGTCACGCAGGGAGTTCCACTGGAAATGAATGTAATAATAGTCTACATGATCATTTGTGAGAAGACCATAGTGGCATTTTCCGGGAGAAAAGATTATGATGTCACCGGCAGTGAGGGTGTATCGTTTTGTATCCTCCATAATCTGCATCGTTCCCCCTGTAATGATGTAGAGAATCCGGCTTTGGGGAGTTCTTTTGAAGTGTCTGTTGGGAGATGGAATGTGAACTTCGCCAGCCATGGAAAAGACTGGAAGAGAGTCTGTAAAACAGGACATATAGGATTGTAGTTCCATAAGAAGACTCCTTTCATAATCCCGCGATGTTTAATGAAGTCGCTATTGTATATGTAATGGTCGAAAAAAGATATGTTATCCCTGTTGTTGCTATGTTACGCTTTCTTTATGAGGTTGTCAAGAAAATAATATAAGTAAGAGGAGGATTCTATATGAAAAACGGAATGTATGCCGAAAAGGCGATATCGCTTTGCTTGGTCGCCGGATTATTGATTTCATGTATATTAGGAATGGGGGTGTCTGCTAAGAAGAAACCAGTATTGAACTGCAAAAAGCTGGTGCTTTCTGTTGGGCAAAAGAAAAAGATCAAAGTGAAAAATACAGCCAAAAAAGTAAAATGGATATCGGCTGACAAAAAGATAGCTTCTGTGAATAAGCAGGGGAGTGTTTGTGGAAAAAAGGAAGGAAAAACTAAGATTATAGCTTTGATTCAAAGGAGAAAACTGACTTGTCAGGTTATTGTAAAGAAAACAAAATATGTACAAAATACAGCAATGCCAGAGCATTCCATGTATCCGGTACCGCCGGCACCAACGATAGTATCGGATGCAGTAATATCATCATCTGTGCCAACGGCGGTTTCTACTTTTGTACCGACGGAAACATCTGATATAGAGCAGGAAGCGGAGTGGGAGACTGGTAAGCAGAGTGGGAAAAAAGAAGATTTTGAAAAATATTTCAATCCGGAAATGAAGCAGTATACGAAAAGACAGCAGGGCGTACCACTGGGAACTATTGAAGAGATGATATATCCTTCTGAGGTTGTGGGTGTAGACCGGGAAGCGTATGTTTATCTGCCACCGGAGTATGATTCATCAAAAAAATATCCGGTGCTTTATCTGTTGCATGGTATTGGATGTGATCGGGGACAATGGAGATATATGTCTCTGAATGAGATATTGAGTAATATGATCTATATGGGAGAATTACAGCCGATTGTGGCTGTGATACCAAGTATTGTTCCGAAAGATGGACTTAATAAAGATACATTTTCAGCGGAAAATATAGAGGCATTTACTAAGTTTGAGGATGAGTTTATCAAGGATTTAGAACCGTATGTGTTAGCAAATTATGGGGTATCATCCGAGCGGGAGGACACCGGTGCATGTGGTCTTTCCATGGGAGGCATGGAGGCACTCAGATTGGGATTTTCCATTAAGGATCATTTTAATTATATCGGTTCTTTCTCGGCAGCACCGACGCTGGACACCAGTATTTTAACACTGGATGGCTGGAAGACAAAGCCACAGACAGTGCTTCTGTGTACCGGAGATGCGGATGGAACGGTAGGAAGCAATCCGAGTGATTATCAAGCAAAATTGGCGGAAAATAACGTGGATCATATGTGGTATCTATATCCGGGTGGAAAGCATGAAGAAAAGGTATGGAGAAACGGGCTGGTTAATTTTCTAAAGAGAAGTTACAAGTAAAATAGATACAAAAGAAGAGAGGTTTTCAAAGACCGGCATAGCAGAAAGGTTATGGCGGTCTTTATTGTGCACCATTAAGAAAAACGATCATCCATGGAGGCGGACGGAAAAATAAAAGATAGGATTGCTGAATACAAAAAATTTGGTATATTATATGTTAGAGGGATAATATGAAACAAAATTCTATACGATGGAGGAAATAAAGATGAAATTATTGATTCAGAGAGTTAGAGAAGCATCTGTCACAGTTGATGGCGAGGTTACCGGAAGTGTTGGTCATGGATTTCTTGTATTTGTGGGAGTAGCTGAGGAGGACACCACAGAGATTGCGGACAAGATGATCGACAAGATGGTGAAGCTTAGGATCTTCGAGGATGAAAACGGTAAGACAAATAAGGCGATCGCCGATGTGGGCGGAAACTTTCTCGTGGTATCCCAGTTCACCCTGTATGCGGACTGCCGCAAGGGAAATCGACCTTCCTTTGTCAAGGCGGGCAATCCAAAGCTGGCAGAGGAACTCTATGAATATGTATTAAAGAGCCTGCGTGACAGGGGCTTTGAAGTGGGAGCAGGAGTCTTTGGGGCAGATATGAAGGTGTCATTGTTAAATGATGGACCGTTTACCGTGATGCTGGATTCGGAGGAGATCTGTCATTGAAAACCAGAGAATTGAGATTGATCTGGACGATGGCGTCAAGGTCAACTATGCGAAATTCCAGGGTGTGGAAGTAGCACAGGAAGGAAAGAAAGCATTGAAAGTAGATTTGTTGGCAAAGATATAAGAAGGAATACGAGTGCATGAAGGTATGGCATATTATACCAGATGTAGTTTATGCTATTTGGTAAGTAAAATGGAAAAGCGCAAGCAGGAGGTTTTTATTAGAGATGAAGCAGGAGATATTAAACGAACTGAATCTTGGCGAAGATCATGAGCGAGAATGTAATCTGGATTGGAAATGGACCGGCAACTAAATATGTGATTTAGTGGTCAGATTACTATTTATCGAACACTTTATTGAACACTATCGGACACTTTTGGGGTTATTGGATGCAAAGTGTTCGATAAGTGACCGATAGTGACCATTTATCGGACACTTATTAGCATGGGCTGAAGAACAAAGTGGGCTTGTCCACTTTGCTCGTCACCGCACAATTGCGTATGCAATCTTCCTCTGTGCGGTGATCGCATCCTCACGGAGCGTTTTTTTAAATTATAGGAAACAAGAAGATTCCTATAATTTAAAAATAAATTGTGCAGACCGTCTGCACAATTTATATAAAATGATGGTGGATACAAAATGAACAATAGAATGGATTTAAATCATATAAACTAAAAAATACTCTTTGACATCCCTACTCATACGATATATAATAAAGAGAATGCGTTGATACAATAGGAACGATGAATTATCATGGCGAATAGGAGGATGCAGCGTGGCAAAGTATACCAGAGATGACATATTAGACATGATTGAAGAGGAGGACATCGAGTTTATCCGTCTTCAATTTACAGACATCGCAGGAAATCTGAAGAATATGGCAACCACTGTTGACCAGATTGACAAGATCCTGGATGGCAGATGCCAGTTTGATTGCGCAGCGATCGATGGTTTTGATGGCGATATGGAGGAATTATTCTTAATTCCCGACTTAGATACGTTTGTTATTTTTCCATGGCGTCCACAGCATGGAAAGGTAGCCCGTTTTATCTGTGACATTGTGAAACCCGATGGAACGCCTTTTGACGGTGACAGCCGTTATATTTTAAAAAGAATAATTGCTGAGGCAAAGGACATGGGATACGATTTTGACGTTGCCCTTAAGAATGAGTTTTTCTTATTTGACCTTGGCGAAAACGGAGAGCCGACCCAGAATTCCAGCGAGAAGGGCGGCTATTTTGATGTTGGGCCGGCAGATTGCGGAGAAAATGCCAGACGTGATATGGTACTTTATCTGGCAGATATGGGGATTTCTACGGAGTCTTCCTATCATTCCGATGAGGCGGCACAGCATGTATTGGATATGACTTATACCAATGCACTGACGATGGCAGACAATATTATGACCTCCCGGCTGGTGATCCGGACTGTGGCAAAACGTCATGGTCTTCATGCGACCTTTATGCCAAAGCCTAAGAAGGATTCCAAGGGATCCGGAGCACATTATACATTTTCTTTATCAAAAAATGGCAAAAATATCTTTACCGATGCTGATGATCCGGCAGGCGTCAGCAAGGAGGGATATGCATTTATGGCAGGTATCCTGGAGCATATTGCAGATATGTCTCTGGTGACCAATCCTCTGGTCAATTCCTACAAGCGTCTGGTGCCGGGATTTCTGGCACCACTGAGGGTGAGCTGGTCTGTACACAATTCCAGCCCGCTGATCCGTCTGACCTCGGTTGGAGGAGACGGTGGCAGGATCATTCTCCGGAGCCCGGATGGTGCTGCCAATCCATATCTGGTGATCGCTGCCTGTCTGGCAGCAGGTCTGGATGGTATCAAGAGAAACCTGCAGCCGCCGGTATGTATGGATAAAATGTCAAAGGAGGAGCTTGCCGGGAGAGAGAAACTTCCACGGACGCTTTATGAAGCGGTAAAACGTTTTGAAAAAGATGCGTTTCTACAGGGTGTGCTGGGAGTACATGTATCGAATTATTTAATCTTAACAAAGGATGCCGAGTGGGAAGAATACTGCAGGCAGGTCACGAGATGGGAAACGGATCGTTATCTCGGAACAGTATAGGAGCACCGCTGATCAATAACCGATACACAGGAGGTTTTTATGGCAGATATTATTGTTGCATTTCCAAAGATGGATGATGCAAAAAATCTTAAAAAACTTCTGCTTCGAAACGGGTATGATGTCAGTCTGGTTTGTGACAACGGGGCACAGATCGTCAGTGCAGTCAATGAGTTGGACGGCGGTGTGGTGATATGCGGATACAGGTTCCGGGATATGCATTTTTCGGAGGTTCTCGATTACCTGCCCAAAGGCTTCCAGATGCTTTTGATGGCATCTCCGGCCAAACTGGAGGACAGTGATATCAGTGAGGTTGTGTCGCTGCCCATGCCACTCAAGGTTCAGGATCTGCTGAATACTCTGGAAATGATGATGGTGCAGTACCGGCGTTGGAAGAAAAAGCAGAAGAATAAGCCGAAAGTACGGTCAGAAGGTGAGAAAAGAACAATACTCAAAGCGAAAGAGCTGTTGATGGAGAGAAATCAGATGACAGAAGAGGAAGCACACCGATACATACAAAAAATAAGCATGGACAGTGCAACAAATTTAGTTGAGACTGCTGAAATGATACTAGAACTAAATGGAAAGGAATGGGAAATTTAGATGAAAGCGTTTCTTATTTTAGAGGATGGAACAGTATTTGAGGGCAAGAGCGTTGGGGCGCAGAAGGATGTGATCAGCGAGATCGTATTTAATACATCTATGACAGGATATCTGGAGGTTCTGACAGATCCAAGCTATGCGGGACAGGCAGTTACCATGACGTATCCGCTGATCGGCAATTACGGAGTTACTTATGCCGATATGGAGTCTCGGAAGGGATGGCCGGACGGTTTTATCACCAGAGAAATTTCCCGTATGCCAAGCAATTTCCGATGTGAGGATACGTTACAGAAGTTTCTGGAGGATCAGGATATTCCGGGCATCTACGGTATTGATACCAGAGCACTTACCAAGATCCTCCGGGAAAAGGGTACCATGAACGGAATGATCACCACCAACGAGAATTATAATCTGGACGAGATTCTTCTGAAGTTAAAGGAATATACCGTGACCGGCGTGGTACAGAAGGTGTCACGAAACCAGAAGGAGTCCTTCAAGCCGGGTGATCTCGGTTCGAAAAAAGCAGAGACCAGATTTAAGGTGGCTGTGATCGATGTGGGAACCAAAAATAATATTATCCGCTGTCTGTTAAACAGAGGCTGCGAGGTAGATGTATATCCTTGTGATTTCAAGGCAGAGGACGTGATCGCAGCAAAGCCGGACGGCATTATGATCACAAATGGACCGGGAGATCCGGCTGAGTGCGTGGAGATCATTGAGGAGATCCGCAAGCTGTCAGAATCAGGCATTCCGATCTTTGCAATCTGTCTTGGTCATCAGCTGATGGCACTGGCTCACGGCTTTAAGACATATAAGATGAAATATGGTCATCGTGGAGCAAACCATCCGGTGATGGATCTTCATACCAGGAGAGTTTATATTTCTTCCCAGAACCACGGATACGTGGTGGACGGTGATAGCCTGGACGACACAAAGGCAAAGCCATGGTTTATCAATGTGAATGACAAGACCATCGAGGGTCTGGAATATATTGGAAAGACGGTGAAGACCGTGCAGTTCCATCCGGAGGCAAATGCAGGTCCAAAGGATTCAGAGGTACTGTTTGAGGAGTTTATCAAAATGATGGGAGGTAATCAGTAATGCCAAAATTAGAGGGAATTAAACGTGTATTGGTAATTGGTTCCGGTCCGATCGTTATCGGACAGGCAGCCGAGTTTGACTATGCGGGAACACAGGCATGCCGTTCTCTGAAGGAAGAGGGAATGGAGGTTATCCTTGTCAACTCCAATCCTGCAACAATCATGACGGACAAAGATATTGCGGATAAGGTATATATTGAGCCATTGACGGTTGGAGTACTCCAGCACATCATTGAGGTAGAAAAACCGGACAGTCTTCTTCCGAACATGGGTGGACAGGCTGGTCTGAACCTTGGTATGGAGCTTGCGGAGTCCGGATTTTTGGACAGTCATAATGTAAAGCTTCTGGGAACAACAGCAGAAACAATCCGTAATGCAGAGGGACGTCAGGAGTTTAAGGATCTGATGGAGCGGATCGGAGAGCCATGTGCTCCTTCTGAGCTGGTAGAGAATATCGAGGATGGTGTGGCTTTTGCAGAAAAGATCGGTTATCCGGTAGTTCTGCGTCCGGCCTATACCCTTGGTGGTTCCGGCGGTGGAATTGCCCATGATCAGGAAGAGCTGGAGGAGATCCTTTCCAATGGTCTTCGTCTTTCCCGTGTGGGTCAGGTTCTTGTGGAGAGATGTATTGCCGGATGGAAAGAGATCGAGTATGAGGTAATGCGTGACAGCAACGGAAACTGCATTACCGTATGTAATATGGAGAACCTGGATCCGGTTGGTGTTCATACCGGTGACAGTATCGTTGTGGCACCATCCCAGACCTTGTCCGATAAGGAGTACCAGATGCTTCGTTCTTCTGCACTCAAGATCATCAGCGAGCTGGGAGTGACCGGTGGATGTAACGTACAGTTTGCACTTCATCCGACATCCTTTGAATACTGTGTGATCGAGGTAAACCCTCGTGTGAGCCGTTCTTCTGCACTGGCTTCCAAGGCAACCGGATATCCAATCGCCAAGGTGGCAGCAAAGATCGCACTGGGATATACTCTGGATGAGATTCCAAATGCCGTTACCGGCAAGACCTATGCAAGCTTTGAGCCGGCATTGGATTACTGTGTTGTTAAGATACCAAGACTTCCGTTTGATAAATTTATCAATGCAAAGCGTACTCTGACCACGCAGATGAAGGCAACCGGTGAGGTTATGAGTATCTGTACCAATTTTGAGGGCGGTCTGATGAAAGCGATCCGTTCTCTGGCACAGCATGTCGATTGTCTGGAGACCGGCGACTACGATGGAATGTCTGATGAGGATGTACTGGATAAGCTGGATATCGTCGATGACCGTCGTATCTATCTGATCGCAGAGATCCTTCGCCGAGGTATTGCCTCCTATGACAAGATTCATGAGATCACTAAGATTGATGAGTGGTTTATTGACAAAATCGCTATTTTGGTAGAAATGGAAAAGAAGCTCAAAGGCTGCAATGGCAACATTGACAAAGAGCTTATGAAGGAAGCGAAGAGAATGGAATTCCCGGACAACGTGATCGCACGCTGGACCGGCAAGACCGAGGAAGAGGTAAAGCAGCTTCGCTATGAGTACGGAATTACCGCTGCTTTCAAAATGGTAGATACCTGTGCTGCAGAGTTTGCGTCAGAGACACCGTATTATTATGGATGTTTTGATGGAACCAATGAGGTGGAAGAGACAAGTGGCCGCAAAAAGATCATGGTACTGGGTTCCGGCCCGATCCGTATTGGACAGGGTATCGAGTTTGACTACTGCTCTGTGCACAGTGTATGGGCGCTGAAGCAGGAGGGCTATGAGACCATTATTGTAAATAACAACCCGGAGACGGTAAGTACAGACTTTGATATTGCCGATAAGCTGTATTTTGAGCCGTTGACACCGGAGGATGTAGAGAATATCGTTCGTCTGGAGAAGCCGGACGGTGCTGTAGTACAGTTTGGCGGACAGACAGCCATCAACCTGACAGAATCCCTGATCAAGATGGGCGTGAAGATCCTTGGTACAAGTGCTGAGAATGTTGATGCTGCCGAGGATCGTGAACTGTTTGACGAGATCCTGGAGGAGTGCTGTATCCCGAGAGCGAAGGGAGATACCGTATTTACTACGGAGGAAGCATTAAAGGTTGCCAACGAGCTTGGTTATCCGGTACTGATCCGTCCTTCTTATGTGCTGGGTGGACAGGGAATGCAGATTGCTGTCCGTGACCAGGATATTGTAGAGTTTATGGCAGTCATTAACCGTTATCATCAGGAGCATCCGATCCTGATCGATAAATACCTGATGGGTAAGGAGATTGAGGTGGATGCCGTATGTGACGGCGAGGATATTCTGATCCCAGGTATTATGGAGCATATTGAGAGAGCCGGTATCCATTCCGGTGACAGTATTTCCGTATATCCGGCACAGACAATCTCCGACAAGATCAAGCGTGTTCTGGTGGATTATACCGGCAAGCTGGCACGTTCCCTTCACGTCATTGGTCTGATCAACATTCAGTTTATCGTATATCAGGATGAGGTTTATGTGATCGAGGTAAATCCTCGTTCCAGCCGTACCGTACCATATATCAGTAAAGTAACAGGTATCCCGATCGTTGATCTGGCTTCCCGTGTGATCCTCGGAGCCAAGATCCGTGACCTGGGCTTTGAGCCGGGGCTTGCACCGGATGCAGGCTATCTGGCCATCAAGATGCCGGTATTCTCCTTCGAGAAGCTTCGTGGAGCAGAGATTTCTCTGGGACCGGAGATGAAGTCTACCGGTGAGTGTCTTGGTATCGCCAAGACCTTTGATGAAGCACTTTATAAAGCATTCTTAGGTGCCGGAGTCAACCTTCCAAAGCATAAGAAGATGATCATTTCCGTGAAGGATTCCGATAAGCTGGAGGCAGTTGGTGTAGCAAAGCGTTTCAAGGCACTGGGTTATGAAATCTTTGCAACAAGAAATACCTCCCGTGTATTAAATGAGAACGGTGTGCTTGCCATTCCGGTCAACCGTATCAACGAGGAGGCGCCGACTCTGATGGATCTGCTTCTGGAGCATCAGATCGATCTGGTGATTGATACACCGACCCATGGCGACAAGATGAAGGATGGTTTCCTGATCCGCCGTACCGCCATTGAGACAGGTGTCAATGTATTAACTTCTCTGGACACCGCCAATGCACTTCTCACCAGCCTGGAGAATGCCGATAAGCAGCATCTTTCTATTGTGGATGTGGCAACAATCTCTAAGAGTGGTTCTTATGCGAATTAGAAGATAGATAAGACAATAAGAGAATAAATATAAAGAAAAAACAGGGAGCACATTCTGTTAGAAATGCTCCCTGTTTTTATACTTTTATATCTGTTGTTTGAAATAGAAGTCTTTGGAATACATCAATGATTTATTTCAAAATTTTCAGATATTTATAATTGCGCAAGAAGTTGAGAATAATCACATTTCCAATGGTATTCCAATATGCTCATTCCATATTTCTTCCGCATTATCTTCAATTGAGTAATGCATTATAAATTCAGGAGAAGTTTTTAGCATTTTGTTGACGGTAGATTTAGCTATTATTCGTTGTGCTTCTAATTCTGATATGTTATAATCCATAACCAGTTCTTCCACTAACATGAATTGAAATTTTTCTATATCTAATCTATTCATTTGTGACATCTCCTTTCTTTTTGTTTGGTAATATTATATCACAATTTATTAATTGCAAACAAGATAAACTTTTTTCAGTATGAAAAGAGATCTGATTTGTTCGATATGAATATTTCATATAAGACAAATCAGAGACATCTACTTTGGAGTGCATTATATCTAAATTTTTTGCCAATAAAGAGATTTGATTATCTGCTATTGCACCAATTACGACATCATATTTGTGCTTTATATTATGAAAGTGCGTACCTACATTATTCATATAATCAAAACCATTTCGATTATTTATTATGAATTGAGCCCAACAAATATCTTCAGTGTTAAATTGAAGCACATTGAGAGTGTTCAATATTGATTCGTCGACGTAAAACTTTAATACAACAGGTTTTACAATTTCACGACCATAATGTAAATTTGTTTTTTGGGCTTTATTTTTAGCTGTTGATTTTGCAAATTTCGATGATTTGGTAGTGTAAAAGCCTTGCCCAAAATCTACTTTACGTTTTCCTTTTTTCAGAATAATTCCGTGTTCGATAATATTTTTTGCGCAGCTTGTTATTGTTCCATGATATACGGTTAACAAAAACGATATCCTCCGATTAGTAATATATACCACCATTATATACCAATAATCAATATTATACTATACAGAATATATGTTTTTGCACACGGTTACTACAATATATGCACAAATCTAAAAATAGATATCAAAATGTGTTTGCAGAATGAATAGAAATTATCTACGAAATGAGAAGTGGATTGTTAGTACTATATGAAGATTTTCAGATGAGGCTAATATTTTTATTTATCATCGGATGGATAAAACAACAGGTCGTATATCATTTTATTGCGATATATGACCTGTTGTTTTATTACCTTATATTATTTTATTTTTTAGTCATGTTGTACCTTAATCCGCTGTGATCAGAGTACCGGTCTTTCCTGTAACGCCGTCCAAAGCCGTATCCAGATCGGTGATCACGGACTTGTGGGCAGGAGAGGAGGAGGCGAAAGAAACAGCAGCTTCAATCTTAGGAAGCATAGCACCTGTGGTAAACTGGCCATCCTCGATATATTTGGTGGCTTCCTCAACTGACAGATGATCTAACGGTGTCTCCTGTGGAGTGTTGAAGTTTAATGCAACCTTCTCTACGCCGGTGAGCAGAAGCAGCATATCTGCCTGAATTCCCTCTGCAAGGCAGGCACTGGTCAGATCCTTCTCAATGACTGCACTGGCACCCTTCAGACGGGTTCCCTGCTGCAGAACAGGGATTCCGCCACCGCCGCAGGCAATGACAATCTGATCGGCATCCAGAAGAGCCTTGATGGCATCCAGTTCGTAAATCTCCATTGGACGTGGAGCAGCAATGATACGGCGATAGCCCTTGTCTCCATCCTTAATGACATGGTTGTTTTTCTTTTGCTCGGCTTTTGCCTCTTCCTCTGTCATATAACGTCCGATAACTTTGGAAGGCTGGCTGAATGCAGCGTCAAACGGATCGACACGAACCTGTGTGATCAGGGTGGTGACAGGCTTATAGATGCCGCGGTTTAAAAGCTCTGTACGGAGCTCGTTCTGTAGATCATAGCCGATATAACCCTGGCTCATGGCACTGCAGATGGACATTGGTGCAACGGTGTTGTCCGGTTCCAGGAGAGAGTATTCTGTCATGGCAGCGTGGATCATACCCACCTGTGGTCCGTTGCTGTGTGTGATCACGACCTGATATTTGGCTTCGATCAGGTCGGCAATTGCAGCAGCCGCTTTTTTAACGGCAGCTTTCTGCTCCGGAAAAGTGCTGCCGAGGGCATTATGTCCCAGAGCAACAACGATTTTTTTATTATTCATGTTGGATACCTCCATAAGTATTATTTGATAACTCCAAAATCCAGATGCTTCCTATCCAATGATAAACAGATATATGTACGAACAAAAACATCTGCATTGATAACTTTAAGTATATCATAAACAGAGATATAACACAAGAAAAGAGACGATTGCCATACGGTCAACCGTCCCTTCTCTGATTCATTTATAAATTGGGAATATTATAATATGAAAGCAAGTTTATCTTTGCGCAGGTGGTAAACCATGCGCGTAGGAGTTTATACCTCAAACAGCAGATCGCCGTAGGTAGGTACCGGCCAGAATGTCTTGTCAACGATCATTTCCAGCTCATCGATCGGAGCACGAAGTGCCTCCATATCAGCAAATACAACCTCGCGGAAGAACAGTGCCTGCTCTTTGCCTTCTTCTTTGGTATCTGACTCGGCAACAGCAGCCTCAAGGGTAGTCAGTGCCTTCTGTGTAGCAGCCAGAAGAGAAGAGGTCTTTGTCAAGAGCTCTGTCTGAACAGATACATCAGCGGTTGGGCAGGCTGCCTGCACCTTTGTGATAGAATCTGCAAGGCTTGTGGTGTATTTGATGATAGATGGGATAAACTGTTTGCCGGCCATGTCGATCATGGTCTTTGCCTCGATGTTGATGGTCTTGGAGTAGTTCTCGTAGTTGATCTCAACACGGGACTCAAGCTCTGCCTTGGTCATGACATTCTGTCTCTCGAAAAGCTTGACGCTCTTATCCGATGCGAGATAAGGAATTGCCTCAACCATAGACTTGATGTTTGGCAGACCACGCTTCTCAGCTTCTGCAACCCACTCATCAGAATATCCATCTCCGTTGAAGATGATTTTCTGATGCTCCGTAACGGTTTTCTTGATCAAAGCGTCAACAGCAGAGTCGAAATCGTCTGCCTGTTCCAGCTCATCTGCAAAATCCTGAAGAACATCGGCAACCATGGTATTTAATGTAAAGTTTGGTCCGGAAATGGACATGGAAGAACCAAGCATACGGAACTCAAACTTATTGCCGGTGAAAGCAAATGGTGATGTACGGTTTCTGTCAGTAGCATCCTTCTTCAGTACCGGAAGTACATGAACACCGGTATCCAGTTTCTCACCCTGGATGGAAGAAGAAACATCGCCCTTAACGATCTGCTCAATAATATCCTCAAGCTGCTCGCCAAGGAAGATAGAGATGATAGCAGGAGGTGCCTCGTTTGCACCGAGTCTGTGGTCATTTCCGGGACTGGAAGCGGACAGACGAAGAAGCTCTGCATTATCATCTACTGCCTTAATTACAGCGGCAAGTGTCAGAAGGAACAGTTTGTTTTCATGTGGCTTCTTGCCCGGATCCAGAAGATTGATACCGGTATCGGTTACGATAGACCAGTTATCATGCTTACCGGAACCGTTTACACCTGCGAATGGCTTCTCATGAAGGAGGCACTCCAGATTATGTCTCTTGGCAACCTTTTTCATGATCTCCATAACCAGCTGGTTATGATCCGTAGAGATATTAGCTGTTGTAAAGATCGGAGCCATCTCATGCTGGGCAGGAGCAACCTCGTTATGCTGTGTCTTAGAGAGAATACCGAGCTTCCAGAGCTCAATGTTGAGATCCTTCATAAAGGAAGCAATACGCTCCTTGATGGTACCAAAGTAATGGTCATCTAACTCCTGTCCCTTTGGTGCCGGTGCACCGAAGAGAGTACGGCCGGTAAAGATCAGATCCTTACGCTGTAAATATTTGTCACGGTCTACCAGGAAATACTCCTGCTCAGGTCCTACGGAGCAGGAAACCTTCTTGACATCGTCATATCCAAAAAGCTTTACAATACGGACAGCCTGCTTGCTGAGAGCTTCCATAGAGCGGAGGAGAGGAGTTTTCTTATCCAGAGCCTCACCTGTGTATGAACAAAATGCAGTAGGGATGCAGAGTGTAACTCCGGCAGCATCCTCACGCAGAAATGCAGGAGATGTACAATCCCATGCTGTATATCCTCTTGCCTCGAAAGTAGCACGAAGACCACCGGAAGGGAAAGAAGATGCATCCGGCTCTCCCTTGATCAACTCCTTACCGGAGAATTCCAGAACCGGCTTGCTGTCAGATGCAGGACTTAAGAAAGAATCATGCTTCTCTGCAGTAATACCTGTCATCGGCTGGAACCAATGGGTATAATGAGTAGCGCCGTGCTCCAGTGCCCATTCCTTCATGGCATGTGCCACAACATTTGCGATATCCTGATTCAGATCTTCGCCATTCTCCAGGGTCTTCTTCCATGATCTGTAAACATCCTTAGGCAGCTTTTCCTTCATTACCTCATCGTTGAACACGTCTTTTCCGAAAACCTGCTCAATTACGTTTTGTTCCATAATTCCTACCATCCTTTCATCGTCAACTGACTATTTATTTTATGAGACGATCTACTCTGTGTCAGTCCATGATGTCATTGACCGTCTCATGGGAGTCGGGCGAAACGGAGATTATGTCAGTATGATTAGTAAAAAAGGGCGCACTCATTACAAGTAATGAGAACACCCTTGTTCCGTTCGTTATCCAACTGTTAGCTACTATAACACAAATTAATTCATTTGAAAACCCCTTTTTTTTAATTTTTTAAATTTATTACATTTATTGACAAAATCTCCCAATAGGTATAATCTAAAAAACGCTGTCTTTATAGGCAGTAATTCGAAATAACAGGTATATTTTTGAAACAAAAGAGAAAGAGGTGCTTTTTGTTGTGAAATATTTACGACAGTTTTCTATTATTTTGTTGATCTCTCTGATCGGGGAAATGTTACACAGCCTGATCCCATTACCGGTTCCGGCAAGCATTTACGGACTGGCGATCCTATTTGCAGCTTTAATCGGTGGTTTTCTGTCTCTGGATAAGGTAAAGGAGACGGGATACTTTTTAATAGAAGTAATGCCACTGATGTTTATTCCGGCCGCAGTGGGTCTGTTAGGGGCGTATCATGTGCTGATGCCGGTACTGCTTCCTTATATGGTGATCACATTGGTAAGTACACTCCTGGTAATGCTTGTAGCCGGCAGAGTAACACAGTCCATGACAGGGGAGGATACACAAAATGAGTGAGTTTATGCAGAATTCCGTATTTTGGGGCGTTGCTTTAAGTTTTGTGGCGTATGGTATCGGCATGATGCTGCAGAAGAAATTCCGGCTTTCCGTCTTTAATCCGCTTTTGATCTCGGTTATACTGATCATGTTATTTTTGAATATTTCTAAGATAGATTATAAGGTTTATCAGAACGGAGCCGATGTGATCAGCTATTTCCTGACGCCGGCAACGGTTTGTCTGGCGATTCCTCTTTATGAGCAGATGGAGCTGTTAAAAAAGAATTTTAAGGCGATCATGATCGGAATTTTCTCCGGGGTTTTGACGAGTCTCGTCAGTGTTCTGGCTATGTCAGTGTTTTTCAGACTGAATCATAAGGAATACACAACGCTTCTGCCAAAGTCCATCACTACAGCCATTGGAATGGGTGTCTCTGAGGAATTGGGCGGTTATGTGACGCTGACTGTGGCAATCATTATTATAACGGGCATCCTGGGAAGTATACTGGCAGAATCCGCTTGTAAAATCTTTCATATTACAGAGCCGATCGCAAAGGGGGTAGCCATCGGAACGGCTTCTCATGCCATTGGCACATCAAAAGCTATGGAAATGGGTGAAACAGAGGGGGCGATCTCTGGGTTATCCATTGCTGTGGCAGGACTTCTGACAGTGGTCGGAGCATCCGTTTTTGCCTGTTTTTTGTGATAAATGGCATATGATTTAAAAACTCAGAATCTTCTCCGGACGGCTATTGCTTTTTGCAGGGGAATCGTTTATCATGAAATAGAGTGTGTTTTATCTCAGATCAAAAGAATAATTTTATCTGCAGTGCAGTTAATGCAGATGTTTGGAAAGGCATGGATATTTCTATGGAGAAGAAGCAGAAGGATGATGTGTTGGAACCGGAGGTTGAGGAAATCTTTCATCCGGATTTTGTAGAGAAAAAGCCCAAAAGCAAAAAAAGATTCCGGGGATTACTGGGGCATTGGTTTGGCCTGCTTCTGGTGATCATCATATCGATCATGATTTTTTACTGCCTGTCGAACCTTTCCCATATATGGAAAGCGGCATCGACACTGGTGAAGCTTTTGATGCCGGTTATTTACGGATTGGTGATCGCCTATCTGGTTAATCCGTTAATGGTATTTTACAGCAACTGTTTTTATAAGCTGTTTGGCAGGAAGATTCCGGAGGAGGATGAGAAGAGGCTGGTCAGATACCGGAAGTTTACCAAAGCAGTCAGTATTATCCTTGCGATGATCACGGGATTTCTGATCATTACTGTTTTGCTCTGGATGCTGATCCCGCAGGTGGTAAACAGCATTATTACATTGGTAAATACTCTGCCGGATCAGATACAGGATTATTATCATAAGGTGAGTAAGTGGGTTATGAATAATCCTTATATCGCCAATCAGTTCCAGGATGCACTGCTTCATCTGACGGACAGTCTGGATGAATGGACGCAGAAGGATCTGTTCCCATGGCTGCAGACAGGACTTTTACCAAATGTTAATTCGCTGGCGTCCATGTTTGCAAGTGGTGTGTTTAGTGTGCTTGGAGTATTATATAATCTGATGATCGGCTGTATTGTGGCTGTTTATCTGCTCCTTGGCAAGGAAAAGTTTCTGGCTCAGGCGAAAAAACTGGTCTATGCGGTATTTGGCAAGAAACAGGCGGATGTGATCCTTCATTACAGTCGTCTGACAAATGATACATTTAGTGGATTTATAGTAGGAAAGATTGTTGATTCTGCTATTATCGGAGTGTTGTGCTTTATTGTGATGTGGATCCTGAAACTGCCATATCCACTGCTGATCAGTGTGATCGTTGGTGTGACCAATGTGATCCCGGTGTTTGGTCCGTATATTGGAGCGGTGCCGAGTGCGCTTCTGATCCTTTTGGTTAATCCGGTTCAGTGTATTTATTTTGTTATATTTATCATTGTCCTCCAGCAGCTGGACGGAAATGTGATAGGACCGACGATTCTAGGGGAATCAACAGGTCTGACTGCATTCTGGGTGTTATTTGCCATTCTGTTATTTGGCGGTTTGTGGGGCATTGCTGGCATGATCGTGGGTGTGCCGTTGTTTGCAATGATCTACCGGCTGTTAAAAGACTATTTGGAGTTGCGCCTGTATCATAAAAGTCTTAGCACGGAGACGGATATGTATAAGGATCTGAAAAGTATTCAGACCGATGTGAACGGAGATAAGCATTACATTTTATATACTAAGAAAGAAAAAAGAAATGCCAATCTGCGCCGGGATGCGGAGAATAAGATTTCCTTAATGCAGCTTCTGATACAGACACCGATCAATGCACCGGTATCGGAAGAGGAGCATTTGGGTAAAGCTATGGCTGCAGATATGGAGCAGGAAACGACTGAGCCGGCCGGGGATGCTGACACAGCGGAACAGGTTAAGCAGGGAAAGATGCCGGAGCAGGCAGAGGATATGGAAAATAATAATTAATATAAAATAGAAGATTTCTGCCCGGGGTACGGGGACAGGAGCAAAAGGGGAAGTGTACCTGCAGTCTAAAGTGCAGGAGCCGGGAAAGGAGAAAGTGGGATTATCATGATTAAAAGTATGACGGGGTTTGGCAGAAGTGAGACCATTACAGAGGATTATAAGATCTCTGTTGAAATGAAAGCGGTCAATCACAGATACTGTGACATTGGGATCAAGATGCCCAAGAAGTTTAATGCCTTTGAAAATACCGTGCGCTCCACGGTCAAGGAGTTTGCTGCCAGGGGCAAGATTGATATTTATATTTCTTACGAGGATTATGCCGGGAAGAAAACAAAGGTGGATTATCATGATACGGTAGCACAGGGATATATGGATGCCATTGAAAAGGCAGCCCGGACCTTTGAACTGGAAAAGGGGATTACTGCAGCGGCATTGATCCGAATGCCGGATGTGATTGCTCTGGACGAAGCAGATGACGATGAGGAGACATTATTCCCTGTGTTGGAGGAGACATTGCGCCAGGCGGCGGCTCATTTCGTGGAGGCGAGAGAAAAGGAAGGGGAGCACCTGTTCCATGATCTGAATGAAAAGCTGGATGGCATTGAACAGATGGTGTGTGATGTGGAGAAACGTTCTCCGGAGATGATGGAGGAGTACCGCAGCAGGATCACGGAAAAGGTTGAAGAGCTTCTGGGAGACAAAAACATCGATGAGCGTGTACTTGCAACAGAGTTGACCATTTACGCAGATAAGGTCTGCGTGGATGAGGAGACCGTGCGTCTGCACAGCCATATCAAGAATATGAGAGATACCTTGAAGCTGGGAGATAATATTGGACGAAAGCTGGATTTTATTGCACAGGAGATGAACCGGGAGTCCAATACAATCCTCTCCAAGGCAAATGACAGAGCATTATCAAATATTGCAATCGATCTGAAAACAGAGATCGAGAAGGTCAGAGAGCAGATTCAGAATATAGAATAACGAAGCAGATGGAATTGCTCCGGATAATTTTGCAGGAATTTATACCGGCAGGGAGATTTTCAGAGCTTTGGGTGATAGAAAGGCATGGTTTATTATGCTGGTTAATGTCGGTTATGGAAATGTGGTCAATATGAATAAGGTCATTAGTATCGTACGGGCTGATGCAGCACCGATCAAGCGCATGATACAAAATGCGAAGGATGCCGGATTGGCCGTGGATGCCACATGTGGACGAAAGACAAAGTGTATTCTGGTCATGGACAGCGGTCATCTGGTGTTGTCAGCACTTTTACCGGAAACCATTGAGAGCAGAGTTCATTCGCCGCAGGAAGGTGAGTTGCGGAATATGGAAATGGAGGGATAAAAATGTCAGACAAAGGAGTTCTTACCGTGATTTCAGGATTTTCAGGAGCCGGAAAGGGAACCGTTGTGAAACAGCTTCTGGAGAAGTATGAGTATGGTTTATCCATCTCAGCAACAACCCGTTCTCCGAGAGAGGGGGAGCAGGATGGCAGAGAATATTTCTTTAAGACAAAGGATGAGTTCGAGCGGATGATCGCAGAGCATCAGCTGATCGAATATGCCCGGTATGTGGGAAACTACTATGGAACGCCAAAGGAATATGTGGTTCAGCAGCTGGAGCAGGGAAAGGACGTAATCCTGGAGATCGAAATGCAGGGAGCACTTCATGTAAGAGAGATCCTGCCGGAGGCCAACCTGATCTTTTTGACACCACCTACGGTCGATGTGTTGGAAAACCGGCTCCGGGGCAGAGGCACTGAGACAGAGGAAGTGATCCGCAACCGTATGGCCAGAGCCAAGGAAGAGTGCAGCTATATGGAGCAATATGACTACATTGTGGTAAACGATGATCTGGATGAGTGCGTGGAAAATGTGCATAGTCTGATCCGTTCTCTTCATTACAAAAGGGAGCAGCAGGAGGATTTTATCCGGAAAATAAAACGGGAGTTTGAAAAAAGATAGTTGATAAATTTATCTTTTTGCGATATTCTATAAGCTAGATTAAAATTTGAAAGGGGAATATTATGTTACATCCATCTTATACAGACTTAATGAAATTAGTAAACAGCGAGGTAGAGACCGGTGAGGCTCCTGTAGTAAACAGCCGTTATTCTATCGTATTGGCAACTTCTAAAAGAGCACGCCAGCTGATTGACGGAGTGCAGCCGTTAGTAAAGGCAAAATGTCCAAAGCCATTGTCTACTGCGATTGAGGAACTCAGTAATTCCAAAATTCATATCCTCAGTGAGGAGGAAGCTGCTGAAATCGAGGCTAGAAAGGCCAAAGAAGCTCAGGAGAGAGCAGAGGAAGCAGAATCATTTATTTCATTTTCCGAGGAAGACGAGTAGAGAAAGTCTTTCGTGGAAAGATCAGACCGTATAGATTAGAGGCAGAGGAGCTTGTTGATGATGGAAGAGAAACAGGATCAGACAAAAGAAATCCAGCAGGAGGAAGAATGCCCTGCAGAGGAGAATACATCAGAAAATGAATCAGAAAAGAAGCCGGACAGACTTCAAAAAATAAAAAGTGCTTTGATCGAGTTGATCGTCTATGTGGCGATCATTGTGGTCTGCGTTATGGTAGTACCTCGTTACGTGATTCAGAGAACGATCGTTGATGGCACGTCAATGGAGTCTACCCTGCAGGACGAGGACAATCTTTTGGTAGATAAGCTGTCTTATCGTTTTTCTGATCCGAAAAGATTTGATATTATTGTGTTTTATCCCTATGGCAGAGAGAATGAGGATTATTATATTAAACGTGTGATCGGTCTGCCGGGAGAGACAATTCAGATCGTTGGTGACACGATTTATATTGACGGTAAAGTGCTTAAGGAGAATTATGGCAAGGATCCCATGACAGAGTCCGGTATTGCCTCAGAGCCTTTGAAACTTGGTAAGGACGAGTATTTTGTGCTGGGAGACAACCGGGAAGTCAGCGAAGACAGCCGTTATGAGGAAGTAGGACCGGTATCCAGAGATAAGATTGAAGGGAAAGCCATATTACGGATTTATCCATTTAAGAAATTCGGCACCATTAAGGGAAATGGACAAAAGGCAAAAGCAGCAGAACGTCAGAGGGTGGTTGCGATTGACGCCGGGCATCAGTCCCGCGGTGACAGCTCCACAGAGCCGGTAGGACCGGGGTCGTCTACCAAAAAGGCAAAGGTAGCCGGGGGAGCCACAGGTGTTGCATCTCATGTGCCGGAGTATAAGTTAAATCTGATCGTAGCCAAAAAGCTTCAAAAAGAGCTGGAATCCAGGGGCTATAAGGTGATTATGATCCGTAGCAAAAATAACGTGAATATCAGTAATAAACAACGTGCACAGATTGCCAATAAAAGTGGTGCAGATATCTATATCAGGATTCACGGGGACAGTTCTGCGTCGTCTTCCGTGAGAGGCGCTTCGGCATTATATCCTTCCGCCAGAAACCGTTATGTAGGAAAATTGAGTGCAAAGTCCAAAAAATTATCACAATGTATTTTGAAAAAATATTGCAAAAAAACCGGAATCCGTAACAGAGGACTTTCTCTGAGAGATGATCTTACCGGTACAAATTGGAGCAAAATACCGGTGACATTGATTGAGATGGGATTTTTAAGTAATGCATCTGAGGATCGTTATATGCAGAAAAAAGAGACCAGAAACAAGATGGCTGTCGGTATGGCCGATGGAATTGATCAATATTTTGGGCGTTAGAAAGCTAGGAAATATGCGACTTTCCGACAAATTTGCGAAAATTTTTGAAAGAATTTAAAAAAAATGCTTGCAATTTGTCAGAAAGTAGTGTAATATATCAACTGCTGACGCGGTAAAGCGCAGCAGAGAAAATGGTCTGTTGGTCAAGCGGCTAAGACGTCGCCCTCTCACGGCGAAAACAGGGGTTCGATTCCCCTACAGACTGCTGCTGTTATTTTAACAGCTTACAATCAAATATCTGGTCTGTTGGTCAAGCGG
>CAKRHP010000018.1 GCA_934339135.1 uncultured Lachnospiraceae bacterium | reverse complement strand
GCAGGTAGTTGAAGTTCTTAAAACTATCTAGGAGCTGGTCTGCTCATATTTTTCCGAAGAACAGTTTACACTATCGAATTTCATTTGCCTCTTGCAAAATCGCCAGTTTTCTGTAAAATAGAAAGGTGTATGCCCTGTTATAGGAAAGTACACCTAATAATATGATGCCGGAATCAATCCGCAGCATCACATGTAATTTATGAATTTGAGCACGAATGGAGGATTTCGATGATACAAGCAAGCAATGTCACATTACGTCTTGGCAAAAAGGCCCTCTTTGAGGATGTAAATATCAAGTTTACCGAAGGAAACTGTTATGGACTGATCGGTGCCAATGGTGCCGGTAAATCTACTTTTCTGAAGATCTTAAACGGCGAGATCGAGCCGTCAAAGGGTGATGTTATTATCACACCGGGACAGCGTCTTTCTTTCCTGAAGCAGGATCACTTTCAGTATGATGCGTATTCTGTATTGGATACCGTTATCATGGGAAATGAACGTCTTTACCAGATCATGAAGGAAAAGGATGCAATCTACGCAAAACCGGATTTCAGCGATGAGGACGGTATCCGTGCCGCTGAGCTTGAGGAGGAATTTGCTACCATGAATGGATGGGAAGCGGAATCCGATGCTGCTACCCTTCTGAATGGACTTGGCGTACCTACCGAGACACATTCCATGATGATGAGCGAGCTGCCTGCCAATGAGAAGGTTAAAATCCTTCTGGCACAGGCATTGTTTGGTAATCCGGACATTCTCCTTCTCGACGAGCCGACCAACCATTTGGATCTGGAAGCGATCCGCTGGCTGGAAGATTTCCTGATCGATTTTGACAACACCGTGATCGTGGTATCCCATGACCGTTACTTCCTCAATAAGGTCTGTACCCATATCGCAGATATTGATTATGCAAAGATCCAGCTTTATGCCGGAAACTACGACTTCTGGTATGAGTCAAGCCAGTTGATGATCAAACAGATGAAGGAAGCCAATAAGAAGAAAGAGGAAAAGATCAAGGAGCTGCAGGAATTTATCCAGCGATTCAGCGCCAACGCTTCCAAGTCGAAGCAGGCGACCTCCAGAAAACGTGCTTTGGAAAAAATTGAGCTGGACGATATGAAACCTTCCAGCCGTAAATATCCTTATATTGATTTCCGCCCGGAGCGTGAGATCGGTAATGAGGTTCTTACCGTAGAGCATCTTTCCAAGACTATTGACGGAGTAAAGGTTCTGGATGATATTTCCTTTATCATCGGCCGCGAGGATAAGGTTGCTTTCGTGGGAAGCAATACAATTGCTGCGACTACCCTGTTCCAGATCCTTGCCGGAGAAATGGAACCGGATGAGGGTTCTTACAAGTGGGGCGTGACCACAAGCTTCTCCTACTTCCCGAAGGACAACACAGAGCTGTTTGCCAGTGATGACACGATCGTAGACTGGCTGATGCCTTTCTCTCCGGAAAAGGATCCGACCTACGTACGTGGTTTCCTTGGCCGTATGCTTTTCCCTGGCGAGGACGGCGTCAAGAAGGTAAATGTCCTTTCCGGTGGTGAGCGTGTCCGTGTTATGCTGTCTAAGATGATGATCCTCGCATCCAACATTCTGATCATGGATGAGCCGACCAACCATCTGGATATGGAGTCGATCACGGCATTAAATAATGGTCTGATCAAATTCCCGGGCGTGGTTCTTTTCACCTCACAGGATCACCAGTTTATCCAGACGATCGCCAACCGTATCATGGAGATCACTCCGGGCGGTCTGATCGATAAGATCTCTACCTATGACGAGTATCTGGACAGTGATGAAATGGCCCGCAAGAGACAGCTTCTGTCTGTACAGAATGAAGATGAAGATTAATGCATCGAATCATTGATCCTGATTTATAAAATAACGGATAATCTGGAATTTATCATACAAAACAGAGAGGAATATGAAACCGGTTCATATTCCTCTCTGTTTTAAATGATTCACAATCGTTTTTATTTGTTTCTATTTCCGCTTTACATTTAATATTAAAACGCTGCGTACTTGCCCAGATGCATCTCTAGGCTGTTTTTCTCTCCTGTCGTCCCTTCACATACTGATAGATCAATATCGCTGCCGATACCACTACCAGTACTCCGGAAAGCACCTGGGAAACAGCTGCACCTGTGCCGAAAAAGAGCAGCTGATCCGTCCGCAGACCTTCGATCCACACTCTGCCCAGGCCATATCCCAGCAGATAGATCAAAAATATCTGCCCATTATATTTGCGGTGCTTTGTAAAAAGCAGCAATATGATCAATACACCGACATTCCAAAGTGATTCATAAAGAAATGTCGGATGCACCTGGATATATCGGGTTCCATCAATCTCTACAATATGCTTCAACACAGCGTGAGTCAGATTGGAGGATGCCACATCACTCTCTTTGAGCTGCATCGCAAACAGACCATTGGTATATCCGCCAAATGCTTCCCTGTTGCAGAAATTGCCCCAGCGACCAATAATCTGCCCTGTGATCAGTCCAACACAGGCGGTATCCAGAAGCTGAAAGAAATTCTGCTTCCGAACCTTCCCGAAGATAATGGTTGTGACCACACCGGCGATCACACCGCCGTAAATCGCCAAGCCTCCGCCACGGGTATTGAATATCTGCAATAAATTATCCTTATAGTAATCCCAGCTAAATACAACGTAATATATTCTCGCACCGATCACAGCAAATACAATGTCCCACAATGCAAGATCCAGATAGAGATCCGGCTCCTGCCCGGTGCGCTTTGCCTGAAATGCTGTCATCAGATATCCCATCACCATACCAAACGCAATGATCATTCCATAAAATGCAATGGTAAATCCACCAATGGTAATGCCCTTCCCCAGTGATGCGATCTCTATCCCCAGATGGGGGAATCGAATATCCGGAGCCATTTTAATTTCTCCCTTCTTTATTTACTTACAAGTTTGACGTAGTTTCTTTCGCTGATTTCTATGTGGCTCTAAATCGTTTTACACATTAAAACGGAATAATACAACATCGCCATCCTGTACGACGTAGTCTTTTCCCTCGGAACGGACAAGTCCCTTTTCCTTGGCGGCATTCATGCTGCCCTGCTCCACCAGATTGTCATAACTTACAACCTCTGCACGGATAAATCCTCTCTCAAAGTCCGTATGAATCTTTCCTGCTGCCTGAGGAGCCTTTGTACCTCTCTCGATGGTCCACGCACGGCTCTCATCCGGACCGGTTGTCAGATAGCTGATCAGCCCCAGCAGATTGTAGCTTGCAGAGATCAGCTTGTCTAAGCCTGACTCGGAAAGTCCCAGATCCTCCAGGAATTCTTTCTTTTCATCCTCCTCCAGCTCCGCAATCTCCTGCTCGATCTGCGCACAGATTACAAATACCTCTGAGCCTTCCTGCTTTGCAAACTCACGAACCTTTGCTACATAGTCATTAGAAGCGGCATCATCCGCCAGATCATCCTCAGATACATTTGCAGCATAGATCGTCGGCTTGTATGTCAGCAGATTGAAGCTCTCCAGCAATGCTTTCTCGTCATCGTCCTCCGGCTCGTAGGTCTTCGCCAGATTACCATCCTCCATATGCTTCTTGAGCTTCTCCACCAGCTCTGTCTCTTTCACGAGAGTCTTATCATTCTTGACACTCTTCACCAGCTTCGCATAACGTCTTTCCAAAATCTCCATATCTGAGAACAGCAGCTCCAAATTGATCGTCTCGATATCCCGGACCGGATCAACACTTCCATCCACATGCACAATATTGGAATCATCAAAACAGCGTACCACATGAACGATGGCATCAACCTCACGGATATTGGCAAGGAACTGATTGCCAAGTCCCTCTCCTTTGGAAGCGCCCTTTACCAGACCTGCGATATCTACAAACTCGATCGTTGCATGAACCACTTTTGCTGACTGGTGCATTTCTGCCAAAACATCCAGACGCTTGTCCGGAACAGGTACGATACCAACATTCGGTTCGATCGTACAGAATGGGTAGTTGGCTGCCTCTGCTGCACCGGCCTTTGTGAGTGAGTTAAAAAGTGTACTTTTTCCTACGTTGGGAAGTCCTACAATTCCTAGTTTCATTTTATCTTATACCTATCCGAAAACATCCCATTTTAAGGGGTTTTCGCCTTTCTATATTTTTTTACTACACAATTTACTACACAATTTTTAGGGCTTTTTCTATCTTTTCTACCTCTTTTACCTTTTCCTCCTCAGTCACATGAACATAAAGATTCATAGTAATTCCCACATTGGAATGTCCGAGAATCACCTGCAAGGTTTTAGGTCGCATATTTGCTTCAATACACCGTGTAGCCATAGTATGTCGAAGTACATGCATCGAAAATCTGTCTATACCAGCCTTATCACACAATTTGAACAATGTTGAGTCGTACGCTGAGTTCTTTGTAGGCTCGCCCTTACGATTCAAAAACACAAACTCTGAAAATTCCATATTAATAACTTTCAGTTTCTTCATCTTTTCCTTCTGTGCTTTCAATAATCGAATCGCTTCTTCTGTCAAAGGGACATCCCTATATCCCGATTTACTTTTAGGTTTGCCTATTCTCCATTCACCAACAGAATGCCGATACTCCATTGATCGTTGAATATGTGCGACCTTCTTTTCAAAATCAATATCGGACCATTTAAGACCAATCATTTCGCCTGTTCTTAATCCAGTCTGTAATACAAACGCAAACTGATTGTAATTGCTGCTGTCTTTCGCCACTTCCAGAAATTTTTTCTGTTCATGCACTGTCAATGCCCTTATCTTCTTGGGATCTTTACCAATATTGTATTTAACTGCTTTTGTAACCGGATTTTTTGAGATCACATCATTCTCAACCGCATCTGCAAACATACAATACAAAGTAATCCTTGCCTGATATATTGTCGATGTCCTATATCTGGTTTTCATCTGATTTAGAACATTCTGGCAATGCATTGGTTTTACATCAGACAACATCATATTCCCTATGCAATCTTTGATATTGTGTTCAAACCTTTCCCTATAATTTCTTATCGTATTTGGCCTGATAGTATCGCCTTTTATATTATTAAGCCAATATTCAAACCAGGCTGTGACTGTCATATCACCACCGGCATTGATTTCACCATGTTCTTCTTGAAACCTTGCATCAGCATACCAATTACGACATTCCTGCAACTTGGGAAAATATCTTTGAACAGACCTTCCTGTGCGCTTGCTAATAAATCTAGCTGTATACAGCCCGTCTTTTCGCTGACATATTCCTACGCCAAGCTCTCTTCCTCTTAGATCTTTGCCCGTAAAATCAACTCCTTCCAAAAGAAAAGAGCCTTGATACATTTTAATATATTATCATATCAAGGCTTAAAAGTCCATATTTTCAAATTTCAACAGATTTCGCTATGTATTGTTCAAACTCTTTTCTTTTAATAAGCTTCTTTCTCCCTATATACAATACAAACGAACAGTTTGGAGCCTTTGCCATCTCATCTATTTTGTTAATTCCTATATTGCTATATGCGGCGGCCTCCTCTATCGTCAAATTCATCTTTTCCCATACGGGTACATCGAATTTTCCCTTTCCCATTCCCTTCACCTCTCTTTCTTGTGCAATTCCACTGCCCTTCGATCAATTTCATCAATCAAATCCAAACACATCTTACGTGCAAACGGCTCAAAAAGCTCATTGTGATCATACTGTTTTCGTAAATTTCTGCAATCACTGATCAAACTTTCCCAAAACCTTTCTGCTTCTTTGCTTTCATTATCCTTTGCCGGCGGATTCCAGTATTTTTTCAAAATCTTCCACCAAGCTTGAAAAAATTCCAGTTCTTCCCTCATTACCTGTCCTCCATTCTATGTAAACGGCGTCTCTTCGCCCTCTGCCAAGTTGATAAATCCATCAAGCTCCTGCTGCACCGGCTCAATCTTCCAGCCAACCTCATAATTGAAGTCACCCTTTGTCTTATCGATGATCCGTCTGGATTTTTGGTTATACCACAGATCTATTCCGTTCTTCTTGGTGAGATTTCCAAACCAGCGGTTTTTACTCAATGATAAATAATTATGGTCCGGCGTTTCTTCGTCTCTCTTAAAGGTCATGACAATATCTGCAGCATTCGTTATATCTGCAGATCCGCTGACCGCATCATTTTCATCTTTTGTGAAGCTGTTCTTTCTGGGATGTGCCACCAATATCACAACAACATCCAACCGCTTTGCCAGCCGACTCAATTTTTTGACAAATTTACTCTGACAACGATATTCATCCGCAGCCATATCCACATCCAGAGCCGTCATAAGGTTGTCCACAATGACCAGATCAATGCCATACTGCATCACAGAATGTTCTATTGTCGTTACCAGATCCACAAGCTCATCATCTTCAACAGCATTATTGTCATATAAGTAAAATTTCCCCCGGTACCAATTTTCGATCTGATCCTGATTGCTATTCGTGATAAAACGCTTTACAAAACCATCCGGTAATGTATTTTCCACAATGTTCTGCGGACCGGCAATTTGAAAATCAAGCCAGCTTTTGTACTGCCAATCCGGCAGCTCTCCGGAATAGGCAAAAATACTCTTTCCCTGCTGTAATGCAGATACACAAAACTCATTGGCTACTGTAGATTTTCCCTGTCCACGTTTTCCGGTTAATATGATCAACTGACCTCCGTAAAAATACCCGCCGAGAAATGTATCAAGTTGCCGAAATCCTGTTTTAAACTTTGGAATATCTTTCAGATCCCGCCGCTTCACATCCGCAAGCTCCACAACCTGTTTTACCGGCTGCTCAATGGCATTTTCAACAGCATCCTTTACCGCCTCTTTTCCGTGCTTTTGCAGGATTTCATTTGCATCTTTACACTCCCTGTAGGCTTCCTTTTGAACATATAAAATTTTATTCGGGAATCGCTTTCGGATATCTTCCAGCAATGTCATATGATCATGCTCATAATCTCCAAAAACTACAATCTCCTCAAATTCACAAACCCAGTTCCAACAGTAAGGGATCCACCGAAAATTATTCATTCCACCTGGTACGCTGACAGCACAGTTGATCCCCGCCTCTGCTACCGAAAGACTGTCCATCTGTCCCTCACAAATTACCAGCCGTTTACGCTCTTTTCCGCACTGTTTCATTCCAAACAGAATCGGCTTGCAGTCCTTTTCCATCCATTCCTTCGGCGAGCCCTGTTGCTTCCCGTCTTTGTCCGTATAGGTTTTTCCTTTAAAAAAAGTCGTATCTCTGTATTTGACATACTGCATTTTCCCATTTTCATCAAAAAACGGAAATACAAGAACATCATCCTTCTTTGCATGCACTGTGACCTCGTATTTTCGAGCCACAGCCTCCGAAATGCCTCTGCCCTTCAAATACTCGATTGCTTTTGGAAGTGGCTCTATGGGCTTGCTGGGTGTCTTTAAACGCCTATACTGTTTTCTGGGCTGATAATACTCATCAACCTCTATTCCCAATGAAAAATCAAAGTCCCTTGCCAATGTGATCATATTTCCGGAAATGCTGCAGCTTGATCTTAGACATTTAAACTGCCCAGTTCGCAAATTAATGGAAAATGTTCCCTTATCTTTCCCTCCTTTACCTCCCCGGCAATATGGACAATGCAAAAACTGCAGCTCCTGTCCCCGCGGTTTTGCCTGTATATGTACATGATGTGCAAAAGAATACGCATCGTCTTCTTTAAACTCATATAACTTCCCCATCCGTTTCGTCCTCTCCATTCCACAGATCCATCGCCGGCTCCTCTACTGCTTCCGGTTGTTCTTCTGTCTTTTCTTTCTCTGGTTCAACCTCATAATCTGTGTAAATACTCTTTTTTAACCATGTGTCCGGACAGTTCAAATATCGCGGATCCTGATCTGATTTTTCTTTCGCATACGCTTTTGCCGATGCAACAAGCATATCTTCAGAAATGCCCTGCAGGACCAGCACTGCATATTCCTGCTCTGCCATTGCCTTATGCTCTTTTCTCGGATATGCTTTCCAAAAATCTTCAAAACGCTTCGCCGTCGGAGGGTCATGCTGCATTGATACCGCAGTAATACTTTGACTTTGCGTCTGCTTACTGCCCTTTTCGTCCAAAACATAAACATTATCCTCCAACCGCAACTTGATCCATTCTGATTGATACATTGTCGGTTTATACCGGTCTTTTCGGATGCTATTGCATATTTTCCAATGCGATACAACCACCAAACCATTTGCCATCTGCAGTAAATACCCCCGATCAAATAAAATCTGATAATCTTCTTTTGAAGCTTCAACGACCTTCCTGATCCTGTTTGCATTATTCACAAAGCCATCATCATCCGCCTCCATGCAAATATGCATATAAAGCCCCTGTGCGGATAACGGAAGTTCCAAAAACCGGTCACTTTCCACCAGTTCACGGGAAAACATTCTTTTTTCTGCCATTGTCATTCCTCGCTTTCCAACAACTCGGTATTGTCAAATATGTTGCCGATAACACTGCATTCATCTAAGACCTCATAGCTTTCAGCCGATAGTCTGTTTGTTACTTGAAAAGACAATGTTTCATCATCCCACACAACTTTGCCAATGCAATCCGCTTCTGCCCATCCGTTCTCTGTGCTATATGTGTCCCAATAAGCAACAATATCATTCTTCCAAATCAGTTTGCCGTTCCTATCTTTTAAGCCGGTGCATTGACAAATTGTGTTCGGATCAACCGTTCCAAACTCAAACCCTCCATTTTCTAACGGCTTAACAATATATGCCCATTCCTGGTTTTTTACCAGATATCCAATTTCCCAGTTGCCATCTTCCAGGCTTTTTGCCTTAAATAAATATTTCTCATCCATTAAGTATTCCATTAAATATCAATTCTCCTTTCCCGGCTTTTCACACCGTCTAAACTCTGCAACCCATACCCACGGATTTGCATCCCATCCGTAACGGTCGAGGTCAGTTTTCTTTATGGTGCTGTTCCATATTTCTTTGAAATGCTCCAAATTCGGCCATTTATCCACATCGTAATCAAATGGATTGTCTGGTTGCGCTCCTTCCTGCTCGGCACCTTTATCCGTTATCTCCTGCAACCGCTCCACTCTCACATCCGTTACCTTCAGCCATATCCTTGCTGCTTCCTTCGGCATATGGATGGATGGTTTCCACGGTTCATTTGCATCTTCTGAGTTTGCAATGCTCGCCTTATATCCATAAAATTCTGCTAGGTGGCAAGATTCACCATTGCCTACTCGTTTGGTGTATTTATGCCATGTTTCACGGACGTATAGTATATCTCCTGGTTGGTATGGAGGAGTATACGGGCAAAGCCGGTCATTTCCATGAGGTTTTGTAATAAACCCATTTGGATGCACTTCAAATGGATGCTTTAGAACCCGTCTTGTGCAGGTCTTTCTCCCCTCCAAGATGGCTTTTACCATTTCGGTATTGAATAATATTGGTCGTTCTCTCATTTTTCATTCCTCCTGTCCCTCGCGCTAGACCGGAACATCATAAGCAGCATTTCTGATACCGGCCTGCTCCTATCTTTTCTCTTTGCTTTCTTAATTGCTTTGAGGTCGTACCACTCGCCCCGGTAGTTCATTCCATCAGGGACATACACTCCTACATGATATGGGATTTCTTTCTTAATCTGCTCGTACACTTCTTCCGGCATCACATAGTAATTGTAATCTCCCAGGAAATTGTGACCGTTCTTCGAGTGAAAATCCTCTACCGAGGATTTAACCTCATAGCAGTAGAAATCTCCCTTCTCTATGCCGGATACTGTGTTGTTTACCGGCTTGAATTTCATAAAATCCACACGTACCGCATTCGTGGTGCCGTAGTCAAAAGTCACTTCCCTGGCCCAGTAAATTCTCGGATCATTATTTGGACATATATGCCGCCGAATCGAAAGAGATAACATTGTAGTTATCCTTGGTCTATCACTCATATTTTGCAACCTCCTCACGCAAATACTAACTGTCCGTTATCTTCGGCTTCCACTCTATCTCTCGTAATATTTGGCATTCTCTTCGCTACACACAGCTCCGGAAGATTGGAGCGTACCATCGCCGCCGGCAATGGCGGGCAGACTGAATTGCCACACCTTCGCACCTGCTCACTCCGAGGATATGTATGCCCTTCAAAGTCGTGATCGATTATATAGTCATTAGGGAATCCCTGACACCCATATAATTCTCTCGGTTCTAACATCCGAAGTCCAATATCCACAATCTGATAATCGGTACCGTCAATAGTCACCAGACCAAACCGATCTCTGGACGTTATTGTATCTAATGGATTTTTAATATCCTGCCCTGTGGCATCCCCGTAATATTTAATCAAGAATGCCCGAACTTCTCCAAAATGTCCTCCACCAGCGTTTGCTGTTACCGTTCCAAGCGGTTCCCTTACATCCTGTCCTATTCCAGTCTTATAAAATTTACTCAGAAATGATGTGACAAGCCCATATCTATTTGATCCGTCTACCGTCATAATAGGATCTTCTATGGTCTGACCTCTTACCTCTCTCTTTGCGGTTTCCGAATGATACTGGATCAATGTTGGAGTGATAAGACACTGTTGATTTCCTGTTGTGATTGTATGTATCGGATCTTTGCAGTTTCCTCCCGGATGATTCGTTGTATTTGTACCCATATAAGGTGTAAGCATCGGCTCCCGTATATCGTTTGGCCTACGCTTTCCACCGTGATTGCATTGGATGATGAACGGCTCTGGGTTGTCCAGAACAAACTTTTTCAATCCCCTTGCAATCCTCTCCATCGTTTTGGGTGCCAGTGGCCGCACAGCACGGATGCCATATTTCTCTTTAATCTCCTGTGATGTATCAAATATAGAGGGACACGGCCTGTTAAAATCAATCTGCGTATATGCCCCGACATATGGCTTTAACAGACCAGCCTTTACCTCTTCGCTATCTCTGGGTGCATGAGTCGGCTCCGGCCATATAATCGGATATCCGTCACATCGGGCAATCATGAAAAACCTCTTTCTCATCGTTGGTGCACCGTAATCTGCTGCCACCAGCTCCCGAAATTGTACCTCATACCCCAGATTCTGAAGCTGCTGCACAAACTTTCCAAAGGTCTTCCCTTGTTTCGCTTTAATTGGATGATGTCCCCGGTTTAATGGTCCCCATGTCTTGAACTCTTCCACGTTTTCCAACATGATTACCCTCGGTCGTACAAGCCCCGCCCATCTGCAGGCTACCCATGCCAATCCGCGGATAAATTTATCCTTTGGCTTGCCGCCCTTTGCCTTACTGAAATGTTTACAGTCTGGTGAGAACCAAGCAAGACCTACCGGATGCCCTTTACATGCCTTTACCGGATCCACTTGCCATACATCCTCACAATAATGCTTCGTATGAGGATGATTCGCTTTATGCATACGAATAGCTTCGGGATCATGATTGATGGCGATATCAACGCTCTTTCCGGTAGCCAACTCTATGCCGGTGCTGGCTCCGCCTCCGCCGGCGAAATTATCAACTATCAATTCTCCGTTTATCATCTCTCGCCCTCCATATAATCAAACATACTGATTTGCTGCGCCGGTACATCTTCCCAGCCTACCCCGATCCAGTCCAGTACTCTTCCCCAGCCATATTTTTCTCCCGTCTCCGGATCTGTACAGCATTCATACATCCAAAAGTGCCATTCCTTCTCGTTTCTTTCTCGGAGTCTGTCAAAACGATGCGGTCTCTCCTCCAGATGTATCCCAAAACCGCACATACTGCAACCGGTACGCTGTGCTTTTGTTGTATAAAGAGTCCCATCCGGTTTTCTCTTTATTTCTCCATAAATTTCCGGCACCGGTACTTCCAGATCCAACGCCAGTTGTAAAATATCCTGTCTCAAAAATGGTGCAAACGGCGCGGACCTCATAGTTGTTTTCCCGTAATAATTACACCCATGCTCCACAAGAGCCTCTTCCCGTTGTCCTCCCTCGCTTGCCATCATCCCAAGAAACGGCCAGCTATTATGTTCTCTCGCCCAGTCATCACACGGCTTTTCCTTCAGGTAATAGCAACATTTATTACTGACCTGGAACGGAGCTGTCTGATAATGTGTGCCATATTCTTCATTTGCCATCCCGGCGAATAACTGTAACCACTTTCGTGGCAGTTGCATACGGCTGTTTGTTGCAAAATGCCCCTGTGCTCCACACTCACCTGTTATGATTGCATGGCGCACGGTTTTATTGTTTTCTGTCGGATGCTGGAGCAGATCAATTTTACCGGCTATTCTTTTTGAGATAACCGGGAAGCCGATGGTATTTAATACTTCTACTTTTGATTTGTAGGATCTAAGCCGGTTCACTCCTAACTGCTTATGAACAGCTTGGACACTCTTATCCTCAACTCCTGATACCGATATCGCCGGTATGTCATATCCCAGCTTTCGGATAAAAAGAAGTAATGTGATGCTATCCAGCCCACCTACACTTACATGAGCATTGCAATATCTTTTGTCCATTTCTGCAATAAAGTCATGCACACGTAACGCAGCTCTCTTCACTTTCACCTCGTAAGGGAGATTCTGCTGTGCTTTGAACCTCTGCTGTGCTTCTTTCTTTTGCTTTCTGTATTCTTCTAAAGTTTTATTTTCCATCGTTACACCTCCAAAAAATCAAATAATGTCGGTGTCTCCTTGTCCCGTTCTATTTCCTTCAGGTATCCAACTCCATCCCGGAAATACTCCGGACTAAGTTCAATACCATATCCTTTTCGATCCATCTTTACAGCAGTCATTGGCACCGTCATTAAACCGCCAAACGGATCCAGCACAAGATCTCCCTCATTGCTATAACGATTGATAATTCGCTCCACAATATCAAGCTGTAACGGACACACATGCATCTGCTTTCTTCTGCGGCTTTGTGTGGTATTTAATGTACGCATCCGATTGATATCATCCCATACCTCACCTAAATTCCATGAGCCCGGAGCAACCACCATAAATGTAGCTGGTAACTTATCTTCTTTATCCAGTTCTTCTGCCAGCTTTACATGATCATCATAGTTATAAACTGATTTCCTGGAATATTTCCTATATACCGCCTGTAAATTGCTAACTGAAATATCTTTCAATTCCTCTTTACTCATAAGACGGTCCCCAGAGCTTCTCCAATAACCATGTGCGTCTATCTGCCACCGCGCTCTTGTATACTCTTCTTTTGATTTTGTTACAGGTTCATCGGCATATGCCCTTGAATGGTCTGTTGGTAATTTTCTAAATAACAATATGTACTCAGGACATCCCACCCCCATCTTAGAACCATCTTTACACTGTTCTGTCCATCCAAGACGGTATGTCTGATTATTCTCACGAACCACATCCGTAACTACCGTGATCATTCCAAAATATTGAAAACCGTGTTTCATATAATGACTGATACATTGTGCATGAAATGGCTCAATCGTTGGCATTCCTGTGCCAGTAGCATTTCCAAACAACACTCTGTCTTTTACATGAATTGCAGCTACCCGGCCGGGCTGTAAAACTCTGAAGAGTTCCGGTGTCAAAAAATCCATCTGCTCAAAAAATCTCAAAGTATCTTTATTGTGTCCAAAATCATTGTAATTTGCTGAATACTCATAATGATTACCAAAAGGGATCGACGTATGAATCAGCCCAACACTGTTATCTTCCATTCGCTTCACTTCTTCTACACAATCATCATTGACCGCTGTCCAGTTTTTCCCTTCGACCTTCACAGTTTCAACCCCCATCTTTCTTTTCATTGCATATACCATTCCATTGCCACCCAGTCCATACATTCTGACAATATCTGTCATTTTTTTCACCATATGGTTATGATTCTTCCATTTTTCCAACAGAATCTCTTTGATATGCCGCTCACTTTCCATATAAATGATATCTATTACAACCGGTTCTTGCTGCAAAAAGCGGTAACACCGGTGAATCGCCTGAATAAAATCATTAAATTCAAAATCAATTCCAAGAAAGATCTCCCGATGGCAATACTTCTGAAAATTACAGCCGGAACCAGATAATGATTTCTTGGTGGCAAATAATCTTGTTCGACCCTCGGAAAAATCAATAACACGCTGTTCTCTGACTTCATAATCCTGAGATCCATAAATATCCACCGTCTCCGGCAATGCCTTTTTAATTGCATGACGTTCGGATTCTCTGTCATGCCAAAGGACAAAATGATCCTCTGGTGATTTATTGACAATTTCCACCATCTTACTTACACGGGCATTTACACTTTCCCCTTTTACTCTGGCAGCCTCTTTCAGTCCTGCTGCCGCTTCTGTAAATAATGTCATCTGGCCATCGCTGTCTTCTGCTTTTCCATATTCCACCGGAAGCTCATGCCAATTGACAATGAGCGGTGGCAGATCATATCCCTTATCTGAATATGTCTGATTGACATCTGAGGGCTTCGTAATAAATAACGCCCAACTGCTAACCCACAACCAAAACTCATCTTCCTGATTTGGATACAGCGTAAGGTTGTTCGCTTTCGTGCTGTCCCTCTGGAAAAATCTCGTCAACGCCTGCCCGGTATCCATCACTTCCAGATATCCGGCATAATGGATCAGTTCTTTGTATTTGTTTGGAGAAGGAGTTGCCGTAGCTACCAGCTTATACGGCACTCCCTTAAATTTATTCAAAAACGTCTGGTACGTTTTACTTCCAAAGCTGCGAAGAACACTGGCTTCATCCAGTGATGTGGCCACGAAGTAATCCGGCCGTATATCCCCATCCCGTACTCTTTCATAATTGGTCAATATGATCTGTGCTGTTGATTTCTCTACCTCATCCATCGTCCTGCAGTATTCTGGCCGTTCATAACCAAGAATTTTCACAGCATCTCTCGTAAACTCCTGTTTTACTCCCAACGGCAAAACGATTAATGCCCTGCCCGCTTCATGATCTGCAGCCTGATGACAGAATTCAATTTCCTGCACGGTTTTTCCCAGACCAAATGCTTCAAATAGTGCACGCCTGCCGCCCTTTAACGCCCAGGCAACTGCATCCTTTTGATGTGGTTTTAATGCCGGATTGATCAGATTTCTATCCACTTCAAAACCACTTTCTGTTGCCAGTTCTATTTTTGTTTTTAAAAATTCTAAATATGTCATAATCCCGAAAGGAACCGATGCATCTTCACTCTGGCCAGAGTTCCGACTCCTTTCCGCTTTTATAAACTCAATCCTGTCTTTTCGCGTGTTTGTTCTACATACCACTCCGGTGTATATTTCCCCGGATCTAACTGCAGTTTTATATACTCATTCGTGCAATACTCCATAATCGTGTCTAATCTGCCGGTATTTTTCATATTAGACGCCATACCATAGTCATCATTTAATACCGCCAGCATCAATGCAATAGACGACACATAGAAATCATCCCGCGTATTAAGATAGATCTGCTCCTCTATACTTTTAGGTTTCTGCACAACATCCGCATTGTTAATCTTTGCAATCAATTTATCTGCATAAGATTTTAAGACAAACTGCAGTCCCTCCTGATCAAATCGCGTTGCCTCCTTGTTACATTTCTGCAAGAAAATCTCAATCCTTTTCCTGCGGAATTCATGCAGATCATATAATAGATTGGCAATCACGCAGAAGGCTATTGTTCTGCCATCGAGTTTTCCCCGTTCTGCTGCTCTTTTTATTTCTGCATCTGGTGCTTTTC
The DNA here is from genome assembly GCA_934339135.1 of uncultured Lachnospiraceae bacterium. GTDB lineage: Bacteria > Bacillota > Clostridia > Lachnospirales > Lachnospiraceae > Jutongia. Next base: position 45,250 of record CAKRHP010000018.1, on the reverse strand, counting down.
TTTTTTCCGCTTTTAATCGTTCTTTCCTCTCCCGGCGCACCGCCGCACGTCTGTCACTCATGTTCTCCTCCCATCAACAACATAACATCTTTTCTACACGCCTTTTCACTCTGGAAATGTTTGCCTGGGACACTCCCATTATTTCCGCAATTTCCTGTTGTTTAAGACCTTTTTCAAAAAATTGCAACACCTTACTATCTGTTTTTCCTAACTGCTCTACAACTTCCAGATACATAATTCTGCTTAACGCTTCATTTTCCACAGATTCAAAAGACTTAAGCTGCTCAAGAAGAGTGATTTCTTTCCCATCTTCATTTTGGACAAGAGCCGGCGCATCATAACTGATCAAATATTCATTCATCCAACGCTTGGGCATCATTCTTGCCCTATGGTCCAATAGAATTTCGTTTCTGATGCATCTGCAGGCAAAATTTGCAAAAGATCCGTTATCTGGTCGGTAATTTATAGCTGCCTTGCAAAGTGCGATCGCAGCCAGATCATAATACTCTTCTACTGATTCATTCATTTTGTGGATCATAAAATAAATCAGGTTATGGTTATTTTCAACCAACAGCTTTTGCTCTTCTGTCATCATCACAACTACCCTCCAATAATTCAACCACCTTTGCACCTGCTTGAACCGGGTGACAAAAAAGGAAGCGTACTCCATATTCTTTTTCCATGGTAACCATCGCTTTTGCAAGCGTTTCACCTTTTGTTGGCGGTCGTTTAGGCAATGCTATGTGCTGCCATTTTCCAAGATTGTGCATATACCTGATCTTGTTATAACGATGCAGCCGTGGATTCTGCCACTGATATAAATCATCGATGGAAGTTACCCCATCCTCATTCTCTACCAGAATGTACAACCGCACACCGTTGTTTTGAGCCAGAATACACTCGTCCCGAAAACGATCATGCGATTTTCCACAAATATTGTTAATGATCTCACCAATACTCTCTTTGGTATCCACACTGACATTATATGTACCAAGGAAATCCATCTTTTTCGGATGCATCCCACGTCGCCCTTTCCTTTCCAGTACATCCATTACCTTTTCATCTGCAATAATATAATCTCCCACCGGCAGCGGTACCCGGATCACTTCAATGCCATTTTCATAAAACCATCTATTTTTAATAAGATGTTTTTCTTCCTTTTGTCCCATATCTTCCAATATGACCATTCCTGCTCCTTTCATCATATCGGAGCCGGCTTTTTGCCGGCCCCACACCATTTAATTAAACGGCAGCTCCTCTTCAATTCCATTCGGGATATTCATAAATCCATCATCATTGGAATTATTCGCTGCTCCAGACTGCACCGGTGGAGCACTCTGTCCACCATTACCATTCTGTGCTGCTGCCGCTTTGCTCTCGGCAAACTCCTGCTCCTCTACGACAACATCTGTTGTATAGATACGCTGACCATCTTTATTTGTGTAACTCCCTGTCTGAATGCGACCTGTGACAACAATTTTTATTCCCTGATGCAGGTACTTCTCCGCAAACTCTCCACCTCTGCCCATTGCAACACATCGAATAAAATCTGCTGTCTGCTCATCTCCCTGACGCTTAAACCTGCGATCAACTGCCAATGTATAATTAGCAATGCAGGTGTTATTCTCATTGTTTGCATATCTGATCTCCGGATCACGGGTCAGTCTGCCCATTAAAATTACTTTGTTCATATACTTTTTCCTTTCCTAAAACGGATCCTTATTCAGTTCAATCTCCATTTCCTTATCAGCAACATAAACATCTGCCATGCCTACTACTTCCTTTGCCTGTGCAGCAAACATCTCTGCATCGGAATTGTTGTCACTCAAATGTAACAGGACTACATTCCGAAGATCCTGACCTTTGTTGACTTTCAGAAACTCCAATGTTGTCCCCAACTCCATATGCCCCCGGCATACATGCTCATAATTGGGATTTTCCTGTTGTATGATTTCTTTTGAGTAATTTGCTTCCACTAAAATCTGATTGACATTTTTGAATCGCCACTTGACCAGCTCTGTGTCTGTGATATACAACAGCCGTCCCATCTCCGGATGTGAAATCAAAAATCCATAGCAGGGACACTCCGATCCATCTGCGTTCGTATGCATGAATTTTCCAGTCTTGTCAGTTAATTCAAAACCTTGTATGGTCCAGCCCAGACTTCCAGTACTCATAGGTTTTGGACTCTCATATGGCTTAAATACTGAAATTCCCATTTGCTCCAGGTCCTTAACAGACTTCGCATGATCCACATGATGATGAGTACATACAGCACCCACCACACACGAAATATTCCAATTAATGGTCCGCTTTATTTTCTTGATTTGCACACCAGGATCTATGATCAAGGTTTCACCGTTGCCAGCAGTCAGCAGATAACAATTTCCACTGCTGCCACTGCCTAAACACCTCAATTTCATATTGATCCATCATCCTTTCATAAAGTCCGGCACCTCTTCCTCGATTTCTACATCAGAGCCATCTGATTCCACTGCTTTGCCCTCAACAACCTCAACTTCAATCTCATCTGTAGCAGGCTCTTCAAATTCAACAGAATTGGCACTTTCAACAAGCTCTTTTGCAACAATCTCCTGCGCATCCAGTTGCACATCTGATGCTTCCGCCATTTCTTCCTGTGCATAAAGCCCCTGAAATGTCTCTGGAAATGCCTCCCTCAGTGCTTGTACCACAGCAACTTTCCGGATCATTGTGGCCGGTTTTCCTGCCCACTGGCTATTCAGTGTTCCATCCTTCTTTCTCCCTGCATACTCATTAAATGCTACAGATTGATATTCCGGATTTCTCCCCTTAATATGTACTCTTGCCCAGCCGCCAACCAAAGTCTCGCTGTCCAGTACAAAACAACCCTCTCGCTCTATTAAGTTTCCATCCTTGGATACAACAATAACTCCAGCTTCTTTTCCCTCATAATTCGGCGTAGCATTGGCTCTTTTGGTAAACACTTCCTTACCTGTAACCATTGCAGCCGGAGAAGATCCATATTTCACCAGATATGCGTCTTTCAGAAATGGATTCAAGTGCTGATATCTGCATAATGATAAAAACATCATTACTTCCTGATCCGTTACATTTCCACCACCACTGACAAGATATTTTCTGATCATACTGGTAGATAACTTTACTATTTCACCGTTTGCTTCGTACTCCACAACCTTTAATTCTTTCTTGTCCTTTTCTGCTGCCATTAATCTTTAACCACCTTTCTCAAAATTTTGAGCAAATCATTGATTCCATAATGCTCTGCATCCTGTTTACTATCCCACTTTTCTTCTTGGGATTCTTTCTTACACCGGGCTTCCTCTGCCTGTTTCATTTCTATTGCAAAACACATATGAAGCATATCCTGCACTATCCGATCATCATGCGCAAACGCTTTAATTGCATTCTCTACCAAATACACCAGTGATTTCACAAATTTAAGAGATTCAATTTCATCCCGTGATGGACTGTTCACAAGTGCAACTTTGCAACCTTTCTCATCCAAAACTACAGCATTAACCATATCTCCTGTAATGACCTGTTTTTCTTCTCCATTTACCTCAATTTTTACTTTTACCATTTTACATTTCCTCTCTTTCCACTTTTAACTCGTCGTCCTCTGACACCTTCAACAAAATCATCTGCGTTTCCATTCCCGGATAATTAAAATCATTGACCGCTTCGGCGTTATCCACAAAAATCGGCGCATACACATTGTGCAGCTTAGATAATGTCCGAATAATATCCAGCCCCGCCACAACTCTGTGACCGTTGTTCAGATCCTTATTAATCCCAACTCCCTTATATGTACACTCGCAGCATTCCACCACAGCACCATTAACCTGCTTATCAAATAATTTCCAGCTTACAATTCCAAATTTTTCATTGACCATTTTTGATATGATCATCATTTTGGCCTTCATAAACTGTTCCAACAGGTAAAGCATCTTTTCCTCATCTGCAACATTTTGGGCAATTTCACGCATTTCTGCCTCCAGTTGCTCAATACGTTCCTCTTTATCGCCGTTGTCGGCTGCCATAATCTGCTTTTCCACAATGGCAAGCTCATCTTTCAAACCAGTCTTTCGAATCTTCAACTGCTGTCGCATCTCAGCCACACTATTAATCTGCTGCAGTGCCTTTTCCTTTTCTGCAATCTCTGAAACCAAATGCTGATATTCCTTGTTGCCAGAAAGATCTACATGATCCGGAAGTGCTGCAATGTCGTTTTCGATCTTTACCAGCTCATCCTCTCTTGCATGCAGATTCTTCTCCTCTTCCGAAATTTCCCATACATTGCTTTCCTGTTTTTCTTTCATGCTGGTGATAAGTGACTGATAATGCTTTCCATTTTTTATAATTCTCTCCAAACGATCCTCATGATCTGCCTGCCACTTTTGCTTTCTTTCCTTTTTGGCAGCCTCAAACATCTGATGTTTATTGGCAATCTGTTCATCCGGCAATTTCTGATGACATGTCGGACAAAGATCGTCCTTTTCATCATATACAGAATCATCAAAGTAACATTCTGCATTGATCTTCTTCCATTCATCCAACGCCTCCAGTCTCTTTTTCTCATAAGCAGATATAGTCCCGGCAATGTCCTCTTTGTTTCCATACAACACCTTTAAAACCGATTTACTTTTCTCTATTTCGGATTCCAATTTCATCTGCAGGCCGTTGAGCCGATTCTTCTCTTTTACATTTGCCTCATTGGCAATTCGCTCAATATCTGTCAATTTAAATTTCAGATCCATAACGTGATCCGTCTGCCTCCGAAACGTCTCATACTGCTCTGCCATATCATCTTCTGCCTTTTCCGCAGCTGCTATTTTTTCTTTCAGATCATTTTTCTGCAATTCCAGTTCAGCTGTGTCAATATCAGACATCGACTTTCTGACCTCATCAACCCTCGCTGGGATCTCCACCTGCTTCTTTTTATACTCCGACAATGCTTTTTTCGATTTTGCCTGCAGATCTTCCGGAGTATGTAATGACAGTGCAAGGTTTAATTCAGACAGAACCTCCGGATCAGCTGCAATCACCATATCATTATCCACAGCAGGAATCATCTTCATTAGCTCTGCACGCTGCTCTTTCCAGGATTTATTAACAAAGGTCTGCGGATTGGTCAGCAACTGAAACAGATCTTCATCAATGATATTTGCCACAAATGCTTTGTAGTCCTTTTCTTTCTTGGGAATTCCATCAATCTCATATGAATTGACATTCCCCTGGAGCGTAACATCCAAACTACCACGTTTTTTCACCCAATTCTGCTTCTGCACCTTTGTAATCTGGTACTCTCTGCCATCTGCATCCAATAACAGCTCCACTTTGATCTCGATATGATCAATCTTTTTCCCCGATACATCCAATGGTCGGATAGCAAAATCCGTGTTTCCTTTACTGTCCTTGTTAAAAAGGCACCACATAAACGCATCCACAACCGTCGTTTTGCCGGCTTCATTCTTTCCTTTGATTCTCGTAATATGACCAAACTCAATCGTCTGCTCCTTTATTTTCTTGAAGTTTTCCATGTGTAACTTCTTCAATGTTATTTTCACTTTGCAATCTCTCCTTTTCCGTGCTACAATGCACTTGTATGTGATGGACTTTTACGTCCTTTGTTTTTGGCTCATTGGTACTGCAATACCTATGAGCCTATTTTTTAGGCGGAAGCTGAATCTGCAGAATAGCCGCGATCTTGTCCACCTTGCCATACTCATTGTTTCCATCTGCCACAACCTTTGCGATTGCTTCAATCAGATACTCTTTACACAGCAAATGAGTATAATACTCTGCATCCACCTCCACTGTTGCCTGCTTTACTGCCTGTGTCTCTTTCTCTTCCTTACTAAATAACTTCATCACGCTTTGTCTCCTTTCTACTTTGTAATCATCTTAAAAATTTGTTAATAAAATACTGCTGCCCCTTTTAATACCAATCTGAAATATATGTTCCAAGAACATCACTGATAATCATATCAACATAAAGAGTAGATAACCCATTTCTTAACCCACCTTCTTTGTTGCTTTCGAAAACAAATGTAAACCTAATTCCATCTGTTAATGTTCCATCTATTGTCTGAATACTGATATTTGATACACAAATCTCATAATCCACATCCTGTTGAAAGAGTTTTCTCTCTATACACTCTGCTGATAAAACCTTTGTAAAATATAACTTGTCATTTCTAATAACAGAGCCGCTCAAGACTTCGTATTTATCCATTTTACATTTCCTCACTTTCTACGAATAATATTTAATTTCCATACTCCTCTTTAAGTTTATTTAATAGCCATATCTGACCTTTTCCAGTAACAACAGTTGTCGGAAAATACATTTCTCCACAAACTGTGTGTTTTGGAACTTTTATGACATCAAAATATTTTCTATCCAAATACTGCTGATATGGAGTATTATCTTTCATCAGAATTTTATTTTCTTTCAGAAATCTAATAAGACGATTTCTTCCAATATCAATATGCTCATCTTGTGCCAAGTTAGCCATCTGCTTCATGCTGATAGCATCTGCTGAACTAGCAACATTTTCTGCAAATGTAACAAGTGGTTTCTGCTCTTTAATCTTAAGTTTAAGATTGTTTATGGTTTCATCTGCCATTCTCAATGCTCTTGCAAATATCTGCTCTGGGGTGTTCCATGCTTTCTCTAAATCAATAAGATACTGTCTACACTTTTTACCCTCTGGTGTACGCTGAATCATACATATCTGCTTTGCCATATCAATTGAAATATCAGCATCTTTTGCAGGTCTTCCGCCCTTTTGTGATGTTTCGCTCAATTTTGAGCAAAAGTCTGCACCCTCTTCAAAACCATATTCACACATTCTTGGAAACCAATCTTTAAATGCTGTCTTAATATGTAATCTTTCGTGCAACTCTCTCGCTGATACTGTCTGAGTATCATTGTTTACTGTTAAAAGTTCGTTCACTGAATCAATCACCTACCTCAATATAATCCAATACCTGATCCGCGATATCCTGCAATTCCTTGTACTCTTCAACAAGATCCATAGGATATACCATCGTTCTTCCGTTTTCTCTGCGATATTCGTCTACTGCACCATCCACATTGTAATATCTACCGCATTCCTCCAGAATGATATGATACAGTTCTTTCAGCTCCATATCCCTGCTGCGTGTGATGCACCATATTCTTGATTTGTTGCGATCGTACCAAGTTTTCTTTTTGGGAACTAAGCGTTGTAAGCGTCCAATCTTTGGCTTTTCCTCTTCCTGCCTTTCAATTTTCTGCAATCTTTTATGCAGATCATTCAGCTTCCAATCAACAATTTCTTCCGGCGTCCACTGTGGCAGTTCTCTTTTCTCCTGCTTCTGCTCTACCACTTTCTGCCGGCTGATTGCCTGCTCCATTTCGTGGAAACGCTCAATATACTTTACGGTAAATTCCGTCCCCTTAATTCCTGTCATTTTATGGGCAATGAACTCGCAACCTTTCTTGGTAATGTTGTAACTTTTGTTCTCCTTACCACTTGCATCTACATATGTCGAGGGTTGAAAATATGAACTCAACTCAAAATTGAGTTCAGTAAAATGCTTTTCGTAAGATGCGATACTTCTCAGCAAGTTATAGTGAGTTTTTCCAGTCATTTCCGCAACTTCCAAAGACGTTATAGTCGCAGTTTCTAAATCATTCATTAGTGCTCTCCTTTCTTTTTAATTTTCAAAAGAAAACTATTGACCTTTAATACTTTTCTTTCTATGATTGTTATGTAACTTTTAATTTCTTTTACGAAGGGAGTTTTATCATGAGAGTATCTGGATATTGCCCTACACAGGGGAAAAATTATTCCATTGATGTATCTTACATAGATGCATCAACATTTGATGGGAAACAATTTATCAAAGGACAAGCCTATTGCAATTACACAGCACAATGTAACCCTTGCAATAGAAGTAATGATTGTCCAATTTATAAAAATGCCCCAGAAACTCACGAATAACTCAACTCAAAAAGTTACATCAGTAACTGCCCTGCCTATTTGGTGGGGCTTTCTGCTTTTTCAAACAGATCGTTAGGTTCAATTCCAAGGGCATTAGCAATTCTCGGAATATGCTCTATACGGAGCAATTTTCTTCCGTTCAGCATATTGCTAAACTCTGATTCACTAAATCCAGCTCTTTCAGCAACAACACACTGCTTCATTCCCTTGTCGTGTATGACTTTTTTTACAGCTTCAATAACCTTTTCGTACTCCATCTTGTATTCCGCTCCTTTCTGTATAAGTTTCTTGAACAATTAAAAAGATATCACAATATTCTTATACTGTCAACATCTTTTTCTCAAGTTTTTTGTACTTTTACATTGACTTATTAAAACAGTCAATGATATACTCATTAAAAGAAAGAGGTGATCCATATGAGTATAGGAACAAGAATCAAAGAACAACGATTAAGCTTAAAATTAACCCAAGAAGAGCTTGCTAATCGAATAGGAGCTACAAAAGGTGCAATAGCCAACTATGAAAATGGTGTAAGTTCCCCAAAATTGGACTTAATGTATAAATTATTTGATGCTTTGGATTGCGATGCCAATTATCTTTTTCAAGATGAAATGAATGATTTAAAAGATGTTGCACTCAGTGCATCCGAAAGAATTATGATACACAACTACCGTGAATTGGACGCTCACGGCAGGGAAATGGTTGATTTTACACTGCAAAAAGAGTGGGAACGCTCGGTTGAATGCTCAAAAAATAATGTTATCAACATTGTGGATAATGATAAATCCGAGCCATATATTACAACAAAGGCAGCAAACTCCATAGACAACGCTACTCCAGAACAAAACAAACACGATGATGACATAATGGATAATGATGATGAATGGAAATAGGTGATAATATTTGGAATATGAGGCACTATTGAAAGAATACGATGCAACCGAACTGATTATCAAAGAAAAAGATCTCCAAGGAAGCAATGGACGCATAAGAGGAAATCGAATTGCTATAAAAAAAGATATATCCCTGCGACAAAAAACCTGTGTTCTTGCCGAGGAACTGGGACACTATCATACAACGGTCGGGGATATTCTGGATCAGACAGATGTTTCCAACCGAAAGCAGGAGCGAACCGCCAGACTTTGGGCATACAACAAGCAGATTGGTCTCTCCGGCTTAATTCACTGTTTTGAGGCACGATGTCAAAACATCCACGAAATGGCCGACCACCTCGGCGTGACCGAAGCATTTTTACAAGATGCCTTGGAATGTTACCGGCAGAAATATGGGATCTGCACATCTTATCAGCAATACACCATATATTTTGAGCCAAAGCTGGCAATATGCAAGAAACTCTAATCTGGCATAATTGACAGTATTGGTTACCAACTGGTTACCGCTTGGTTGCATAAGTAGATTAGGTTAGTATAGTAGAGGATATAGATTAGTATAATATAAAATAATTAGAATAGTTTAGGAAAATCGGGATCAAACCAATATTCAAAATTTATTTATGCATATTGCATCTGATTTTGGCATATGCTATAATGCCATTAGGCAAACGAAATTACAAGTCCATCTGGACGAAGAACAAAGCCCTTAACCGTGGTGCGAACACAGTCAAGGGCTTTTTCTTTTCTTTTATAGTGGCAAAGCACCCACTAGGCTATTTGTTGTCCATGTCATCGCTGTCTAACCATTTGATGATGTAGTGGCAGGCTACACCAGCCATAACAGCGACCAAAAACGAAATTACAACTTCCACCTGAACACCCCCTTTCCGTTGCCGGATTGGGTATGACAACAAAATTATTCTATCACATTTGCCTTGGTTATGCTATAAACTTCTTATTCACATATCCCACTTTGTTTTTGTATCTCACTTTCGTATACCAGTTTTTCGAGTACAGGACTTCAACGGTTGCACCCTTTGGGATCCTGCAGTGTGTTCCTGTCTTTTTCGAAGAAGCTTTCCATAAAAGAGCGCCTTTCTCACGTTTCACCGTTTTTTTCCACGTTTTCCTGAACTTATCTGGAGTACCGTAAAGAGCTTTGAGGCGGGTTGTCGTGCTTCCCCACTCCGGCAGATAAAAATGAGGCGTATCTACGATTGATTTCCAATCACCGCCCCAGCCAAGACCGATGCCCTTGGCAATCACTGCCACTTTGCGGATCGTGGCTGCATCATACAGGAGCTTGCTGTCATTGATTGCAATATCAAATGCAATGCCCCACATATGCTGGCTGGACCATGTACTTCCCTTTGCATTTGTCACAATCTTACCTGGTTTCGTTCTGCCCTGAGCATAGAGCGAATCCTGATACTCTTTACTCCGGAATCCTTCCGTAATAATGAGATAAATTCCCTGCTTTTCGCACTTTCTCAATAACACAGTCAGCTTCTGATCAAGCCACGGATGCAGCTTGGATCTGTCAATTCTAATGTCATGTTCTTTCTTCATAGTCTGTTTCCTCCATTTCTGTATCTTTCTTCAATATATTCCCTTCATGTTCCACTGTACCTTTTAACACAGCAATTACCTTCGTCAGAAATGCCGGCACCTTCACTCCCATCCGGCCGGCATTCTCTGTGATGCTCAAACATTCATTCAGGATAAACCAGGCTGTCACCAACGTCGAAAAAAACATGCTCATCGGCAACGTGACCGACAAGACTCCTGACAACTTATAGATCAGGAAGTCCAGGATAATTGATGCTGTGATCACAAGAATGTAGCCGAATTTTTTGAAAATACCAATCATTCCCTTCCTGCTGCTCCATCCGTACTTTTCATCATTCGGATGCTCCACCGCCTCCTTGGCACTGGCAGCCATGCCAGCCAAAAAGTCAATAATCATTGCTGCAGCTACCGCCACCAGCATCCAGCCTAGCAGGCCGCATTTTGCGGCGATTGTTGCCGTGATTGTTGACAGCCCCAGCTGGGCTGCGTAGATTTGTAATTTTTCCATGATTTTCCTTCCTTTCCGCCTTTTTAGGCATAAAAAAAGAGGTGATATATCACAATGTCATTATGTTAACATTGGACTTATTCCCTCTTTAATTTATTTATTCTCCAGCACCTTAAGTCTGCTATCCAAATCAAGGATAGCATCTATTACATTGTCTACCTCATCAGAATACTTCGTTGACGAATAATCAGCTACATACCCCATCTTGCTATATCCACATTTTATATTTATTATACTCGAACGGATAACCGTTCCTGATTTTACAACTAAGGAAACTGTGACTTTTCCTGTATGTGTTGTCATCTTTTTTGATGCATCTCTACCAGTACCCATTATGATCTGTTCTCCAGCCGTGTCACTTACTTTGACATAAAATGTACTTTCGGACATTTTGTTTGATAAGTGGCTAGAGGTAAAGTACAAAGGAGCGTCTTTTGGATTTGATACTGAGTATAATGGTATTTCTATGTCAGACGTAGCAGTCCCTTTTACGGTGTATAACTTTTTTCCCGATGATGGTCTGCTTGCATGATACGTAACAGTAATTCCATCTTTAGTAATTCCAGATGGATTCTCTAAATCCAAAATATCCATTATAGTTTGCGACCTCCAAGCATATGAATGTATATCTCCTGCCGCTGAACTGTCCTCACTTTCTTCCGATTCATCAACCACAATCGGTGGGGTATAAATTTCATTACTGCCCAGTATTGGTTTGATATATCTGTAATAGTCATCCTTAATATTTGTTGTTAAACGTATTCTGTTAGTCGTGACTTTCTTGTTGAAATCTGCCACATCACTTCTCAAGTCAGCCACATCTCCATTAAGACTACCTGTGCTTCCTGTATATGGAACGAAATCATCATAGGTAGCATCTAAATTGGTTGTAACCATTGGCTTGAATACTAGGTTGATTGCCGTATAGTTTGCTTTTACTATAGCTTGTATTCTATATTGTTCATTGCCCTTTAGTGTAATGTTGACACCATTTCCAGTGTCCTTTACCGCACTATCTACATAATTAGAGACATCCAGCATCACAGTATTTAGGCTACCGTTTTCAGGACAACCAGTAACTCTATATTTTTTATTATCTGGTAATAACATACCAAAAACAAATTCAATATCTGTACTAGCAGTACCATTGATGGTAAAGGTTCCATCCCCATTGTTGGTGCAAGTTACTCCGCCTTGAGTAGTCGTTTCAAAAGTAGGATTTAATAGGTTTATGATAGTTTCTTTCTTTAGGGTATTTACATCTTCCGCAATCTCTACTACTTCCTCATTACCATCCATTGTAGTAACAATGGGGTCTGCAAGCTCGTAGTAAAGATACTGTCCTTGCATTGCTGACTTAAAAGTAATTACATCTGTGTAAGATTTATCCTTAATGCTTACAGTTGCACTTGTACTTACAGTAACAACTTTATCAGTTGAACCACTAAACAAATAATTTAGTGACGCACTTTTATAATCCTTTAAATAACCAGTGAAATATTCACCTTCATTTTTTGCTGCCTTAATAGATGATTTCAACTCACCAGTGTAATATCTAGGAGTAGAACTTTCATAATCCCACTTCAGTTTTCCTAAATCAACTCTACCAACTTTCTGCACAAACTGATTGCCATTAATCTCATTTTGTACAGGACATTCTCTCGGCACAGACCAACCAAGCATTTTAATGTCCATCATTTCTGTGGACTGCTGTGCAATTTCACTTTCAAGGGCATCAATCCCTGCAAGCTTTGTCTTTTCTTCCGTGGTGTAGTCATTGGTGGACAGACCTTTGCCATCTACTTTATCAACTTTACCCTCGATAACCTTTGTATTAGCTTTTATTGCGCTATTCATAGCACTGGCATCATTTTCATGACCAGAAATCCAATCGCTGATTTCTTTTAAAGTATCGTAATCTTCCGGCGCATCGGCCACAATCTTTGCCACTTCTCCTGAAACCGTACTTTTAACCTGCGTCTCAGTTTGATAATTAGAGTCGTTATTAAGTTGCGATACTTTCGTTGGAATTTCACTGCTTTCAGCTTTGTTTCCGATTTCTGTATCAATTTCTGAAAGCTTATCCGCCAGTGTCTTTTTGTTCGCAAAGTCGATATAAACCGTCTTTGCATGCGCAAAAGCGAAGGTCTTCTGCCAAGCGTTTCCTACCAACTTACGAACCCAAGATGTAGGATAGCCTTCTCCCGGCATTAAACCTCCTTCTGCCTTATACAGTTCAATCAACTTTTGAGCTGCTGAGTTATAATCAGAAAAAGATTCGTTGGCTAGTGGTATGATATTATTATGGATGGCATTTGGATCCCACCCCATTGGATAATCATTAAGTGCCGAATAATAATATGTTTTGCCACTATATGTCAATTCCTCTATATTGCTGTACCCTGTGCTGTAAAACGTACTGCAATTGCAATACACTTTCACATCATCTTTAAGATTAGACAATATGATTGGCTGTGATCCATTGGAACCTATATTTGCTATAAATCCTATGCACCACAAACTTTCTGCCGGGGATGACGGTATCAGGCAGTACCTAACATCACATGTCGGCATAAAGTCATATAAGGATACCGCATTAAATCCATAGTTTTGCCAATTCTCCTCAATGGTTGGGTTTTTAATAAGATATTGATTCATTCATTTTTCCCTCCTTAGTCCGTGATCGGATCACCATACTCCACCAGACCCTGCAGATTCTCAGCGATGTCTGATGCATCTTTTTGGGCTGATGTGATATTTTTATCCAAATCTTCATAAGCGGCATCCAATTGTGTACACAGCCTCTTGATGGTCTCATCCATCTTTCCTAAGTTTTTGGCGGATATGCCCGGTGGTCCATCGTCCTGCCAACCCACCGGTTCATAGTTTACTTTTTCATAAGCTTTTTCTGCTGCCATACTTGCACCTCTCTTTCTCCTCCTACGCATTCGCCCAGTAGGAGTATGTAATTCTCGCCATACCGGTAATTGCTTTTGTTACAAAAGCAGAAATCGCTTGTTCGCTTGGAAGAATTTTTATGTTGCTAAAATCCAAATCAGGACATGCTTCTCCATCTCCATTAATGACCGTTGCGGGCATATCAATTGCAATTCCAGGAGTGCTAATTTTTAAAATTCCATTTGACGGTAAAGGGTCTGTTGAAAAATTTCTTACAATGCTTCCACAAACAATTTTTTTCCCGCTAAGCACTAATCCATTCGATATCACGTTCCCGGTCACACCAACATTCCCATTAATCTCAGTTTCTTTAAATTTTGTAGGAGCATCAAAAGCTATTACGGGAGATGCTTTTAGATTTCCGTCGTAATCCTGCTCTAATTGTATCGTTGCAGTTATAGTTTCTTCCTCTGCCGTTCCCATCCGAGTAGTATATGATGTTTTCTCGAATCGAACTCGATCACTTAACAGCTGGGTTTTGCTGCTATCTTTAAATTGTTGCTTTGTTGTTCCTCCGGCACCATCATCAACATCAAGCGTTACTGTTGTATAAGATTCTGACGATACACCATTTTCTGTATTTAGTTCTGTTGAGTTGTAATCGCATGATGGTCGTTCGTCTAAGTGTTCCTCGTAATCAAGCTCTTTCCAATGCGCTCCATCTCCGTATGAAAACATGTAGGCCGTATCTGTATCCAAATCATAATACATGTCTCCTATTTGCGGCGATTTGATTTCTACTGTACCATCCGGAATCGTAAGGTCGTCCTTGGGTTTTCCATGTCCAAATTTTTTTACCTTTAATTCTTTTCCATTTAAAATCACTTTTGGCTTATAATTCGACAGCTTGATCAAGCTGTCGGCACTCTTGGTACTTTCGAGATGTATCTGGCCTCCCACTAACTCCAGCAGTTCTTCCGCAGTGATGTCAATATTATTCACATTGACTTTAAAATAGGTTCCTGCTGTATCCGGATCAGCACCCAACGCCACCTCGGCCAGCCTGCCATCCGAATCTACTTTCAATACGATCGTGCTGTCGGTCTGCTCAAACCGGGTAGAGGTTTTCTTCTCCACATTGGCCATCTCAATGTATACGCTGTCGATGTTTTTCTGGATCTTCAGCGTCCGTCCCTTGAGCTGAATCAACTCACTTTCCTGGGTGACTTCATTTTGGCGTTTCTGGCTGCCCTTTGCCTCGTAGGTATCGATCTGGGCCTGTATGCCGGATATAGTCCGGGAGAATATATACGAATAAACCTTCTCTGCTTCTTTCTCCGCCACAACCATGTCGCCGGTCTCCAGGTACGGCAAAGCATTCAGCTTCAGCTCGGATACCGGGCGGTAATAGATACCTTTCAGCTTGGAGAGGATATTGCCACCAATCACCTTAAGTTCATCCACCGATCTTCCGTATAACAGGAAGTTCCCAGTGATGAGATATGGATTGCTCAGATCTGTCCCAACGGTCACACCAACGTCCTCTTCATCCGTCTGGATATTGAGACAGGTAATCTTGTCTGTAGTGTATTCCTCGCACCGGATACTTCGGTATTCCGGAGCGGTATCGGATGCCCCGGACAGCTTTGTCATATCCTGTGAAGCTGCGCTATTGGCACTTGTTGGATACAGTCCTTTGTGGGGATATAACCCGGCATGTGGATATAGCCCAACAGAGTGCATATCGTACAGATATATTACTTCAAATTTTCCCTGCCGGCTCATCCGTCCAAAACCGCCATTTACCATGCAGATAGCCTTGAGTACCGTGATGCCTGTCAGACTTCCTGCTGCCGGAGCAACAGTTTTCTCTACATCCATGTCGTCGTTGATCAGATCCTGGGATTCAAACGGGATCCCCAAATACTGCAACAGCGACTCTCTCATTGCCTTAAGCTTCACCGTTCCATACTCCACAATCTTCACGGTGACTTCTTTGCCATCCTGCAGCTTTGTAACGCTTTTCTCCTCCGCCGGGAAAAACCCGTTATACCACTCAGAGACATCCACCGAAGCTCCATATAAAGCATCATACGCCACAACCTTCTTATAATCCTTGTCATCCACCAATGCGGCAGAATTAACCCGATACGTTCCCATTGGAAGCTCCAGAGCCATATTGCCATCTTCATCCATCACTTCCAGCGTGGTGCTAAACTCCAGTCCGCTAAGGTCGTTCTGCAGGATTTCTGATACTTCAAACTCGCAAGAGGATGCAATGCAGCCTCCCAGCATCAGGTCCTCTTCATCACAGATACTTTCCTTGATCGTGACCGCTTCGGAGTGGAGTGTATCGTTGTCGATCGTCAGATCCAGATTCGGGAAGTGCATTTTATAGCCATTGAAGTATGTACCGGTGTAAAAGATTTTCTGTTGAGCTTCTGTTAGATCTAACATATGCAGCCTCCTTCCCTAATACTCGATCAACGCCAAACGGATTGGCAAATACATCGGGGCTCCATGATATAAGCCACCATATTGGAACTGTACATCGGGCATATAAAATTTTCCTGTTGAGTAATCATCCTCCCAATCATTGTAGTACCTCGCATGAATGGTTCGGGATTCATATGATCCCTCTCCCTGTTTATAACCGGTTCGTATTGCTTTTATCAGCTTGCATTTATCTTCATATGTCAAATACGGTGTATTCCATTCAATCTTTGTTCGATGGTGTTTGAGTACCTTACGTTTCAGATAACCATTACCATTCACATAAGAGTCTATATCCTGCATCTGGCTCGGTGTCATTGTCAGATTACCGTTTGGCTGTATATACTTATAGGACAGCTTCTGATAGGTATATTCACTATTTGCAGCATTGTAATCTGTTGGCAAAGCGATCAAACCTTTCGCATGTGAATATGCCATAAATCATCACCGTCCTTTCAAAATGTCCATAGAAAAAGACACCCGCCTTACGGCGAGTGCCTTAATTTCTCTGATAACAATATAGCATACTGAAAATGTGATATGTGTGAATTATTCACTCTTTTTTATAACCAAATCCATTATAATAGCGGTCCCTTTCTGACCAATACATTCTTCTGGAAAGAAAACAAAACAAATTTCATCTATTGATTCCCAGTCATCAATACTGTTTTTGTATTCTCCAAGCTCCAAACAAAATTTTTTTTCATCAGCTGATAAATTTAAACATTTCTTATATACTTTTTTATTTAGCTGTTTGTTCGTCAACTCAATCCATATGCTATCCAAATTATCTGTACCTATGTAGCTAAATTCTAAACAATAATCATCTTTTACAAAACTTCGCCAATCATACATTGGTAAAGATTTTATTGCAAAGCCTATCCATCTATTAATCTCCGGATGTGATTCGATATCAGAAAAATCTGATATAAATCGAAAATTATTCGACTCTCCAATCAATAGTAGATTACATGTCTTTCCATCGACTCCTTCTTTATATTTATCATATTCCTGTGGAATAATATTGTACGTTGACTTTTCCAATATAGGAGGTTCCTTTTCTACTTGTTCCGTGAAATGATAGGTAGTAATTGTTGACTGATCTCCTGCGCTATAAGAAGTTCCTCCACCATCAACATAGATGTTCTTTTCACCATTTTGAATAGTTGAATTATCCCCTGTCTCCACATTTGACATTTTATATACTTTTGATGCGGTAAAACATGACACAAATAATCCCACTATAGAACATATCCCTGCTAATAAATTAAATACGTCCATTTTTCATCCCTCATTTCATCAAATATCCTCTAACCTTAAATTTTATACATTTTTTTCTTCACTCTATAGGTATAATTTTCCTTAGAACTACATATATTCCTTTTCCATAATTTCATTCTTGATATTTAAAATATATATTTGAATTTGTTGTATAACAACAAAGGGGCTTTCGCCCCTTTACTTCATTGACAATTATTTAGCATTGCAGCAGCGTGAATTGTATCAAAAAATCTATGCTTTCTTCTTAGTCTTCACAGCACATACCAAATGGAATATAGCCAAAATCACGCACAATCCTCCCCAAACACTTAAATCACCATATGTGTCTGCACCTGGCATAGCTACAAAAAAACCAAAAAGATATAATATCACGCAAGCAACTGATCCCCCAATCCCCTTTGCATTTCGACTGGCAATACTAACAATTCCTCCAACCAAATACATAATTGCACATACCAATCCTGACGATCCACTTGTCGCACCATTTTCCTGAAGAGCATTACTCACTCCGGCTGCGCATGACTGCAACGCAATCAGCAGAAATAATACTATAGATATAATTCCCAGTGTCAATCTGCCGGTAGACCATACCCCCTTTGGTTTCTCAACAACAACTGTTACATTCTTTTGATTCGGGTTCGGATTTCCACAGTTTGGACATTTATCCGCATTCTCTGAAAATTCTTTTCCACATTCATTACAAGTTATAAGTGCCATAATACTTTCCTCCCATAAATTAAATTTGCCATATTATACCATATTTCGACAATGACTTACAATATAATTTTATAAAAATATCATATATTCCATATATCATTAGATATAATATGGCAAATCAATCACACATATAATGGGGTTCCAAAGCGTTTCTTATGATCACTATTTGCCTTTGTAGTTACACGAACGATATCTCCCTCTGAAACACCTTCCACATACAACGGCTGTCCGTTTTGCTGTCCTTCTCCCATCGCAATAATTGCATTGCATAAATATGTGAGAACCGGATTCAATGCATTATATACACCATCCGAAACCGACTGCACAATCTGTGTATTATTGGCAACTGCTGTTTTTCCTCCAACCGTACCGACAAGCTCCGGACCATTCTCGCGTGCCAAGAAATACTGCCCCTGCTGCGGAAAACCACCTTCGGCAAAATGCGGTGTTGGAATTTCTTTGATATTAATTCCTATCGGTTTGCCTGCCACCTTAAATTGCAATTTATTTAAGCTGCCAATAATATACTTATTGATCCACTCTACCACCGTCTTAATTGCCCCCTTTACCAGATCAGTGACAATATCCAACTTAATAGTCTTCGAAGTGAAGCTATCCCATGTATTTTTTATGCGGTTCAACACATTTTCTCCATTTTGCTTTAAAGTTTTAATTGCGGTTCCATCTTTAATAGAGCTCCATGTTTTCTTAACAGTTTCAATCGCACTTTTACCGGTTTGCTTCAATGTTTTAACTGCCGTGCTGTTCTTGATAGAATTCCAACTTTGCTTAATTTTGCTGATTGCCTCTGCGCCCCCTTCTTTTGCTTTGGCGATCAATGTAGCTGTCTTATCCTGTATGCTATTCCATTTCTCTTGCAAGCTGGCAATCGCACCATCTTTTGCTTCCTTCACCGTTGTTCTGAGTGTTAAAGTCTTATCTCCCCACCACGCTTCAACATCTACCCACCAGTCAGCAAATGCCTGCCAGAAATCAGACCAATCATCAGAATCCCACTTAAAAACATCTGACAACTTTAAATGGTATGCATATTTTTTCTGCTCCTCCGACATGAATAATTCACCAAGCCACTGTCCGAGATGAAATCCTGCAAAAGCTGCTCCTATAGCACCAATCACTGATGTAAATATAGTCGCAGCAATTTCTCCCGCGGTCGCCGCTCCAAGAAGAGACGGACTGGCCTTTAATAATGCAGGAACCGCTTTAAATGCTGTTCCTATGTTAGTGCCTATTGCTGCTGTAATCCCAGCCGCTGTTGCTGTTTCTGCTCCAACAGATACGGCTATATTTTCCATAACCTTTTGAGCAAGTTTATCAAAAACATGACTACCAAGCCCTGTATACTTCAATACCGCAAAAATTCCTATTACAGCACTCTCCACAGGTGCAGTTTCTGTAAAACCTTTAATTGCCTGTGCCGCAGCACTGACTGCGGCCATAGCCAGTTTTGCAAAATCCCATGTCATCTTTCCAAAATCAATAGCCACAATAAAATCAGCAATAGATTGTCCCACCTCGTTCCACTTCACCGTCTTTAATGCCGTAGTGATCGACGTTTCTATTCCACTAATTCCCTCCGATATCGTTTTCCCCAGCTCCTGCCAGCCGTTCAAACCTGTTTTCTCATTGACCTGTCCCATCTTATCAAAGAAGTCATTGATTCCCTGTCCAACAGCATCTCCCAGCCCCTGAAAATCGAATGTAGTCACAAAACCAAAAGCCGTTTCAATGCCTGCCTTGAGTTCTGAAGCCATTGTCTTAAAATACTGCTGAATCACGCCGGTCTTAATGGCGTTATTCAATGAAGTGGCAAGCCCTTTTCCAAGGTTCACCCAGTTGACCGTGTCAAAGAAATGCTCCTCTGCCTCTAAGCAAGCCTTAATGGAGTTACCAACAGCCTGTCCTAATCCAGCCCAGTTGTATTCACCAATAAATCCATTTAATGCGGTTCCAAGTATTCCGGCAATCTTATTTAAACCATCCGAAAATTTCCCTACATTTTTGTTTACCCAATCAATTCCCTTGTTGAGCCAGCCTGCGATTGCCTCGCCAATCTCGGTACCGTCTCCTGAGTTCCATGCATCCTTAAATAATTTCGTCAGTTTACCGGCAAACTTCTCTGCATCGGATGTCATATCATCATACGCTTTATTCCATACTTTCTCGTAATCTCCCAAAGCATCAGAAAGCTGGCTTGTCAGATCAATCGGTTTGCTGTTCTTATCATCATCTTTCTTGTCCTTATTGGAGTTTGTCGTAATCACATTTAACTCATCAAATCCCATGAGCTGTTTGGACAACTTCTTTACAGAATCAGAGGTATCATCAACCGAATCTTTTGCATCATCTGCCGAATCCTCCAAGCCGTCAAAGGCATCAGAATATCCTCCGCCTGATTCCCCAATCACATCTTTCAGTTTGATTCCCAGCATAGATGCCGTCCATTCAAACAGCTTGCGAACAGCGATCACAAGGCCATTCACATACGGCAACACCTTCGCAACTGCCGGCAGAAACATATTCCCAATCGTTCTGGAAAGAGATTTAAAATTATTCTGCAGTAAACGAAGCTGATTAGACGGCGAATTGATTGTTTTGGCCAGATCTCCCCAGGCAACTTTAGACTGGTCAAGAATTGCCAGCATTCGAAGCTGCATCTTCTCATTCTGCGTCATATCCGACAACGATTTTTTAATGCCATTATCATATGCATATTGCTGCAATGTCGCATTTGTAATATCGATACCATATTTATACAGTGCTCTTGACTGTCCGATCAAACCAGAAGAAAAGTTATTCATAACCGTATCCATATCAAGGTTCCGGAATGAAGACATATCCCCTGCAAGCATAGATAAGGCCTTGGAGGTAACCGTGGATGCTTCTCCCGTCATTCCAACAGAATTCGTCACCTGTGCAACTCCTGCGGCATAGTTGGTCATCTGTGTCGAATCCAGCCCAAGATTCTTTTTCCCAAGATCAGACAAAGTTCCATCGTTTTCAATCTGAAACCCTGTCATTTTTCCCATTGTTTGGGTTAAACGATTTTTAAAGGATTCTCCGTATTCCTTGGCATTCTGGTAACCATATTTTTTATAGTCCTTTCCCCATTCAGACGCAATCTTCCCAAGTGTCGTATCAAAATAGTTATATTCCTCAATATAGTCCATAGAAGATGTCACAGCATCTTTCACATAATCCGCTACACCACGCAAAGAACGGACCACCACATATAACTTCGCAATTTTACCGATCAAGCCTGCTGCCGATAAAGACGATGCATTAAAGCCCGGCACCAGCCCTTTTATATTTTTTCCGAAGTTGGCGATTGCACCACCGGCCCCCTTAACTTTCCCCCAAATCGCCTGAAAACCTTCTCCAATCATTCCAAGCACTCCCCGGGAGTTCCCCGTCTTGGTCAAATTGGCTTTATATCTCTCCAACTCATTCGATGCTTTTTGCAACTGGACATAGGTTTGGTCAAATCCAACATCACCAAAACCGATGCCATCCTCTTTCATTTGCTTTAATTTCGCCTGCAGCTTATCAATTTTTTCACTCAAGGTGTCAGATTCTTTGATGTCCTCTGCCAGTCCATAAGAACTTTTATTCAACGCAGCCTTATACTCTTCTGCCTCTCGTTCCACCTTCTGCAGGGCAACATATGCCTCATCCCACTTATCGGTTCCCATATAACCGCCGGATTTTTCTACATTGGCCAGATTTTCTCTCGCTTCTGCGATTTTCTTGTCAAATCCATGTAAGCTATTCTCCGCTTCATGTGCCTTTGCAATCGCCTCATTAAGGGATTTTTGAGATTCCTCCACCGAATACCGGGCTGCCTCCGGAATCGCCTGATATATCTTCTGTACGTTGGCCTGCACATCGGCAATACTGCTATTGTTTACTTCTGCCGTATTTACAGGAATAACCGGTGTTTCTGTTAGATTGCCGGCAAAGTTCTTTCCTTGTCCGACCGCCTCATATTCTTTCGACAATGACTGAATAGACTTCTGCATGTCCTGAATTCCGGAAGAGTCAAACTTTAAGCCACTGTCCAATGCTTTCTTGGAGGTTGATACTGCTTTTTGCAGGGCATCTGCTGTCTTCTCTGCACTCTGTGCCGCCTTTTCCATCTTCTGCACATTTGCAAACTGATCCAGCCCCTTTGCCATTCGAGTAAAATCAGAGGTTTTCACCCCACTCATTGCCTTCGCTGCATCGCTGAAATTATGCAGACTTTTTGCAAACGCATTCAATTCATTGGTCTGGATGCCTCCTAACGTACGGCGCAATTCCATCATTTTCTGAACCAGCTTGTCAAGCTGCTGATTTGCTCCTCTTGCGGATGCCTCAACCTTTATATTCAAACTATCTACCGCTGCCATCCAAACACCTCCTGAATGCAAAAATAAAAGAGAGTGACCTTATTCAGAATCACTCTCCTGTGCCGACTGCTCCCGCAATCGTTGTCTCTCTTCTCTTGACTTTGCCCGCTGATTTCGTCCCTCCATAATCTGGAGATTCATCACCAGCGCCTCTCTCGCATTATCAATTTCTTCCTGTGTGTAGCCATCGTGTTCCGCCCGTTCCCGGCTTTCCTCCGCAGTTCCAAAACTCAGCGGCTTCTCCGGATACTCTCCACCAAAGCAGGCATTTAAGGCACGCATAACATAAAGACCATTACGCCATCTGCCATGCTCCTCCACCTCCAGTTTTTTCTGGTACGCTTCTCGGAACGGCTTAAGCTTCGTTGGATTCAAATGCCAGAATAATTCATATGGCACCCCATATAAAAGGGCATTGGGCAGAAACTCTGTCCTTATTCGGTCCCGGAAAGATTCTCCTTCACCGGTTCCTTCCTTGCTTCCTGCGCCGCTCTCTGAGCCTTGGTTGGCTTCTTGCGTTTGTGATCCGCCGGCTTCTTGGTTTCCTTGGTGGTTGCTGCATTCTTCAGATTGTCCAGAATGTCCTCCATTCCGGTTCGTTTGAAAAAACCGTCCTCCTCCATCTGAGAAGCAATCGCAGTACAAAGTGCATAATAAGACATCGCCCTCTCATCTTCCGGATGTTCCTTGCAAAACTGCTTGTACAAATGTCTGGCATCTGCCCGGCTCTGGATCATCCCGTCACCATCCGGTCCATGATTCTCCAGCAATCCGGCATAAAACATATCCATTGCCATCCTTGGCAGATCTGAAAGACTCATCAGAAAATCTCTCACCTGCATCTCCTCGGAATGGGTACTGTCAATCTTCGCCGTCATCATACCACCAAAAATATCCATTGCCGCATCAATACACTCATGACGCTCTGCTGCTTCAAATGTATATTCCAAAGTAACTACTTTTCCACCTACTGTAATCTCCATAATCAATCTCTCCTCTTTACAAAGAAAGGGCGGTTCCCCGCCCCTCATATTATGTGTTTTTACGCTGCTACCGGCTCAATAGCTTCTCCAAATCCCATATATTCATTAATAATATTGGAAATCTGAAGGTCCAGCTTATTGCCCGGCTCCAGATCCGGCATAGGAATCTCGCCCGGTTCAAATTTCACAAAATAAGAACCAAACCCCGGAATGTAGATATCCGCCCACGTCGCCTTCTTCTCCTCTTTTCCTGCTTCTGCTGCTGCCAGAAGAGCGTTCCATGCCGTAACAAAGTCTGATGATCCATTGAAGTTAAGATTCCAGTCTCCACCGGTGTCACCGACACCTGCAATATACTGTTTGATCTTATCCTCAAAACAGGTCACATCGATCTTATCTTTGGTGACATTGATACCGGCAATCTTGCTGCAACGCTTCACCCAGGTAAATGACTTTGGCTTGGTTCCGGCAGTCTCCTCAACAGCCCAGCCGAACTTTACACCAATCGTAGATAAATCCATCTGCTTATCCTCCTTTTTTGCAAAACAAAAAGAACCTCGAAAATCGAAGTTCTTTCATTAACTGTTTCTATCATAAAAATGCCAAAGCATTCTTATTGCATATTCTTTTTACAAATTATCACCATCACCGACAATCCGTCGGAATCTCGCAATGATCCGAAAATACTCCCGGTTATCCGGGTACGGTCCGGCAATCAGCTCATATCCCATACCAAGCATCACATCCCCGGCTGCATCCATGATCTTTCTCGCTTCTGTCTGTGAGCCATTCGGTGATGCCGCCGAATAGACATGTAATTCAATCGTGGAAGTAATATAGCACTGCGTATTCTGAAAATCTCTGCCGGCAGTGGGTTCCCCAAGTGATTTGATATATAGACACGGAAACTGCGTTGGTGCATCGGATGAATCCGTAGAAGTCAAATACAACTTCGGATACGGTGCATCCGGATCTGTTTTCATCCTCTGCATCATTCGCTTATTCACCTTATTCCATACACTAAGCACCGGCAAACACCTCCATCGCTATTGTCTCTATTTTTTCTCGCAGATCCATACCGGTTTGGTACAAAAAAGGACGGCTTGGCATTCCCTTTGTCCAATGCCATTCGCCATCCTTAAAATAATACCAACCCATATCGCCATGCTGATTCACATCATATTTCCACCCCACAATGGAAGTATCCGGATGCGGGGATTCCTGCCCTACGATGCCAGTACCAAACTCCACATATGCCGCCCACGGACAATCCGTGATCACAAGCCAGCTTGCACCATCCGGCACAGATCCACTATACTCTGCCCGAATACTTGATAACAGCTCGCCGCTGTAGATTGCATCAAAGTCCGCAATGTTCACTCTGGCGATCTCCACGCCAATCTCTGCCACACGCTGAGCAAGGATACGGCATTTATATGTAAGCTGTTCCTGGTATGTCTGCATTTGTTTTATGGCAGCGTCAATGGAGGAGAGGCTGTCATAGGTGAAATTTATTTGTGTTGGCATGATATTTCTCCTATATCTTTCCCATTCTCTTTGAGAATTTTCATCTGTTTTCTTCCCCAAAAATCATTTAATAAATATTTTTGAATTTCCAAAGACAAACGCACATGAAAATTCACTAAATAATCTAACTCTTCCGTAAATTCCTCCTTTGTATTGTAATTCCTTTTAACTGCCTCCATTAAATATTTAGTAAATTCTGAATATTGATTTAATTGCGGAAATACTAATATATAGTTATTTATAATAGCTACAACTTTGTATGCATCAACACCTATATCAATTATAAATTTCTGATATGGTTCTATCAATTCTAACGCGGAGTTAGCTAATCGGATTTCATTTCTAAAATCTTCTGCCCTATTCCCCATTTTAGTCAAATAAGTAGAAATGATATTCCACACAGTTACTCTTAGTTCCATTTTCTTTGAAAATTTATTTAACTTAAATGTAAAAATCAAAGATAAAAATGCACCCATAAAAGTACCAAACATGGATGAAAAGCAATTACTATTCAGAAAATCTAAAAATTGTTTATACATTATGCTATTCTCTCCTTTCATCGCCATTATACGACAAAAAGAGCTGTATTGGAACACTATTTTTCAGTATTAAACTCAATGCTTTCCATAACTGCCCTCGCTTCAAGAACTGCAAGATAATCTGTCATTGCCTTAATCTGCATATTGTAGGTACTTCTAGGACAAGTAGGTTCAAATGGTAATGTTTCATTATCCCACTGATCAAGCATTGTTTTCAGTCCCTTATATCTGATCGCAAGCTGGTTATATTCAGCCTTGAATCTATCCTTATAATCGTTGCTGTTCATAAGGATTGCTGTTGATGGAAGTTTTGTACTGTCATACTCTCTATAAGCTTCCTCAAACTGCTTTTTCGGTGACCAACTCTCATATCCATCGGAATACATTACCAAATACCCCTCATCTGCCGGATTTTCATCTTTTGGAATATTCCAGCCACGGTATTTATTGTAATCTCCTCTGTTCATGGGTCTTGCTTTGATCATCTTTGTACCAATATACTGTTTCACCATAAATCTCTCCTTTACCAATCCTCTAAATCACTGCCCGGATCCTGCCCCAGCTCTTCTGTAGTGTTTTCTGTCTCTTGTTCCATATCTTCCGCAACACTTTGGGCAATCAGCTTCACGGCAATACGCAGACTTCGCATTCCATCCAACGGATGTGCCGCCACCTTATAATTTGCACTGGACGGATCAACAGAACCATCATCAAGATATGACGGCTCCTTTCCAATCCATAAAAGCGTTGTTTCCGTAATTGGCAGACCCATATCTGTACTGCAGATAATGCGATCATAATCCACCGATGTTCCAAATGGATTCTCCTGTGCATTGCTCTGTCCCGTACTAAGGCTTGCCCGGAATGCCACCGGCTTCTTGTATCCGGCTTTACACTCCAGCACATCATCGCCTACCGGCATCTGCTTATCATACAGCGCATAATACATTTTGCGCTTATTTCTCTTTAACTGCTTTCGCATAAACATCTCTCCCCATAATTGGTATCGCTCCCAGCCTCCACATAGATACCGCCCTGCTTGACATAAGGAGAGATTCTAAGGAATCGCCAAGCGTACCACTTAATTCTCTAATAGACCTGTGCAATCGGCACAATACCCGCAAAAACACTGTCTCTGCTTTCCCAGCTAACGGAAATTCCATTGTCCGAATTAGACTTCTGAAATTCACCGCCAATCATGCCATAATCGTACATGGCAAGATTCTTGATATTGGGAAAGTAGTTCTGCAGATCATTGGCCACATATTCCTCCGTGTAGCGTCCTGCATAATTGCGTTTCTGCTTTACCTCCCGCACAGCCCCCTTAATTTTTGACTGCAAGAGAAGAATATCCTGCTCAGATTCTACTTCCAATTCAATTTTCAATTCCGACAGAATTTCATTGATCAGCGTTTC
This sequence comes from uncultured Lachnospiraceae bacterium, assembly GCA_934339135.1. Classification (GTDB taxonomy): domain Bacteria; phylum Bacillota; class Clostridia; order Lachnospirales; family Lachnospiraceae; genus Jutongia. The sequence continues at coordinate 18,026 of CAKRHP010000018.1, read as the reverse complement.
TTCTGTCAGAACATCCTTCTCTTCATCAGCCATCCCCTACTCCTTTTCCTCTGTGGCAGCCTTTGGCTTTCTGCCCGGCTTCTTTCTGGCTCCTGTTTCCTGATCAACAGAAACTGTATCCTCGCCGGATTCCACAGCATCAGAGGATGGTTTCTGGCCATCCCCTTTATGATATCTCCGAAGCAACATTCCCATAATCTACCTCCGCTCACGCCTTGAATTTTGCAAGAACCACCTTGGATTCATTCGAAAGCACCGCAGTGTAATGCTCGTCAGCAGTGATAACCGTTGTCTTTGCCAGAATATCTCGATCATTCTCGATGATAATGTCACGCTTCATGTAATATGTCAGAGCTGCTTCGCTGACATCTACACCATCGGCATCCGGATTTTCGTTTGGCTCTTCCGTATCCACAACTACAATCGGGCAGGCATAAAATTCTGTATCAACTGCTTTGACCTTATCACCAACTGCCAGCTTATCAATACAATTTGCTGCAATAGTTGCAAGATGCTTATTGGTTTCTGACTCTGCAGTTTCATCCTTTACGATCGTGATCGTACCGGCATCGTTGTCCTTTTCGTACTTCACTACCTTCACTTTCTTGGACTTCACGACCTGGCAACCGGCAATCTTTCCAATCGTTCCGTTCATGACCACATCCAGCGGATATTTGTTCTTATCCATAAAGTCCGCATCCTTACGAAGAGTTGCTTCCTGATCCGGATGAATGAAGAGAATCTTCTCCAGTGCATCGTCAGACTCATCGCCAAACTTCGCATCCGCATCCACAATTCCATTGTAGGCAATCACTTTCTCTGTGCCATCATACACCAGAGTAGCCGTACACAGGGCATCATAGCCATCATTATCCATTTTAGCTGCAAGTGACTTTGCAAGCTGGTCTGTTGCATTACCTAACGGGTCTCCATAACCGGAAAGTACAGACTCATCTGTAATCTCCACACCTTTACCGGCTTTCTTGACTGTTGCCTTTGTGGTAGAGGCTGTCAGAACTGTGGTTCCCATAGCAACACCCTCGGCAATATCTTCGGCATCTCCAATGTATGCATACTTTGGTACCGTAATCGTATCACCCGGCTGACCAACTAAAGTTGTATCAATATGGGCAATCGGTGTAAACTTAATCTTCTTTGGCAAAGTGGCTGACACCATGTCTGCCATAACTTCAGGATCTACTAAATTTGCTAATTTCGTCATTGGCATAATCTTTTACCTCCATAATCTCATGCAATTATTTTACATATTCCTTGTACATTTCCGGGTACTTCTGCTTGAAAGCAACACGCTCGGAATACTTCATCTTCCTAAACTGCTCCTTTGATACCGGGCAGTCATCATTTCCAGCCGGTGGTTTCGGCATAGACTTCATCCAGTCGGCTTTCATTGCTTTTTCCTTTGCCTCGATAAAAGTCTGCTGAATGCTGAAAAGCTCATCCGTGTCGTTATCACACTGTGCTTCCGCTGCCTTCGCAGCCAGATCTGCAGGATATCCAAGTGCAAGGAAATTCTTCTCAAACTTTGTAATTGTATTTTCACGAAGCAGCTTCTGGAACTGTTCCTCCCTCTCGGCTTCTTTCTCTGCCTTTTCCTGCAAAGCAATCTCCTCTGCAGTCTGCTTCTCACGCAACTGCTTTTTGTAGCTTGCCGCTTCACTGGTTGCCTTGTCATTTGCCTTTTTCAGTTTTGCATTCTGTACCTTAAGCTGTGCCACCTGTTCTGCAAGGCTGACACCGTCATCGCCCTCGCCATCCGGATCTGTTTTGCTTGATCCTTCGCCAGACTTTCCGCCTGTCGCAGATGTGTCTCCAGCATCACCGTCACCGCCTGCAGGAGGCTCTGCAAATAACTGTAAATTCATCGGGATAAACTCTTTCTTTCTCATATCACTACCTCATTTCTGCGTTTTCAGATCTTCTCTGATCATCATTGCGTTTTAAAATCTTCTCTGATTTCTGATTGTCCGCGAAATTTGTATTGCGCTTTCTCTAGCGCATAATAAAAAGACATTTACCTCTGCTGTGAGATAAACGCCTTTCATTGATCATATTAAATTTTCGGATTTCTCCTTGTATCAAATATAACATATGGGAAATGTGAATTGTGTGAAAGTCTGTTTTTGCCATACATATATTTGACAACTGCTCCATATAATGATAATATATCTAAAAGATATCTTTGAGGAGTGGATACCTTGCCCCCATATTTGGGCGAGGCCATCTACTCCTCTTTTTTACTTCTTTTATAAATATTGAGAATATTTCCATCTTTAGATAAAATTATCTTGTCTATAAATTTTGTATGACTTGAACGGTACACATCTGTAATCTGTCCACGTATTTCTTCCACTGTCAATGGACATTTTGTAATATCAATAACAAAATTGTTAGCCTGTCTTTTCTTCTTTGAAACCATATTATAGATAACTGCTTTTCCCTGTCCTATAGGCTCCTTTATATCATATGGCTCATTATTTATAAAAATATCTGGCGTTGATACTTTTTGCGGATACAACACTCTTGGAATCATTTTTACATTTGCACCAAGCAAATCCGCCAAACTCTGTGCAATTTTTCTTTCACTTTCTGAATAATCTAAAACTACATTTTTCCCATCTACCGAATATGTATTGCCTTCTTTTTCATATTCTTCCTCATCACTCACTGTTCCCAACAGTTTTTTTCCAAGCTCCAAATATTCCTCTGTAACATCCACAAAAAGTCTCTGCTCACCTTTGCCTTGATCTTTATCCTTTTTTACGTCATCGTTTAATATCTGCTTGTCATCCTGCAAATACTCTACCGAACACCGACAGTTCACAATTTCTTCCAAACCCGCTCCCAGAGAATCGTCCTTCGGGTACATCATCATATATTTTCCAACCCGAAACGGGCGGCTGATATCGACAACCTGTCCATCTACATCCGCATGATCTGCCCGGACTCTCTCATCCCGGTAGGACTTCCACCTCTTCTTGGTACAGCCGTTTTTCACAGCATTGCTGTATTCCTCTCCATTCAGAATGGTATTTGCTTCGTTCTCCGCCACACTGGTGGCTCGTTCTATTGAAACTGCATAAGAATCCTGTAATACCTTAATCACATCGCCGTCTGTCAAGGATTCTCCCTGTTTCTTCCCATCATCCTTCCCACTCTTCAATGTTGTTTTTACAATACTGTCACATACCTTCCGGATATACCGCTGCATTTTCTGATCCGGCTCTGTTACCTTTTTCACCGATGAAAGGTATCTTTTCTGAAATGTCTCCGACAGATACCGGGCATCCCTATTTCTTCTGGATAAAGCAAATAAAAAAAGCACATCCGCCAGCAGCAAATTTGCTAAACGGACACGCTTTTCTTTCTCTTCATCACTGATCTGCATATTTTCGAAATAATCATGAATCGGTATTTTCTTCCGGGTGGTTTTCCGCCGGTCATCCTTAGTTGTTTCGGTCGTTGAAAGAGTATTTAACTCATCAAAATTTGTTAATCCCATCGCTCATCCCTCCACTCTACGCATTGGCAAATGGAGTTGCCTGCGGCTGATCCGACATATCCGGCATATTCTTTCCATCCATAATCGTCTGTTTGTCATTTTCACCTTCCGGTGCTACGTCTGCCGGCTCAATCCCTTTCAATTTGCTGTCCAGAATCTTATTAACCATTTCCTCACTATCCAGTACAAACTGCTGAGCATCGGTCGTAAAACCTGCCAGCTCCGTTGCCTTCAGCAGATCTGCTCCATTCTGCACCAATGTTGCCCAGGAATTGACTTTCGTTGCCAGATCATACGTCCTGTTCCGATCAAATTTCGGCTCGATATCCGCCAGTCTCAGATTTCGCACCTCTTCCGGTACATCCGGATCATTGCTGAAAATCTCCAGCATAATGCGAATGCATTCTTTCTCTGACTTCTTGGTCAACTGAGATTTCTTTAATGCCGAAAGCTCCGCAGCCTGCCATCCATTCGACAAGCTCATTGCGGATCCGGTAGAACCGCCGCCCTGTTCCTGGCGTCCCGGCACATTTGTCTTTTCATGAATACGATCAATGAAATTCTGTGTCAGAGTTTGGATTCCATCCTGTGACATCTCCTTGGACAGATACGCCATTTTCGGATCATGACCGTTGCCGGTAGACTTTGTTTCGATCAATGCCCCATTTCTCACCGCTGAATTACCATTCTCATCCTTCGGCAGTTCCGCATTATGGACCCACAGCAATGACTGCACACACTGGACAATATCATTCACTCTGTCCGATGTTACGATATTCAAGGCATCAATCTCCGAAATCACACGCTCAAAGCATCCCATCCGGTCATAATCGTTGATATACTCCACAATAGGGATTGCCGCCGGTATATTCTTTCTCCCGTTCCCATTTGACACAAACCACTTCTCTCGTTTACTCTCACCTTTGATTTTTGAAATGTTCTTTACCTCAAAATAGGTATCCTCTGTATAGCAGCCATAGGTAGAGTTTCCATTCTGATCGGTAATATATGACACACCCATAATCGGCCTGCGGTACACATCATTGGTGTACACAATAAAGGTGTTCATCGGATTCAGTGTAAGAATATCCACAACAGAACTTCCAAAACGATACTGATCCGGCTTTGCCTTGATCAGCCGGTACCCAACTCCACAGATTTCGATAAACCTTGCCAGTTCCTGGTCTGCAGACGGCTTATTTTCCTCTTCCATCATCTCATTGAGCATGGCAATGCCGACATTATCCGCATCTTTGTTATTCTCCCGGATTCCCTTATTGGCCCGCTGCACATAACGGATTGGTGAGCCCCACTCATATCCCAACTTAAACTCCGTAATCTCCGCAGCCATATTGTCCTTGACCTTGATATTGATTTCCGGCCGTATCTCTTTGATTCGCTCATCAATCGGCTGAATACCACGCTCATAATCCAACAGAAATTTTATATCCGATCTATTCTGTTCGTGGATCACCAGTGCATCCCGAAGCACCTTCACCACGTTACCCTTCGTAATCTGCATCACATCTGTAAATATCTGTTTTCTACCAAACTGCACGACAATCCACCTCTTTCTGCATAGAAAAAGAGCCACGGCGGTTCGTAGACCGTCTGGCTCTCTGATACTGTTTCATACTATTAAATTAGCATTATTTGAGTGTGAATTGTGTGAAAAGTCCTAAATATAGTATTTATTATACTAACAACTTATTCTCCAAGTATTTCCACTAATGCTTTACAAATATTTTCTGCCACCTCTCTATCAAACTTTAATTTAGCCACATCCACTTCCTCTGTTGCCACTTCACCATTTTCATCTATTATCGGCTCTACTTGAGTAAAATCAAACATAAATTCACTTTTATCTTCTCTATAACTCACCGAAAAACCATCTATATAATTTCTTATCATGTCATATCTCCTATCTATCTTCCTGCCACAATATATTTTGTACAATTTTCCTTGCTATATGAAAATACTCTGCTTTCCATGTTTGTTACTATATGTCCCTTTGAATGAAACTCATAAACTGCTTTCTGTTTTTGAGTTTCATTTTTTAATATTCTCTGCATAGCTCCACACCCATTGCAAACATCAGCCTTAAAATACGGATCATAATTCATTATCCCACCACATTTCTCACATAATTTAACCATTAATAAATTACCTCCATTAGTCTAAAATAAGCATTAAAAGTTACTCCCTCAAAAGGTTCCTGCTTTACATTTCCATCCGATAATATAGCCTTTGCTTCTTTCATCGGATACGGTTCAAAATATACTACCCTTTTAATTCCGACTTGTGTAATTTTATTTGCACATAAATTACACGGATACGTCGATGTATACAACGTAGCTTCCTTTAATTCAGAAGATGAACCTGTCCTCGTAACATTTAATATCGCATTCTCTTCTGCATGCAATGCTCTGCAATAGTCTAATATCTTAAACCTTTTCTTAAACATTGTATACACACTATCCTGTTGTTGTTTATTCAAAAGTTCTGTTTCAAGACCTTGTTTAAAATCTTTTTTAAGGCTATCCCTATAGCATGTTCCATATAAGCTTTTACATGTATCATTTAGTGCAGGCACCTCATTATATCCTGTACTAAATATGTTCCCATCTCTGCCTGCTATTGCAGCTCCAACTTTTCTTTTTAAGCATGAAGATCTCATACTAGCAGCATATGCTATTGCCATGTTCGTCTCATTTGTTCCAGGACAAAATTTCTTTTTCTCTTCTATTAATTCTATATAATTTTTAATTTTATTATTTAGCTCTTCATCATATTTGTTTCCAGGAACAATATTATTGTTGTTCAAGATAACTATATCTGCATTTCTAAATGAATCAGTCACTCTCTGACCGTAATCAAAATTTTCACTACTATCTCGCTTATCATCTTCATCAAACCCTCTTCTATCACTATTATATTTCTCTTTTGCTCTTTCCCATCTAAGATCCGCATCAGCAAAAACACCAAAAAGAAAAAATGTAGAAATCTTTCTTCTTAAAAATCTAATTTCTGCTGGATTTCTTATGCTATCTATAACATAATTTTTTCCAGCTTCTATCTTATCATAAACAAGTGTTGCTAAATAATCCGCCCCATATTCTCTTCTGATTGCATCGCCAAAATCTTGTAATTTCTGTCTGTTAGGCTCTGTATTTGGATTCTCCTTTTTAAATAAGCTTCTTAATTCATCTGATAATGATAAAACTTCATAATCATAAAACTCATGAATCTTCTTTGCAACTGTTGAACATCCACTAGCAAATGGTCCAACCAAACCTATCACGCACATACTATCACCCACACTCTGTATTTCTCTTTTTTCTTATCCTACCATTACGCCCTCCAAAAGTCAAATACCGATTCACCACCTTCGACACGGTGCTCCGATCCAAATACAGCTTGTCAGCCACCTCCTGCTGCGTCATCCCATCCCTGTAAAGATACTCGAAGATCAAACGATCCCTGCTGTCAAAAATGGTCGTCAAAAAGATATCAACCTCCAACTGCAACTTCTCCAGTTCAATCCGTTCATTATGCAATTTCACGATCAACTCATACTGCTTGTCTTTCCAGTATTTCCTGTCCTTAACCTCGCAGCCAGATACCGTTACCGAAATTCTCTGATACGGAAACTGTTTATTGGAAGACTGCACCTTTCCAAGATATGCCTCCGGCGGATTATCTTTATAATGCTGCAGCTTCTCCTCGTCCTTGCGGATCACCTCGGACAAATAACGGTACTGTTTCAAAATATCCTTCGTCATGTGCATTCCTCCTAAAATGTTCTCTGTGATACATTTGCTTTACAAACGGTAGCTCCATCTGCAAGCATTACTAACTGCGTAATTCCATCTGCTGCATCATCGTGATCATTGTTACCGATCTGAACAGTCATATTCAATTCATCCATCGCATCGTGATATTCCTTGTCCCTCTTATTGGCTGCAAGGAATTTGCACCGCCTCTTGACGTCTGGTGCATACTGGATGATCTTCGCCAGCTTACTCATGGTATTTGGCGCCTTGCTGGATGATATGCTGCATTTATATCCTTCCTTCTGAAGCATTTCATCAATCTTGTCCGCATACTCATCACCACCGTTATTCGCCTCAAAATGCTCCATCTGCGGTTTATGATGCAATGTCTTTCCAACCACAAGCGGCTGTGTTACGGTCTTATCCCCCCGGTTAAAAATCCAATCCGGAATGTAAATATATCCGTCATCGTATTCGTACCCAAACGGCATCGACAGGCTGTCACCACCGCCCCAGGCTACATCACAGGCTGCCAATACACGGATCATACTGCTCTCCGGTGGAAGCACTCCATTGTACGTCTGCAGCTCATCCTCTGGAAAAAGCAATCCTTCACGCACAAATGGGCGTTGCTGATATTTCGCCTCCCATTCGTTTTTATCTAAACGACTCTTTACATTCAAGAAATACTCCGTTGAAAATCCCTTGCCATAGTCATAAACAAAATTGGACTCCCCATTCTCATTAAGTGCCGGTATCTTTCGGAATCTATATCTTGGATTATCTTTGTACTGTTTCTCTACTTTGCCAAGTGGATCCAAAACATTCCAACGAGTACCGACCATTAATTCCCTAGTTCCATCATTTTTACGATCCACCAGAAGATTCAAATAATCCTGATACCGTCCCTCCAATCGTGACGGAGATAAACTCTCCTGTCTGTCACGAACCATATCATCAACATACAGATAACCGTCCCAGGAAATATCAACTGCACCTGTCCACGTTCCATCAATACCACGACAGGTTAATGTTGCAAAACGATCTGGATCATTCAAAGTAACTTCTTTCTTCTCTGCTGACTTCTTTTGCAAAAATGTCTGAGGGAATATATCTGCAAAATGATACTGCCTTTTCTCCTCCGGCACATCCAATTCCATAAGATTTAATGCTTCGCCATAGAATCCATCTGCCAGGATTCCACTATGCCCTGACATTGCATTATGGCTGTTCGGTCGTTTTCCCATAACCCATGCCATAAAAAATATACATATCGTTGATTTGCCTACTCGCGGCGGCATTGACAATCCATAGAATTCCAGCTTGCCATCTTCCAAATCCTGCAGATCATCCACAACAACCTTCAAGGTCCTCCGGCGTGGCATATAAAATCTTTTTTCCGGAGCCCGGTCCTTCTCCATGTAGTACAAAAAATCCACAAAGAAATACGGTGCCAGCATTAACGTAGCTTTCCAATACAGATTCATAAAAGCAAGGCTGTTCTCTTTACGACTCTGCCTTGCTGCGATCCGCTGAACCTCTTTCGCCTGCTGCAATGCATACTCCAGATCATCCTCTTTCTCCTCGATTGCCATATCAAGCAATGCACTGGCAAATTTGATATTGGTCAAATCTTTCCGATGCAAGCCACGGATGAGCTCTTTATTCCTTTCTGACATAAAAAAGACACCTCCACCGAAGCAGAGATGCCATCGCAAATCTGCCTATAACTGTTTCAGGTTAGCACCGCAAATCATTTATGCGGCGGCAAAATTAAATATTCAACCACGACATAGACCACCAGTTTGACTGACAGCATATCATTGACCAAATAAACGCAGAGGGCGGGACTCGAACCCACAAGCCGAATTAACGACAGACAGATTAGCAATCTGCTCCAATACCATTATGGAAACTCTGCATATATTTCTTGTAAATAAAAAATACCAACCACCTATTCGTTATTGAATATTGATGGTTGGTAAAGCACATATCCGCATCTTATCTCATACAGCGTCTTGCATCATTTAACTCATATTCCAAATTATTAATCTCCGTCCTAATTGCATCAGCTTTGTCTGGTCTTTCTCTCAATTCCATCTCAAGTTGCTGCAATTCTCTCTCCATTCTTCTGATATCTGCTTGTGTATAATCGCCTAATCCCATATGTTACCTCCTTAACTTCAATAGTAATAATCTCGACTATACATTTAATATACAATTTCAACCATCAATATTCAATTATCAAAGAACTATTTTGGTTCGACAAATTTCGACACATCAATTTCATTTCAACTGTTCAAATTCTTTTTGATATTCTTCTTTCTTCTTTTTCATCCACTCAGTTAATTCATCCATAAACCTACATGAATAATAACTATCTTGATGTCTGGGCGTTATTACTTTAATCCAATGATGACTATTTTCTTTCTCATCAATAACCTTCTCTATTGTTTCAATGTCATGCATCAAATTATTTGCTTTGTTCAATAGTTCTTTATTCATTGTTGTCACCCCTATCAATCTATTTATAAGCCCGAATGATCTGCGAAATCTTCGACTGTGAACATCCCATCTCATCCGCGATCTTTGCCTGTGACCACTTCGCTTTATAGAGAGCCATCACCTTACCTTCATCAATCGGCTTCTTTTCTCTTTCCAACTTATCAGGTATTACGAGCTCAACGGTGCCCTTTTCAATGGCTTCGTTATTCCCATCCACCAGATCATTATCAATAATATGATCTTTTGCGTTCTCGCTCTTCGCCTGCTCCTCAAATATTCTCTGATTTCCTACAGCCTTCCTTCGATCCAGTTCCATTACCGTCATCAGACAATAATTCGCCAAATCAAGACAGGTATCCCGGATGCTTTCATCCATCACTTTCTGCTTTGCTCCACCGGCAAGATTCTCCAGCCGGTTCCATTTATCTTCCATCCGGACCAGCGCAGCAACGATCCCGTACTTTTTAAAGGACCTGCCGAAACTGTCACCATAATCATGATTCTTTCGTACATACACGTCGTGCACAAAAGCAACCAGCTTTTTATGTTCTTCGATCTGACTCATCTTTTTTTCCCGCCTTTCTCTTCCTTGAATTTTCTGATTGCTGCCACTTCCGGAACAAGGTTATGTGGTATCTGAATTACGGTAATCAGTTTCTCATCGTGAAATATGTACGCTTTATCTCCATACAATCGGATCTGGTTTGCTGACCGATTATAGAAATATTGAGCATCCACCCATTTCCGCAGATTACCGGACGTCTCCCCGTGTCGTACACCCAGCCGGTAAACCTTTTCAGCCATACGATGAGCTGATCTCTTCCCTACGCCGCATCTCTGCTTCATACGATACCTTGCGTGCTTTGTTACTACCGTAGATACCTCCTCTTTCCTGTTCCTTATCAATAATCCCCGCTGTGCTTTCGACACACATTCACAGCTACTTGCTACGGGGAGTGAGATCATATATATGTATATATGGCACGCTGTCTACTGCAAGAATTGCAATGACAGCAAACCGGAATATCAGGAATCGGACCTGCATCTTCTGATCATCAAACATTCTACCATTGAACTATATTCCGGTGATCAACATTCGACCAGGCAGTCTGTTACTTTTTGTTTGTAATGGTGATTGGTACGATAGATTCCGGTATGTAATTGACCTCATATCTGTACTTATTCACCTTGGCACCGCCGATGTCCTCAACCACATACATTGTCTCTCTGTTCAGCCCAATGATATGTTTTCGATAAGTGCCATCTTTCATTTCACACACCACGTTGATCTTATTCTTACTTTCCACATCCAGTGAAAATGCACCGATCAATTCAAATTCCACCTTATCGGTTCTGGAATTGATTACCGCCAGCCGGCGAAGCACATTAAAATTATCTGCCTCCTGAGAAACATTCTCGGACACTCTATCTGCCTCTGTGCATCCTGCCAATGTGAACACCATTGCTACCACAAGCAGTACCGCCATCATTCTCTTTTTCATCTTCATTTCCTCTCTTTCTGTTAATTAAAAATTATATACACCATCGTCAGAACAAACCCTAAAATCAGCATTTTCATTCCAACACTGACCGCAGCATCCTTTTCTTTGCAGTCCAGACATATCATCCACAATGCCATTAGACCATTGAATACTAACGTAAATATTTTTAAGACTATCACATCGCATACCGCCTTTTTTATTTTTAAATTTTTTCAAGAACCCGCATCAGATATCTGTCTCCGGATATATACGGGATAATCCGCAAAGACAATTCTGCCGCCTTTCGTAATTCCTTAGTGGTAACCACGATCTGCCCATCTTTGACAGAATCCGGATTCAGCAATACCACTTTCGTAAAGTCTCCATGTTCCAAGTGCTCTGCATACCTCTCAGCTCTACGCAACTTCTCTCTCAGGATTTCATTTTCTGACTCCAGAAATTTTATATGACGTTTCTTTCTACCAAACATTTTCTCCCTCCATTCGTATCAGATCTTTTTTATTTTTTCGTTACTCGTGGGGCTGAGTAGGCGTCTGGCACCTCTCCCTGTAACCCCCGCCCCCCTTGTTTGCTGTTTTGTCTGCTGCATCCTTGCCAGCTCTGTACAATCGTTCAAACTGGCCGTTATCATGCCTCACCAGAAGCTCTCTGTGATAAACTCTTGTTTATTCCATAGACCAAAAATGCCTATAAATCCTTATTTTATGCGCCTTTACGGTGTTTTTATCACATTTCATTTTTCATTTAGAACGCCTTATATACAATTTTTGATATGATTAATCATCATTTTCAAGTTCTTCCATATCGATTGGAATGTCCTGTTCCAGCATCCGCTGCACCTGCTCAGGTGTTTGATCTGCCTCCACCTGTCTCCGCGGCTCAATAACAACCTCCTGCTGGTCTTTTAATCCATCCCAATTCTTTTGCCAGAATATTCCGGTCACCGGATTAATCTTTCCGTCAGACATCAACTGCTCTCGGATCTGAGACATAATCTGCCGGCTTTTTTTAATGACGCCAGTGCGCGCCGAGCTGGGCTCTCTGCGTTGAATATTACTAACCTCACCTTTCGTCAATCCCCATGCATTATACAGTCCAAGATTTCCAGGCTTGATGTTGTTATCAATGCAATACTGAAGATATTTCAGCGTTCTGTCCCTCAGTTGTTCCGGATCCTTGGTATCTATCTCGTCCCACAAAGCAATTTCCAGAGCATGAGCCGTTATCCTGCTGATTTCCTCTTTCGTAGCGGTAATACCATTATCTCCAATCACTGGAGACTTTTTCCATGCCTGATTCTTTGCCACCATTCTATTTCCAGAACCTTTACCACCCATAAGCATTCACCACCTTTAAATTCTCCATAAAATAAAAAAAGAGCCCAAATATCGCACCTGATACATTCACCAGAATGTAACACGATAATTGAACTCACCGAGTTTCCTCAAACCCAAGCTCATCACTTGGAGTAACTTTACAATAACAGATTTTCAAACAGAATGCAAGCATAAACAAAAAATATACCATTCCTAAATCCCTCTGTGCTGGCAATTACAGTTCTCCTTGCTTCGATTTCCGTTGTCCCCTATACTATTCTATTCTTCTCTCTTCTATTCTTATTTTAACCTCTACTATACTAAACTAATCTATACTACTTATGCAACCAAAAATCAACCATATGGGGACAATATGACAACCAATCTGCAACCAAGATAATTTTACACAAAGAATAATATATTTTTAATGAAATATCAAAGATGTATATCCGAAATAAATATCAGCTGTTGCTTGCCAAATCAAAATTATATTTTAATATGAATCAAGGCTCTAATCTACTACACAATCACTACACAATTTTGCCATAAATATACATAAATTTATATAGGTATATATCTTACATTAAATTTGCCCAATCGCCGATAATATATAGCTTTATGGGCTTTCATGGAAATATGAATAGAAGCATGAAATCGGCAATAGTATCACAATTCCTAGTTTCATTTTCTATCTTTCCTTTCTTGTAAACCTTGATTTTACGGGCTTTGCGGGTTTTGGCATCTCGTTTATGTACCAATTTATGTACCAATTTTTCGAGACAGCAATTTTTCTGCCCTCAAAAATTTTGGTTAACGTACCAATCATGTACCAATTTTTGAGAGCAAAAAAAATTAAACCACTTTCAAAGCATCCGCAATCTGGTCGATTTCTTAATAAATGAGCCGCAAAACTCAAATTTAATCATAGCATAAAAGGGGGGAAATGTAAAATCTTATATTACGATCTGTGCCAGCATCGCTTTTTCCCATATTGGAATGTTTATATTATCTGATTCCAATCTCATCACTCTCCCAAACCCAACTGATGCTTTAAAAGGTCGTTGATTTTTTGCATGATATCTGATTGCTCTGATACTCTTCGTTTTCAACTCTCCATCTACCAACACGGTCCAACAATGTTCAATTTTATTTAATTTCAAACATAGCAGGTTATTTTATTGATAATTTAAGCAAAGTCGTGTATAATAAGTATAAGAAAACAATCATGAAGGAAGGTGATCTTATGGCTCAGGCAACTTTTAGTATTCGTATGGACGAAAAACTCAAACGAGAATTTGACATGCTCTGCTCCGACTTTGGCATGAATGCTACAACCGCTTTCAATGTCTTTGCCCGCGCAGTTGTTCGTGAGAAAAAAATACCTTTTGAAATTCAGGCTTCTTCTGCATTTACCAACCGCGAGCAGGGACGCAATGCTTTTATGGCACTCCGCCAGGAAGCAAAACAAAATGGCATTCAGGATATGTCTCTTGACGAGATCAACGCAGAAATCCGAAAAGCCCGCTATGGGGAGGATGATGTATGACTTATTATGCCGTTATTGACACAAATGTCCTTGTTTCCGCTTTATTATCCAGTCACGAAAATGCCGCAACTGTTCAAGTTGTAAGCAGGCTTTTCTCCGGCGATGTTATTCCTGTCTTCAGCAATGATATTCTTGCAGAATATAATGAAGTTCTTCGCAGAAAAAAATTTCACTTTTCTGAAGATGTCGTTCGTACTCTACTTGATACCATCACATCCATCGGAGAAAAAATCACTCCTTCTCCATCTGGTGAAGTTCTTCCAGACATGAAAGATCTTCCCTTTTACGAAGTTGTTTTGGAAAAAGAAGCGGATAATGCTTACCTGATTACCGGAAATATCAAACATTTTCCTGACAAACCAAACATTGTAACTGCCAGAGAATTTTTAACCATTCTCGAAGCATAAACATCTTTTCAGGGAGAATCTTTTCTCCCTGTTTTTTAATACGGTCTGGCATAAAATACCACATGGGTTATCCGAAGGGGATCTAACACCACACCCCGGTTTTTTTATACGTATAAATGATTTCAAGGATAATTTTTAAAGCTTCATTTATTGATTCATTGGTCTGCTTACAAAAAATGAAATCCACTTCATATAATTCTCCGAACTTTTCATTTCCAATTTCTTCTATCCGAAAAGAATATGGCACCAGACAATCATCAATCAATTTTCCATGCTTATCTCTATTTTCTACGCATAATAAAATAAACTGCAAATCTTTAATACCTATCTTGTAATTTGCTGTAAAGGTAACTACATCCTCTGTGATCAAAACTTCCATATTCGTAATCCTGTATAAATCATCCGTATGATCTGTCTTTTTTCTGCCAGATCATACGGATGATTTTTATCAAAGAAAAACTCCTGTACTTTCAATCCATTCTTAGTTTTCGCATGTTTATAAAACTCTTTTGCCTTTAATTTCGTATTAACGCCAGTTAAATGTAAAAATGAGGAATTTTTAAAAACTACTTCAATGCTTTTTCCTTCATATACATACATAAAAGTTTTCCAGCCAAATATCTCTGATAATTCTTCGCCGCATTATGTATCTTCTTCAAAATCGCAGATTTTCCCATTTGTACTCCTCTCTAAATAAAAAAGGGAAGCGAAAACGCTTCCCTCTGAATAACCACTGGCAGTTCGCTTGAACATTTCTGCTCAAACCAAAAGCATATGACTTAATCCTCATACTGGATATGGCAACATCACCTCAGATACTGTGCCACGCAGGTCGCTATAATGTATCACTATAGCAAATCCACAAATATTTTACATCCTTTGTGCGGATGTCCAGTGCTTTCTACTATTATATTATGCCCATGTAATCCATTTGTCAATCAATAAATTGATTATTTTCAATAATTGACAAGCATCCGTCACGCAATCTATAAGATTCATATTTTTTGAGTACCGAGGCTCGTGATATCACTTCTAGTTTCATATTTTTCTTTTATCCATCCACTTGCCATGTACCAATTTTCTACTGAATAACATAAAGTTATAACAACTTTTATCGAACTAATTTTTATCGCAATCTCCCATTTTATAAGGCTTTAAGGACATTTATCAAGATATAGTAACCTATATTGAAATTGCTAGTAAATCGCAATTCCTATCTCTCCCCAGGAATAATCAATCGCCTGTATTTCACCCAGTTTTACATTCGCTGCTATTGTTAGTACCTGTGCCTTTTGAATTGAATCCTCAATTGCTTTATGTAACAGCTCATTCTTACATTTTTCTACATCAGCTACCGTATATTCAATAGAAAACTCTGGTTTTAATGAACTTTCCAATAATATCTCCTAAAATTGCTCCGTACATATATGCCTCCAATCCCCGGATTACTCCGGCGCCTCTCTTTCTCTGTTACAATATGAGTATAATTGAATGGCATCTTTATATGGTCGCTGTCCCGGCGACACTTTTAAGATAAAAAACAAACGCCGATACTATGTGAGTACCGACGTAACATTTACTAATCAATATTTACTTGTAAATTCCATACTCCAAGAATTTCATTCGTGTACTTAAATAAGGTCACATTCAGCTGCATAATATCATACTGCTTATCTATAATAGCCTTCTGCACGATCAGATCTACCTTACTGCTTGGGCTAAATGCCCAGTCTGCTCTCGCAAGTAAGTCTCTTGTCTGCTGACAGCATACAAGGCTCTGCTAATCTTGTATCTTCCTCAAGTGGATAGTTATCTTCTACTACTTTAATTACTAGCGAATCGTATCTTCGCCTTTTAATTGTTTTTTATTTGCATACATGGCTGCATCTGCAATAGAACATATATGTTCAAAATCCTCGTCTGCATCCGGCATGGCAAAACCAATGGCGCAGCAATAAAGAGTCTTAGAAAGCTCCCTCCGCATATGATCGATCAGAGCAGGAACATCATCTTTTGAAACCCGTGAACATAAGATCATAAACTCATCACCACCGGTTCGATACAGGTGGCATCCCCTCGGCAGTATATTTTGAATGCACGCTACAATCGTACACAAAGCCGCATCCCCGGCCGCATGGCCATTCTCGTCATTGAATCTCTTCAGATCATTTAAATCAATGGAAATTACCGCTGTCAGACATTTGCTCTTCATCAAACGATCCGCATCCAGATAAAAATACCGACGGTTGAGCGCACGCGTAAGTGGATCCCGCTTGAACTGCTGTGTCGTCAAATACATATAATAAAATGCAATACTCACAGCTCCCGTGGTATTGATGAGTCCGTCATAATGGAAAAACGCCTCCAGAATGACAGCTATCGTGTTCGTCACCGCAATGAAAATTGCGATCAGCGATTCGTATGTATGCTCCGTCTTATATAACTTATTAGTCAGGATAACCAACAGAATTAAATAAAAACCGGAGGCAGCAAATGCCGAATATCCAAGTGGCCCCCGCACAAATTCATTCTTATCCGAGTATGAAAAACAAACACCTGAAAATAACGCAGTGGAAGCAATCAACATATTCAGAATTCCCGGAAGCGCAATAAATTTCTTAAACTTTTGCGACACTCTGTTACCACAGGAAAGAATGATCACAAAGCATATATTGGTTGGTCTAAGCGCATACCCAATAATAGATACTGCCACACGCAGCATTGTCGGATACGGAAGTGTCGCACACCAGTATTCTATACTGTCAACGATAACCAGACACAGTACTGTGCTTATCGCAATGGAAAACAACCGAATTACCTTTCTCTGAAATACAGGATTTACATTGACGAAAATCAACATAAAAAAGGATATTAAGATCGTCGCAAAATTCAACTGTAAAAAATAATGAAACATAAACTCCTCCTCCCTTTTCTATCTGTAAATATACAAATTACACATTATTATAACACAGAAAAGGGAGAATGTCTTTATAGGGACGTTCCTTTTGTCATAAAAAGTGTCCCTCTGTCTTCGTTGGAACACTATGAAGAAAATACTCGTGATCGACGATGAAACTGATATATGCAGCATGCTAAAGGATTATCTCCAGATGGAGGGCTGTCTGGTGTACACAATATTGATACCTGCCTGATCATCCGGCAAATCTTGATGTATTGATCCAGAATTTTGACTGTGCATTGTCTCACCCTGATGCCAATGACCTGAAAAAACTGAAAGATGCCATTATGGATCCATCCTTCTGATAAGACCATAAAATAAGGCAGACCCACACATAGCTGAGTCTGCCTTACTCTCTTTATTTAACGTTGATGCCACTGGCATATTGCTGCAGAAACTTTTTCTTTCCACATGGTCTTCTAAAATAATATCCCTGCAGATAATCAACCTTCATTTCTTTCATTTTCAGAAGCCATTCTTTTTCCTCGATGCCTTCTG
>CAKRHP010000017.1 GCA_934339135.1 uncultured Lachnospiraceae bacterium | reverse complement strand
AACTGGCAGACGCCCGGGACTTAAAATCCCGTGGGTAGTGATACCCGTACCGGTTCGATTCCGGTCTGCGGCATTGAGAACTCTGGATTTTCCAGAGTTCTTTTTTTGACTTGATTCTACAGAAAATATCAATAAAATCACCAACTTCTCTGTAAATTCCCCTATGTTTTGTGGTATAATGTATTTGGGTCATTTTTTCGTTATTGAGAGAATGATACTAATAACACATCACATGGAGGATAAAATGTTAGAGAAGTTTTTCAAACTGAAAGAAAACGGAACTACGGTGAAGACGGAAGTAATTGCCGGTATTACGACATTTATGACAATGGCGTATATCCTTGCCGTAAATCCAAACATGCTGTCAGCAGCAGGAATGGACAGTACCGCAGTACTGATCGCTACCTGTCTTGCTTCATTTATCGGTACTATGGCAATGGCGCTGCTTGCAAATTATCCGTTTGCACTGGCTCCTGGTATGGGACTGAACGCATACTTTGCGTATACAGTATGCGGTAATATGGGATATTCCTGGAAGGTTGCTTTGATGGCAGTATTCCTGGAGGGTATCGTATTTATCGTTTTGTCTCTGACAAGTGTTCGGGAGGCAATCTTCAATGCGATCCCAAGTACATTGAAAAAGGGTGTAAGTGCCGGAATCGGTTTATTTATCGCATTTATCGGACTTCAGGGAGCACATATCATCGTCAATGATGATTCAACACTTTTAACATATTGTAAATTTGCAGATAACTGGCATACACAGGGAATCTGTGCTGTTCTTGCACTGATCGGTTTGTTCATCACGGTTATCCTTTACGTCAAAGGCTTTAAGGGGTCGATCCTGATCGGTATCATTTCTACATGGGTGCTTGGTATGATCTGTCAGGCAGCCGGAATCTACCGCATTGATGCAGAGGCCGGTTTCTATTCTCTGTATCCAACGATGCATATGACAGACTTCAGCAAGATCTCTACCACATTTGGTCAGTGCTTTACTGCTGATTTCAAGGGGGTTGGTGTGTTTAACTTTATCGTTGTACTCTGCTCCTTCCTGTTTGTAGATATGTTTGATACCATCGGAACTCTGGTAGGTGTATCTTCAAAGGCAGGTATGCTTGATGAAAATGAAAAACTTCCAAACATTAAGCCGGCTCTTCTGGCGGATGCTATTGCAACAAGTGCCGGTGCCATCATTGGTACAAGTACAACTACAACTTATGTAGAGAGCTCTGCAGGTGTAGGTGCAGGTGCCCGTACAGGTCTTGCTTCTGTTGTAACAGCGGTATTGTTCCTTCTGGCGATCTTCTTTGCGCCGATCTTTACAGCAATTCCGGGATTTGCAACAGCTCCGGCTCTGATCTTTGTTGGTTTCTTAATGATCTCTTCTGTTGTAGATATTGACTTTAATGATCTGACAGAGGCAGTTCCTGCATATATGACAATTCTGGCTATGCCATTTGCATATAGCATTGCAGAGGGAATCTCACTGGGTGTTATCTCTTATGTTGTGATCAATGTGATCTGCGGAAAGGCAAAGAAAGTAACACCGTTAATGTACGTACTTGCGGTATTGTTCGTATGTAAATATATTTTCCTGTAAAAAGGTCGATGAAAACGGGGGATTGATGAGACAGATCACGTATGATCTGTATTTAAAACCCGATTTCAGAACAATAAGGGTAGTATAATTATATAAAGGGCAAAACGCTGGTTTTGTCCTTTATCAGTTATTTGCATTTATTTAGGAAAGGCATGGTTTTATCATGAAAAAGAAAAGAAGGCTTCCAAAGGGCTGGAATTATATATTGCTCCTGATCGTATGTCTTGCAGTTGCAGGCGGAATTGCAGCCAATAATTATCAGGAAAAGCAGAAGCAGGAGAAGCAGTTTAATGAGCTGAAGAAAAATGCGGTTAAGGGAGTAAAGGATCTGGATGGCAAAAAGATCGGAGTGCAGATCGGAACCACCGGAGACATTTACGCTTCTGATTATGAAGGAGACGACGCAGGAACCGTTATTGAGAGATACAATAAGGGAACCGATGCGATCCAGGCATTAAAAAACGGCAAGATCAATTGTGTAATCATTGATGAGCAGCCGGCAAAAGCATATACCGAGAAGGACAGTACGCTGCAGATCCTCAAGGAGGAGTTTGCACTGGAGGATTATGCGGTATGTATTGACAAGAGCAATACGGAATTAAAGGAAAAGATCAATGAAGCACTTGCCAAATTAAAGGAAAACGGCACACTGCAGGATATCATTGACAACTATATCGGTGAGGATTCTGTGAAGGGAACGAAACCTTATAAGGCAAAGGATATCAAAAGAAACGGTGTGCTGAAGATGGCAACCAACGCTTCCTTCAAGCCATATGAGTATTATGAGAATAATGAGATCACCGGTATTGATGTGGACATGATGCGGGCGGTCTGTGATGAACTTGGCATGGAGCTTAAAGTCGAGGATATGGAGTTTGATTCCATCATTCCTGCTGTGGTATCCGGAAAAGATGATGTGGGTGCGGCAGGTATGACTGTTACGAAGGATCGTCTCAAGAATATTGATTTTACAGATTCTTATACGACAGCTAAGCAGGTGATCATTACTGTGAATCCGGAGGCCTCTGTTACAACAAGTTCCTTTGCAGAGCGTTTTCATGATAACTTTATTAAGGATCATCGTTACCAGTATATTGTAAAGGGTCTGCAGAATACCCTGTTGATCACGGTATTTGCAGTGCTGTTCGGTATTCTCTTTGGTTTTGTGATCGCTGTGATCCGTACGGGACATGACAAGAATGGTGATTTCCCAATTCTAAATGCGTTTTGCCGCATTTATCTGACGGTGATGCGTGGTACTCCGGCGGTAGTACAGCTGTTGATCTTCTATTATATTATCCTTGTATCTGTAGATAATAAGATTTTAGTAGCTATTACAGCATTTGGTCTGAACTCCGCTGCTTATGTAGCTGAGGTGGTACGTTCCGGTATTATGTCTGTGGATGCCGGTCAGTTCGAGGCAGGACGAAGTCTGGGGCTGAGTTATGCACAGACGATGCTTTCCATTATCATGCCACAGGCATTCAAGAACACATTGCCGGCACTTTGCAATGAGTTTATTAGTTTGTTAAAGGAAACTTCTATCAGCGGATATATTGCGTTGGTGGATCTGACAAAGGCAGGAGATATCATTCGAAGCAATACCTATGATGCATTTATGCCATTGATCGCAGTGGCTCTGATCTATCTGGTGATCGTAATGATCCTGACAGCAGGTGTACATGTTTTGGAGAGGAGGCTGAGAAGCAATGAGCGATAAGGAAGTATTGATCCGGGTAGAAAACCTGGAAAAATCCTTTGGTGATCATCAGGTCATCAAAGGAATCTCCACGACGATTTCCAGAGGAGATGTGGTTGCAGTGATTGGTCCGTCCGGATGTGGTAAGTCCACATTCTTACGTTCCATGAATTGTCTGGAAGAGCCGACAGGAGGCCGTATTACCTTTGAGGGGACAGACATTACCGATGAGGACGTTGATATTAATCTGGTCCGGGAGAAGATCGGTATGGTATTTCAGCAGTTTAACCTGTTCCCGAATATGACAGTCAGGGAAAATATCATGCTTGCTCCTGTAAAGCGCAAAAAGATGACGAAGGAGGAGGCTGCGGTAAAGGCAGATGAGCTTCTGCAGAGAATCGGTCTGGCAGATAAGGCAGATACCTATCCGGCTATGCTGTCCGGCGGTCAGAAGCAGCGTATTGCCATTGCCCGTGCCCTGGCAATGAATCCGGATGTGATGCTTTTTGATGAGCCAACCTCTGCTCTGGATCCGGAAATGGTCGGTGAAGTGCTGGCATTGATCAAGGAGCTGGCGGCAGAAGGCATGACCATGGTGATCGTCACTCATGAGATGGGATTTGCCAAAGAGGTTGCCAATCGTGTGCTGTTTCTCAGCGATGGTATGATCCGGGAGGAAAACGATCCGGTGGAGTTGTTTGAGCATCCTAAGAATGCCAGATTGCAGGATTTTCTTAGTAAAGTTTTATAAAATATGAATAATTTGAAAAATATTTATTAAATCTTGCTCCAAAAGGTTTCCTTTTCGCAAAAAGTGTGGTAAAACTATGCAAGGGCAAAAATGAGGTGAAGATGTGCCGGATAATAGGCATATACAGCCGATTGTCCTGATAGAGAGAAAACGAGAAGAGAGAAAAGAGAAAATTGAAAGGAGCAGTCGTTATGGGAGAAAAGATACCGGTACAGTTAAAGGATGTGCGTGATGTAAATGAGTTTGTCAACATCTTATCAGGATTTGATGGGGATTTTGACCTTTATTGTGGAAGATATTGCGTGGATGCAAAGTCGATCCTGGGGATCATGACAATGGATCTGCGGAATCAGTTGTTTCTGACAGGCAACTGCGAACCTTCTGACAGACGAAATCTGGTACATGCATTGAAAGCGCGCGCATTTGCATAGCAGGGATGCGGGCAGATAGTTTGGACAGATTCCTTTTATACTGCTGCAGGGTGATGAAATGGACAGCCCATAGGAAATGACAGCCTCCGGAGAGTGGAAATGCTCTCCGGGGGCTGTTGCTTTTTTAGCGGATTTATTTTACACTAGAGGACAGTATTAAAAAATATAAATATAATTTCTTGAATATTTAAATTAAAATGGTATAATAAGATGATATCTTGCAGAAATATACAATAATGGAGGAAAAAATCAGACAAAGGACAAATGAAACGAAGGAACATACAGAAAAACAAAATATCCTTATTGGTTGTTTGATAGTAACAAACCTTTTGAAGTGGAAAAACAAGTATATGATGATATAAAAGAGCTTTACGATACAAAAAAAGATATTGAAAGAGAGAATCAAAAAGGATGTGATACAAATAATAACCATATTGGTAAAACAGAAAGACATTTTATTATAAGTAATATACACATGTGTAAAAGAAAGTTTTGTGAGATAAAAACAGAAAATTCTTTTACTAAAGGGGATGGGAAAGATAATGATAATAGAAGAGTGACGATAGAGGGATATTATTTGAAAAAATTGAGATTTTCTATTATTAAATATCTAAACATTTTAGAATCCATTTTAGTAGGATGGCAAAATGGAATTTTGGACGAGGATGTTATAGAGGTTCAGTTTAGTTATTTATATAACCCGACAAAGGATAAAAAATGTTTAGAAAATATTAGAAATGCAACAGGATCGGAAACAAATTATCCTGCAATAGAAATGTTTTTAATAAAATTGGAGGAAAAGCGTAAAAGTCGATTATTAAGGAAAGGAAAAGTGGATTGAGTTTTTGTTAAAATATTGTACTTAATGTGGAAGGTGAGGTTCGTAAAAAACGTCATTGATTTTCCCTCCATTTTCTGTTACAATTAACATAAGAAATATCCATTCAGAAAGGTGGGTGATCCTATGGATATGATCGGAAGCATTGCGGACTATTCAATGATGATGTCGCAGAATCAGTTAATGACGAATGTGAGTACAGAGGTACTCAGTATGACACTGGATTCTTTTCAGAGTCAGGCAAGTGAGGTTGTGAAGATGATGGAGTCTTCCGTGCAGCCGAATCTTGGACAGAACATAAATACATACGTATAAACCGGACGGTATCGATTTGATCGGTGCCGTTTTTTATATTTATAAAATATGTGCAAATTTTGTGAAAATTTCAAAAAACACTTCCATTTTTTGTGAAAATTTACTATAATATAGCTATGAGAGGTATGGGACAGTCTTTCAAAAATCGGAGCGATATTTATCGCTTTTTGGAGGGCATTGTTATATTTTTACAAAGAAAGGGAGAGTAGTATTATGGTAAACAGATTTGTATTGAACGAGACATCTTATCACGGAGCAGGAGCGATCAAGAGCATTGCAGACGAGGCAAAGGGACGCGCATTCAAAAAGGCATTTGTATGTTCTGACCCGGATCTGGTGAAGTTTGGTGTCACACAGAAAGTTCTGGATGTACTGGAGGGAGCCGGACTTGATTATGAGTTATATTCTAATATCAAGCCAAATCCAACCATCGAGAATGTTCAGACAGGTGTAGCAGCATGTAAGGCAGCGGGCGCTGATTACATTATTGCGATCGGTGGTGGTTCTTCTATGGATACCGCAAAGGGTGTTGGTATTATCATGGAGAATCCGGATTTTGCAGATGTACGCAGTCTGGAGGGCGTTGCTGACACCAAGCATAAGAGTATGCCGATCTTTGCTGTACCAACGACAGCCGGTACCGCAGCAGAGGTTACGATCAATTATGTTATTACAGATGTAGAGAAGAACCGTAAGATGGTATGTGTAGATCCACATGATATTCCGGTTGTTGCATTTATTGATCCGGAGATGATGTCCAGTATGCCAAAGGGCCTGACAGCAGCAACAGGTATGGATGCCTTGACACATGCGATCGAGGGATATATCACGGCTGGTGCATGGGAACTTTCTGATATGTTCCATCTGAAAGCAATCGAGATCATTTCCCGTTCTCTCAGAGGTGCAGTTGACAACACACCGGAAGGCAGAGAGGGCATGGCACTGGGACAGTATGTTGCCGGCATGGGCTTCTCTAATGTAGGCCTTGGTATCGTTCATTCCATGGCTCATCCACTGGGAGCTCTTTATGATACACCTCATGGTGTGGCCAATGCGATCATTCTGCCGACCGTTATGGAGTACAATGCAGAGGCAACAGGAGATAAGTATAAGTATATTGCACAGGCTATGGGCGTAGAGGGAACAGAGAACATGTCTCAGGCGGAGTACCGCAAAGCAGCTGTAGATGCGGTTCGTAAGCTGTCTCAGGATGTTGGTATTCCGGCAGATCTCAAGGAGATTGTCAAGAAGGAGGATATTCCTTTCCTGGCACAGTCTGCATATGATGATGCATGCCGTCCGGGCAATCCAAAGGAGACTTCTGTGGAGGATATCACCGCATTATATGAGAGTTTGATTTAATTTTCTAGCAGCACAAAGAGTATATAATAGGTAGAAACAAATAACACATGTCTGTATGGTCGCTTGCTCAGGTGGGAGATCATACAGACATTTTTTGTTGAAGCGATGGGAGAATCCCGGCTGTTCCATGAGTATACTTGCATTCTAAGGAAGATAATGGTATATTTAGAAGCAGTTTAGTAGAATTTACCTATGGAATGGAGGACAATCATGGAAAAAACAATGGAGAAGATTCAGGCGTTGGCTAAGGCGAGAGGTTTTATTTATCCTGGATCTGAAATTTATGGAGGACTTGCGAATACATGGGATTACGGTAATCTTGGTGTAGAGCTTAAGAATAATGTCAAGCAGGCATGGTGGCAGAAGTTTATCCGCGAGAATAAATATAATGTCGGTATTGACTGTGCGATTCTGATGAACCCACAGACATGGGTGGCATCCGGTCATCTTGGAAGCTTCTCTGATCCGTTGATGGATTGTAAGGAGTGTCACGAGCGTTTCCGTGCAGACCAGCTGATCGAGAAGTTTGCGGAAGAGAATGGCATTGAACTGGACGGCAGTGTCGATGGATGGAGTAATGAAAAGATGCAGGACTTCATTTCAGAGCACAGCGTGCCATGCCCAACCTGTGGTAAGCATAATTTTACCGATATCCGTCAGTTTAACCTGATGTTCAAGACTTTCCAGGGCGTTACCGAGGACGCTAAAAATACCGTATATCTTCGTCCGGAGACAGCACAGGGTATCTTTGTAAACTTCAAAAATGTTCAGAGAACATCCAGAAAGAAGATTCCATTTGGTATTGGTCAGATTGGTAAGTCATTCCGTAATGAGATCACACCGGGTAACTTTACATTCCGTACCCGCGAGTTTGAGCAGATGGAGCTGGAGTTCTTCTGTGAGCCGGATACAGATCTTGAGTGGTTCGCATACTGGAAGGATTTCTGCATTAACTGGCTGCAGACTCTGGGTATTAAGCCGGACGAGATGCGTGTTCGTGATCACGATAAGGAGGAGCTTTCTTTCTATAGTAAAGCAACTTCTGATATTGAGTTCCTGTTCCCGTTTGGATGGGGCGAGCTCTGGGGCATCGCAGATCGTACCAATTACGATCTGAGCCGTCACGCAGAGACCTCCGGTGAGGATATGAGTTACTTTGATGATACGAAGAATGAAAAATACATTCCTTATGTAATTGAGCCATCTCTTGGAGCAGATCGTGTGACGCTTGCATTCCTTTGCAGCGCGTATGATGAGGAGGAGCTGGAAGGCGGAGATGTCCGTACCGTGATGCATTTTCATCCGGCGATCGCTCCGGTAAAGATCGGTGTGCTTCCATTATCCAAGAAGCTGGGTGAGCAGGCTGAGAAGATTTATGAGACATTGTCCAAGACATACAATTGTGAGTATGATGACAGAGGAAATATTGGAAAACGTTATCGCCGTCAGGATGAGATCGGTACTCCATATTGTATCACATACGATTTTGACTCTGAGGAGGACGGTGCAGTGACAGTCCGTGACCGTGATACCATGGAGCAGGAGCGTATTAAGATCGAGGATCTGCCAAAATATTTTGAAGGAAAATTTACTTTCTAAGATATGGTACGATGATAAAATTGTGCCATGAAAATGAGCATATATTACAATGAAATGGGATGGTAATTTTGTTTGTTCGACAAAATTACCATCTTTTTTTGTGAAATTATAGAAAATGACGGGAATGTAATGAAAAGTTAATAATCTTTTGTGTAATCTGACTATTGAATTGTTTCGGTTGCCATGCTAGAATTCCGCTTGTAACAAAATAAAGAAATCCACTAATATAAGGGGGAAATAATCATGAAGACTTCTATGAAGAAAGTACTTTCATTGGCTCTGGCTGGAGCAGTTGCACTTACAAGTGTATTTTCTGCAGATGTAGCAAATGCTTCTAATGCCAAGAAGGCAGCCGCTGTTCCTACAGCAAAGCTTTCAATCGCAGCAGCAAAGGACAAAACAGTTGATGCTTCCACAACAGTAACAGGTGTTGCTATCTCTACAAAGGGTGCACTTTCCTGCAAGTATGATGCAAGGCTTGCTACAAGCATTGCTTCTGCTTCCGCAGTTGTAGTTTCCGGCGATGCGATCAAGGTTACAGTTACAGCTACTAAGGCTGCTGTATCATGCACAGATGCTGCAGTTAGCGTATTATCAGCTAATGCAGAGGTTGCTAAGATTCTTGTAACAATCAAGGGCGCTCCGATCACAAAGGCTACAAAGTCTCTTAAGTTCAAGAAGAAGAAAGTAGTAGTAGCTGCTGGTAAGAGCAAAAAGGTTGCTTACACAGTTAAGAAGGTAGCTACAGCAGACGCTGCTAAGAAAGTTACAGTATCTTCTGCAAATAAGAAGATTGCTAAGGCTACTCTTGTAAAGGGTAAAAAGCAGGTTAAGATTGCTGTACCTAAGAAGGCTAAGGCTGGTACATCTACAAAGGTAACACTTAAGTCTGGTTCTAAGAAGGCAGTTCTTAAGGTATTCGTTAAGAACCCTGCAAAGAAAGTAAAGGCTAAGAAAGCTACCGTTGTAATCAAGAAGAACAAGACAAAGAAGATTAACGTAACTGTTAAGGCTAAGAACAACAAGAAGGCTACAACAGATGCCATCAAGGTAAAGGCTTCTAATAAGAAGGCTGTTAAGGTTAAGTCTGCAGTAGCTAAGAAGGGTAAAGTTGTTATCACAGTAAAGGCTAAGAAGGCTGGTAAGGCTAAGCTGACTGTTAAGGTTGGTTCTAAGAAAGCTATCGTTAATGTAAGAGTAAAATAATTACATTCTTTTGTGATGAAGCTTAAGGGTGTCGCACTGGTGACAGTGCGGCGCCTTTTTTCCTATATATAAAGAATCCGTAATTTGTTTGTATATAGAAAAAAAGGCGTCGCAGTATGAAAGAATACGGAGGAGAAGAAATGAAGATCAAATCGGGAAGGAAACGCTGGGGACGCAGAAAAATTCGATGGATGATCACGGGAGCATGCATGATATTTGTGTGTGTTTCTATGGTGCTTTCTTTCATCTGGAGTGGGAGCAGAAGAATTTTCAGGGAGAAACAGAATAGGAAACAAGTGGCGGAGATATCCTTTGTTCCGGTAGAAACGAAGCTGCCGGAGACGAAGAAGCCACTGGAAACAACAAAGCCTGTTCAAAAGCCGGAGGATAAAACACAGCGGATTTACACTTATCTGCAGGGTCCTAAATCCTGGAATCAGGGCATTGACTGGTCCGGCGAATGGGGAGAAAGCTATATGGATGGGGGATCCTTTGGTGGGTTTGGCTGTGGACTGTGCTGTATGGCAAATATTTATTCCTCGCTGACACCATATCAGTGTTCTCCGGTGGATATGTATCAGTATGCCAAAAAACATACAGGATATGGCGGTGGAATGGCCATCGACTGGGGCTATATCCGCAGGGGATTGACTTCGTTGGGATTAAAATGTCATGTGGAGCGCAAGAGGGAGACCTATCAGAAATTCCGGGAGGATATTGCAAATGCAAAATGTGCGATTGTGTTGGTATCCAGTGCAAATTCCACGGTACACTGGAAGAATACCCCGGGGCATTATGTGACGATTTTTGAGTTTCATGAAAAAACAGATAAGGTGTTTTTGGCAGATTCCGGAGATCCGGATCATAACCGTCAGTGGATTCCTTTAAAAAAGGTGTACCGTTCCTTAAAGACGGCAAGTAACTGGCAGTATCTGATCGTCAGTGGATATGATACAAAAAAGGATCATTGGCGGCATAAGAAGGCAAGTGGAACATGGAACCGCCCTTCGTATCTGAAGGCAAAGAACGGATCCTGACCGTAATGATTGATACAGGCGGGGGATCAGAAGATATGGTAATGTGGAAGAGGAACCCCCAGCAGCAGATGACGCATCAGATCAAATAACAGGATAGCCGGACCGGAAAGCAGAAACCACAGGGAGCTGTTCAGCAGACAGATCTGACCTTGAAGATTAAATGGGCATCCGGTATAATCCCACACATTTAAGTGGAGCTGGCGATTTACCAGAAGTCCCACCAGATATTCGATGATGGTGATCGTAACACCACATAACAGCATTTGCAGCAGCAGAGAACTCCGCATATGAAAAAAGGACTCGATCACACCGATCAACAGGAAGCAGATGCCGGCGGTAAAAAACATGGAAATATGAGAATATCCCCGGTATAAAACTTCGATACCGCAATAGAGAAATCCTCCGGTAAAAAATATTATAGAATATGCCTGAAGGGGAGAAAGTGCCATAAAAATACCATACCTTTCTAATGTAAGTGATTGACAGGATTAGTATGATATTTTTTGTTTTTGTTTATACCTGTCTATTGAAGAAACGGGCTGGAATATGTTACACTATATAAAGATATGCTTTGAGATTAAAGCGGTAAATTTATAAAGAGTTAAGAATAAACAGAGGTATAACGATGAACTATAATATATTAAAAAAAGCGGATGAGGTAATCAAATCGAAAATTGATGGAGATGAGATCAAGGGTGCCAGTCTTTGCGTGATCCATAAAGGGGATACGGTATATTTCCGCCAGTTTGGTATGGCGGATGTGGAGCGGAACATTCCCATGACAGAGGATTCTATTTTTCGATGCTATTCCATGACCAAGCCGATCACTTCTGCTGCAGTAATGACTGTGGTGGAGAAGGGGCTGCTTTCTCTCAGCGATACGGCAGATATGTATCTTCCGGGTTTTCGGGATCAGAAAGTGCTGAAGGACGGAGAATTAGTACCGGTAGTTAATAAAGTGACGATTCAGAATCTGTTGGATATGACAGCAGGTGTGACTTATCCGGATGCCAGTTTTCCGGCCGGTACATATATGCAGAATATGATCGACAAGTATTATGCGGATCTGGAGGCAGGAAAGCCAACGACCACATATGATCTGGCAAACCGGATCGGTCAGCAGCCGCTGGAGTTTGAGCCGGGAGAGGGTTGGAGATATTCCTTCTGTGCAGATGTGCTGGGGGCGATCATAGAGGTGGTTACCGGAAAGACATACGGGGAATACTTAAAAGAGACGATATTCGAGCCTCTGGGTATGGTAGATACGGACTTCTATGTGCCGGAGGACAAGCAGAACCGTTTTATGGAGAATTATGAATATAAGCCGGAGAGTGGTACATTAGAGCCATGTACCTGGCAGCATCTGGGATTGTCCTATATGCACAAAAAGAAACCGGCATTTGAGTCCGGTGGAGCAGGTCTGGTATCTACGGTTGGAGATTATTCCCGATTTGTACAGATGATGATGCATGGGGGTAGTTACCATGGTGTCCGCATTCTGGGACGCAAGTCCCTCGAGCATATGACGATGAATCATCTGACACCACAGCAGCTGAAGATGTATGACTGGGAATCCTTGCGGGGATATGGATATGGTGACCTGATGCGACAGATGACAGATGTTCCGGCTTCTTATGGTCTGGGCTCCGTGGGTGAGTTTGGCTGGGACGGCTGGCTTGGTTCTTATGTAGCGATGGATCCGGCAGAGGATCTGGCGATCATCTATGTGATCCAGAAATGTGGCGGTAATGGTTACCGGGATGTACAGGTGCTTCGTAACATTATTTACAGCGCATTGTAATAATAATTTAGGAAGAATTCTTTGGGGACGGGACATGCACTGCAATGTGAGATTTGGCACATGGATGGCAGCTTTTGGAAAGGTATGGTTAAAGGTATGAAGATCATACAGGGAAAACAGGCGGTTGTAACGCAGGTCGGGACGACGACGGCATCACAGGGAGAACCGGCGATGGCTGTATGCCATGGAGTCATCGATCCGGTATATCAGAAGCTTCATTATCACAGCGTGCACCCGGTAGCAGAACAGGAGGCTTTTCCGGCATTTTCTGAGGAAGGAATGGCAGAAGGGACAGAAAGGGATATGCCGGTTCCGGCGGTGGTGCGGGAGGCAGACGCAGCAGAGCCTGTGATCGAGGATAAGCATTTGGAGACCGGACCAAAGGAAATGACATTGCAGGAGTTATTTCAGCAGGAGAAGGAATAGAGGAGAAGAAGACGATGGTAGATCATATATTGCGGCTGGACATAAAGCCGATCAGGACATATAACGATGGCAGGCAACGCAAAACGACGCTGACCTCTTTTGAAAAGGTTCTGAAAAATAAAGAGAGTGGAGTGAAGGACAGCACACAGACCTCTGCATGGGAGACAGAGACGCAGAAAACTGCCAGTGC
Source organism: uncultured Lachnospiraceae bacterium (assembly GCA_934339135.1). GTDB lineage: Bacteria > Bacillota > Clostridia > Lachnospirales > Lachnospiraceae > Jutongia. The sequence continues at coordinate 66,148 of CAKRHP010000017.1, read as the reverse complement.
GTCAGGAACAGAGAAAAGCAGCCGGGAAAGTTCCAATACCGGTAAAGTGTTTTTTACCGATCCGGTGACAGGACAGGCTGTGACTTATGAAGATGTGGCGTCATCTGCTGATACGTCAGAGAAGATGAACCAGACGGGGAATGTTTCAGCAGCATCCAGGACAACCACAGCAGATTCCATGAAAAAGACAAAATATGACTCATGGTTTCAAAAGGCGGCGCAGAAGTATAATGTTTCCGAGAGTCTTCTCAAGGCGATCGCAAAAGCGGAATCCAATTTTAATGCAAAAAGCGTATCCAGCGCCGGGGCAATGGGCGTGATGCAGCTGATGCCTGCGACAGCCAAAAGCCTTGGTGTGACAGATCCGTATGATGCCGGACAGAATATTATGGGAGGGGCGAAGTGCATTTCTCAGAAACTCAAAGAATTTAATGGGGATGAGAGAATGGCACTGGCTGCTTACAATGCCGGCAGTGGAGCCGTGAAACGATATGGTGGCATACCTTCTTACTGTAAATCATATGTTAATAAGGTGCAGAGCTACAAAAAGGCATATGAGACAGCCGGAGCCGTGTGAGAGAATATGGGGACGGGGAACATATGCAGAGGGATATGTTGAAAGTATGCATTGAGGGGAATGGACAATGAAAAAATATATAATCTGGGACTGGAATGGAACGATCATTGATGATGTGGGGATTGCATTGGATGCAGTCAACGACATGCTTCGGGAACAGGACAGACCGGAGATAACCTTAGAGGAGTATCGGAAAGCAATGGATACTCCTATTCTTTGTTTTTATGAGCAGTTTTTTGATATGGATGTCACAGATTTTGACTGGATTGCTGAGCGTTTTCAGAGTTATTATGAGACTCATAAGGACCAGCTGAGACTGCATGAGGGCGTGGAGGAGCTGTTGGAAAGCTGCCGGCAGCGAGGATGTCATCAGGTCATTTTATCCTCCTCTGCCACAAGGATCATTCAATTTTATGCAGCACTGTTTGGTGTAGCAGATTATTTTGAGGCGGTGCTGGGGGCAGACGATCTGCTGGCGGCAGGGAAGATAGAACGGGCGGTAGAGTATTTTGAGCAAAATAAAATACCAAAGGAAGAGACGGTCATGATCGGTGATTCCGTTCATGACTTTGAGGTGTCTCAGACCCTTGGTATTGATTGTATTTTAATGAGCGGTGGTCATCAGGATCTGCAAAGTCTGCAGGCGTGTGGCTGTCCGGTCATCACTTCTTTTCAGGATCATTCCATCCCTGGATTCTGAGTCCCTTCGGATAATGGTTTTTCAGAAGTCCATTCTGGGCCTTGCCCCAGCCAAGGGAGCAGCCTTCATAACACACCAGAGTCCAACCTTTCCAATTATCCGGGCAGGAGATAGTCTCTCCCTGGAGATAACGGCAGGTGTCTTCGTAGCTGCAATTCAGACTATGTGCTGCTTCCGATGGTTTTAAAGCCTTTGCAAGCGCATGAGCCGGTTCAAAGCGGTTTTTCTTGCGGGTTCCCAAATGAAGACCGGTCCGAAGGACCCTCAAACCGGCGAGGGGCGGAACCGAAGCCGGAATCAGATAAAGCTCGTCCCCAAACAGTTCCATTCTGCCCCCTGCAAGAGCAGGATATGCGGAGAACGGAGTGTTTAAATACGTTTCTTTAAATTCTGTAAAGTCTGCCAGTTCAGGCTCTTTTTTCTTTGACTTTCCCTTTTTCTTCTTGTTTTTGGAGGAGTGGCTGTTACCGGCAGCCGTATCCGTCAGAAAAGAGGCCGGCAATGGTGTCCCGGCTTTCCGGAGACGTGCGGCAAAGTGGCCCTCTCCGCGAAGCTTATGGGGCCAGAGACGAAGTACCCTGGAAGAAATTTCCTCCGAAAAATCTCCGGAAATCCCATCGGATAAACCGGCATACTCCGGAAATGCAGCTGCCCGTTTGCCGAGGGCAGTGTCATGCCAGTCTGTCAGTGTGTAATCGGGATGTGTTTCCAGAAACCACTGGATCATTGCTTCGTCCTCCTCCGGTGCGAAGGTACAGGTGGAGTAGACAAGGACTCCCCCCGGCTGCAGCATCTGATCGGCATGCTCCAGGATCATTTTCTGGCGGTCAGCGCAGAGGGCAACATTGTCAAGGCTCCATTCCTCTATGGCAGTATCATCCTTACGGAACATACCCTCTCCGGAACATGGGGCATCTACGACGATACGGTGAAAAAACATAGGGAAATGAGCCGCCATGTTTTCTGTGGATTCATTACATACCAATGCATTTGGGATTCCCATACGTTCGATATTCTGGGAAAGGATCCGGGCACGGTTTGGGAAAATTTCATTGGATACCAGAAGTCCGTCTCCCTGTAATAGTGCAGCAATATGGGTGCTTTTGCCGCCGGGAGCCGCACAGAGATCGCAGACCAGCTCTCCGGGCTGCGGGTCTAGCAGGCTCACCACAGACATGGCGCTGGGCTCCTGAATATAATAGGCACCTGCTTCATGAAGGGGATGTCTGCCGGGACGATCCTCCGGCTGGAAATAGTAACCGTCCGATGCCCATGGAACGGGTTCCAGTGAAAAAGGGAGAGCATGACAGTCCTGAAATGGATTACGCCGGAGCCCGTAAGCTCGCGGCGTATCATACGACTGCAGAAAAGCCTCCCACTCCGCCCCCAGAAGAGCTTGTCTCTCCCGGAGAAAATCAGGTGGTAATTTTGTTGACATATCCAGTCTCCTATTAGATCAGATCAATGATATCAATATTTTCTCCTGTGATACCAACCTGTGCCCCGTCTGCTGCTTCAGCAGAATCCGGATGTGCAATAAGCCATTTGTTTCTTGCCCACAGATATTTATCATTGTCATTTGTTACAGTAATCTCAGGTGCATCCTCGTTGGTTCCCTTTGGAAGAACGATCACAACACGGAAGCCCTCGCCCTTTTTGGCGCTACATGGTGCGTAGTGAAGAGTGGTAGCATAAAGCTCAACACCGGTTCCCTTTGGACAAAGGAAAGCTTCTGTCTTGGATGAATCAATCTTTCCATCAATGATATCCTGCTGTCTTGCGACCAGAAGGATTGCATCATCTGCGGCAATGTCGATCTCGCTGTCTCTGTGATATTCAAAGCAGTTGAGCTTGGTGTTGGTGCCGTTGCAGTAACCGATCTCAATCGGCATACCGCCGTAGCAGTTGTCACGAAGCTGTGCATAAGCCGGGGTATCCTCAAGCTCTGCAACTGACGGAACGTATACTACGCTGTCTGCCGGCTTCGGGGTCCCTGCTTCCAGACGTTCCAGAAGCTGTTTGTAATCATAGCCATCTACCACTCGTCCGTATGTACGGAATGCATCATCAAATACTGATTGGATCTTCATAATTATAGTCCTCCATTTCTGGGCCCATAAGGCCGTTTATTGTATTTATGATTGTATCATATTTTTTGTGAAGTGGGAATGCTTCTGGGAGAAGTTTGCTATTGCCATATGGAGGGGATAAAGATATAATATAGAAGAATATGTAAAGATGGGCATACTACGGCAGTAGAAAACTCGGGGGGAGTGTGAAACTTCATATGAGAATTGCATTGGGACAATTAAATATGGTGTGGGAGGACAGGCAGTTGTCCTTGCAAAAAGCAGAGAAGCTGATGGAACAGGCGTCCGCACAGAAGGCAGATGTGATTTTCTTCCCGGAGATGTCTTTGACCGGCTTTTCCATGAATCTGGCAAAGATCGGAGAGCGTACAGATGCTTCGGAATCGATTGGTCTTATGAAAGAATTGGCATGCCGGTACCGGATAGCCGTGGGCTTTGGCTGGGCAGCATTGCCGGAGCCGGGACAGGAGAAGGGAACGAATCGTTTTACGTTATTGGACAAGGATGGCCGGGTGCTGGCAGAGTATGCCAAGCTGCATCCGTTTCGTTATGGCGGGGAAGCAGATGTTTATCAGGGAGGAGAACGGCTGGTGACGGTACCGTTTTGTGGTCATCAGATCAGTTTGTTTGTATGTTATGATCTGCGGTTTCCGGAGATTTTTCAGGCAGTATCGGATCAGTCGGATCTGATGGTAGTTATCGCAGACTGGCCGGCTTCCCGCAGGGATCACTGGCTGACTCTGTTGAAAGCCAGAGCCATTGAAAACCAGGCGTATGTGGCCGGGGTAAACTGTGTAGGAGATATTGACGGATTAAGCTACTGTGGTGACAGCAGCGTATTTGACCCGTTGGGACAGATGATCGGTACATTATATGGACAGGAAGGCATTGTAGTCTGTGATATCGCAGAGGATGCCGGACCTCTTCGCCATAAGTTTCAAATGAAAAAGGACCGTAGAAATGACTTTTATATACAGCAATACGAAAAAATAAGGAAGGTACAGAGCGTATGAGTAAATATGAGATGGCAGTGAGGATTTCCCAGATACAGAATCTGGTGGAGGAAAGAAAATACCGGAAAGCAGCGGCTGTATTATCGACGATTGATGTGCGTCAGGTGAAATCGCAATCAGAGCTGCAGACATTTGCGGAAGTTTATGTGAAGACAGAGCAGTTTGAGGCGGCAAAGGCAATCTATCTGCGGATTTATAAAAGAAACAGAAATAAAAAGGTACTGTACCGTCTGATCTATCTGGCGATTCGAACCAATCATCTGGAGGAAGCAGAGGAATTTTACGAAGAATTTCAGAACCTCAATCACAGTGAGCAGGAAAGCCTGATCCTGCGTTACCGGATCGATAAGGCAAAAGGAGCATCGTTTAACCGGCTGATCGAGACGCTGGAAAGACTCAAGGAAGAGGACTACGTAGAGGAATGGGCCTATGAGCTTGCAAAGCTGTATCAGAGAGCGGGACGGGAGGAAGAATGCCGGAGAGAATGTGAAGATATCAAGCTGTGGTTTGGCGATGGAGAGATCGTGGAGCGGGCACAGGCATTGCTCGATTATCTGGACGAGGATGAAACAATATATTATGAAGATAGGGACTATACAGTGGATCCACCGGAGGAACCAAATCCGGATGATACCGGCTCTCTGCCGGATCTGGGGCCTGAGCTCATGAAGCAGGAAATAGAAAAAATGAAAAAGAAAAAACGCGAGGAAAGACGCCGGGAATACACAGATGACGATACGGAAGAGGACGAGGAGTTTGTGGATGACTACGATGATGAGACAGAAGAGGACGAGCTTTTCGTAGAACCGGAGGAGATCGCCCGGAAGGCCCGGGGTGGATTTCATCTGTTGAGAGGTCTTTGGAAGCGTGGCGGCAGAGATCAGCAGGAAGAGGAGACCGTAGAGGAAGAGGAACTGCAGGAGATCTATCCGGAGGAAGAGGAAACAACGGAAGCGGTATCTCAGGCCGGGGAGACGGAAGAAGGAAATCAAGAGGAACCGGAGGAGACTTCCGCTTCCGGGGAGCCGATGCCTGCTGGGGAGGACGAAAATGATCTGGATCAGTGGAGACCGGAGAATGCAGAGCAAAGGGAAACGACACAGAATGCAGTTGCTCCTATGAGCCAGGCGATGAAAAACACGCTGGCGGCAGCCGTGGAGAATGTGCTGGCCGAGCAGGCAGCAGCGCAGGAGGAGCCGGAAAAGCCCGAGAAGCCGTCTCAGTCAGGTCTTGGAATTACCCAGGATCTTGCGAAGGAGATCACGGCAATCTTTGAGGCAGAAAAGAGAGAGCAGTTGAAAGAGAGAGCGGTATCTGTTATGGATGATGCAGCCGGAAAGATCAGTGATGTGCCAAATCTTGCTTCGGATGTTCTTGGCCGGATGACCCAGGCGGTTCAGAGTAAGGTTGGAAAGACATATATTCCGATGGATGTATCGGAAGAACTTGGGGAACCTGCAGAAACAGAGACAATAACAGTGCCGGCGGAGTCCGCAGAAGAAGAGGATATGACTGCCGGCGGACCGGAGGGCGTGGAGGAAGTACAGCGTCCTGTTGGCATGGAGGAGATTGTATCCTCCGGGGTGCTTCCGGTGAAAGAAGACGACGTTACCATGATCGAGTTGGACCAGATCATGCCGGAGCCGGATATACCGGAACTTCGTCAGGTGATCCCGGAGGACAGTCCGGAGCTTGGCAATCTGCCGGAACTGGAGGAGGATGAGCTGCCAACGACCAGAGCACTTCATCATTCCTTTAATGATATTTTGACATTGATCGCCGGAGAGTTGGAGCCAAAGCATTTTGTACTGATGGGCGAGGGAGAAGACAAGATCATTGGTATCACGAAAAAAATAGTTCGTGTCAATTATGAGAAGGGCTTTCTTTCTACCAACCAGATTGCAAAGATCAGCTCTACACAATTAAATCAGATGGATCTGTTAAGGATATGTAACCAGATCAAGGGAAATTGTCTTTTGATCGATAATGCGTCAGAACTGGCATTCTCTACGATCACGAAGATTTTTGCCGTGATGGATGCATTCCGCGGGGACTTTATTGTGGTTCTCGCAGATGACGGAAATACACTGGATGAGCTGTTCCGTGTGGCGCCGGCACTGGCGAGACGTTTTGAGTATGTCATTGATATTGGACAGTATAGTGAGGAGGATTATCAGTAGATGGCAGGAGAGGAAATACATGTAATCGGTCATATTAATCCGGATACGGATTCGGTGTGCTCTGCAATTGCATATGCGGCATTTAAGCGGCAGATGACAGGGAAAAACTATACAGCAAAGAGAGCCGGTCAGATCAACTCAGAGACGCGCTTTGTGCTTCAGAAGTTTGGAGTGCCGGAGCCGGAATATCTCAGCGATGTGCGGACACAGGTATTTGATATTGATGTGGTTCAGGTGCCGGGTGTGGGGAGCAATATTTCCCTGAAACGGGCATGGGAGATTATGAAGGAGGGCGGACTGGCAACGTTGCCGGTGGTTTGCAAAAATGGTCAGCTGGAAGGTCTGATCACCATAGAGGATATTGCAAAATCCTACATGGATGTTTATGACAGTTGTATTATTGCCAAGGCAGAGACACCATTTCGCAATTTGATCGAGACGCTGGAGGGGGAGATGATCGCCGGAGATCCGGACGAGATCATTCGATCCGGAAAATGTCTGATCGCTGCCGCGAATCCGGATCTCATGGAGAATTATATTGAGAAGGATGACATCGTGATTCTGGGAAATCGTTATGAATCCCAGCTCTGCGCTATCGAGATGGGAGCAAAATGCATTATTGTATGTGATGGTTCGCTGGTATCCTTTACGATCAAAAAACTGGCAGAGAGTAAGGGCTGCTTTATAATAAAGACGCCATATGACACATACACAGCAACACGACTGGTCAATCAGAGTATGCCGATCCGTTATTTTATGAAACAGAAGGCGTTGGTCACATTTCAGCGAAATGATTATGTGGATGATATCCGGGAGACCATGGCCAAAAAACGATATCGTGATTTCCCGATCATGGATCTCAATGGAAACTATTATGGTATGATCTCCAGAAGAAGTCTGTTGGGAGCACGTAAGAAGCGTCTGGTTCTCGTGGATCATAATGAAGTGACCCAGGCAGTGGATGGTCTGGATGAGGCAGAGGTTCTGGAGGTGATCGATCATCACAGGATCGGAAGCCTGGAGACTATGAATCCGGTATATTTCCGCAATCAGCCATTGGGCTGTACTGCAACGATCATATATCAGATGTACCGGGAGCAGGAAATGAAGATCAGTAAAGAAATTGCCGGTCTGCTTTGTTCTGCGATTCTTTCGGATACGTTGATCTTCCGTTCTCCAACATGTACAGAGACGGATAAAAAAGCGGCATATACGCTGGCACAGATTGCGGGAATCGAGCCGGAAAGTTATGCTGCGGAGATGTTTGCGGCAGGAAGCAATCTGTCAGCGAAAACACCGGAGGAGATATTTTATCAGGATTTCAAAAAATTTGTGGTGAATGATGTATCCTTTGGTGTTGGGCAGATCAACTCCATGACTCAGAAGGATCTGGAGGATGTCCGGGAAAGAATGATCCCATATATGGAAAAGGCTCTGACGGCCCATTCCATCCCTATGTTGTTTTTTATGCTGACAGATATTCTGCAGGGCACCACGGAACTGCTTTGTGCCGGTAATGGGGCAAAGCAGCTTGCGCTGGAAGCATTCCATTTGCCGGAGGATACCGGTCAGATCATTCTGGAAAATACAGTATCACGTAAGAAACAGCTGATTCCGGCATTGATGCAGGCGATTCAGCAGTGATTCAATAAGGGAAAGCGTCAAAAATATAGGGGATCCTGTTGGAAGAACTGGAAATTGTAAGAAAATTGACAGAGATTTGACATAAACAGGGAATAAACTAATTACGGAAATTATTAATTTCAATATAAATCGCAAGAAAAGGGGGAAAGAAAGCGATATGTTTCAAGGGGAAAAAAGAACAACAAAGAAAAACAAAATGATGTCAATACTGCTGGCATTAGCGATGCTGGCGGTAGAACTGCTGGGAGTGATGCCGGTAAAAACAGCTTCAGCAGCAGGTAATACGGCAGATCTTCGTATTATGTTTACCACAGATCTGCATGGACAGGTTGTGGATGTGGATTATTCAAAAGGAACTTTATTTGCCAATGGGGGATTGACAAAGGCATCTACTTTGTTATCAAAGGCGAAAAGTGAAGTGCCGGATGGCAATACACTTTTGTTTGATCTGGGGGATGTAATGTATGATTACACCACGGACTATATTTATGAGCATGACCAAAATGAGATCCAGCCAATTTATCAGGCAATGTCCTCTTTGAATTATGATGCCATCATTTTGGGAAATCATGATTATGAATATACATTGCCATATATTCAGAAGCAGTATGAGGCAACCGGTCTGAAGGATAAGGTTATTGCTTCAAATATAACAGATGCGGTGACAGGGAAGCATGTATTTAATGAGAATAAGATCATTGAAAAAACACTGACCACGGCAGACGGATCTCAAGTGACCGTGAAGGTAGGTGTGATCGGGGAATCGATTCCGACATTATCGAAAAAGAGATGTGATTACACAGGTGTTCTCGCCGGCGAGGATATGGTTGCCAATGTACAGAAGGAAACCAAGATCCTTAAGGATGCAGGAGCAGATGTAGTTGTAGTTCTGGCGCATTCCGGTGTGGGCGCAGAGCAGCCGGCACTGATGGATGAAAATGTTGGATATGCGTTGACAAAGATTGACGGAGTTGATGCGGTTTTGTGTGGTCATCTACATTCCAATTTCTGTGCAGACGGAACAACAAAATACGATAAATATCCGGGTGTTGATACCGAGAATGGATTGGTGAACGGAAAGAATCTTGTCATGGTAGCCAACAGCGGACAGGGAATCGGTGTGGTTGATCTGGGAATTTCCCAAAATAAGGAGATTGTTACCAGACGATCTCAGATTCGTAAAACCAAGGTTAATACAGCCATTAATCAAAATATTGCGAAATATATGGACAAATGGGGATCGGTATTTGCGGCTGATTGTACCGAGGTGCTTGCGGAGATCAAATCAGATGCAAGATGGCAGAATTATCTGGGTACAGTGGAGGACAGCAGTCCGATCCAGCTGTTAAACGATATGGCAATTTCTTATGGTATGGAATATCAGAACAACGATAACACAGACTGTAAGGGACTTCCTGTTGTAGCAGCTTCCCGGTACTCGAAGTATGGTGCGGGGAGTGGCGTTGATTATTATGACATTAAGGACGCATTCACAAGTGCAGATCTATATCAGCTGATGAATTACCGGATACAGTTGTGGCGCTACAAGATAACAGGCGCAGAGTTGAGAGAATGGTTAGAGTGGTCGGCAAGTGCTTATGAAACAGCCGGAAGTAATGTAATCTCCGGTTCTGCGATCAGTAGTCCGAATCCGGCAGAAACTCCTGGCATCACTACACCGGGGGCTGTCACAGAAGGGACGCAGGTGACGGGAGGCAACAGCGGAAATAAGGGAATTTCCCAGACAAGCGACTTGTTGGCGGGAATTCTTAATTACAAGGGCAGCAGACCGTTACAGTATTCTTTGCAGGAACTGTATCTCACAGATTTGAGCCGTTTCTATATTATGGATGGTGTGGAATACACGATTGATAACAGCGTAGCGCCGCGTTATGACTATGACGGTAACAAGATTAATGATACCTGGCGCGTGACAAGTATGACAAGAAATGGACAGGAAATTAAGGATACAGATCAATTTCTTTTCATTGTAAACCGGCTGGATGGCACGAAAATGCCTGCATTGTTTAAGACAGCGGCAATGAGCAAGTTGAGCCAGGCGGATACCAGAGATTATTTTAAAAAGTATATGCAGAAGCTGTCAGAATGTGGTTCTTTGGGTAATTTGGAGGATAATAACTGGAATGTAAAATATTCTAATAAGTATTTTTACATATTAAAGACCGGATCTGGTGCACGGGATATGATAAATAAAAAATCCTGGGATAAAGAAAAACTGGATTCTGCCGGAGATTTCGATTATTATCGGGCAGATCTGGCGGCAATGGATCAGACGGATAAAAGTGGTCCTGATCTGAATCTGACAGCATTAACAGAAATTGAAACAAATCATCCTGTTAAGGTGGCTGTGCAGGCAACGGACCGTTCCGGTATTGCATCCCTGACATATCTTTGTGGTAAATATCTTGCAGATTCTATTGCGTGGAATAATGCGAAGGCTGTTACGAATGGCATGTTTGCTGCAGATAAAAATGGTATATATTCAATAAGAGCAGTGGATGGAAAAGGAAATGTCACAATACGTTATATCCGTATCAATAATATAAATGAGGGAATTCTCGAGGCGCCGAAGGTAGACACGTATACCAATCGTAAAGTCTATATTACCGGAAAAGCAGAGCCGGTAACGACAATATATTTTGAACTGGAGGACTCTACTGTTTATAAGACGAGCGTAAATGATGATGGATCCTTTAAATATGCGCTGCCACCACAGAATGCCGGAAAAAAGGTATTTGTTTATGTAAAGGATGATGAGGGACGATGCAGTGCCAGAACCGTTGTAACGGTTAAGAGAACGGGACCGAATAAGCCGGTCATGGAGAGACCGACAACAGCCGTTCGGACCGTAAAAGGAGAAATTAATGATAAAAATGTATATCCGTTCTTTATATTAGATAGCAAAAAAACAGTATTTATGCAGGATGATGGAACGGAAGAGCTGTATAAGCAGTGCGAGCTTTACAATAAAGATTATAAGATAGAAAAGATTAAGATGGATATTACCAGTAGCGGCAGTTATACATTTTCACTTCCATATCTTTTAAAGGCAAAGACAGAGGTGAAGGTGCGTACGGTAGATGTGGCAAACCGTGTCAGCATGGGAACGAAGAGGACTGTACAACAGACGGTTCCGGCAAAGCCGGTCATGCAGACGGTAACGAATTTGTCCACAAAGGTAAAGGTATTCTCGGAAGAGAAGTGTAAGAGCGCTACGATCACTGTGGGCAAAAAGAAGTATACCATCACAAAGAAAACATATATAGCATCTAAGAAGATGTATCGTTACCAGAGAAAAATTGCAAAGACCAATTCCGGTGTGAAGGTAAATGCATATCTTACGAATACAAAGGGGAATAGTCCGGTATTAAAGACGAAGAAAACAGAGGTTGTACCAGACACTCCGAAGGTAAATAAACTGAAAGCCGGATTGAAAAAGATTAGAGGTCATGTAGACGTGGTTGGTGATGGAACAGAGGCAGATGGTGTGACTGTGGAAAACACTAACACAAAAGTATTTATTCTTGTGAATGGAAAGAAACATACCGCTTCCATTGATTTTGAAGGAAATTATACGGTAAAACTGAAAAAGCCTCTGGCATCAAAAGACAAGGTGATCGTAAAAGCAAGAAATAAAAAAGGTATGGGACTTAAGAAAAAATACGTTGTGAAATAACAACTGCATGAAGTAAGACAAAAAGAGGGAATTTCGATTCCCTCTTTTTTTGCCCTTTTTGGTGAAACTGTAATGAGATTGTAAGATGTGACAGCTATAATGTAGTGGAGTCTTAGAGACAACTAAGAGGAAAGAGAGGAAAAAAGATGGAAATATTAAAAACCATAGATCTGTGCAAACAGTATGGAGAAGGGGAAAATGAAGTACATGCCCTGGACCATGTTTCGATCGCTGTGGAGGAGGGGAAATTTATGGCAGTGGCAGGCTCCTCCGGAAGCGGGAAATCAACATTGTTAAATATGCTGGGAGGCCTTGACCGGCCAACCTCCGGAGAGGTGATAGTGAGGGGAAAAGAGATTTTTAAAATGAATGATGAAGAGCTGACTATTTTCCGCCGCCGTAATATCGGCTTTGTATTTCAGAATTATAATCTGGTTCCCATCTTAAATGTATATGAGAATATTGTGCTGCCCATCGAGCTGGATGGCGGCAGGGTCGATGAGGGGTATGTGGACACGATCATACAGACACTGGGGTTAGAGAAAAAGCTTACGGCAATGCCGAATCAGCTCTCCGGAGGGCAGCAGCAGCGTGTCGCGATCGCAAGGGCTCTGGCTGCGAAGCCTGCGATCATTCTGGCAGATGAACCTACGGGAAATCTGGACAGCCGTACCGGGATGGATGTAGTCTCACTGTTAAAGGTGACCAGCCGGGAGTTTCATCAGACCATCGTGATGATCACTCACAACGAGGAGATTGCACAGATGGCAGACCGGGTGATCCGGATAGAGGACGGAAAGGCAGAGGAAGGTGATACGGTATGTTAAAAAACAATAATCAGGAGGTGCTTTGCCGCCTTAGCAGACGATCCATCAAGGTAGAGCGTACAAGAAATTTTTTTGCGGTGCTGGCGATCATTCTGACCACCTTTATGTTTACAACGGTATTTACCATCGGGATCAGTCTGATCCGGAATATGGGCATTATGCAGATCCGTAATTTGGGATCGCAAAGCACGATCTGGCTGGAGCAGCCATCAAAGCAGCAGATGGATCAGATAAAGGATATGCAGGATCTGAGAGCTATGGGAGTACAGATCAGTGCCGGCAGCAGAAAGGAAGCTTCCGGGGAAAAAACGGTGGCACTGTGGTATTACGATACGGAGGAATACAGTAAGAATTACATTCCATCCATCAGTCGTATTCACGGAACGTATCCGGAGAAACAGGATCAGATCATGCTGTCAGAGACGTCTCTGGCTGTGATCGGTATCAATAAACCGAAAATAGGGGGAAAGGTAATTCTTTATGATGGAAAAAGAGAGGAAACCTTTACTTTAAGCGGCTGGTATCGGGATTATATCTATGGGAAAGCAGTAGGTCTCGTTTCAAAGGAATATGTCCAAAAAATGGGACTCGATAAAAGAGAAAATAAAACGCTGTCCATATCTGCCAAAGGTGACAGGAAATATATTTTATATAAAAAACTGCAGGATCAGGTCAGTCTGGACGAGGTTACGCAGGCGAATGGTGTAAAACGAACGCAGTCGTGGGACTCGGCATTTAGCGAGGATCAAAACAATGACATGGAGAGAGTTATTGTTGTTGTTACCTTGCTTGCTGTGGGAGCGATCATTATCCTGAGCGGTTATCTGCTGATCTATAATGTCATGTATATTTCCGTAACAAAGGATATCCGGTTTTACGGAATGTTAAAAACCATCGGAACGACACCGTCCCAGATTCGGAAGCTTGTGAAGAAACAGGTCTGGCATCTGGCAGGGATCGGGATTCCTGCCGGAATATTTCTGGGGGTGATCTGTGCCTTTGGGATCGTTCCGGCGGCGCTTTATGCCCTTGCGGCCGGGGGAAATGACGCCATGCCGAGCCGGATACAGTTCCGGCCCGAGATCTTTGTGGCAACGGTTCTGTTTTCCCTGATCACCATATGGATCAGCTGTCGGAAGCCCGCAAAGTTTGCCGGAAATATTTCTGCGGTGGAGGCCATGAAATATAACGGACAGTATCAGGAAAAGCTGCGGTCTCACAATACTAAAAGAGGCGGAAAGATCCGGCGGATGGCATTTCGTAATGTATTCCGTGATAAAAAGCGGGCGATCCTGGTGTTTGCGTCATTATTTATGGGGATGATCGCCTTTCTGGCAGTGGATGCCATATTGGGGAGCATCAAGTTGGAAAATTATCTGGAAACATATGTGCCAAATGATTATGTGATCTATACCGGCACCGATGAAAATAACGAACAGGATCAGGAGCAGAAACAGTCGTTGGAAACTATGACAAAGGAACTCCGGAAGATTCCGGGGATCACCTCTTTTCGCTGGAACCGTACTGCGGAGATCATACTTCCTTTTGATGAAAAGCTGTATGAACCATTTCTGGATACAGATCAGATGACACCGCAGGAGAAGGAGGAGAGTATCAAATTTTATCGCAGGGCGCAGGAGAAAAGGAACAAGGAAAGTATGTATTCCTGCCCGGTCGTTTCCATCGGCATGGATGATATCCGGAAATATAATGACAGAGCCGGGAAGGATCAGAGGATCGATGAGAGGGCATTTGAAGAAGGAAAAATATGCCTGATCGGAACGGTAGATACCAAAGAACAGGCACAGCAGATGAAGGGGAAAACACTGACATTGGTGGACAGGAAAACGGACAGGAAGACTACCATAAAGGTTGGAGCATGTCTTCAGGAAATGTGGGGGTTTGAGATTGGATATTACTGGATCCAGGCAGGAGCGCCGGAGGCAATCCTGCTCAGTGATAAGGCGTTGGAACGGATCACAGACGATCCGGGAAGCGATAATATGATCTTAAACTGCAGGAAGGAAGCGGAAGCTTCCGTAACAAAAAGAGTGAAAGCGCTGGCGCAGTCGAACACGGCTGTGATCGACACCACCATAAAGTCAGAGGCGGCAAAGAAATTTTCCACTTCGATCATGACAATGAAAATTCTGGGGGGAGGTATTTCGGGAATTTTGATCATGATCGGTATGTTGAATTATATTAATGTTATGCTGACAGGTGTATTTACCAGAAGGACAGAGCTTGCTATGCTGGAGAGCGTCGGAATGACAAAGAAACAGATCTGCCGTATGCTTTTGTGGGAGGGAGGTTATTATGGCATGATCAGTATCGGGCTGCTGCTGACTCTCGGTAATCTTATTATTATTCAGTTTGCCAGGGCAGCAAAGAGTATGGCAGATTATGCGATCTTTCACTATCCTGCAGGGGTCATGACAGGGATTGCCGCGGCATCGCTGGTGATTTGTATGATCGTACCGGCTGTGGTATATTATATGATATCAAAGGAGAGCGTGATACAGCGCATGAGACGGGAAGGATAAAACAGTGCAGACAATTTTGATCGTAGAAGATGATGTAAGCCTGTGCAGAGGTGTAAAGCTGCATCTGGAGGAGAAGGGATTTTTGGTGCAATGTGCCTATTCCATACGGGAAGCACGCCGGGTGGCGGATGACGAGGGGGAGACAATTTCACTGATGCTTCTGGACTGCAATCTGCCGGATGGGGATGGGCTGGAGTTTTGTAAAGACTTTCGTCAGAAGCGCACGGTTCCGGTGATCTTTCTCACGGCCAGGGATACAGAGGAGGATATGATCCTGGGCTTTCGGGCAGGAGCCGATGATTATATGGCAAAGCCGTTTTCGGTGGAAGTATTGTATGAACGCATATCTGCGGTGCTCCGGCGTAGTGCCGGGGAAAAGGACCGTGAGGTGTTTTGCTATCGGGGTCTTACGGTGGATCTCGGCAAAATGCAGGTGTTTCGGGAGGGGGATCAGGTGAAGCTGTCAGGGACAGAATACCGGATCCTGGAGCTTTTGATCCGCAACAGGAGTCAGGTTATGACACGGGAAATGCTGCTTCAGAAAATATGGGATTTTGAGGAAAATTATGTGGATGAAAATACATTAAATGTATATATCCGAAGGCTCAGACAGAAGCTGGAAAAGGATCCGAAGGATCCGGAATATATTATTACTGTATTTGGCATTGGATATACGTTTGGTGACATGTGATGAGACAGGGGGGATCAGTCGTTGAAGGTCAGGGAATCCTATCAGAACAAAAAGAATCTTATCATTATCCTGTGCGTGGTGATCACAGTGGTGGTTCCGGTTTATATTGTATGGGCGACAGAAAAAATTACGGCAGGCTGCATCGTGGGTGCGGCCTGCCTGCTTCTGGATGGAATGGTGTATCAGATGCACCGGACGGATCAGAAATATATTATGTCAGTAGTGCAGGAGCTATCCGATTTATTGGACACGTTGATGGAGCTTGAGGAGAGGGAGGTGTTTCCGGAGACGGAAGACACTATGCTTTCCAAGCTGCAGGCCAATGCAGCGAAGCTGATCCGGAGGATGCGTCATCAGAACGGGCTGACGAGACAGGAGCAGGAGCGGATGAAAGGGATCATATCAGACCTGTCCCACCAGTTAAAAACGCCTCTGGCCAATCTGAAAATGTACAGCCGCTTTCTTCAGAAGGACAATCTGTCCGAAAATCAGTACAGAGAATATGTGGATATTATCTGTAAGTCGGTGGAACGGCTGAATTTCCTGTCGGAAAATATGATCAGGATATCACGGCTGGAGACAGGACTGATCCATCTGAAATGCGGGCATAACAGGATCAGTGAAACGGTATTGAAGGCGGTCAAGGATATTTATCCAAAAGCCCGTCAGATGGGATGCGAGATTATTTACAGAGAGGACAGGGAAAGGGATACGGAAGCGCAGTTTGATGCAGACTGGACGGCAGAAGCGGTTTTTAATCTGCTGGATAATGCTGTGAAATATTCGGAAAAAGCAGAGAAGAAGATCATTTTGTCTGTTCGGAAGCTGGGACTTTTTGCGGAAATTTCCGTGGAGGATCATAACGGCGCGATCTCGCGGGAGGAACAGAACCGTATTTTCCGGAGATTTTACAGGGGTGAGAACAGTACCGGAAAAGAAGGAATCGGACTGGGGCTTTATCTGACCAGAGAGATCGCGCTGCGGCAGGGGGGATATGTTGCTGTGAAGGCAACAGAGCAGGGAAACATTTTCTCAATATATCTCAGATTATAAAGGGATCTGTTGCAACTCCGGACATTTTATGGTACGCTGTGTACAAAATGGTGCAGATGCTGTAAGTACGGAATGCATGAAACATTATGAGTAAAAGATGCGGGGTATGAGTTATGGTAGATAATGCAAAATTGATCGGTTTATTTATAGCAAGAACCTTTGAAGAGAACAATCTTAATTTTATACATGCAATGCAGAATCTTGGTCAAAAAGAGGGACGCAAGCTTGTTATCTTTTCTCTGGATACGACTGATCCGGTGGCAGTGGATCGGACAGTGGCTGAAATGGAACTGTGTAGTCTGTCCGAATATCTGTCCTTGGATGCCTTTGTGATTTTGGGAGAGACGATCAAAAACAGGGATCTGATCGATGGGATTGCAGGCATTGCACGGAGAAGGCAGATTCCATGTTTTTGTCTGGACCGGGAGGCGGGAGACTGCTATCCGATCCGTCATGATTATACTTCCGGGTTCGAGGAGATGGTCCGTCATGTGGTGGAAGAGCATGGTGCCCGGCACGTTAATATGCTGGCGGGATTTCATGACCATGCAATTTCCGAGGAACGAGTGCAGGTCTATCGGAAGGTGCTGGAGGACAATGGAATCGCTTTTGAGGAGGAACGGGTCGGGTACGGTCAGTTCTGGGATGTTCCGGCAAGGAAGGAAATGGAACGGTTCCTTCACTCAGATCTGCCGATGCCGGAGGCAATTGTCTGTGCCAATGATGTCATGGCATTAGTTGCGTGTAATGTGCTGGAAGAGGCCGGATATCAGGTGCCGGAGGATGTGATCGTGACCGGCTTTGACGGTGTGAATGACGGTAAGTATTATCGTCCGGTTCTGGCAACCTGTGCCCCGGATTATGAGGGGGCGGTGTGGTTTATTTTTGATAAGATTGAGGAATGGAGAGAAACCGGGCAGATCCGGCCGGAGGCGTATTCCATTCGATATTTCCTGAGAAAAAATGAGTCCTGTGGATGTCCTGCTGCCGGGAAGGTCAACAGAAATGAGATCATTCGTGGACTGTCAGAGTCTCTGGGCGATTGTGCCTGGCATACCCATGCGATGAATGAGATGATGACATCGGCACTGCCATTACGTTCCATGTATGATCTTGCACAGATTTTACCGGATACGGCATATATCTGGCGTAATGATTTCCGGTATGCCGCAGTCAAGGAGGAGCTGTTTGAAGACATGGAAGTAAATGGCAGATATCGTTCCATGGTTACTCTGATGTGTGGCGGTGACGGAAAATTTAAGGAATCGGGGGAGCATTTTCCCATTGAAAAATGGTTTGACATATTAAATGCACAGGAGGACAGCTGGGAGATCATTCTGATCCGGGTGCTTAATGCCGGAAAAACGGCGTATGGTTATTCTATAGATGGTTTTCATACCCTTAATCAGAGAGATGTGCAGAGATGTGATGAGTTTGGTATGTTTCTTTCCAATGCGATCAATCTGGTGCTTCAGAATCAGCAGTTAGATACTCTGAAACAAAATCTGCTCCGTGCCAATAAGGAACTGGCGAAACTGTCAGAGCTGGATGCTATGACAGAGCTGTATAACCGCCGGGGTTTTTACAAGCATTTTTTGAGGATGTTGTCAGAGACAAAACGAAAGTATGCAGTGCTTGTATCGGTGGATATGAACCGGTTAAAACATATCAATGATACCTATGGTCATGCGGAGGGAGACTTTGCAATCTGTACCCTGGCTCATGGAGTGAAGGCAATTTGTGGTAAGGAAGCGGTATGTGCCCGGTTCGGCGGGGATGAGTTTGACAGCATCGTTTTTGTGGATGATGTGACGGAGCTGACAGAGGGAATTCTGGGACAGCGGCTGCAGGAGTATATTGACCGGACAGAGGGAGTAGATCAGAAGCCATACAGGATTACAGCAAGTATCGGAGTAGTTATACAGGAACGGTCGCGGGATCTGAATATTGAGCAGATGATCGGAGAGGCGGATACATTGATGTACTGCAATAAGAAAAAGAACCGCTAGTCTTCCCAGAATAGCTCATCCAGTGTTTTATCTAAAACTTTGCAGATGGCAATACACAGATGGATCGTGGGATTATAATTGCCCTTCTCGATGGCATTGATGGTCTGACGGGATACGCCGACGGCGGTGGCGAGATCCTGTTGGGACATATCCTTGGCGGCACGGGCAGATTTTAGTTTTAAATTTTTCATAGCAAACCTACTTTCTGAGTGTTTATTCTCGCAAAGGCAAAGTGAGGATGTTTACTCCTCTGCTCTCTTGTCATAGATAAGCTTCAGATCAAACAGAAGAGTGATCAACAGGAACAGGATACCAACCATTAGATTAATGTAGTGATACGAGATGGAATTATTGACAAGAAATGGCTGTTTTTTGTAAAGGGAAAGAAATCCGGGCGCAAGATTTAAAGTGCTGATCACAATTCCCATAATATTAAATTCTTTCGCATTCTCCTGCAGGGAAAGATAGGCGTCTCTTCGGATGCATATACATACAAACACCAAAATAGAGAGACACACTCCAAGCCATAATCCACCAAAGGACATAAGCTGAGGACAGTAAAAAAACTCATCCAGACAGGATGCGGCCAGGACATAGCCCACCAGAACGATAAACGCAGTCTGGTAGGCTTTTCCTCTGGCGAGGATCTGACGCTCATCGTATGTGATTTCCGGGCTCAGGATTTTGGATATGCTTTGATGCCTGCGGCAAAGCAGCCGAATTACCAACACGAATAGAAAAACGGCGGCAATTCCACTCAACATGCCGACAATATAACTAATGGAATGATTCATACGAACACCTCAATTCTAAAAAAAGCAATTACATAAACTTTTAACATTTGTATCGGATAGCGGACCGCTAATTATTTTTTAGATTCTTTAATGCGGTTGTCAGCTTGATCGGATTACCATAGCGCAGAGTACCCATGCGGTAGATCTTGGCGGCAAGCCATCCGGCAGCAAAGGTCGATGCAAACAGGATCACTGCGGATGACACGATCTCTGCCATGGTAACGCTTCCCATACCGATCCGCACGAACATCGCGGAATAGGAAGAAAATGGGAGGAAAGAGCACACCTTCATGACGACGCTGTCCGGTGTCGGAAGCTGGAACATTACCACGAAGTAGACGACCATGATCAGCATCTGCAATGTTCCGGCTGATTTGTTGATATCCTCTGTCTTGGAGACAAGAGCACCCATTGCCCCGTAAAGGAAGGCATAGAACAGGAAACCGCCGATACCGAATACGGCAAAGCCTGCAAGGACGTTGCCTGGGATCTTCAGGATCATATCCAGTTTATCGCCCCAGTAGGTGTGATTGATGTTGTAACCGATCAGGGCCGATGCAAGGATCAGACCGAGCTGTACGATAGCGGCAGAGGCTCCGGCAAAGACCTTGCCAAACAGCAGATATTTGGCGTCCACGCTAGTCACAAGGACCTCGATGGAACGGTTACTTTTTTCTACTGTGACGGAGGTGGCAACCATGACACCGTACAGAATGATCATCATAAAGATCACCATAACAAGGACATAGCAGTACCAGTAATTGTCTCCGGCATCCTTTCCAAGGATCTTTTCGGTGCAGTTGACAGGAGCATCGTATTCGGCGGCAAAGGTCGCATAGTCCAGACCCTTTTTCTGGCAATAAAGCTGCTGATGTACCTGGGAAAGAAGTCCCTCGAAGATCATCTGATTCTCGTCGTACATATCACGGTTTACTACATAATACTCATAGTTCAGATCATCTTTCACGTCGAAACCGGCAGATACGTCCTCTGCTTTGACGGCTTTTTTCAGCTCTTTTTCTGTTTTCATAGTGACAATATTGGTGTCCTCAAAGGCCTGTTTCAAAACAGACATATCTCCGAATATACCGGTTTCGTCCACAACGCCGATCTTTGTTTTATCCTTCTCGTCCGTTTTCGTTTCATCGGAGGTATCCTTGTTATCTCCGGACTCTGTGGAAGTCTTTTCGATGCCAAGCATATCTGACATATCAAAGAAACGAGGCAGAAAGGTGGCTGCAAAGAGCAGGACCACCAGAAGGATGGTTGTAATGGTAAAAGATTTATTTTTTAAATAACTTTTTATTTCAAATTCATATATGGTAAAAAATCGTTTCATAAGCTCTCCTTTTTGTGCTATTCACCGGCACGGGCAACAAAGATATCGTTCAGGGATGGTTTATAGGTTTCGAAATGCTCCATGGAAACGTCCTCCATCTGGGACAGCTTTACCAGCAGATCACGGCGGCTTACGCCTTCATTGAGCCGAACGATCACATCCTCTTTCGTCTGTCCTGTAATCTGGACAATGTCAGAAAGACGGCTCTGCAACTGATCCGTAAACTCCTCCGGGCTCAGATCAAGGGCACTTAAGACTAGCTGATCCTTACCAAAGTCGCGCTTGATGGTGTCCAGATGACCGGACAGGACCACTTCTCCGTGATTGATGATCACGATGTCCTCGCAGAATTCCTCCACATAGCTCATCTGGTGGCTGGAGAAGATGACAATTTTGCCATCCCGGATCAGTTCCTGAACCACCTCCTGCAGAATCTGGGAATTGACCGGATCAAGACCACTAAAGGGTTCATCCAGGATTACGATCTCCGGGTCGCAGACCAGCGTAGAGGCAAGCTGGACCTTCTGCTGATTTCCTTTGGAGAGGGTTTCTAACAGTCTGTCCTGATATTGGGACACCTCCAGACGCTCCAGCCAGCGTTTTGCATTGGCAGAAGCCGTTTTCCGGCTGACACCCCGGAGCATAGCAAGGTATATCATCTGCTCCAGAACCTTTCGTTTGGGATATAAACCTCTCTCCTCCGGGAGATATCCGATCTGTACCTTGCGGGGCTCGAAAGGCTTACCGTCTAAGGTGATCTCACCGCTGTCTGCATGAAATACATCCATCAGGATACGGATCGTGGTTGTCTTGCCGGCACCGTTCCGACCCAGCAGTCCAAGGGCCTTACCGCTTTCAACAGAAAAGGAAATGCCCTTCAGGACATTATCTTCGCCGAAAGACTTTGTGATATTTTTTACTTCCAGTTTCATGGGAACCTCCGTTCATATGGGAAAAGCAGGGATTGTTGTATGTAGATCCGGCTTTTTCTATGAGTTGTTATGTGTGTTACTTGTATAAGAGTATAATGAGCTCATGACAAAATGTCAAGTATATTTTACAAAATGTCGTTTGCAAAAAGAGGGGACTTGTTTTTTTACGGGATTCTGTTCATAATAAGAAAAGTGCGTTGCAGACACTAGATGCTGCTCAAAGGAACGCAGAGAAAATGTAACGGATTACTGAGAAAAGGGGATTATTATGGATATAAAGCTTACTGCATTTGATATGGACGGAACACTTTTGAATGACCGGAAGGAGCTGCCACCGGACTTCCCGGCGTGGGTGAAAAATCATCCGCAGATCCGTAAGGTGATCGCCAGCGGGCGGCAGTATTATACGCTCCGGGATAATATGGGAGAGTTGAAGGACGAGTTTCTTTATGTGGCAGAAAACGGTGGCGTTGTCTATGAGAAGGATGAGGCCTTATATTGTGATGAGATTCCGGCAGAGGATCTGAGTTACTGTGTGGACCGACTGAACCGGATGGAGGGAGTCAACCCTATGCTCTGTGGAGTGCATGGAGCATATATCCGTCAGGATACAAAGGAAACTGTTTTTAATGAAGCCTCTATGTATTATCACCGTCTGACCAGGTGTGAAGATGTGATGGCAGAAGCCCTTAAGGACCGGATCGTTAAGATTGCCATTTTTGTAGAGAATTATCAGGTAGACAGGGCGGCGGCTGCGTTTGCGGATCTGCCGGAGAGACTGGCTGTTGTGGTATCCGGAGACAGCTGGATCGATATCGCCAATGCAAGCGCCAATAAAGGAGCGGGCATCGCAGCCATTCAGAGAAAATATCAGATCAGGCCGGAGGAGTGCATGGCGTTTGGGGATTATCTCAATGATGTGGAACTGTTGAAAAGCTGCGGAGAAAGCTATTGTATGGAAAACGGGCATCCCCGGTTAAAGGAGATTGCCCGTCATATTGCTCCGTCTAATAATGAATGTGGTGTGATGCAGATCATCAGTCAATTATAAATTTGAACTTCCCAGTAAAATGATCAGCTGTTTAATATTTGGTCGATTTCTGAAAAGTTTATCAGTAAATCCTGATATAATCATCGGATGGATTTCCGGTTTTTTGTATGCAATCAGCGGCAAAGCTGACGACATAATATAAGTGAAAGGGTCATAAATACATCGATGGAATCCAATCCTTTCAGTGAGGAGAGCAGCATGACAATAGAAGAAATAGAACAAAGCATTGCATCTTATGGGGAGGATGTATTTCGGTTTTGCTGTTATCTGACAGGAAATCGAAGCAGTGCAGAGGATCTGTATCAGGATACATTTCTGAAGGCAATGGAAATTGCGCGGCCTGTGGAGCCGGATAAGGCAGGGAAATTTCTGGCAGGCGTAGCCGCCAATCTGTGGAAAAACCAGTGGCGCAAGGAAAAACGAAGACAGAAATATGTAATGCAGAATATCAGTCCGGAAAATGGGACACATGGAGAAGAAATACCGGGGGAAACAGATCTGTTGCAGGATTATGTGAAACAGGAGACAGGACGGCTGGTGCAGCGAGTAGTCAATGAACTTCCCGAAAAGTACCGTGTTGTGGTATTACTTCATTACAGTATGGACCTGACAACACAGGAAATAGCAGATCAACTGAAGATTAGCAGGGGAACGGTGACAAGCCGGCTGCTTCGGGCAAGAAAGAAGATCAAACAGGAATTGGAGGCGAATGGATATGAAAGATAGAGTAGATGAGATCATCAGAGAAACATATCATCAGGGGAAACAGATGCCGGAGGGGGTGAACCGGAGGGTTTTGCGGATGGCGAACGAGAAGCAGAAGGGAAATTCCGGTGCTTTTGACGGTGGTGACAGAAATAACCGGAGACAGGCTGGATACGGCTGGCAGAAGGCAGCGGTGGCTGCAGCGCTGGTGGCAGTGGTACTCACAGCAGGGGCAGGAGGAGCCTATGCGGCAACACATTATTTGGGGATACAGGATTTCTGGGGAAAGTCAGGAAGTCATCTTTCTGAAGATGCCAGGAAGCTGATCGAAAGTCATCCGGCGGTAACCATGGATGCTGACCGGAAAAATGCAGATATTCTGAATTATGAGGTGGATTCTGTTCTTTGCGACAGCAAATATGCGACTGCCATTGTAAATGTAGATATTAAGGATCCGGATAAATATCTGCTGGTTCTGGACCCGGATGATCTGACCTCTTCCGTTTCTGCGCTGGGGATAGATGATGGTTCTGACATTTCCATTGCAGAATATTGTGAGAAAAAAGGATTGATCCCGGTTCAGCTTTATTTGCAGGAAAAGGATGCGAAGGATGCGGAAGTCGTTTCCAGAGATATGAAACAGTTATCCGGTACGAAGGGCGTCATTGAGATCAATGCAAAACGTCGTTCCAAGAAGCAGAAATTTCAGCTGACGATCCAGCCGCTTCTGATGCTGAATAACAGCAGTGAAACCCATTATGATCCAACGATTAAAATTGATGTGAAGGATAACAGCACAGAAAAAAGTGCTTATTATGTGATGCAGGATCAGAAGAACACGGTACATGGAACCAAAGTGACCTTAAAGGAAGTAAAGCTGACTACGACAGAGGTAGGCTCTTATATGTCTGCGCATTATGAACAAAAGGGCGTGTCAGGAGATGCTTCTGCAAGCTGGCTGGAGCTTTGCGATGAGGACGGTAAGCCGGTATCCTTTGGCGGCATGGATGGCGGCAGATGCTATGAAGCGGGAAAGAATGAGTATGTTTGCGAGGGATGCTACGAAAATATCGGGCTGCCGGAAAAGATTTATCTGTCCATCGGAGATTCCGGTGAGATTGTAGAGCTTACGAAGCAGGAGAAATAATGAACAAAAGCACATGAAGAAAGTGCCCTGCATGAAAATAATTTAATCGCAGGCAGAAAAAGGGAGGCTTTGCCATAATGGTAAAGCCTCCCTTTTGGGGATAGGAATATGTCCATAACATATTTGAGTGTCAGGAATGCTGATAATAAAATACGGCAAGCTGTGTCCGGTCTCTGAGTTGCAGCTTTTCCAGGATGCTGCTGAGATAATTCCGGATGGTTCCCTCACTGAGAAAGAGTCTGGCAGAAATCTCCTTGTTGCTGAGTCCCTGTGCCACCAGAGTGATGATCTCATATTCCTTTTCCGTGATGTCGTGAGAGCTGTAGTCGAAGGAGGGCTCAGCCTTCATAAGTTCCGGCAGCTTTTCCATGATCTCGCTTCCATAAACATTCTGACCGGAGTAAACAGCGTTGAGTGCCGGGATGATGGTCTCGTAATCCTGTTTGATGATATAGCCTTTGGCACCAAGCTGCAGGGCTTTGGTGATGTATTCATCATCCACAAAAGTTGTTAGAAAAAGGACTCTGGCATCGGGAAATTCTGCAAGGATATCGGATAGAGCGTCGGTTCCGTTACGGTGCTGCATTCGAATATCCATTAACATCACATCCGGGTGGTACTGTCGATACAAAGGAAGTGCATCATTTCCATCGCGGCCGATGGCGGCGACATGGATAGATCCATCGGCTTCCAGAATCATTTTTAAAGACATACAGACCAGCTGGTCGTCATCAATCAGAACGATATTCATAAGATAAATTCCTTTCCTGCCTGGATTTTCCGGGCAATATCGAAGCAGCAGAAGCTGCATGGCGAAGGAGCGTTATGATTTCGGAATGGAAATAAATATTCGAAATCCATGTTCTTTGCTGATATGAAGAATCCCGTGTAGAGTTTCTACACGATCCCGCATATTTTGAAGTCCCATGCCATCCAATGAAACCGGTGAAGGTCCGGAGGCACTGTCTGGCGAAATACCATTGTCTTCGATCAATAGCTGATAAAATGCCGGATGTTCCTTTGCCGTGATATGTACTCTTGTGGCATTGCTGTGCCTCATAATATTATTGAGTGCTTCCTTTGTAATGGCAAGGAAGCAATATTTAATATTTTTGGGAATATGCCGGGACAATTCACATTGCAGAAGCACCGGACAAAAGGTGAATTGTTCTGTGAGACTCTGCAGTGCCTGTTTCAGATCAATCGCTTCATCTCTCAGATCATGGACGCTGTTGCGGATATTATCCATGGCAAGATTCAGTGTGTCCTTTAAAGCGGACAGATGAGGGGTAAGTGTATCGTCCTTGCAGATAGCGAGTAAAGCACCGGTCTGCAGAATGGATCGGGACAGCATATGACCGACATTATCATGGATCTCCCTGGCAATGCGGTTTCTTTCCCGGAGCGTTGCAATGTAGATCTGATCATTTTGATTCTCCAGTACCCGGCGGTTTGCCTTCTGCAGAGTAAGCTCCCGTTCCACGCTGTCATCCCGGAGAGTATGGATCTGCTCTGTTAATCCGGCGCGCATCCGGTTGGTGCAGGACAGATAAAAACTGATTACCGTGATCAGCAGGAGAAACAGAATCGGTTCGCTGGAAATCCGGTAACTGTAAAGGAACACCGGTAGAAGATAAAGTCCAGCCGGGATATATTGCCGGTGCAGAAACAGTACATAGCAATGCCAGGGCAAAAATACCGACATTTCCGGAAAAAAGAAACAGAGGATCAAAACGATAATCCCCAGATACGCCCGTTGTTTGTCGGAGGAACAGAGCAGTTCGAAGCAATATATCGTGATCAGGAACAGAATGCCGGTAATGTGCATGGGATCCGTCCGAAACGCCGGACCGGACAGAATACACAGGATAAACACGAAAATAGAATCTATGTAGGTAGACATGGTCATTATCCCTCGTCTTTCTGTAATTAGAAATGTTTAAATTAATAACTCAAATCTCCGACCTCAAATATTATGGATATACCACATTGTCTGTGCGGAGGGCTGAGTTAGTCAACATGCTGTCTCTATTATAAGGGATTTGTCCGGGGATATCCATCATCATTTTAATAATGTGACAAATGTCATATGGTATTTTTACAATTTTCACTATCATTATATCGGGGATTTCGGTATCATAGGATTATGATTTATCGCAATTGTAAAATTTTATGTCTGAGAAATTTACAGTGAAAATAATATGCCTGTGACCAAAGCTTGGCAGGGCGGAAAGGATATGTGAGATTATGGCGGTTGTTAAAATAGAGAATTTAGTAAAAAGATACGGTGATCTGGTAGCCGTAGATCATTTTAATCTGGAGATCGAGGAGGGAGAGATTTTTGGTCTGTTGGGACCAAATGGCAGTGGCAAGTCAACAACGATCCACTGTCTGTTGTCTCTGCTTTCCTATGATAAAGGCGATATAGAGATCTTTGGAAAGGAAATGACGCCTGCCAGCTACGATATTAAAAAGGATATTGGTATCATTATGCAGAATGTGGCAGTATTTCAGGAACTGACTGTTTATGAAAATATTGATTATTTCTGTGGTCTATATGTACCACAAAAGGGACAGAGGAAAAAGTTGGTAGAGGAGGCGATTGAATTTGCCGGTCTGTCCGAGTTCCGGAAATTTTATCCGAAGAAACTTTCCGGGGGACTTCTCCGCCGATTAAATATTGCCTGTGGAATCGCCCATAAGCCGAAGCTGATCATTCTGGATGAGCCCACGGTTGCGGTAGATCCCCAGAGCCGTAATAAGATCCTGGAGGGAATCCGGGAGCTGAACCGGCAGGGAGCCACGATCATTTACACGACGCATTATATGGAGGAGGTTGAGCAGATCTGTACCCGGATCGCCATTATGGATAAGGGGAGAAACCTGGCACTTGGCACAAAGGATGAGCTCAAGGCAATGATCGATCTGGGAGAGACGATCCAGATGGAGGTGATGGAGCTGTCGGAGGAGGTTTCCGATGCGATCCGGACCCTTCCCCATGTGATCGGTGTCAGCTATGAAAATGGACTTCTGAAGGTTCGTTTTTCGAAAGGAAAGCACAACTTACTCCGTCTTCTGGATCTGTTGAAGGAAAAGGAGATAGCGTTTGGAAATGTTCATTCGGAGCTTCCGACGCTGAATGATGTCTTTTTGGAGATTACCGGCAAGGAACTCAGGGACTAATGTCAAAAACTGTTGATGCGAAAAGGAGATTTTTATGATACATATCAAATATCGAATGAAAACTATGTTGCGGCAGAAAACATTGATCTTCTGGTCGTTAGCATTTCCGTTGATCCTTGGAATGCTGTTTTATTTTATGTTTGGCGGGATCGAAGATCTGGAGCAGTTTCAGAAAGTGCCGGTGGGAGTATTGAAGGGGGATGCGCTGCCGGCGGAGTTTGTCACCATGCTGAAAACGGTAAAAACGGAGGATGAGATTCCGTTATTTCAGGTAAAGACATATGATGATCTGACCGGGGCAGAAAAAGCACTGCAGTCTGAGAAGATATATGGAATTATTCAGGCAAAGGATGATCTGTCATTGACAGTGAAGTCATCGGATAATTACAGCAGTCTGATCAAGACCTTTCTGGATCAGTACCAGGAAAATACAGCATTGATCACAGATATGGCAAAGAAGCATCCGGATCAGGTGTCGGCTTTTGGGATGGATATGGCGGCGGGAACACAGGCAAAGATTACGGAAATCCCGTTAAAGGGGACCGATAAGGATCCTTACGCCCAGTATTTTTATGCACTGATCGCGATGACTTGTCTGATCGGGACCATGGTGGGTATGCACAACGGAAATGATATTCAGGCAGATCTTACCGCAGTGGGGGCAAGGAGAAATGTTGCACCGACACCGAAGCTGCGTCAGGTATTGTACGATTTTACGGCCACATATATTTTATACTGCATTATCGTAGCTGTCGTGACCGGTGCTTGTGTATTTGTCTATGACCAGGATTTCGGACAGAATGCAGGACTTGTCCTTCTGGGGGGATGGATCGGCAGCTTTACGGCACTGGCGATCGGAGAGGTGATCGCTGTCTTTATCAAAGGACCGGTTCAGAAAAAGGAAGGAATCTGTGTGGCAGTATTTATGATCAGCTCCTTTCTGGCAGGTCTCCAGTGGGGGGACATTACATTTATCATTGAGGAAAAATGTCCGGTGGTCAACCGGATCAATCCGGGCACCCTGATCGTCAATGGTTTCAAGAGTCTGTCCGTATATGGGGACAGTCATCGTTATATGATCAATATGGTGACGCTGGCACTGATCGGGATCATTTGTGTGATCATCAGTGTATGGAAGCTGAGGAGGGTAAGATATGAGAGTATTTAAGTCATTTTTTCAGATATTAAATAAATACAAGGGAACGGTCTTTATCTTCTTTGCGGTTTTTATGTCTTTGTCCCTGATCATGGCAAAGGTAAGAGGAGGGGGAGGGGAGTCCTCTTTTCAGCAGGACAGTCTTGACATTGCTATTGTGGACGAAGATGATGGTGCGATGGCAGATCAGATAAGGGAGTATTTTGGGACACACGATCAGGTGACCAAAATGAAAATGGATCAGGATAAAATTACAGATGCGTTGTATTGGAGAAGACTTGATTATGTGCTGGTGATCCCGGAGGGAGCAGGAAAGACGCTTGCCCAGGGAGAGATCCCGGAGCTTTCCTGCATGAAAGTGCCGGGATATTTCGACTCGGCTTACTTTGAGGCAGAGTTGCAGATGTATCTGCAGAAAATGGCAGCTCTGGTAAAAAACGGAGTTGGTACAGATGCGGCGCAGCAGCAGCTGATGAAGCTGCAGCAGAAGGAAACGAAGGTACGTATGGCGTCTTTTGTCAATAAAAATCAGGGAGATATGAGTACCCGTTTCTTTTTGTATGTGCCATATCTGTTTATTGCGGCAGGCATATCGGGAATTGGTCTGGTACTTCTGCGGATCAACGGGAAGGAGGTACGGGAGAGAACGGAGTGTGGTGCCATGCCGATGAAAAAGCGGGTGATGGGACTGACGGCAGCAATACTGGTATATGGTCTTTGCCTGTATCTGTTTGTGCTGGTAGCGGCAGTGGTAATATCAGGCGGAAACATACTGACAGACGCAAGACTTCCATGGTTTGCGGTCAATATTTTTGCGATGCTTTTGTTTGGCATAAGCCTCGGCTTTTTTACCGGAATGATTGCAAAGAATGGCGATGCGGTAAATGGTGTGGTAAATGTTACCAGTCTGGTGCTTTGTTTTCTGGGCGGAGTCTTTGTTCCGAGACAGTTTTTCGGAAACGGGGTCATGAAGGTGGCAAAGCTTTTTCCAACGTACTGGTATGTGGTAAATAACGAGATGATCGGAGCCATGAAAAATGTGAGCCGGAGCTTTGTGCAGGACATATTTATGCAGTCGGCTGTCTCCGTGGGATATGCGTTTGTTTTGTTTGCGGTGACGCTGGTGATCGTATCTGCAAAACGGAGATCACGGCAGTGAGAATTTAAGAATATGGGCAATACGGGCACATTGATAACGCAGTCACAGAAATATATGGATTTGAAACTGGAACTTCTGCTTTTTTTGCAGGAGTTCTTGTTTTTATGGGTATAATTATTGTAAAATATAAGCAATGTTAGAAATGCAAATATAAGAACTTATGAAATATATTGAAAAGGGGTATAAACTATGGCGTATGATGACTATATAAAAGCACAGAAGCTGGCGTTGAAGGCTTATAAAAGTAAGACATTACAGGGCGGTTATCCGTATCTTCCTGTACTGGACGAGATATTATCCCATGTGCATATTGAAAGGGAAGAAAATCTGGGAACCATCAACATACCTGCCAAGCAGGTGATCGGCACATCCTCCGCAGGGAGAACACAGGCATTTGCTTATAATTTCATGCCTCTTCTCAACTACGGAAGCGAGTTTTCAGTGAAATGGTCACTGTTATATGATGCACAGATCCAGGAGGGAATCCATACACCGATCAAGGTGTATGAATTTTTGAATAAATATTATGTGATCGAGGGAAACAAACGTACCAGTGTATTGAAATATGTGGGATCCCCTACGATACCTGCGGAGGTCTTCCGAAAGGTTCCCCGTCTCACAGAGGACAAGAATATACAGATATATTATGAGTTTATGGATTTTTACAAAAATACAAAGATCAATTATGTGGTATTTAGTGAAAAGGGAAGCTATCAGAAGCTGTGCCGGTGTGTTGGAAAAGGCACAGACGAACAGTGGACCGAGGATGACTGTATGAATTTCTCTTCCTTTCATGTAGCGTTCTATGGAGCGTACAAAGCAATGGGAGGCAATGAGATCAAAGGGATCACAGATGACGATGCTCTTTTGTTCTATCTGTCCCTTTATCCGTACAGTGAGTCAAGGGACAAGCTGACAAGCGAGATAAAAAAGGATCTGTCTAAAATCTGGACAGAAATCAAAACTCTTGGGGAGGAGGAACCGGTAGAGCTGCTGACGGTTCCAAATACAGAGACATCTATGATCAAGAAAATGCAGTCTCCAAAGGTGCATAAAGTAGCATTTGTATATGATGTAAAGCCGTCGGAGTCGGATTGGATCTATGGTCAGGAGATGGGAAGAAAGCATATTATCGATACATTTCATGGAGATATAGATGCCCGGGCATTTATTGCAACGCCTTATGAGGATGACGAAGAAATCCTGCGAAAGCTGTGCGAGGAGGGCTATGACATTATATTTGCCATTGCGCCGATGTTTATGCGGGCGTGCATTAAGGTGGCGCCATTATATCCAAATACTAAGATATTAAATTGTTCGCTGAACTCCCCTCATGCCTCCATAAGGACATATGGGATCCGTATTTATGAAGGAAAGCTCCTGCTGGGAATGCTGGCGGCCAGTCTCAGTGAAAAGGATGATATAGGTTATCTCGCAGATTATCCTATTTACGGGGTGATACCGGGGATCAATGCGTTTACTTTAGGAGCAAGGATGATCAATCCGAGAGCCAGAGTTCATTTGCTGTGGTCTACCATGAAGGACTGTCATTCGGATGAGTATTTTTTGCAGCATGGAATATCTATGATATCCTCCCAGAATATGATATCTCCCACAAAGGAGGACCGTACACTGGGACTGTACCATTTATCGGACAAGGGAACAAAGAATATCGCAACGACGGTATATCAGTGGGGAGCATTTTATGTCGAGCTGATCAACAGTATTATGCGTGGTTCGTGGAAAACAGACATGACCAAGGAGCCAAAGGCATTAAACTATTGGTGGGGGTTATCCGCAAATGTATTGGATGTGATCCTGGGAAGCAGTGTTCCGGACAATACAAAGCGACTGATCAATTTCCTGAAGGGGTCCATTGCCAATGGAAGCTTTCCTGTATTTTCCGGCATATTATATGATACGGAGCATAATCTGCGGTGTGGTGCAGATGAAACACTGGCACCGGAGGATGTGATGATGATGGACTGGCTGATCGAAGGAATTGTGGGAGAGATCCCGACCATCGACCAGCTTAGTGATCACGCAAAGGATCTGGTACGCCTGAGAGGACTGAAGCAGACCCTCAGTGATCAGGAGAGATCGTTAGTATAGCGGGGTGAGGAGAAAATCATGAAGATATTATTATTGGCTGATGAGGAGTCAAAATATTTATGGGATTTTTTTGAAAAAGAAAAGCTGGACGGCATTGATCTGATCATATCCTGTGGAGATCTCAAGGCAGATTATTTATCATTTCTAGCTACCTTTACGACAGTTCCGGTGCTTTATGTCCATGGAAATCACGATACACATTATGACCGCAAAGCACCGGACGGCTGCATCTGCATTGATGACGAGGTCTTTGTGTATAAGGGATTGCGGATTGCCGGTCTTGGCGGATCCATGTGTTATTCCATGAAGAAATATCAATATACAGAGCGTCAGATGTATCAGCGGTGGTCCCGGCTAAAATGGAAGGTCCGCATCCGTGGTGGTCTTGATATTCTCGTGGCGCATGCCCCGGCGAAGGATCTGGGGGATGGGGAGGATCTGCCCCATCAGGGATTTCGCTGCTTTCGGTGGATCATGAAGCATTACAAGCCGGAGTATTTCTTCCACGGTCATGTACATATGAATTATAACCGGAACCAGCCACGGGTAAGCAGCTATCTCGACACGACGATCATCAATGCATATGAGAGATATATTGTGGAGGTGCCGGAGCCGGAGAAGAAACGGAAGTTTTGGGAACGGATGAATAAAAGGCTGTATCCGAAGGATTATTATTGAGGTTGTCTTTAAAGAAAAAAGTTTTGACCGGGTAGGAAAAGCACAGACATCTTCTCTCACGCATAGGATAAAGGGAAAGCGTGAAAGAGGTATGTCATTATGCAGTCTTTTCCACAGCCTCCCAGCGCCAAAGAGGAAAAAGAGTATTTGCGAAGATGCCGGGCAGGAGATAAGGAAGCGAGGAATGCCCTGATTGAGAGGAATCTGCGTCTGGTGGCGTATATAGCCAAAAAATATGCTGCTCCGGAGAAAGATATGGAGGATTTGATCTCAATCGGTACGATTGGATTGATCAAGGCAGTAGATTCCTTTGATGAATCAAAAAAGATCCGGCTTGCCAGTTATGCCAGCCGGTGTATTGAAAATGAACTCCTGATGAACTTCCGTGCACGGAAAAAGTCGGCCAGGGATGTATATCTGTATGATTCCATTGGATCGGACAAAGAGGGAAATGAGATCAGTCTGATCGATATTATCGAATACGAAGATGAGGATATTTCGGAGCGCATCACCAGAGAACAGTATTTACAGAAGTTAAAAGGATTTATGGATGATGTGTTGACAGCCAGAGAAAGGGAAATATTGATTTTGCGTTACGGCTTGGGTGGTCAGGAGGAATGGACGCAGCGGGATGTAGCGCATAAATACGGAATTTCCAGATCCTATGTGTCACGTATTGAGAAAAAAGCATTATTGAAACTAAATCAATGTTATCAGAACATCTTATGATATAATATCTCCAAAATCCAGATGCTTCGCATCTGTCGCGCGTTGCGCTTTAAGAATTTGTGAATTCATGATTTTTTTCTCTGCGCCCTTGTGAGTGGGGAGCGATTGTGATACACTTAAATCGATTATGCATTGCAATACCCTGATTCGATTATATATTGCAGGGACAGGGCAGTTGTGAATTGAGACAGAAAGGGATTAGAGACATATGTACTACATTAACGAATATAAAGAAGGAGACAAATTTACAGGCATTTATCTGTGTAAGAGCAAGCAGATCTTAAAGACAAAGGCAGGCAAAACATATTATTCATTGATCCTGCAGGATAAGACCGGTGTGATCGATGCAAAGATCTGGGAGCTGAATAACGGCATTGCCGATTTTGATTCCATGGATTTTGTTATGACAGACGGTATGGTGACATCCTTTCAGGGGGCGCGTCAGGTTAATATCCGCCGTCTGCGTAAGGCAGAGGAGGGAGAATATGATCCGGCAGAATATATCCCTTCTTCGAAATATGATATTGAGGAGATGTACCGGGAACTCTGCGGGATTATTGCAACGATCAAGGAGCCGCATTTAAAGCAGCTCACCGAGAATACATTTCTGAAGGATGCCGCATTTATCAAGGAGTTTAAAGTGCATTCGGCAGCGAAATCCGTGCATCATGGATTCGTCGGAGGTCTTTTGCAGCACACACTGGCCGTCACCAGATTGTGTGATTTTATGGCGGCGAATTATCCGGTACTGGATCGTGATCTTTTGCTGACAGCAGCGATTTTCCACGATTTTGCAAAGGTATATGAGATATCAGGTTTTCCGGCAAATGATTATACGGACGATGGGCAGCTTTTGGGACATATCTTTATGGGAGCGGAAAAGATCGGACAGAAGATTCAGGAGGTGCCTGGTTTTTCGACGATTCTGGCTTCGGAGCTGCGTCACTGTATCTTGTCTCATCACGGAGAACTGGAGTTTGGATCTCCGAAAAAGCCCGCTCTGGCAGAGGCGATTGCTTTGAGTTTTGCAGACAATACAGATGCCAAGCTGGAGACCATCACGGAAATTTATGATAAGGCAGAGCCGACCACAGAGTGGCTTGGATTCAGCCGTTATGTTGATTCCAATGTGCGCCAGAGTTCCGGGTATGTGCAGAAAAAGAAAATGGATAAAGGAGTCTGAGATGGAGATTACAAAGGGACAGGAGTTTTCTCTGGAAATAGATGATATGGGAACGGACGGAGAGGGTATAGGCCACAAGGAGGGTTATACCCTCTTTGTTAAAGATGCTCTTATGGGAGATATTATCCGGGTAAAAGTGATCAAGGCAAAAAAGAAATTTGGCTATGGACGCCTGATGGAGGTCATCAAGCCCTCGCCATGGCGTGTTGAGCCGGCATGTGATTGTGCCCGTCAGTGCGGCGGCTGTCAGATCCAGCATTGCAGCTATGAGAAGCAGCTTGCGTGGAAGGAGAAGAAGGTTCGTGACTGTCTCCAGAGAATTGGCGGTTTTGAGGAGATCCCGATGGAGCCGATCCTGGGAATGGACGAGCCATATCATTACCGCAATAAGGCACAATATCCTGTGGGATATGACAAAGAGGGCAATCCGGTGGCCGGATTTTATGCCGGACGGACCCATTCGATCATTCCCAATACGGATTGTGCCATTCAGCACCCTTGTAATCATATGATCCTGGAGACAATCCTTGCATTTATGAAGCAGTATCATATCTCTGCTTACGAGGAAAAGAAACATACCGGACTGGTTCGTCATATTCTCACCAGAGTGGGAAAATATACCGGCGAGGTTATGGTATGCCTGATCATCAATGGAAATAAGCTGCCACATCAGGACAAGCTGGCGGAGATGTTGTTACAGTGTCCTCTGGAATATAAATTAAAAAGCATCTGTCTCAATATCAATAAAGATAAAACGAACCGTATTCTTGGAGAAAAGATTGTCCCAATATATGGACAGACCTATATTGAGGACAGAATAGGAGATATCACTTACCGGATCTCTCCGCTTTCCTTTTATCAGGTGAATCCGGAGCAGACACAGAAGCTTTATGGAACGGCGTTGGAGTACGCAGACCTTAAGGGTGATGAGGTTGTCTGGGATCTCTATTGCGGTATTGGTACGATTTCCCTGTTCCTGGCTCAAAAAGCGGCGAAGGTTTGTGGTGTGGAGATTGTACCGCAGGCCATTGAGGATGCCAGAGAAAATGCAAGATATAACGGATTTACCAATACAGAGTTCTTCGTAGGAGCTGCAGAAGACGTGGTGCCGGAGCAGTATGAGCAGAGCGGAGGATCTCTTCGGGCGGATGTGGTCACACTGGACCCGCCTCGGAAGGGATGCGATGAGAAGCTGCTTCGCACAGTCGTTCAGATGGAACCGGAACGGATCGTGTACGTGAGCTGTGATCCGGCGACGCTGGCGAGGGATTTGAAATATTTGTGCGGGGAAGGGTATGAATTAAAGCGCGTCAGAGCGTGCGATATGTTTGGTCATAGCAGTCATGTGGAAACGGTGGTCAAATTGGTCAAGAAAAGATAAACAATAGACAAAATAAAGCGTATTTTTGGAGCTTTTCAGTGATTGAGGAGGCGTTTAGCTTGGCAAGAAAAAAAGAGGAAGTCACCATTCGTTCCAGCGCAGCGGAATACTTAACATATGTTGCCTCTGTCGGTGATCAGCAGGATAGTATCGAGATGCGCTACGAGGATGAGAATATATGGCTGACGCAGAAGATGATGGCGACTTTGTATGATGTGGATGTCCGAACTATAAATTATCATGTCAAAAAAATATTTGGTGATAGCGAATTGCAAGAGGATTCAGTTATCCGAAAATTTCGGATAACTGCCGCAGATGGAAAAAGTTACAGTACAAATCATTATTCTCTGGAAATGATCATTGCCGTAGGATTTAAGGTCAATTCCGAGCGTGCGGTACAGTTCCGTAAATGGGTGAATCAGATTGCAAAGGACTACACCATCAAAGGCTGGGTCATGGATGATGAACGATTGAAACGAGGAACGTATCTGACTGAAAAGTATTTCGATGAGCAGTTAGAGCGCATTCGTGAGATTCGTGCGAGTGAAAGAAAGTTTTATCAGAAGATTACCGATCTATATGCAACAGCTCTTGATTATGATAAAAATTCAGCAACGACGAGAAGATTTTATGCGACCGTTCAGAACAAAATGCATTACGCAGTTCATGGACATACGGCAGCAGAGTTGATTGTGGAAAGAGCAGATCACACAAAAGAGCATATGGGATTAACCACCTGGGCAGATGCTCCGGAAGGGAAGATTAAGAAAAGTGATGTTACAGTTGCTAAGAATTACTTAAGTCAGGATGAAATGAAACAGCTGAACCGTATGGTTACGGCATACCTGGATTTTGCAGAGAATATGACCTTAAGGCATATTCCTCTCACGATGCAGGACTGGGAAAAAAGGCTTAATAGATTCATTAAAATGTTTGATTACGGTATTTTACAGGATGCGGGTAAGGTTACGGCTGAAATTGCAAAGCTTCATGCGGAAACCGAATTTGAAAAATATCGTGTCATCCAGGACAGACTGTTTATGTCTGACTTCGATAAATATATGTTGGAACTAGAGGAAAATACAAAGAAATAATTTGATTCCGGGACAAGATAATGACACTAAAGTGGAAATGTTTCCATGATGATCAGTATTAGATTAAAAAAGTATAATTAAAAACAGGCATCGGAAAGAAAGCGATAAAAAGTTGTCGAAAATTTGTCTTTTATCATGTATGAGCTTCGAACTTGAAATTTGACGAAGATCTGATCATTGATTACAGCAGCCATACTGTATTTTACGGAGAAACATTGTTGGAACCATGGAAAAATGCGCAGAGAGCTTCGGCAAAAGCACAAAGCGTTGTGGGAATCCTTAGAACAAAGAAAATTATTGAATGCATCGGTAGCTCATGACATAAGAACACCAATTACTGTGTTGAAAGGATATTTAGATTATCTGGAGAAAAATATACCGCAGGATAAAATTTCGGAAGATATACTTTTAGATACGGTATCTTCTATGCAGGGAGCAGTTACCCGATTGGAGCAATATGTGGATTGTGTTCGGAACATTGAAAAAATGGAAAGCATTGAAATTGAGAAACGGCGGGAAAATGTGCCAATGTTATTGGATGAACCAACGGCAGGACTTGATTCGGAGGAACGGATCCGTTTCCGTAATCTGCTCAGTGAATTTGCAGAGAACAGAATCGTTATACTTTCTACCCATATTTCTTCGGATATGGAATCCTCCTGCGACCACATAGGAGTTTTAGATAACGGGAGAATGCATAAAACAAAAGATGAAATATTAAATGAATATATTATAAAAACGCAAAAACTTTCAGGGGAAGAAAAATGATTGAACAAATACGTAAATGCCAAAAATGTGGTTTGTGTTTTAATCAAAAACCACTATTAGATGCAGAGAAGGAATGTCAGGTTTTTTGGCTAGGACTATCAGCAAAAAAATTAAATCAGATGGAGAAGTTCCATTGTCTCCTAAAATAGTTTTTTTATTGGGAGAAAAAGTATATTCATCCGTTGGAAAACATTTCAAAATTAAATTTGACAAGTGGAATGGATTTGAATATCATTACAAAATATATGATGGGATTTATTAAGTGCCAATTCATCATCCTTCTTATATTTAAGTTGAGAACCATCTGTTGAATGTTTAGCTTAATTCATCTTTATTTAAAAGATTAAATATTCAGAAGAATGTTGTGGAAGAACTGTTTCCGAGTGATGTAGAAGGTGTGAATTTTGCAGAGGATTGTATCATCTTCTATAAAAATAAGACATTATATAAAAGGGATTCTGAGGGTGTGAAAAAGTTATGGAGATTGAAGGGGAAAACGGCCGGCTTTGAAGGCGTAAGAGTTGAGAAAAATAAAATATATGTTCAATCCTATGAGGGAGCTTTCTATAAAAAAATCAGTGAGATCAATAAAAAGGGGAAAATCATAAGGACTGTGACAAAGCGATAATTATAGATTACAGGATATCATTCAAGGAAAAGACGAATTTGTAATAATCTGGTATAATATATGAAAATGAAAAACAATAAGAATAGTAAAGGAAGATGAAAATGAACAGAAATCGATGGTATCATATCATTGTGGGGATAATGATAATGGTATTTCTTACCGGTTGTGGGATTGCAAAGAAAACATATCATACGGACAATGATAAAACAAACATAACCAAAATAACAAAGGAGAAAGAGGTCACTCCATATCAGGATGGTGATACCGGCTATCTATTCCGGGTAAAGGGGAAATATTTTCAAAAATATAATGGGAACAAATTTGAAAAGTATTACATTGAAGGAGTCAATATAGGTTCCAGCAAACCCAATACATTTCCGGGCGAACTGGGGGTGACGAAGCAGGAATATTTACAGTGGTTTAAAAAGATCGGAGAAATGCATGCCAATACGATCCGGGTGTATACGGTTATGATGCCCGCATTTTATGACGCATTGTATACATACAATACAACACATGAGCAAAAGCTGTATTTACTTCAGGGGTGCTGGTATGATGAGGCTCGTCTGGACAAGACACAGGATGCATTTACAGACTTGAAGAATGTGAAAAAGGATCTTAAGGATCTGGTGGATATCATTCATGGAGATGCACATATTGAAAAGCGCGCGGGTCATGCTTATGGGGACTATACAAAGGATATTTCCTCGTATGTGATAGGATGGATTTTGGGGATTGAGTCTGACCAGGATCTGGTAGAGGGAACGAGGTATGCCCATCCGAAAATGACAAGTTATTCCGGAACATATCTTTCCTGTAATAAAGTAGAACCCTATGAGGTGTTCTGGTGTAAGATCGGTGATTATGTGCTGGGATACGAGGATGAAATTTATCATATGCAAAGACCGGTGAGTTACTCAAACTGGCCTACCGCAGATGTCATGAAGCATCCCAATGAACCATTGGATCAAGAGGATGCGGTTCGTCTTACCGTGGATGATCTGAGGGCAGAAAAGGGATTGAAGACCGGAATTTTTGCGAGCTATCATGTATATTCATATTATCCAAACTTTATGTTTAACGAGGAACCATATTGCAGTTACCGGGATGAAAGCGGAAGGATCAATACCTATCTGGGATATCTTAAGGATCTGGCAGCACATAACGATTGTCCGGTATTGATCGCTGAGTTTGGTATTCCTGCCAGTAGAGGAGTCACTCATGTCAACCCGTTGACCGGCTTTAATCAGGGTGCAGTAACGGCAGAGCAGCAGGGTGAGATGTTGATCAGTATGTTTGAGGATATCAAGAAAGCAGATTGTGCCGGAGGACTTATTTTTGTGTGGGAGGATGAATGGTTTAAACGTACATGGAATACGGTGGACTATACCAACAGTGATTACCGTGCATATTGGAACGATGTACAGACCAGTGAGCAGCATTTTGGACTGATGGAGTATATATCCGCAGAATGTAACCCAATTCCGGTTCTTGACGGCAAGCTGGATGACTGGAATGAACATGATATTCTTCTGCAAAAGGGAGATGTCAGAGTGTACGCAAAATGTGACAGTACCTATCTGTATCTGGCGGTGGAGAATCCTTCTGCTGATTTTACAAAGGCGGGCAATAACCTCTATTTTGATATCAATCCACAAGAGGGATGTGGTAATTATGGAGAACATAAGCTTCCGGTGAAAGCAGATTTCATTTTGCATATGGAGGGAAAAAATAATACCCGTATGCTGGTAGATACCGCGTCTGACCCTTATATACGTGCCACTGAGGAATGGAAGGATCTGGATTTGAAGCAGGATCAAAATGATTCATTTCACAGGATATATCTGATCACGGACCGCAGTTTGACATATCCGCAAACGGGCAAGAAGGTTCCTGTTCAGAAAGAGGAAACAGGACATTTGCGTTATGGAAAGGTGGATGTGGAGAATGAGGTTGGCGATGTACTGACAGATTTTTATTATAAAGATTCCGTATTTGAGGCTCGGATTCCATGGGGATTGCTGGGATTTTCCGCACCGTCCGTTAAGGAGATTAATAATATTAAAGATAATACCACGTTGACGGTGGAGGGCATAAAAATCGGTTATCTTTCCGGCAATGAGGATCTGGGAGACAAGATGTTTTCCTGGGATAACTGGGATCAGGCGAGCTATAAACCACATCTGAGAAAATCGTATTATATGTTGCAAAAATATTTGGACAAAAACTGAATCATTCCTGTATAATGAAATTACGTTATAATTTGCAAATTAATACACTAGAAAGGAAGGCAATCAAATGCAAAAGAAGAAATTACTGGCAGTGCTATTAAGTGTTGCGATGATGATCACTGCCGTATCAACAGAAGGAATCCAAAGAACGCCGGCTCATGCAGAAGACTCCGGATTTCAAAATCTGGATCAGGAGCAGATCACGGAAGCAATGGGGGTGGGAATCAATCTGGGTAATTCCTTAGAGGCAAATTGGAGTGGAACTCCCAACGAGACGGCATGGGGGAATCCAAGCTTAACAGAACAGTTTGTGCAGTCTGTGAAAAGTGCAGGATTTCAGTCGGTCCGTATTCCGGTTTCCTATTTGAGCAAGATTGATGATAACAACGGATATAAGATTGATTCAGCATGGCTGGACCGGGTACAGCAGGTAGTAGATTATTGTATCCGGAATGATATGTATGCCATTATCAATATGCATGGAGATGGATACAATACGGTTCAGGGAGGATGGCTGCTTTGTAATGGCAGTGACCAGACAAAGATCAAAGAAAAATATAAGGCGTGTTGGAAACAGATTGCGGATCGTTTTAAAGATTATGATGAACATCTGATCTTCGAATCCATGAATGAGGAGTTTGATAATACATATGGGTCTGATCCGAACAAAGATTATTATAATAATATTAACGAATACAATCAGATCTTTGTAGATACCGTAAGACAGACGGGCGGGAACAATGATCAAAGATGGCTGCTGATACCGGGTTGGAATACCAATATTGGTTATACCACAGGAAATTATGGATTCAAACTGCCAACAGATCAGTATTTATCTTCTGAGGTTTCATCGGACGAGAAACGTATCATGATCTCCGTTCACTATTATGATCCATGGGAGTTTTGTGGTATAGAGAGTGGGGAAAAAACACAATGGGGCGAGAGTGTGACAGATTCCTCGAAAGAGCCGAATTGGGGAAATGAAACCTATATGGCATCCCAATTCAAGAAGTTGAATCAGAAATTTGTCTCTCAGGGATATCCGGTAGTGATCGGAGAATTTGGAGCAATTGACAAGCAGGCACTGGACAGCCGGAATAAAGTCTGCAGGACAGAGTATTATCAGAAAGTATGTTATTATGCAAAGCAATATCATTTGATACCGGTAGCATGGGACAATGGTGATACAAAAAAATATGGTTTCTGTTTGCTTGACCGATATTCGGGGCAGATCGTACAGCCGGAGATTGTAAATGCAATGATGAAAGTGTATCATGCCACTTCTACCGCAACCGGCATAGCATTAGATCAGGAACAGATTACGGTACATGTGGGAGATGAGGGTGTTCAGCTGCATGCTTCCCTGACTCCGGCTGACAGTAAGGATATGGTTTCGTGGTCATCGGATAATGAGAAGGTTGCCACAGTAGATGCTTCCGGTATGGTGACGGCAGTTGGGGCAGGAGAGTGTACAATTACAGCATCGGTGGATGCCGGGTATAAAGCTGTATGTAAGGTGATTGTACCAAAAATGGATTATATCAGGGTAAAGTTGTATCTTAATAATACAAGTAACTGGTCTACCAATGCCAGTGAGCAAAATGCAGACATTAAGGTGGAGGATCAGGAATACAGTTTATCCATGACAGCAACGGATGAACAGTTGAAAAATATAGGTTCCCTGTATATTAAGGATATTCAGGCAGATCAGTCGGAGGTTATTCCTGCACTTAGTTCTGCATCAGTGAAAGTGAAATCCATTGTGGTCAATGGAAAAGTATATTCCCTGACCAATGATACATATACATACGATAGAAACCTTAAGAAAGAAAACGGATTATCCAAAAATAAATTTGATTTTGCATTTATAAATATTTGGGCAGATTCTTATGTTAATGATGTGACAGTAGAAAAGAACCGGGCATATTTTAATGAAGTGTCTTATCAGGGAACCAATACAATTGCTGTAAATTTTG
The DNA here is from genome assembly GCA_934339135.1 of uncultured Lachnospiraceae bacterium. GTDB lineage: Bacteria > Bacillota > Clostridia > Lachnospirales > Lachnospiraceae > Jutongia. The sequence goes on along the minus strand of CAKRHP010000017.1, from coordinate 22,878 downwards.
CGATATCAGAGGCAAAGACAACGCAATCGGAAGTGGGGACAAGCCCGACACCGGGAACGAATACAAGCCCGACACCGGGGACAGAAGTAAGCCCGACACCGGGAACGAACACAAGCCCGACACCGGGGGCAGAAGTAAGCCCGACACCGGGAACGAACACAAGTCCGACACCGGGAACAAATGCAAGTCCGACACCGGGGACAGAAGTAAGCCCGACACCGGGAACAAACACAAGTCCGACACCGGGGACAGAAGTAAGCCCGACACCGGGAACAAACACAAGTCCGACACCGGGAACAAATGCAAGTCCAACACCAGGTGTAACGCCAATAGTATCTAATGGACCGGGATCAAACATATCGTCCGGAATGGATCAGGGAATAAATAACGGGGGAAATTCAACACAGACTGCTGCGACAGGAATCGTTTTGAATGCAAAAGTAAAGGGGGTCAAAAAGCTTGCGTTAAAATCAAAATATAAACTTGCATCCCGAAAGAAGATGAAGATTTCCGTGAAATCTCTTCCGGCGGGGACAACGCTGGAAAACGTAACATATTCCAGTAGTAATCCATCGATATTCAAGGTCAGTGACAAGGGCGTTGTGACAGCGGGAAGAAAAGCAGGAAAAGCGGTGCTTATTGTAATAACGGAAAACGGAATCTGTAAAAAAGTTCAAATTCAGATAATGAAAAAAACGGTAAGTAAGCTTAAGTTTCAAAAAAATCTTAAAATGATAAAAAAAGGAAGAAAATTTAAATTGAAGGTTAAGGCAAAGCCGGGAAAGAAATATGCGTCCGATCAGTATTATTGGAAATCATCGAATCGTGGACGGGCTGTGGTTTCGTCAAACGGCATGGTGAAAACCAAAAAGAAAGGAAAGGTAAAGATTACGGTGTATGCCACGGATGGAAGCGGGAAAAAAGCTTCTGTGACTGTTCGTGTGAAATAGATACCGGTTTTATAGCTGATTATCTTTCTTTCAGTAAAATTGTGCTTCATCAAAATTTCATATTTTACCATTTGACGAATCTGTATATTCTGCTATAATGTTTCTTTGTATATCAGACGATAAAATATATGAGAGGGTAGGAAATGATCATTTCCTACCTTTATTTTGTAGTTACTAAAAACTTCGATGAACATAGGACAGACATAAGAGGAAGTGATAGAGATGTGTAAGAGTATGTTAAATAGATTTAAGGGAATATATGACAGAGGAAGGATAATTGCAGGAGTGGCACTGATGGCTTTTGCGGCAGCAGGAGCTTCTGCTGTGCCAATGCAGGTGGCAGCGGCTGCAAATGTCAGTGTGGACGGAGATCCCAAGGAGTGGACAGGAGTAGAGATGCAGTCTTCTACGGACAGTGCCGTTGCGAAGTGGGCTGTGATGCAGGATCAGGATTATGTGTACTTTTACGTACAGCAGCATGGCGGCAACGAGTACGGACTGCCGGTTACGAATACGTATGTAAGCATTAAATATCAGAGCGGACAGGGGGGGAGTCATACCCAGATCCGTTTTGCCAATATGATGAAGGAGTTTAAGGATGCCTGGTATGGGGATATTGATGGAGCAAAAGGGGCTTATTCTCCAAGTAAAGAGGCTGATAAGTATGAGATAGAGTTTGCGGTTCCGAAGTCCTTCTTTGTAGAAGATGATTATACCATCACATATTGTGGCAGTTCGATGAAAAGTGCAGATATTAAGAACGTAAAGGAGCTGGCACAGCCAACACCGACAACAGCTGCTTATCAGGGGATCACCATTGATGGTACCTTTACGGACTGGGATGCTGTTGCCGGGAAGCAGGTGGATGATCAGTGGATCCGTGAGACGGCGGCTGTATTTGATGGAGATTATCTGTATCTGTATGTGAAGGAGCAGGAGACAGGATCTGCGACCGGAGCAGGATCAAGCAGCAATGGGAAATATACGATTTATACGGATCTGGGCAGGCATACTACATTTCAGCTTCGCAAGGATCATATTGAGGGAATTGACGGGGCAAAGGTTTCCTATTCGAACCGTCAGTATGAGATAGCGATTCCGGCATCTGCGATCCGTCAGTATAAAGAGACCATTTCTTTTGGATATTATATGAATGGGGATGTCCTGATCGATAATATTGCAAACCGTAAAGAGGATACAAAGACAGATAAGAACTTTTATAAAATTGTTTACGATGGAAATTATTCTGACTGGGATTATTATCCACATCAGCTGATCCAGTATTCTACCAGCGGCGGTGTTGGAAATGATGCGGAGGGAGCACTTTATCAGGATGGTACGACCTTATATGGTCATGTGCTTTCTATGCTGCATATGAATGAAAAGGAGTTTCAGCCTTTTACGATCCGTGTAAATGAAAATGACAAAACAGCCATCAATTTCCGTCTGGTAGCAGTGGATAAGGATGGCAATATTGACAAGGACTGCAAGCTGGATCATTTGGATGCAGGGACATATGAGTACTATTTATGGGATTTAAATTCCGGTTCTACCGCTACAAATATGAATGATAAGGATGCACCGGTTTATGGAAAAATGTATCTCACAGTAAATCAGACAGCCGAGGGAAAGTCTGTATCTGACGAGATGGAGTATCAGGTGGATCTGGAGAAGCTGGCAGACCATTTTGGCATGGATGCGTCCGATATGAAGCTGATCCAGGCGCAGTATATTAATATTGGCCGGGAATGGGTATCTATTGCAGGTACCTCTACCGGTGCCTGGCTGGGACTGGTTCTTTGTGGAGCTTCGGTAATGGCAGTGTTTGGATATCGAAAGCTTAGGCGGAAGGTGGTATAAATGACACCGATTTTTGCGTTGATCATAGTGGTGGTGTGGCTTTACGTTTTACGTGTTACCCGCAAAAGTGAGCTTCCGGCGTGGCGTTTTATCTGGGGGAGCTGTGGTCTTTTTGTGTTGATGATGGTATTTGTGCGGCCGTATTGTATGCAGCCGCTGGCGCAGTTTGTAGCAGTGATCGCGGGTGGCTTTGGAAAGCTGACAGGGATGTTTTCGGCGTATTTTAAATATGGTGTGATCTTTGTGGATTCCAAGGCAGGTGCCATTTCGCTGTTGATCGATTTTGAGTGCTCCGGGATTCTGGAAATTATGGCATTTGTGTCTTTGGTGGCATTTTTTCGGGCATATACCGTTTATGAGAGAGTCGTGGTGGGGATTCTTGGCACATTTTATATCATCTTTGCCAATGCACTCAGGATCATTGCTATCTGTGTGATCATTTATATCTGGGGCATGCCTTCTTATTATGTGGCACATACATTTATTGGCAGGCTTATCTTTTATGGAATGTCCGTTTTGTTGTACTTCTTTGTGTTTACGAAGACACAGATCGTGCGCCAGAAAGTAGGTGGATTTACTTATGGAACTGATAAATAGATTCTGCAATTCTTTTTTATTCTGGGCGGCATGGATCATTATTCCGGTGCTGATGGAGATCGTACCTTCTGTGGGAAGTGTTTTTGTGTTGATCAAGAAGCATATTTTCCGCAGAAAGATTGTGAAGCCTGCCATTGATCCGGAGATTTCCCTGATCGTGCCCATCTATAATTCCATGGATACGCTGGAGCAGTGTATTCGTTCTATTGATGAGAGTGATTATCCTGATGAAAAAATCCGTATTTTTCTTGTAAACAATCAGGGACAGGATGACAGCTTTCAGGTGTTTTGTGAATGTCAGCAAAAGTATCCGCAGCTGCGGATGCAGTGGCTGAATGCAAAGCAGGGAAAGTCGAAGGCGTTGAATCTCGCGTTGTTTAACAGTGAAGGAAAATATATTATTCATATTGATAGTGACGGTCTGCTGGAGCAGTCCGCTATCCGCAATATGGTGTACCGGTTTGAGGATGATCAGTCTATCGAGTGTATGACGGGAGTGATCCTGACCGATCCGAAGCAGGTACAGCAATATCCGCTGTTAATGCCGAGGATCCTTCGGAAGATTGAGTTCATGGAGTATGCACAGGCATTTCTTGCAGGGCGTAATTATGCGGCAGAGGTAAATGCTGTCTATACCTTGTCCGGAGCATTTTCGGCATTTCGTAAGTCAGCGGTATTAAAATCACAGCTTTACAATACCGATACGATCTGTGAGGACACGCAGATTACTTTTCAGATGAAATATCTGCAAAACACAAAGGTGGGAATCTGCGAGGATGCGATCTTTTTCGTGGATCCTATTGAAGATATGAACCGGCTGTACACCCAGAGACAACGATGGCAGAGAGGCAGTCTGGAGGTTTCGCATCTGTTTTTAAAGGACAAACTGAAGGCTGGGAAAATGTTTACCAATGTTGGTGTGAGAACATTACTGTATGACCATACCTTTGCATTTCCGAGAATGATCTGGTATCTGGCACTGATCTGTCTGCTGTGTATGAATTATTCTTTTGCACAGATCGGTTATTCGACCTTATTTTTATATGGTCTTTATGTACTGATCGGTATTTTTTATTATATTTCCACGGTGGGATTTTTGAAGGGCTTCAAGGAAATAAGACGCTATTATGCGAAGCAGTGGTATGTGATCCCGCTGCTGCCGTTTTTTAATCTTATGGTATTTTTTATGCGTTTTGCCGGTGTGATCAACAGTATCAATACGGACAGCGCATGGAAAACAAAGAATTTTACGCAGGAGAGAGAAAGTTTTGTAAAAACGGTGCTGGACGATTTTGGTGTTATTACAGGGTTCCTTGGAAAAATCAGAAATTTTGTAAATAATGAGGAGTAAGCAGTGAAAGAAAAACGATTTTGGAAGATAATTACCAATATTAAAGTGATATCGGTATTGATCATTCTGGCAGCAACGGTCATGGCGGTGATCGGATGGCATGAGGCGAAGGATTATGAAAAGAGTGTACTGGCAATTTATGCGGAGCAGCAGGATGCTTATGTGCAGCTGGTCCTGGATCAGATCAATGTGCTGGAGGACCGGAGTGACGAGGAAATTGTTCAGAAGATTCTGGGTTCCCTTGATACTTCCGGGAGAAAATATTGGACATTGACAAAGGATCAGGCGCTTTTATTTGTGAAGGATGTCACGGAAACGAACCGGTATAAGGGATTGACCACGGAGACATTTTTTACTTCGGACAGTGCGGCGAAATTTTTGCATGATCTGGAGGTCAACCGTGTGAACCATAAGACAATTCAGATGGATGGAGTCAGATATGTGGCATCCGGCGTGATCTTTGAATATAACGGTGCAGAGTACAAGATCTGCCTTCTGACCAATGATACAGTGATCCTGGACAATAATATTTTCCTGTCCTCCAAGATCGGACTGTATGTGTTTGGTGTCCTGTTATTGGGACTTCTTTTGGTGGTTTCCATGATCTTTGCCAATGTTCTGGATCTGAGGGAGAAACGGATGAAGGCGATGCAGGAACACATTACCGGGTTAAATAAGGTGCTGACGGAGCAGACGGAAATGATCCGGGAAATGAACTGGTATCATACCAGATGGAGTGTGTTTAAGCCGTCTGCTATGAAAATGTTTGTACAAAAAATGGTACAGAGACAGATTGTACCGGTTGTTTTTGTAAGTCTGGCATTTGACTCTGAAGAACAGAGAAATCATTTTCTCCAGAAGGCGCAGATCCTTTTGGATGAAAAGGTGGTACGCTTTGAGAGGGAGTCAGGAGATGGACTGATCTTATTGTTTCTCCAGTATCAGGCGCAGGAAATGGAAAAGGCACTGGAACAGATGAAATCACAGAGGGCAGCCTTTCGGATAGAGAAGCAGATGGAATGTCAGGAAGCCTCTGCTCTACAGGAAACCTATGAGAGTTTTATGGCACAGATATCGCAGGAAGGGGAGAAAGCACATGGCACGGACCACGTTTCGGGAATATAAATTTAAATTTTATCTTAATGCCAATCATTTTATTGTCATTAACGGAAAAGAGGGCGAGATTCATCCCCATACATGGGAGTTTATGGTGGATGTCCTTATGAGCGACCAGAAATTCGTACAGTTTGACGCGTATGAAAAAGCAATCGACGAATATTTTAATAAATATCAGAATCGGATATTAAACGAGGTAGAGCCCTTTGATCATATGGTGCCGACACTGGAAAATATGTCGGATTATTTTGCAGATGAGATCCGTAATATTGTCAAAGAGCTGGGAGGTCATCTGGTAAAGATGGAGAGTAGTGAGACTCCTACCAGAAGCTACGTGATCAGTTTTGAGAGGGAACAGGAATATCTGGAAAGCATCCGCAGGAGTTCGAAACAGCAGATGAGTGATGTGATCGATGGAATCTTAGACCGTATTATTGATTAAGAGGAGTGCACAGTGAAGAAAAAAGCAGGAATGATAGCGGTGATACTGCTTTATGCGGCAGCCGCTGTAATCATAGCATATCTGATCATGATCAGTGGAAATTATCCCGCAGGGACGGATACTATGGGGTATCTTTACAAAGGGAATATGCTTTATGATGCCATAAGAAAAGGGAATTGGTATCCCCTTTATGACAGTCTGTGGTTTAACGGCGCGCAGACCATGCGTTATCAGGCACCTCTGCCGATTTATTTTCTGGCATTTTGCCAGTGGATTGCCGGGGAAAATGATCTGAATGGATATTTGGTGTTTGTGGCACTGGTTTTTTATCTGGGATCATTGGTGTGGCTTTATATAGGATATCACAGTGATCGTCCGGGGGTGGGAGCATTTCTTGGGATTTTGTGGTTTTTTATTCCCAATAATCTTTATATCCTTTTTGGAGAAGGAAACCTGCCACAGGTGTTTGCTATGATATGGATGCCCTTATGGCTTCACTGGATCAGTGCCTATCTTCTGGAGGATGACTGGAGGGCATTGGGAAAGGCTGTTCCGGTATTTACGGTGATCGTTCTCAGTGGCACAGGACTGGCGGTGATGATGTCGGCGGCGATGCTGCTCTTTCTTCTGATATACCGGCTTTTGTATCACAAGAAGGGAAAATGCTTTCCGGTGCTGGGCAGTATGCTTCTGGCGTTTCTGATCACAGGGATATGGCTGTATGCTTCCCTGAAGGGAAGGGGAAATACGAGTGGTTCCGGAGTGATGCGGGGGATGTTTCAGGACGCATGGCTCTCTCTGGATCCTCTTCGACGCCTGAAACGGGGAAATGTTGACTTTTATTTTGGCTTATCGTCATTTATTGTTGCTGTTTTTGGTGCCTTGTGCAGCAAAAGAAAATCTATGGCAGGGTTCTGGACGGCACTGCTTCTTTTTGCAGGAACGACCACTTCGGTATATGCTGTGCTGGAAAAGCTTTCGATGGGTCATTCTTTGTGGATGCTCTCCTTTATTTCCATTGCCTTGGGAATGATACTTTACAGCTTCATGAAATGGACCTCATTGAAGCGGGGATTTGTGATACTCTGCTGCGTACTTCTGGCAGCAGACGTTATTCCGTCATTCTCACTGGTCTATCAGGGGAAAGGGACGGTATCTGCAGTCGGAAGGATGCGTCAGACGGCAGATGCCTGTCTGATCACGGAAGCAAGAAAGATAACGACTCAGAGAGCTGCCATTCTGGATGGGGGCAGCCTGGGGGCGATGGCACCATATCTGCTGACCGGTTACAATGAAAAACAGATTAAGGGAACCTTTGGCGCAGGAAATGCTTCGGCAGCTACGGCGGTAAATAATGCAGAGCTTGAGGAAGCGGCAGAAAACGGATATTATCTGTTTCTTTTTGACCGGGCTTTGGAGCTTGGAAATGATACAGTTCTGATACAGATTGAGGAGTTGAAAAAAGGAGCAGAGGATATCACAAAAGTCAGTGAGGCAGCAGCAAAGCTGGGATATCAGCTGTCGGATCAAAATGACAGTTATCTGCTGTTTCATATGGATACCTATACCGATTTTGGGACAATCTGTAAATATGATGGGATTGCTATTGGAGATACAGCAGCAACGCTTACCTATGGCAATCCGGATATCACAAAGGGAGATTCTGTCTCTTTGGATGATTATACATTCCGGGAACTGTCGGAGTATCAGGTGATTTATCTGTCCGGTTTTACGTACACGGACAGAACGAGGTCTGAGAAGCTGGTGAGAAAACTCAGTGATTCCGGCATAAAAGTAGTGATCAGCGGAGACGGAATTCCGGAGGATTCTGAGACGAAGGAGCGTTCCTTTTTGGGAGTCAGCTGTCAGGATATTTATTTTCAAAATGGTTATCCGGTTTTATATACATCAGAAGGAGAGCTGGATACCGCATTATTTGACCGAAGTGCCTCTCAGTGGAAAACAGTATATCTCAACGGACTGGAAAAGATTGATGGTTATCTTTTTGATTCCGGCAGGCGCATTGATTTTTCAGGATCGGTCTATAATGACAATATAGTTTTTATTGGTTTGAATTTATCCTATCATTGTTTTCTGACACAGGATGAAAATGTGGAAGCATATTTGCAGCAGCTTGTAGGAGAAAATTTGAATGAACTACCGGATCGAACTATCGTGCCACTGAAAATTACTTATGGCAGAAACAAGATCAGGATTACGTCAGGAAAAGATCATGTAAATACTTCGCTGGCATATCATGATATGTTTGGCTGCCGGCAGAAGATTTCCAGAGAACACAATTTGCTGGTGGTGCGTCATGGTGTTACAGTGATCCGAATGAAATATCCTTATCTCTGGCAGGGAGTTTTACTGACATTGACAGGAGTGGTGGGATACATTTTATTGATATGCTGGTTGAAAATGGGACATCGGAAGAGGGAAGTTAAGAAATAATTTAGAAAATAAAAGAAATTCTTAAGATTATCTTGAGAGTTTCTTTTATTTTATTTGTTATATTTATCTGCAGATGGGAACATTAATGATATGGAAGGTGCTCTAACATGCAGAAAATAACAAATTTATTTTATTGGTTCAGTCAGGGGCTGACGCTGGGGATCGGAGGATGTCTGCTTATGATGTCCTGTCTGGCAATGATCGTATATGGGATCATGTATGGGAACGACCATTATGGAACGATGACATTGGCCATGCTTTTAATGGCGGTTTTGGTGGCTGCAGGAGGCCTGTTTTTGGGGCGGAGACTGGAAAAAGAATGCCGCCACAGAAGTATTCTTTTGTTTGGGGTACTCGTATGTCTCCAGATATTCTTTCTTGTGTTTATTTCGCATCCCATGGCGATCAGCGATCCTGCCAGAGTGCAGAATGAGGCACTAATGATGGTGCAGAAGCAGCATGGCCGGATGAATATGGAGGATCTGTACTTTCAGCGGTATCCCAATAATCATTTTATTGTAGTTTTATTTTACTATTTTTATAAGATGTTATATTTTATGGGAATACAGCAGGTGTGGATTCCAACTATTATATTAAATCTGGTTTCTATTGATATAGGAATTCTTTGTTCGTGGCTGATCGCAAGAGACTGGAAAGGGACGAAGATGGCAGATCTGGTGCTGGTTTTGTTTATTCTCTGTCCGACTACTTATGTCTGGCTTACCACCGTTTATACCAATACGCTTTCGTTTCCTTTCGTGATGCTGATACTTTATTTATGTCTGCGGCTTCAGAATGAGTCAGAGAAACGAGACAGCCGTAAAAGATTATGGGCGTTACTGGGGGCTGTAATGGCTGTGGGATATTGGATACGTCCTACAACGATCATTCCTATCATAGCGGTTGTATTGTACTTGATCGTGCGTGGAACACAGGGGATGAAAAAGGAAAATGTGGTAAGGTATCTGGCCGGGGCAGCACTTACGGCAGGTGTCTTTGTTTGTTGTTTTATGGGATGCCGGGGACTGGTAGACAGGCATATGGATCGGAGCAGACTTACCGGGGAGTTTCCAGTGAGCCATTGGATCATGATGGGGCTGAATACAGATACCTTTGGAGAATTTTCCAGAGAGGATGAGGCCTATACCATGAGCTTTGATACAAAAGCTCAGAAACGTCAGGCGGATATGGAACGGATACGGGAACGTGCTGCTGAGCTTGGGGGAAACGGTCTTGCCTATCAGGCGATGGCAAAAATGTTTGGCGTTTGGGCACTTGCTGACGATGATTGCTTTAATAAAGCGGTATATGCCAGTGATTTTCCGGGCTGGTACCGGTATTTTATGGGAAAGGATAATACCTGGTACCTGTTGTTTATGCAGGCATTTCGTGTGGTGACATTTTTGTTCCTGTGTGGGAGTATTCCGGGACAGATGCGTCAGAAAAAATATGACCGGTCGTATGTGCTTTCTTTGACCTTTTTGGGGGCTGTCCTGTTTTTCGTACTCTGGGAGGCGAACCGAAAATATAATGTATGTTTTATGGGAGTCTGTCTTTTGCTGATGGCAGATGGGATAGAAGGGTGTCTGCAATGGATGAGGGAGAAGCGGTTCGCCGGATTGTGGCGAAGAAATTCCCGGGTTGTCATGATGGCATTGGGGGCCATTTGTATCCTGTTGACATCATATATGCAGCGGACAACAACGTCGCAGACTGTTTCGACCAATGAAAATGTTGTATATCATTGCCGGAATAATCCGGATTCCGTGGCGATGAGTGCCATAAGCGGAAACAGGAAAGGGTACTTTCAAAAGCCGGTTTTGCTGGAGCAGATCATACGTCAGGGACAGTTGACGAGAGCAGGAGACAAGGAAACGATTATACTTAATTTTGAGAGAAATGAGGGGGAAAGTCATTCTCAAAAATGGAAGGGAGACGGGCAGAAAGGAAAGCATAAAAAAATAAAACAAGGGGAAAATAAAATACAGAATAAAAAAGAATATAAAATAGAGGTGTTATCTTTGGAAAACGGACAAAAAATATATAGCAGAAAAGTGCGGAATGATCAGTTTAGTAAAAGCGGGAAACTGATAATACGTCTTCCTCAGATTTCGAAGGATTCGTCGAAGGGATATGTGATCCGTTTACACCATTACGGGAAAAATTACACGATGATCCCGAAGGTCAGTCGTTTTCCTGAACTCAATCCATATCCCTATGGCAGCTTGTATATTAAGGGAAGAAAAACAAACTATGATCTGTCTATGAGTATTCTGCAGAGGGGATAAATATAATATTTTCGATAGGAATTCTTTAATATTTTATGTGAAAAGTATTCCTGTCAATTTCGAAATATTGCTTGCACAGACAATGGAATAAATGGTATGATAGACAGGCTAAGGTTTGCTGATGGCAGACCTTAGCTAAATCATTTTTTGGAGCTAATTATGAAAGAAAAAAGAATAACGGAATGGAAGAAAACAGAAGGCGGTGCATATCTGTTTCCGGGGTGTGTGGTGACAGGAGATGTCACGCTGGGACAGGAGTCGTCGGTGTGGTATAATGCCGTGATTCGTGGGGATATGGCATCGATCAAAGTGGGAGAACGAAGCAATATTCAGGACAATGCAGTAGTTCATGTGGATAATGGATGTCCTACCGTGATCGGAAATGGTGTCACAGTGGGGCATGGAGCTATTGTTCATGGATGCACGATCGAAGATGACTGTATCATTGGCATGGGGGCTGTGATCCTTAATGGGGCGAGGATCGGCAGAAACTGCATTATCGGAGCGGGGACGCTGGTGCCGGAGGGAAAGGAAGTGCCGGAGGGGTCGGTAGCTTTTGGTAATCCGGTTAAGGTATATCGTCCGGTGACACCGGAGGATGTGTCCCATATTCGGGACAATGCAGCGGAGTATGTTACTTATGCAAAGGAAGAATAAAGGAGAAGACATTGCAAAGAGAAAATTTTAAATCCAGATTAGGTTTTATCCTGATCTCGGCGGGGTGTGCGATAGGTATTGGTAATGTATGGAAGTTTCCATATGTGGCGGGACAAAACGGAGGCGGCATTTTTGTGTTGTTTTATCTGCTGTTTCTGGTGATGGTTGGAGCGCCGGCACTGACCATGGAGTTTGCGGTGGGACGTGCCAGCCGCAAAAGTGTGCTGGGGTGTTATCAGGAGCTGGAGCCAAAGGGCAGTAAATGGCATCTGCACGGTTATGTGGCATTGCTTGGCAATTATGTGATCATGATGTTTTATACCACAGTGGCGGGCTGGATGGTCAGTTATTTTTACCGCTTTCTGGTGAATGATTTTAAGGGACTGGATACCAAAGGAGTATCGGATAAGTTCGAACATATGCTTTCGGATCCTTGGAGCATGGGATTCTGGATGGCGTTGATCGTAGTCGTGGGCATTCTGATCTGTTCCATGGGACTGCAGAATGGTGTAGAAAAGATCAGCAAGCCGATGATGATCGGGCTTCTGGGATTGATCGCAGTGCTGGCGGTCAACAGTGTGTTGCTTAAGGGCGGCATGGGAGGCGTGAAATTTTATCTGGTGCCAGACTGGAAGAAGGTCCATGAGGTGGGCCTGTTAAATGTGATCATTGCGGCAATGAATCAGGCATTCTTTACCCTGAGCGTGGGTATGGGCGGCATGGAGATATTCGGGAGCTATATGGACCGGGAACGCAGTTTGTTTGGAGAGTCGCTGCAGATTGCAGGGCTGGACACTTTTGTGGCATTGATGTCCGGATTGATCATCTTTCCGGCCTGCTTTGCCTACGGGATCAATCCGGGAGCAGGACCGGAGCTGATCTTTATTACCCTGCCCAATGTTTTTATCCAGATGCCGGGAGGCAGATTCTGGGGCGCATTATTTTTCCTGTTTATGACTTTCGCAGCATTTTCCACCATCATTGGTGTTTTTGAAAATATCATTGCAAGCTGCATGGACAAGTGGGAGATCAGCCGGAAAAAGTCCTCTCTGATCAACGGCATCATTATTTTGATCGGTTCCGTGCCGGCGGTGCTGGGTTATAATGTGTGGAAGAATTTTCAGCCGAGAGGCGCAGGAAGCACCATATTGGACTTAGAGGATTTTCTGGTGAGTAACCTGATCCTGCCGGGAGGAGCTATTGTATTTTTGCTGTTCTGTATGACGAAACGTGGCTGGGGATTTGAAAATTATCTGGCAGAGACCAATACAGGCAAGGGATTAAAAATGCCGCGGATCCTTCGGGGCTATCTGACCTATGTGATGCCATGTATCATTTTGGCGATCATTATTCTGGGTCTGATATAATAGATTTTCATGTGGATAACTGCAGAGAGATTTTGGATTGACTGTCTGGAATCTTCGGGATGATTTATACAAATATAAGTAAGATAAAGGAGTTTTAAGAGACATGAAAAGAGAAAGTTTTAAATCCAGATTAGGTTTTATTCTGATTTCGGCGGGCTGCGCCATTGGAATCGGAAATGTCTGGAAGTTTCCATATGTGGCGGGACAAAATGGTGGTGGTATTTTTGTACTGTTTTATCTGTTTTTTTTGATCGCTGTGGGTGTACCGGTGCTGACCATGGAGTTTGCAGTGGGGCGTGCCAGCGGCAAGAGTGTGGTGAAAGGTTATGAAGCATTGGAGCCCAAGGGAAGTAAATGGCATCTGCACGGTTATGCGGCGTTATTTGGCAATTATATGCTGATGATGTTTTATACCACGGTGGCAGGCTGGATGATCAGTTACTTTTATCGTTTTCTGATCAATGACTTTAAGGGGCTGGATACGAAGGGTGTTACCGATAAGTTTTATCATATGCTTGCAGATCCGGGGAGCATGACCTTCTGGATGGTTGTGATCGTAGTGATTGGATTTTTGATCTGTTCCTTTGGTCTGCAGGCCGGCGTGGAGAAGATCAGCAAACCGATGATGCTGGGGCTTCTGGCGTTGATCGTGGTGCTGGCAGTCAACAGTATCCTTATCAAGGGTGGTGTGGACGGACTGAAGTTTTATCTGATCCCTGACTGGAAAAAGGTAGAAGCGGTTGGTCTTTTTAATGTAATTATTGCGGCAATGAATCAGGCATTTTTTACTCTGAGCCTTGGTATTGGTGCTATGGAGATCTTTGGAAGCTATATGAGCAAAGAGCATACACTTCTGGGAGAATCCCTGCGGATCGCAGCGCTGGATACCTTCGTGGCGATCATGTCCGGTCTGATCATTTTTCCGGCATGCTTTGCCTACGGAATTAATCCGGGAGCAGGACCGGAGCTGATCTTTATTACTCTGCCAAATGTCTTTATCCAGATGCCGGGAGGCAGGATCTGGGGTACATTTTTCTTCCTGTTTATGACCTTTGCCGCATTTTCTACGATCATTGCGGTTTTTGAAAATATCATTGCCTGCTGTATGGATAAATGGAATATCAGCCGCAAAAAGTCTGCTCTTATCAATGGCGTGATCATCCTGATCGCTTCTTTGCCGGCGGTATTTGGTTATAATATCTGGAGCAGCTTTCAGCCAAGGGGAGCCGGAAGCACGGTGCTGGACCTGGAAGATTTTATTGTAAGTAATCTGCTGCTTCCGGGCGGCTCCTTGATCTTTTTGCTGTTCTGTGTGACAAAATGGGGATGGGGCTTTGATAAATATCTGGCGGAGACCAATACCGGTATCGGTGTGAAGTTTCCAAAGGCTCTGCGTGGCTATGTGACCTTTGTGCTTCCGTGCATCATTCTTGTGATTCTGGTGCTGGGATTGCGGTAAATTGTGAATTTATCCGCGTCCCAGAATGGCATCCATATCCTGCTCCGGTGCGGTGATCGGCTGCAGATTGTAGGTGTCTACGAGGAACTTCACAACGGTTTCTGACATAAATGCCGGCAGGGTTGGCCCCAGATACATGTTGCGGATACCAAGGGAAAGCAGCGTCAGCAGGATACAAACTGCCTTCTGCTCGTACCATGACAGCACCAGTGTCAGCGGCAGATCGTTGACGGTACAGTCGAATGCATCGGCGAGTGCCAGAGCTACCCGGATCGCACTGTAGGCATCGTTGCACTGTCCCATATCAAGGATACGTGGAATGCCATCAATCTCCCCGAGATCCAGATCATTAAAGCGGTATTTGCCGCAGGCGAGAGTCAGCACCAGAGAGTCCATCGGTGTCTGCTTTACAAATTCGGTGTAGTAATTGCGGCCCGGGTGGGTGCCGTCGCATCCGCCAACCAGAAAGATATGCTTAATATGTCCCTGCTTGATCGAGGAGATGATCTCTTCTGCATGGGAAAGAACGGCGGCGTGGCCAAAACCTGTGGTCAGTGTGTGGCCACCGTTGATCCCGCTCATGCTGTGGTCGTGTTCATAGCCCCCGAGTCGTAAGGCATGTTCAATGATCGGAGAGAAGTCTTTCTTTCCGTCCTTGTCTCCGCTGATATGGCGAAGACCTTTATATCCCACTACAGATGTCGTATAAATCCGGTCCTGATAGCTTGGTCTCTGAGGCATCAGGCAGTTGGTTGTGAAGAGCACCGGAGCGGGGATGTTGTCAAATTCCTTTTGCTGGCTCTGCCATGCGGTTCCGAAGTTACCTGCAAGATGTTCGTATTTATTCAGCTCCGGATATCCATGAGCCGGCAGCATTTCACTGTGGGTATAGACATTGATCCCTTTGCCCTTTGTCTGCTCCAGAAGCTGGGACAGATCTTTCAGATCGTGACCGGAGATTACGATAAAAGGACCTTTTTTAATATCGGTCTGTACCTTTACCGGTGATGGCGAACCGAAGGTTTCTGTATTGGCGCGGTCCAGAAGTTCCATACATTTAAAGTTTACTTTGCCAAATTCCATGATCAGCTCGATCCATTCCTCAGCAGAATGTTCTTTATTTACTTCGCAAAGTCCCTTGTAAAACCATTTTGTGACACTTTCATCCTCATATCCCAGATTCATGGCGTGGTGGGCGTAGGCAGCCATACCCTTCAATCCGAAAAGTAAAGTGGAGCGGAGGGACACCTCGTCATTGCCGCCCTCTCACAGTGCTACGACAGGTATCTTTTCGTCACTGAGCTTTTTGCGTTCTTTTATGACACGGTCTGTAAAGTCACGGATGGCCTCGTCGTCAAAATTGACATTGGTTAATGTGGTAAAAAGTCCGTCCATCAGCAGGCGGTCCGTCAGGCGGGAATGCTTTCCGGCATCGTGAGCGGCAGTGGCAAGGCGGATCAATTCGCCCACCAGTTCATCCTGAAGCTTGGCGGTTTCGGGCTGCTTGCCGCAGACACCGGTGTTGACACAGCCTTTATTGCCGGCGGTCTGCTGACATTGAAAACAAAACATATTAGACATGGTTACTCCTCCAATCGTTGAATACACTATTTAGGTACTTTGAAACAGTATTTCCAATTTATGGGTGGAGTATACCGATATTATAATAAATCTCTTGACAATGTCTTATGACCATGATAACATAACGGTGTTATGTGAAGGTGTGACAGTAGAAATGAGGCAAATATGAAGGATGAAAAGGAGACCCGGAAAAGACTTCAGGAATGTGCCATGGAGGAGTTCTTGGAGAAGGGCTTTATGAAAGCATCTCTCCGGAGTATCTGTAAACAGGCGGGAGTGACCACGGGAGCCCTGTACTTTTTCTTTGAGGATAAGGATGATCTGTTTGCTTCTCTGGTGCAGGAGCCTTTGGCGGGAGTCCGTGAGGCGATGGAGAGACATTTTCTGGAGGAGAAGCAGGCGATGGAAGCGGGAGAATTGTTCGGTGAAGAGGCTCAGGAGGGCGATGCGGACGATTATCAGACTACTCTGAATATTGTTCATGAGCTTTACCGGTATCGTGACCGGTTCCGGCTTTTACTGGAGAAGTCCCAGGGAAGCTCCATGGAAGGTGCAGTAGATGAGATTGTCCGTATTTGTGAGGGACATTACCGGATGCTGGCCGATATGATGCAGCAGCATATTGGTGGTGAGAAGATCTCGCATGATGTGATCCATTGGATCGCACACATGCAGATTGATGTATTTGTTTATGCGGTGACACATATTGACACGGAGGCTGAGGCTGTCCGATATATGGGACACGCAGTGAAGTATATGGTCTGCGGGTGGTACGGGATGTTTGGTGTAACGCCGGATATCATGGGTGACTGAGATATTGCATGAAAAAGATAGGAAAGGGACAGAAGGTTTCGGGATAAAAGGAACTGTTACGGCAGTTCCTAAAAAAATAACAGCAACATAACGGTGTTATGTTAATGATAAATAATATCAATAAGGAGGACGATCATGTATCTGGAAGTGAAGGATTTGAAAAAGAGTTATGGTGCAGGAGAAGGTTTTGTACAGGTGTTGAAAGGAATCACTACGGGAGTGGAGCAGGGAGATATGTGTGTGATACAGGGAACCAGCGGTTCCGGTAAATCGACATTTTTGAACTGTATTGGCGGGCTGGATACCATTGATTCCGGTTCGGTGAAGGTGGATGGAAAGGAAATTGCCGGATTGAGTCAGACGGAGCTTTCCGAGTATCGCAGGGACAATCTGGGATATATTTTTCAGTTTTACAATCTGGTGCCTAATCTGACGGTACGGGAAAATATCCAGGTTTGTGAATATCTGACCAAAACGCCTCTGGATATGGATGACCTTCTCGCAACCCTGGGGCTCACGGGACATCAGAATAAATTTCCATCACAGCTTTCCGGTGGGCAGCAGCAGCGCTGCGCGATCGCACGAGCATTGATCAAAAATCCGAAGCTTCTTCTCTGTGATGAGCCGACGGGTGCACTGGATTCCAAAACCTCCAGAGATATTCTGGTTTTGCTGGAAACGATCAATGCAAAATACGGAACCACGATGCTGATCGTTACTCATAATAATTCCATTAAGGATATGGTACATAAGGTGATCCGGATCAAGGATGGTCAGATCAGTAAGGAATATTACAATGAAACAAGAGTACCGGCAGCAGAATTGGAGGATTTATAATGCAGAAAGTATTGAGAAAAAGAATCTTGCGGGATCTTCGTGCCAATAAATTCCGTTATCTGGCGCTGGCGGTACTGATCATTATGAGTATGTACCTGGTGATCTCTCTGGTGGGGGCAGCCGAAACAATCATGCAGGGAGGGGCAGATTCCGACCGGGAGCATAAGGTGGAGGATGGCCAGTTTTCTGTATTTGTGCCATTGACATCCTCTGAAAAAGAGGAGATCACGAAAAAGGGTCTGACTTTGGAGGAGAATTTTTATCTGGATTACAATATGAAGGATCAAAGTGTACTCCGGGTATTTCAAAATCGTCAGAAGATCAATCTGGCTGTTGTCAGAGAGGGACGTTTGGCAAAGGCAGATGATGAGGTGATGCTGGAACAAAGATATTGTGAAGAACACCAGATCCAGGTGGGAGACGCCGTGGCAATTGGTGGAGAAACACTGAAAGTATCGGGAATCGGCTGTGTGCCGGACTACAATGCACCCTATCATAATCTGTCAGACAGTACTGTGGGAAGCAAGCAGTTTGGTCTTGCTTTTGTAACCGCTGATCAGTATAGAAGAATGCAGGATCAGGGAAAAAGTGCCCAGACAGAGGTGTACAATTATTCGTACAGACTGAAACAAGGAATGACCGACAAAAAGCTGAAGGAATGGCTTAAGGATCAGACTATTGATGCCAGTGATATTACGGACAAATGGTTTCAGAAATACTGGCGTCAGACCGGTGGCCGGAAGGATAAGGTGACAAAAGGGATTAACAAGCTGGCGGATGGTGCCGGAGAGCTTTCTGATGGACTTTCCGAGCTTGCATCCAATAACAAAAAGCTGCAGGATGGAACCGGTCGGCTTCTGGATGCATATCTGGAGCAGGCTTCCGATGCGCTGGAGGATTATGGTCTCACGGGAGCCCTTACCGAGGAGAATTTTAAGGAGAAGCTGACTGAGTTAAAAAATAAAAACGATAACGGGATTGTGAGACTTTCCATCGGTTCTCTGCTGGATCAGCTCACCATGCTCAAAAGCTATAAGGACGGGATCATAAAATACACGGACGGTGTGGGAGAGGCAGCAGATGGTGCCGGAGAGTTGTCCGATGGTGTTCATAAGCTGAAAAAAGGAACCGATGAGCTGGTAGATAAATATTTTGATATTTCTTTGAGTAATATGACAGAATTTGTCACGGCAGAGGAAAATATGAGGATCGGTGCCACTACAGACGATCAGGTGATCAATAAGCTGGCAGGTCTTGTTTCCGGTGTGATCATAATGATCTTATTTACCTATGTGATCTCAGTGTTTGTTGTGCATACGATCGAGGCAGAGAGTGGCGTGATCGGTGCATTGTATGCCATGGGTGTGACCGGGAAAGATCTGATCATGCATTATCTTACCCTGCCGGTCTGTGTCACATTTATATCCGGAGTGATCGGAATGGCGATCGGCTTTTCCCCGGTCGGTGTGCGGCAGCAGATGGCAGACACCTACAATTATTTCTCCTTCCCGAAGGTACCGGATGTGTATCCCGTATATCTGCTGGTCTACGGTGCGGTGATGCCTGTTCTGGCGGCAGTCATTGTGAACTGGCTGGTGATCCGGAAGAAGCTGGCACAGCCGGCTCTAAAGCTGATGCGTAAGGAACAGAAACAGGGAAGATTTGGCCGCATGGATCTGGGCGATATGGCATTTGTGCCAAGATTCTGTGTACGTCAGTTTTTACGGGAGCTTCGAACCGGTCTGACGGTGGTCTTTGGACTGTTTGTTTCCCTTTTGATCTGTATGCTGAGTCTGGACTGTTATGTGATGTGTTCCAATATAGGTATTGAGAACAGAGCCGATACAAGGTTCGAATATATGTATACATATAAATATCCTACTGAGAAGGCACCGTCAGGAGGCGAGGAAGCCTATGCAAAGACATTAAAAAGAGAACGTTATGGTTACAATCTGGATGTCACGGTACTGGGAATTACGAAGGATAATTCCTTCTTTGATGCTGATGTGAAAAAAGGAAAGAGCCGTGTGATCCTGTCCAGTGCTGCAGCGCAGAAGTTTGCTCTTGCAAAGGGTGATCAGTTTGTCCTGAAGGATGAAGACGAAGAACGGGACTATGCATTTACGGTGGATGGAGTGACACAGTATTCTACCGGTCTGTACGTTTTTATGGACATTGACAGTATGCGGGAATTGTTTGGCGAAGGGGGTGATTATTATAATGTTGTGTTTGCCGACCATAAGCTGAATATCCCATCAGGACGTCTGTATGGTACGTTAAAGAAGTCGGAGGTAGAAAAAAACTCTGATATTTTTGTTGATATGATGATGCCGATGGTTTCGACCTTGATGATCATGTCTGCGTTGATCTTCTGTGTGGTCATGTACCTGATGATGAAGGTGATGATCGATCGTTCCGGCTTTGGCATTTCATTGGTGAAAATCTTTGGTTACCGGATCAGTGAGATACGAAAGTTATACCTGAACAGTAATTTTTTCATTGTAGCGGTGGGGGCATTGATCTGTATCCCGCTGTCCAAGTTGTGTATGGATGCCATGTATCCATTGCTGGTCAGCAATATTGCCTGTGGAATGAATCTTCATTTCTCACCGGTACTTTATATTGGAATGTATATTGGCATTCTGCTGTTGTATGCAGTGATCAACTTCTTCCTGGTACGTCGTCTGCAGAAGATCACCCCGGCCGAGGTTCTGAAAAACAGAGAGTAAAAATATTTTGTCACCTTGATGAAACAAGTGGGGAGTGCTATGATGAAAAAGTCAGAATTTTGGGAAGGCATGGTTAAAGCAGTATGACAAAAATAAAAATATGTGGATTAACAACACCGCAGGAAGCAGAATGGGTGTCGAAAGCGCAGGCGGATTATGCGGGGATGGTACTTTTCTTTCCGAAAAGCAAAAGGAATATTACCATAGATCATGCAAAGGAGATCATGAAATCTCTGTCGTCAAAGATTCAGAAAGTGGCCGTGGTGGTTTCGCCGTCTGCGTTGCAGATAAAAGAGATTCAGGAAGCAGGTTTTGATATTGTCCAGATTCACGGACAGGTGTTTCCGGAGGCTCTGGAGACTTTGCGGATTCCGTTTTTCCGTGCGTTTAATGTAGACAATATGCAGGAGTGGGAGCGGTACGAGGCAGAGCCGAAATGCATCGGTTATGTGTTTGATGCGGTGAAGCCGGGGAGTGGCGAAACCTTTGACTGGAGCAGCATACCGAATCTGCCGGAGGACGGAAAGCTGTATCTGCTGGCTGGGGGATTAAATCTGGATAATGTAGGCAGTGCTGTTGTGGCAATGCATCCTTACGGGGTGGACGTAAGCTCGGGAGTGGAGAGAGATTCGGGGATGGGAAAGGATCCGGAGAAGATAGAGGCATTTGTAAAGGCGGTGCGGGGGGCTTAGAGGTTCCAGATCACCCGCCTTTCCTTCAATTCCTAAGCATTTTTGCGCTATGCGCAAAAAACGTCGCTTGCAGCGACTTATCGCTGAGTATAGCGTAAATTAAATTACCCGCACTTTGACTTGTCTGATTTATCAGATACAGCGTTGTCGTCAATCGACGTAGCCACCGCTACGCCTCATTCCTCCGCCTTGCATCTGATACCATCATCCTGCGTCAAAGTAGCAGGCATTTAGTTTACGCTATACTTGTCATTACAGGAAAGTCAGGCTGATCACCTGCCCATAGGAGATAGAGGTCCCAGATCGCCCGCCTTTCCTTCAATTCCTAAGCATTTTTGCACTGCGTGCAAAAAGCGCCGCTTGCAGCGGCTTACCGCTTAGTCATTACAGGAAAGTCAGGCTGATCACCTGCCCATAAAAAATACCGGTCGGCTGATACAAGCGAGCTTGTACGCCGGACCGGCATTTTTTATGGGCGGGCGATCTGTGACCGTTTTTATGAAAAGTAGTTAGATGTCTGGCTGCGGCTCATCATGTACTCGCGGTTGGAGACGGACTGGGACAGACCGTTCAGTAGATAGAACAGGATCACGCCGATGAGTACACCAAGCAGGCTCATGGTGACGTCGTCGATGTCGCCCCAACCCTGGCCGGTAAGCTCCTGCAAAAGCTCCAGAATGACCGGAATACCTGCATAGATCACAAGTCTCAGGAGAAACGGAAGCTTTGCACCATAGATCCGCACGAAAAAGCCGATCGGTATACCAAGTGCGATCATCTCTGCAATATAGCAGAAAAGAGGAAACAGTGAGGTATGGCTGTTGAGTGCAAACTCGATATAAGATGCTGTTGTCATCATTGGAACGAAATTGTGGGCACCAAACGGCAGCTCCTGATAAGGCGGTGTGATCGGTGTCAGAAAATACTGCTTGATCACAACAAACAGGAAAAACACAATGAAAAGAACACTCATTCTCTGGAAAAATATGTGAAAACCATCGAAACGCGGTCCGCGGTCCAGCATATCCCGGATATTACAATATATAAACGGGGTGATCCAGTTTACAAGAACAAGCACGACCATGGAAAAATCGTAGTGGATCCACTGATTTGGCTGGATCAGATAAATAATGGTAGAAAAGATAAAGGTGATCGTCACCATAAATGCGGCATGAAGAAAACTGTAGCCATAGTTCAGCGATGACTCCAGACAGAAATGGGAAAGTCCCACGGAAAAGACCACTGCAAATAAAATGCTGACCCAGTGATAATTGATCAGATAATAAAGGCATGCCTCTGCAATGAAGCTTACAAGACTGAGCAGTATCACGAGACTGCTGATATTGACGGCGCGATTGTTCATAATGATATCCCCCTGTACTTTATATTTCGAATTCTATATTTGATGGAAGAGCTGTCTGTGACAGAAACTCCCGTATATGCGTAAAACAGTCCATAGACTGTATAAGATATCATAGCAGATTTCATGAGAATGTTCCATAGTAAAGTAGACGAAAAAAATACCGGAAAAAAATTAAAATTAGGTATTGACATATATGAAAGGGTTTGGTATATTATACAAGTCGCGTGAAACGAACGGCGCAGACGAAAGGGATCTTAGCTCAGCTGGGAGAGCATCTGCCTTACAAGCAGAGGGTCACAGGTTCGAGCCCTGTAGGTCCCAT
>CAKRHP010000016.1 GCA_934339135.1 uncultured Lachnospiraceae bacterium | reverse complement strand
GAAAATCTTTTTTGATGTTCTCACATCTTTTATTTAGAATTTTCAGGGTTGTTTTACTGTTCAATTATCAAGCTTCTTTCAAGCGTTTCCGCTTGTTTCTTACTGACTCTTTTCTGCGTCAGCGAGATATATATTATCACGCTTTTTCGAAGTTGTCAACACTTTTTTTTAAGTTTTTTTATTTTTCTACAAACTCTCGTTTTCCAACCGTTTTGTAGAAAAGATTTCCTAAGTGGAAACCAAAACTCCTCTGTGTCACCAACGACTTTTGAGCGTAAAAAAACACAGTATGATATAACTCACTGTGTAACGGAGAAGGAGGGATTTGAACCCTCGCGCCGCGCAAACGACCTACACCCTTAGCAGGGGCGCCTCTTCAGCCACTTGAGTACTTCTCCACACGACAACAAATGTCGAACAAGAAATAGTATAGCAACTTTGTACTGAGTTGTCAATCTATTTTTTCATTTTATTCTTCATTTTTTTATTTCTTTATTATAGGTATTATTTACCTGCATCTATCAGCCTATTCATCTAACGGCTATATTGCTCTGTTGCAGTCTCATATAGATTGTTTCCTTTACTGTCAATTACTACAATAGCAGGCAGTTTCTCTACTTCCAGCTTACGGATTGCCTCTGTACCCAGATCCTCATAAGCAATCACCTCTGCCTTTTTGATACACTTGGATAATAATGCACCTGCTCCGCCAATTGCAGCAAAATATACCGCCTTATTCTCCACCATAGAAGCGATTACCTGTTCTGAACGTTTTCCTTTGCCTATCATGCCCTTTAAACCATGCTCCAGCATAAGAGGTGTATATTTATCCATACGACTGCTGGTAGTAGGACCTGCTGACCCGATTACCTGTCCCTCCCTTGCAGGAGATGGTCCAAGATAATAGATAATATTATCCTTCAGTTCAACGGGTATCTCCTGATGTGCCTGAATTGCTTCATACAGTCTTTTATGTGCTGCGTCACGGGCAGTATAGATGGTACCGGAAATATAAACCATATCCCCCATCTCAAGTGATTCCATATCCTGCTCTGTAATTGGTGTATTTATATACTTTTCTGACATCGTATCATCAAACCTTTCCATAAATAGATATTTTATAATAACAACTCATACTGTTATAATTTTTTAACGAATCGAATAACGCTTCACGTCATCCTGATACTTTAAATAACACGATGCTTGTGTCTGTTTACATGACAACACATATTTACAGCAACCGGTAAACCGGCAATATGTGTAGGATATGTCTCTATATTTACAGCTAAAGCTGTAATCCTTCCGCCAAGTCCGGCCGGTCCGATTCCCAGATTGTTAATCTTCTCTAATAAATCCTCTTCCATTTCTTTCACATATGGGATAGAGTTATGCACATTGGCATCCCTGGTTAATGCTTTTTTGGCCAATAATGCACATTTTTCAAAGGTACCGCCAATACCTACCCCTACCACAACCGGAGGACATGCATTTGGACCTGCAAGCTTCACGGCATCCAACACAGCATCCTTAACACCATCTATACCATCTGCCGGCTTAAGCATATAAACCCGGCTCATGTTTTCGCTTCCAAAGCCCTTTGGTGCTACGGTAATGTCTATGTTTTCTCCCGGAACGATCTCATAGTGAATGATTCCCGGAGTATTATCCTTGGTATTTTCCCGGAGCAGAGGATCTCCTACGACGGATTTACGCAGATATCCCTCTACATATCCCTGACGGATTCCTTCATTGACAGCATCCTCCAGATTCATTCCCTCAATATGAACGTCCTGACCGATTTTCAGGAATACAACAGCCATACCTGTGTCTTGACAGATTGGAATCTGGCTGCTCTCTGCAATCTGCATGTTTTCTTCTAATTGTGACAATATCTGTCTGCCAAGCGGGGATTCCTCCACCTGACAGGCATGATCAATCTTATCCTTCATATCATCTGAAAGATAATAATTTGCTTCTATACACATTTCCTTGATATTTTTTATAATCTCATCGGTAGAAATGGTTCTCATATTTTCATCCCCTCTGACAACATTATTCCTGTGGGTTATCTGTATCATCGACATCCTCGATATCGTTATCTGCTTCCTCTTCGTTCTGTCTCATTTCGTTTTCCATTTCTTCCAGAAAACTGTCCTTCGCATCGGAAGGCTGAGAATCCCTTACCTTTGCCATAGTCGCTACAACAATATCCTTGTCCGGATCCAGGTCGATCAGCTTCACACCGGATGTAATGCGTCCCAATACAGAAATCTCATCCACTCTCATCTGGATAATGATTCCTTCTGTGGTGATCAGCATAATCTCATTTTCTTCATTTACTGCCTTTACACTTACGACATTACCTGTCTTTTCGGTAATCTTATAACACTTAATACCCTTACCGCCTCTGTGCTGTGGTGTAAACTCTTCGATACGCGTTCTCTTACCCATACCATACTCTGATACAAGAACAAGATAATCTCCCTGTGTATCCAGCTGCATACCTACTACTTCATCGTCATAGGTAAGATTCATACCAATAACACCCATCGTCGCACGGCCGGTTGGACGCACATCTGTCTCATGGAAACGGATACACTGTCCATGCTTTGTTACAAGAATGATGTCCTTCTTTTTATTCGTTGATTTTACCTCGATCAGCTCATCGTCATCCCGTAGATTGATTGCCTGAAGTCCCGTTTTACGGATGTTAGCAAAATCCTTGATGGATGTTTTCTTGACAATACCCTTCTTGGTTGCCATGAACAAATAACGATTTTCATCGTATGTTCTGATTGGAATGACTGCATTGATCTTTTCTCCCGGTGTCAGCTGCAGAAGGTTAATGATTGCAGTTCCTCTGGCTGTTCTACTGGATTCCGGAATCTCATATGCTTTCAGCCGGTACACTCTTCCCTTGTTCGTGAAGAACATCAGATAATGATGTGTCGTAGTCATAAGCATGTCGGCAATATAATCCTCATCAATCGTCTGCATTCCGCGGATTCCTTTGCCTCCACGATGCTGACTCTTGAAATTATCTACACTCATTCTCTTAACATAACCAAGAGAAGTCATAGTAATGATCGTATTTTCCTGTGGAATCAGATCCTCCATAGAGATGTCAAACTCATCATAACCGATGGATGTCTTTCTCTCATCACCGTACTTGTCACGGATCAATGAAATCTCTGTCTTAATAACACCTAACAGGATCTTTTTATCTGCAAGAATTGCCTTGTATTCTGCAATTTTTTTCTCCAGCTCGGCATACTCTGTCTCCAGCTTCTCTCGTTCCAAACCGGTCAGCGCACGGAGACGCATGTCCACAATCGCCTGGGACTGTGCATCGGAAAGCTCGAAACGGGAGCATAATCTTTCCTTTGCTTCAGCAGTCGTTTTGGAACTGCGGATAATCTGGATGACTTCATCAATATTATCCAGGGCGATCAGTAATCCCTCAACGATATGTGCTCTTTCCTCAGCCTTGTTCAGGTCAAACTTGGTACGTCTTGTAACAACCTCTTCCTGATGCTTGATATAATATTCCAGCATCTGTTTGAGATTCATGACCTTTGGCTGATTATCTACTAAAGCAAGCATGATAACACCAAATGTATCCTGCATCTGTGTGTGCTTATAAAGCTGGTTTAATACAACATTCGGATTGACATCTCTTCGAAGCTCAATACAGATACGCATACCCTCACGGTTTGTTTCATCACGAAGATCTGTAATACCTTCAATTTTCTTTTCTCTATGTAATTCACTGATTTTCTCTATCAGACGTGCTTTATTCACCATATATGGAAGCTCTGTCACAACAATACGGTTCTTGCCATTGTCCATTGGCTCAATATTGCTGACTGCACGCACGCGGATCTTGCCACGGCCGGTACGATAAGACTCTTCGATACCTCTGGTGCCAAGTATTTCCGCTCCTGTCGGGAAGTCCGGTCCCTTGATGATCTGCATTAATTCCTCAATCGTTGTTTCACGATCTTCTTCCACAACATTGTCGATAATTTTTACGACAGCGTTGATAACCTCTGTAAGGTTGTGTGGTGGTATGTTAGTTGCCATACCTACGGCAATACCTGAGGTACCGTTTACCAACAGATTCGGAAATCTGGAAGGCAGAACACGGGGTTCCTTCTCTGTCTCATCAAAGTTTGGATCAAAATCTACAGTATCTTTATTGATATCTGCAAGCATCTCCATAGAGATCTTGCTCAGTCTCGCCTCTGTATAACGCATTGCGGCAGCGCCGTCACCGTCCACAGAACCAAAGTTTCCATGTCCGTCTACCAGTGGATAATGAGTAGACCATTCCTGCGCCAGATTTACCAGTGCACCATAAATAGAGCTGTCACCATGTGGATGATATTTACCCATGGTATCACCGACGATACGGGCACATTTACGGTGTGGCTTATCCGGTCCGTTATTTAACTCGATCATTGCATACAAAATACGTCTCTGAACCGGTTTTAAACCGTCTCGTACATCAGGGAGTGCTCTGGATGCAATAACTGACATTGCGTAATCAATATAAGAGGTCTCCATTTTTTTACGAAGATCAACCTCATGAACTTTATCAAAGATATTCTCGTCCATTTTTCCCTCAACTTTCTGCTGATTCACATTGCTTTGTAAAAATCAGATTCTATTTCACAAATTACCAGGCTATTGTTTATTAAATGTCCAGATTGGTTACATACTGTGCATTTTCCTCAATAAACTCACGCCGAGGCTCTACCTTATCTCCCATGAGCGTATTAAATACTACATCAATCTCAGACTCTGTTCCTTCCTCAATAGTTACACGAAGCAGAATACGCTTTTCCGGATCCATTGTGGTATCCCAGAGCTGCTCTGCGTCCATCTCACCCAGTCCTTTGTAACGCTGGATCTTGTTATTGCCGTCACGGCCTATCTCAGTGAGAATCTCATCTAATTCCTTGTCATCATAGGCATAACGGACTGTCTTATTTTTCTCGATCTTATAAAGTGGCGGCTTTGCAAGATATACATGTCCCTGACGGATCAGCTCCGGCATGAAACGATACAAAAACGTCAGCATCAGAGTTGCAATATGAGCACCATCCACATCGGCATCAGTCATAATCACAATCTTGTCATAACGCAGCTTACTGATATCGAAATCCTCATCAATACCGGTACCAAACGCTGTAATCATTGCCTTAATCTCGGCATTGCCAAGAATTCGGTCAAGACGTGCTTTCTCTACGTTGAGAATCTTTCCACGAAGTGGAAGAATCGCCTGTGTTGCACGGTTTCTGGCTGTTTTAGCACTTCCACCGGCGGAATCTCCCTCTACGATGTAGATTTCACAATTCTTTGGATCCTTATCACTACAGTCTGCCAGCTTACCGGGAAGTGCCGTGCTGTCTAAAGCCGTTTTTCTCCTGGTAAGATCTCTTGCTTTTCTTGCTGCATCCCTTGCTCTCTGGGCAAGTACCGCTTTATCACAAATAACCTTTGCTACTGCCGGATTCTGCTCCAGAAAATACGTCAGCTGCTCTGACACAACAGACTCCACAGCACCTCTCGCTTCGCTGTTACCGAGCTTCTGCTTTGTCTGACCCTCAAACTGCGGCTCTGAAATCTTAATACTGATAATAGCAGTTAAGCCCTCTCTGAGATCCTCACCGCTGAGATTTGAATCACTGTCCTTTAATAATTTCATACTACGAGCGTAGTCATTAAATGTCTTTGTAATTGCATTACGGAAACCGGTCAGATGAGTACCTCCCTCCGGAGTTGTAATATTATTTACAAAACTATATGTTGATTCCTGATAAGAATCATTATGCTGCAGGGCAACCTCTACATAAACATCTCCACGCTGTCCCTCACAATATATAATATCATCATAAAGCTTTTCTTTGCTTTTGTTTAAGTATTCTACATACTCCTTAATACCACCCTCATAGTGAAAGGTACGGATCTTTGGCTCCTCCAGACGATTATCCCGGAGAACGATCTTGATTCCCTTGGTCAGAAATGCCATCTCTCTGAGACGCTGTCTCAGGGTATTATAATCAAACTCTGTCTCCTCAAAGATTTCCTTATCCGGAAGGAAACGCACCTCAGTACCATTATGATCCGTGGTGCCGATCTCTTTCAGAGGATACAATACTTTTCCTCTCTCATAACGCTGCTGATAAAGCTTGCCATCCTTATGGATCCTTACCTCCAGCCATTCGGAAAGGGCATTTACAACAGAAGCACCTACACCATGCAGACCACCGGATACCTTATATCCGCCGCCGCCAAACTTTCCGCCTGCATGAAGAACCGTAAATACAACCTCTACTGCAGGTTTATTTGCCTTGTGATTAATGCCCACAGGAATACCTCGTCCATTATCAATTACAGTAATAGAATTATCCTTCTCGATTGCCACATTAATTTCTGTACAATAACCTGCCAGAGCCTCATCGACAGAGTTATCCACAATCTCATATACCAGATGATGAAGACCACGGATCGATGTACTGCCTATATACATACCAGGTCTTTTACGAACTGCTTCCAATCCTTCCAAAATCTGGATCTGATCTGCTCCATATTCGTTATTTACTTCTGTTCCCATAATTTTCCTCTTTTCTATAAAAACTTCACTTGTGACATTCTACACTTATAGTACCATCTACAACACGGAAAACCCGGTCTAAAGTCAGTTTGCCGTCGATAAACTCCTCAAGACCTGTACATGTAATGATCGTCTGGGTATCCTGAATGCTGTCCAGCAGATAATTTTGCCGGCTGCGGTCAAGCTCTGACAACACATCATCCAAAAGCAGAACCGGCTGATCATGGATCAATTGTCTCACCAGCTCGATTTCCGCCAGCTTTAAGGATAAAGCACATGTCCTCTGCTGACCCTGAGATCCATATTTGCGCAGATCCACATCTCCGTTAAAGAAGCTCAGATCATCTCTGTGAGGTCCTACGTTCGTCGTCATGAATCTCAGATCCTTTTCCATGCTGTCCTTTAGTTTTTTTTCAAATTCATTTTCTTCTGCGTCAGGCTCATAATGAACATTAAGCTGTTCCCTGCCGCCCGTCAGCTTTTGATTGATATGGTAAACAATTTCTTTTAACTGTTCCACAAACTCTCCGCGCCGTCTGATCAGACGACATCCGTAGTCCAAAAGCTGTTCATCCCATATCTCTAAGGTATCTTTAAGAGATGGATTATAATAAATCTGCTTCAGCAGTTTATTGCGTTGATTTAAAATTTTGTTGTACTCGCCAAGATCATGCAGATAAACATGATCCAACTGACTAAGCTCCATATTGATAAATCGTCTTCTCTCGGATGGACCGTTTTTAATGATCTTTAAATCCTCCGGAGAAAAAAATATAATGTTGATCAGTCCCATAAGCTCGCTGGAACGCCGGATAGGAATACCATCAATTGCTATCCCCTTTGGCTTACTTTTACGCAAATGCATGTCAATCTTATGAGAAATATCATTTTTGGTAAGTAGAACGCGAATATGTGCCTCATCCTCACCAATGCGGATCAGTTCCCGATCCTTGCTGCCTTTATGAGACTTTGTTGTTCCACTTACAAAAAGAGATTCCAAAATATTTGTTTTGCCCTGGGCATTATCGCCATACAAAACATTGATATGCTCATGAAAGTCCAGCTTTGCTTTCTCGTAATTTCGAAAATTACAAACCTCAACATGATCAATCCGCATTCATCTGAAATCCTTTCTATCTATCAAAAATTATACTATATTTTTAATAAAAAGTATAATTATTCTGCTAAAACAGTTACTTCCTGACCTTCAAACTCAAATACATCCTGAGGATAAAGTTTTCTTCCTCTGCGGGTATCAACTTCACCATTTACCTTTACAAGGCCGTCCTGAATCACAATTTTAGCTTCTACACCGGAACTTACCAGATTTGCCAGCTTCAATGCCTGGCCAAGCTTGATAAAATCATCCGAAATCTGAATTGCTTCCATCTATTTTTCCTCCATATTAATTAAAATTAACAGGCAATATCAAATATACATATGTTTCCTCCATATTGCGGATAAAGCAAGGTGCTTTTGGATTGATCATGTACATTGTGATTTCTTCCTCTTCAATTACCTTCAATGCATCCATTAAAAATTTAGGATTAAATCCAATGAGAATATCCTTTCCCTCTTTGGAAATATCAATATCCTCTGACATAGATCCAATACCGGAATTGATTGCAAGACTCATGCTTGTATCCTTTACATCAATGATAACCGGTTTCTTTTCCGATTCACGGATCATTAATGTAGTACGGTCAATCGAGTCAAACAGATCCTTTTTATTGACTGTTATCTTAGTTTCATAATCACTGGATAACATTTTATCGATTTTGTAGTATTCTCCTTCGATCAGACGGGAGAGTACAATCGTATTATCAAATTCAAATAAGACATGCTTATCAGTGAAGTACATGCATATTTCATCATCAAGACCACCATTTAAGATTTTGCTGATCTCAATTAAGGTTTTACCTGGAATAATAACACTGACATCATCGTAATCCTGCTTTAAGTCTACTTTACGGATAGAAATACGATGTCCATCGAGAGAAACTACTTTAAGCAGAGATCCCTTAATTTCAAAAAGCTCACCTGTCATAACCTTTGTATTTTCATTGTCTGATATAGAAAATACAGTTTGTCTGATCACTTCTTTTAAAGTGAATTGCGAAATGAGTACGCTTTTATCCTTTACAATCTTTGGAAGATATGGAAATTCTTCTGTATCTTTTACCGGAATATTAAACTTTGCTTTACCACAGGAAATATTCATTGTGAGATTTTCATTTACGGAGATAGAAACCTCGTTGTAAGGTAATTTACGAATAATTTCAAAGAATACCTTTGCATTTACTGCTACGGAACCCGGTTCCTTAATATCACCTTCAATAATAGTTTCTATGCCAATTTCAAGATCATTGGATATCAGTTTAATGATTCCATCCTTTGCTTCAATGACCATACATTCCAGAATAGCCATGGTAGATTTACCTGGAATAGCCTTTAAAGATATATTGATACCTTCTAGTAATTTTGACTTGTCACAAATTATGTTCATGTTGATAACTCCTTTCAAAGCACAGCCAAAAAAAATCCGCAAAAATATATAATTATTAATCGTCGTAGTAGTATTAGGGGGCGTTGATAAGTGTATAACCCTTTTCAGTCCTTTAAAATCAAGGGATGAGAGGCGGGGATAACTTCATGGACAAGCTAAGATTAGCTGTGAAATTATTAAGACTTATCAACAAGCCAGATTTTAAGTGATGAATCCACAAAACGGAAGTTCACAAAAATTGTTGATATGTGGAATTCTTATTGTGGATTTATTTTTTTGATCAGGATGTCAATGTCCTTCGCTACTTTGGAATTGGCATCGGTATCTTCCAGAAGCTTCTTAATGTTGTCTCGGCCATGAATAATGGTTGAGTGGTCCTTTCGATTAAGATGCTTTTTAATAACGTCTAATGTATTATTAGTTAGTTCACAGCAAAGGTACATGCAAATCTGCCTTGGATGTGAGATATTGCTGCTGCGTTTGCTGGAGAGCAGGTCATTCGTAGAAATATTAAAATGATCTGCTACTGTTTCAATAATGTAGTCTATCGTGATTTCCTTTTTCTTATCTGGTGCGATCATATCAGAAAGGGCCTGTTTGGCGAGGTCCATCGTTATGTCGTTATGGCGCAGCTTTGAAAAGGCAATCACCTTTGTGATAGCACCCTGAAGCTCTCTAATATTAGAAGAAACATTAGATGCTATGAAATCAAGGATACTGTCGTCAATGGATAAATTCTCCTCCTGTACCTTGCGGCGCAGGATTGCCATACGTGTTTCGTATGTAGGCGGCTTGATATCTACGGTAAGCCCCATCTCAAAACGGGAACGAAGACGTTCCTCCAGGGTTTTCATTGTTGCAGGATGTTTATCTGAAGATATAACAATCTGCTTCTGTGACTCATACAGGTGATTAAAGGTATGGAAAAACTCCTGCTGCATGGTTTCCTTTCCAATAATAAACTGGATATCATCAATCAGCAGGACATCGACATTACGGTATTTATTACGAAACTCCTGCATGGAGTTGGAACCGTCTCCCTTTTTATCACGGATTGCTTCGACAATTTCATTGACAAAGGACTCACTGGTAACGTACACAACTCTCTGGGTATTATCCCGGTCAATAATATAATTACCAATCGCATGCATCAGATGTGTCTTTCCGAGACCGGCGCCACCATAAATAAAAAGAGGGTTGTAAATATCTCCCGGTTCCTCAGCAACCTTAAGGGAAGCTGCATGGGCGTAATCGTTATTGTCACCAACCACGAAATTATCAAAGGTATATTTTGTACTGATAAAAGGATGATCCTTACTAGGTAGAGAAGTATTTTTTAATGTCTCTACAGGAGTAGTATTAATTTCATTTTTAGATATATAAGTAATATCATACTTAACATTAGTCATTTCCTCGATGGTAACCTGGAGAAATGCACTGTATCTCTTTTCAATAAAGCTTTTATTACTGCCGATCTTTGCATCATCTATCAGGATCGTGAGATTCTTTCCTGAAATGGAATGCACTTTCAAAATCTTAATAAAAGTATTGAAAGCGGGATCAGATATATCAAAGTTCACTTTCATCTTTTCAAGAATCTCGTCCCATTTTTCATAAAGTTCGTTTTCCACTTCAAGCTACCCCATTTCTAATGTATATATTAAGTCATTCTGTGATGTTTCATATATAGAAACAAATGGACAAGCAGCTTATTATGAGTAGAATCATTGCATTTGCTTGTCTATCCTTATCTATTTTATATCATATGGGGAAAAAATACAAGAACAAAGTAATACACATCAATCCACATAGAATCATGAAATTGTGGAAAACTATGTGAATAATGTGGATAACTCCCAAAAAGGGCATTTTTATTAAGTTTTTGACAATTGTGGATAACTTTGTGGATAAGTTTGGGTACAACACGTGGTTTATCCACAATTTGTGCATAAAATGTTGATAAGTGACTGGTGAACAAATATTCTATCCACTATTGTAGAATACGATAAACACTATGTTTGTTTGATAAAATTTCTATGTGTGTATCATGTGAATATTGTTACCAACAATAATAAGACAATTATAGAATAAAATGAGTTTCTTCCTATATAAATGTGCCAATGTTTATAAATTAATAAAAAAACGTGAGGTGTGGATAAATAGAAAAATGAATATTCACATATCCCCAAGGGGATTTTAAACAAAATTTCTAGTGTAATATCCGTAAAATATGAAAAATAGGGCTTGACTATTCCTGAGGTAGATAATATAATATGAGATACATGTGATTTTATGTAATAAGAATCAAGGAGGTGTATTGTAATGAAGATGACATTCCAGCCTAAGAAGAAATCCAGAGCTAGAGTTCATGGTTTCAGAAAGAGAATGCGGACTGCAAACGGCAGAAAAGTTATTATGAGCAGAAGAGCAAAGGGAAGACATAAATTATCCGCATAGGTCGCAGTTATGTGACCTTTTCTTCTATTTATAAAGTGCTACTTTATAAGAGGGACATATCGTGTTTCAAAAAATTAGAAAGAATATTGAATTTTTGAATGTGTATCGCCATGGAAAATCCTATGCCAATAAGTATTTGGTAATGTATGTTCTCAGTAATAAACTCGGTGAGAACAGATTTGGAATCACAGTTAGTAAAAAAGTTGGAAATAGTGTAGTACGGCATAGGATAACCAGGCTGATCAGAGAATGTATCAGATTACAGGAAAGTAATATTTTGACAGAATATGATATCGTTATTGTAGCTAGGAAGGCTGCGAAGGATAAAAAGTATCAGGATATAGAGAGTGCCTTCTTAAATTTGTGTAAAAGGCAGAATATTTTAAAGAGATAACAATAATGAAACATGGTTTGATTTTTATTATACATTTATATCAGAAATTTATCTCTCCTCTCAAGGGAAGACCGACTTGCATTTATACGCCTACTTGTTCACAGTATGCGGTAGAGGCTTTAGAAAAGTATGGTTTTTTTAAGGGGAGTTTTTTAGCTGTAAAACGAATTTTACGATGCCATCCCTTTGCAAAAGGTGGTTATGATCCTGTACCATAGTGATTATAGTGAGTTTTAGTGTATGTGATTTTGAACAACTTGCCCGGGAGGACTAAATAATGATGAGTGTTTTTTTGACAACTTACCAGGGAGCGATTTTAGGACCAATTGCACGTTTGCTTGGTTATATCTTACAGGGATTGTATTCCGTATTATCGGTAGTAGGTATTGAAAATACCGGTATTTGTATGATACTGTTTACATTTATTGTTAATGCACTTATGATCCCAATGCAGATCAAGCAGCAGAAATTTGCAAAAATGTCATCGGTAATGAATCCGGAATTAATGGCAATTCAGGCAAAATATAAAAATAAAAAAGATCAGGAATCACAGCAGAAAATGTCTCTTGAGACACAGGCTGTGTATCAGAAGTATGGAGTAAGTCCGGTGAGTGGATGTCTTCCGATGCTGATCACCCTTCCTATTTTATTTGCATTGTATCGTGTTATTTACAATATTCCGGCATATGTGCCACAGGTTTATGATATTTATGATGGACTTGCCAAGGTGCTTCAGGAGGCCGGAGTTACTGTAAGCCAGCTTGCAGATAAGAGTTATATTTCTAATCCGACTTATGTTGTGACACAGGCGGTAAAGGCAGCAAAAGCAGATGCCGGTAATATTAATTATTATATTGATGTATTGTCTCAGTTTAACTCCAGTGGATGGGATGTGCTGATCAAGAATCATCCGGATCTGAGTGAGATTATTACGAAGACAGCACATCAGGCACAGAATATTAACTATTTTCTGGGACTGAACATTGCGGATACACCTAAGATTAAGTCAATCAGTGTGATTATTCCGATTTTGTCTATTGCAACACAGTATATCAGTACAAAACTGAGTATGGCAGGTACCCAGCAGCAGACAGCAAATTCAGACAATCCAATGGGACAGTCAATGCAGACAATGAACACGGTAATGCCGTTCATGACTGGTTTTATGTGCCTGATGTTCCCAATCGGTGTGGGCATTTACTGGATTGCAGGTAATGTGTTCCGTATTTTTCAACAGTTGTGTATTAATTTTTATTTTAGTAAGATCAATATGGATGATATGATCAAAGAAAATGTAGAAAAGGCAAAGAAGAAATACGAAAAAATGGGAATGGATCCATCTGTTCTGGATAAGGCAGCGAAGACTAGAACAAGTAATATTAATACCAATGTGGCACAGAAGCAGACAAGCACTTCAAATAATACGGCAAAGAAAAATAGCAGTATCAGTGATAAGGCGAGAAAGAGCAGTACAAAGGACATTAAGAAGTCGAAAAACTCAAATTATAAAGAAGGAAGTATTGCAGCGTATGCAAATATGCTGAATCGTGATGATAAATAAAAATAAGGAGGAATTGGTCATGTCAGAATGGAAAGAGTTTTCTGCAAAAACCGTAGAAGAAGCATTAAATAATGCTTTGGTTGAGTTGGAAACAACAAGAGAAAATGTAGAATATGAAGTTATTGAAAAAGAGAGTTCAGGAATTCTTGGTTTGTTTAGTAAGCCGGCAATTATCCGTGTATGCAAGAAACTTACATTAGAAGATATTGCAATTGGATTTTTGAGTAAGATCTTTAAGGCAATGAATATCGAGGCATCGATTGAAGTGGCAATCAATGAAGAAGAAAATGTGATGAATATTGAATTCAGCGGAGAAGATATGGGTCCTCTGATTGGTAAGAGAGGAGCAACTCTTGATTCGCTGCAGTATCTGACAAGTCTCGTGGTAAATAAGGAGACCGATGGTTATATGAAGGTGAAGCTGGACACGGAAAATTATCGTGCCCGCAGAAAAGAAACATTGGAAAATCTTGCAAAGAATATTGCGCATAAGGTAAAGAGAATTCA
Organism: uncultured Lachnospiraceae bacterium; assembly: GCA_934339135.1. GTDB lineage: Bacteria > Bacillota > Clostridia > Lachnospirales > Lachnospiraceae > Jutongia. The sequence goes on along the minus strand of CAKRHP010000016.1, from coordinate 75,885 downwards.
TCGCCCGGTATTTTTGGAACCAATGAATCCATATGAGAGAAGAATTATTCATTCTGCTTTACAAAATGATAAATATGTGGAGACTCACAGCGAGGGGGAGGAACCTTATCGTAAGGTAGTCATTACATTGAAGCCGGGAGTAGATACCGGATATGAGAGAAAAGGTAAATATTCTTATGGTGGAGGCCGCTCTTATAATAGAAATGGCGGTGGATATCGTAAGAAGAGATACAACGATTCTTATAAGAAGAGAGAATATAATACAAATTTCAATGAGAATGAATCAGTTGTTGAGGAAAATACGACAGAGGAATAATAAAATGTTTTGGAAAGGGGCTGGATATCAGTCCCTTTTTGTTTTATCATAAAATAGTATGTTGAGACGAAGCTTTGTATTAGTGGGATTATTGACAGATTTCATAAAAGGAGAGAGATTCCATGCAGGAAGAGACGATTGCCGGGATTGCCAGTGGCATGGGAGGCGGAATCAGTATTATAAGAATTAGTGGAGAGAATGCTCTGAAGGTCGCAGGAAGCGTTTTTCGTACAAAAAAATATCTTTCTGATCTGCAAAAGGAAGAGAAAGAAAATATAATCTGGAAAAATGATTATTTTGAAAAAAAAGTGACACATACGGTTCATTATGGATTTATTGTGAATGATCAGGAAGAAATTCAGGATGAAGTGATCGTTGTGTTGATGAAAGAACCAAACAGTTATACCAAAGAGGATGTTGTGGAAATTGATACTCACGGTGGTAATTATGTGGTGAAAAAAATATTGAATGAGCTGCTTCGTCATGGGGCAAGACTGGCGGAGCCGGGAGAGTTCACAAAAAGAGCGTTTTTGAATGGACGGATTGATCTATCTCAGGCGGAAGCAGTTATGAAATTGATCTCTTCGCAAAATGACTTTTCGTATCAGAGTGCATTGAACCAGTTGGAGGGAGAGGTGTCTCAGTATATTGAGGTGACCCGTCAGGATATATTACATCAGTTGGGATATATTGAGGCGGCGTTGGATGATCCGGAGCATATTTCTTTGGATGGCTTTGGAGAACAGCTTCGGGAGATTATAACGGGTCATATAGATAAATTAAAAAGGCTGCTGTTGAATTTTGATGATGGACGAATGAAGTCTGAGGGAATCAATACAGTTATTGTGGGTAAACCAAATGCAGGAAAATCGTCTTTGATGAATCTGATGTTGCAGCAGGAGAGAGCAATCGTTACAAATATTGCAGGAACAACCAGAGATATTTTGGAAGAAAAGGTGGTTCTCGGTAACATTATATTAAATTTGATAGACACAGCGGGAATCCATGAGACAAAAGATATTGTAGAAAATATGGGTGTGGATAAGGCTGTAAATTATATTGAAAAGGCAGATTTTATTATTTATGTTATGGATGCCAGTGATGAACTGAATGAGGCAGATGAACAGATCATTCAATTACTCCAGGACAAAAAGGGAGTGATTCTTTTCAACAAATCGGATCTGGATCTGGTATTGGATAAGAAAGAGATTCATTCAAGATTAAATTGGATGATTATTCCATTTTCCAATGAGACAAAACAGGGACTGGAGCAGTTAAAGGATTATATTACCAATTCCTTTTTAAAGGGAGATATCCAATATAATGATCAGGTTTATATTACAAGTGTCCGGCATAAAAATGCAGTGGAATCTGCAGTGCAGAGTCTGGAACAGGTAGTGCAGACCATAGATGATGGGATGCCGGAGGATTTTTATACGATTGATATGATGGAAGCATATCAAAGTCTTGGTTTGATAAATGGTGAGACTGCTTCGGAAGATTTAGTAAATAAAATATTTTCTGATTTTTGTATGGGTAAATAAAATGGTTAGATAGAAATGGAGTTAATAATGAACTATATATATAATAAATATGATGTGGTTGTAATTGGTGCCGGTCATGCCGGATGTGAAGCTGCGTTGGCAGCTGCAAGACTTGGGATGCATACGCTTGTATTTACAGTAAGTGTGGATAGTATTGCGATGATGCCATGTAATCCGAATATTGGAGGAACCTCGAAGGGACATTTGGTCCGGGAGATTGATGCCCTTGGTGGTGAGATGGGAAAGAATATTGACAAAACATTCATTCAGTCAAAAATGCTTAATACATCAAAAGGACCGGCAGTACATTCTCTCCGGGCGCAGGCAGACAAAAAGGACTATAGCAGATCCATGCGACGTGTATTGGAAAATACAGATAATCTGGTAATCAAGCAGGGAGAAGTGGCTGAGGTTTTAGTAGAAGATAATAAGGTGACAGGAGTAAGGACTACATCCAATGCAGTTTATCCATGTGATGCAGTGATCATGTGCACCGGAACATATCTTCAGGCGAGATGTATTTACGGTGATGTAAGTCAGTATACAGGACCGAATGGTCTGGCTGCTGCAAATGAGTTGACAAAACATTTAATGGAGCTTGGAATTGAAGTGCGTCGTTTTAAAACGGGAACTCCTGCTCGTGTTGATAAAAGAACAATTGATTTTTCAAAGATGGCAGAACAGACAGGTGACGAAAAAATTGTTCCATTTTCTTTTTCAAATATGCCAGAGGATTTAGAAAGAGAACAGGTTTCCTGCTGGCTGACATATACCAATAAGGAAACACACAAAATTATAATGGATAATATTGATCGTTCTCCATTATATTCTGGAAATATTAAAGGAACCGGTCCAAGATATTGTCCCTCAATAGAGGATAAAGTAGTTCGATTTGCAGATAAAGAAAGACATCAGGTATTTTTAGAGCCGGAGGGAAATTATACCAATGAAATGTATATTGGTGGTATGTCCAGTTCATTGCCGGAGGATGTTCAGATTCGCATGTATCATTCTGTACCGGGACTGGAACATGCTGAAATTGTTCGAAATGCGTATGCAATTGAATATGATTGTATTAATCCATTACAGTTGAAGGCATCGTTAGAATTTAAAAGCATTTCCGGATTTTTTAGTGCAGGTCAGGCAAATGGAAGTTCAGGTTATGAGGAAGCTGCAGCGCAGGGAATTATTGCCGGAATTAATGCTGCCAGAAAAGTAAAGGGACTGGAGCCTTTGATATTAAATCGTTCTCAGGCATATATCGGTGTTTTGATCGATGATCTGATCACAAAAGGAACGAATGAACCATATCGTATGATGACATCGAGGGCGGAATATCGATTGCTTCTTAGACAGGATAATGCGGATCTTCGTTTAACGAAAATTGGCCATGATATTGGATTAATATCTGAAGAAAGATATGATCATTTATTAGAAAAAAAGAAAATGATCAAAAAGGAGATTGACCGGTTGGAGAATACAACAGTTGGTGCGTCAGATAAAGTACAGTCATTTTTGAAAGAGAATGGGAGTACACCATTACAATCCGGATCTACGTTGGCTGAATTATTAAAGCGACCGGAATTATCATATGATAAATTAAAGGAGATTGATGATGACCGACATGATCTTCCAACAGATATTAAGGAACAGGTAAATATTGAATTAAAATATGATGGATATATAAAAAGACAGATGCGGCAAGTAGAACAATTTAACAAGCTGGAAAATAAAAAAATACCGGAAGATATTGATTATCATAAGGTATATAGTCTTCGTAAAGAAGCAGAACAAAAGTTGAGTGAAATTCGCCCGGCGTCTGTTGGACAGGCATCAAGAATATCGGGGGTTTCTCCAGCAGACATTTCTGTGCTTTTGGTTTATTTGGAGAGCGGACGAAAGTAAAATGAATAATAATATGTGAAAATTTTTTGTTAGTAGTTTTGATGATAAAAAATGATTATGTAAATTATTCTTTGTTTCTTCGTAACAAAATGCTTGAAATAGAGATTAGTATACTTGACTTTTAGATATAAATGGAGATTTAATATGAAAGAAAAATTATATGAGCTTTGTAAAAATAATGAGATTGATTTATCTGATACACAGTTGGAACAGTTTCAAATCTTTTATGATTATATGATAGAGATGAATCAAGTGATGAATCTGACTTCCATTACAGAAGAGGATGAAGTGATATTAAAACATTTTTATGACAGTATGTCTGTTATTAAATATTATGATTTTAATCAGGGGGAGAATGTTATTGATGTAGGAACGGGAGCTGGATTTCCAGGAATTCCTTTAGCAATATTACTTCCAGGGATACAGTTTACTTTGATGGACTCTTTGAATAAACGTATTACATTTTTGAAAGATGTTGTAGAAAAGTGCGGATTGAAAAATGTGGAATGTATTCATAGTAGAGCGGAAGAATTGGCTAAGGATGAAAAATATCGTGAAAAGTATGATATTTGTGTTTCACGGGCTGTGGCAAATCTCTCTATATTATTAGAATATTGTATTCCGTTTATAAAAAAAGGTGGAAAATTTATTTCTTATAAGTCTATTTCATCAGAAGAGGAATTGAGTGCCTCAAAAAATGCGCAAAATAAATTATGTTGTAAGTTGAAAAACAATATTTCTTTTGAATTGCCTGATACAGATAATAAACGTAATTTTTTAATATTTGAAAAGTTTGATCTTACGGCAAGTAAATATCCAAGAAATAATGGAATACCAAGAAAAAAGCCTCTATAAAATATTTGTAAAAATCTTAAAATTCTAATTCCGGTATGGAATGATATGATAATCCGTGGTATAATAAATATTGTGGTTAAAACAGAAATGTTTCACGTGAAACATTTCTGATTTTAGATATAGGACAAAACTTATAACATAGTGGAAAGCTTCCAAAAAAATTAGGTGTAATTTTTGAAGGGCAAAACGCTGGTTTTGCCCTTTTTGTCTTTAGAAAAAATGCCAGTAGTGTGGTGAAAAGCCAACGAGAATTGCAAAGCAATTCTTGAAGGGCAAAGCGCTGGTTTTGTCCTTTTTGTCTTTAAGATATATTTTGTTAATGTTTCACGTGAAACATTTAACAAATAGAAAGGATAAGGATGAGAATTAATGGGTAGAGTAATTGCAATATCGAATCAAAAGGGAGGAGTAGGAAAAACAACTACTTCAATCAATCTTTCAGCATGTCTTGCCGAAAAAGGAAAAAAGGTTTTAGTGATTGATATTGATCCACAGGGAAATACAACCAGTGGATTAGGATTAAATAAAGATGAATTGGATGCAACTGTCTATGATTTGATGATTAATTATACAAAAATATGGGATTGTATTAGTCCGTCTGTGGTTGATGGGGTATCTGTTATTCCTTCAGATCGAGATTTAGCTGGAGCTGAGATTGAATTAGTTGGAATTAAAGAGAGAGAGTACATTTTAAAGAAAGAAGTCGATAAGGTTAAAGATAAATATGATTTTGTGATTATTGATTGCCCTCCATCACTTAGTATGTTAACAATTAATGCAATGACTACAGCAGATACTGTTCTTGTGCCAATTCAATGTGAGTATTATGCACTTGAGGGATTGAGTGAATTGATACATACAATTAATTTGGTGAAAGATAGATTAAATGAAAATTTGGAAATAGAGGGTGTTGTTTTCACAATGTATGACGGAAGAACCTGCTTATCTATGGAAGTGGTGGAAAATGTAAAAGAAAATCTTCACCAAAATGTATATAAAACGATTATACCAAGAAATGTCAGATTGGCAGAGGCACCAAGTCATGGTTTACCAATTAATATGTATGAACCGAAATCTGCAGGAGCAGTAAGTTATCGAAATTTGGCAAAAGAAGTTATTGACCGGTATAAAAAGAAATAGGTTGATGTAATTGGTAATTATAATATCGGCAAAATTTTATACAAAATAAAAAGATAGATGTAAAAATGTAAAGTAGTAAGCAGTAAAAGAAAGGAAATAACATGGCAGCAAAAAGAGGATTAGGAAAAGGCATTGATGCGATGATATCCGGGGACGATACCAAAGCAAAGAAAGTAGTAAAAGAAGTAATTAAAGAAGTAGATACCGTAGATATAAATAAGATTGAGCCAAATAACAATCAGCCGAGAAAAAATTTTAATGAAGATAAAATACATGAATTGGCAGAATCCATTAAACAGCATGGATTGATCGAGCCTTTAATTGTACAGAAAGGCAAAAAGGGATTCTATACAATTATTGCCGGTGAGAGAAGATGGCGTGCTGCCAGAGAAGCAGGAATAAAAGAAATTCCTGTTATGGTAAAGGAATATAGTGATCAGCAGGTTATGGAAATAGCTTTGATTGAAAATATTCAGAGAGAAGATCTGAATGCTATTGAGGAAGCAGAAGCGTATGAACGTCTGATAAAAGATTTTAATCTGAAACAGGATGAAGTAGCAGAACGTGTATCGAAGAGTCGCGTGGCAATTACAAATTCACTGCGTTTATTAAAACTTGATCCAAGAGTCCGTGAAATGATCATCGAGGATAAAATTAAAAGTGGACATGCAAGAGCACTTCTCAGTGTGACTGATCCGGAAGAACAGTATCAGTTAGCTGTTATAATATTTGATAATTCCATGAGTGTTCGTGAAACAGAAAAGATGGTAAAAAAATATCTGGCAGATAAAGATAAACCGGCGAAGCAAATAAAAGAAAAAGACACACAGACAGAGCTGATTTATAGGGACTATGAGGAAAAATTGAAAACAGTCATTGGAACAAAAGTAAATATCAATAATAAAGGAAGGGGAAAAGGAAAAATAGAAATCGAGTATTTTTCTCCTGATGAATTTGATCGAATTGTCAGTATGATGATGTCAATGAAATAGTAGAAGATATATTTGAAAAAGGATATTGATAGATATCGATAGGATGTGAATAGATATCCGAATTTACAAAGACAGAAAATACAAAACAGAAAAGGGGATATTATATCATGGAATTATTTGAACAATTTGGAATTGATTTAGGATATGTGGTAATTGGAATGGCTGCAGTAATTGTAATTTTGTTTATATTGCTTCTAATAACTATGATAAAAGATGCAAATACAAGAAAAAAATATCGTATTTTTATGGATGGAGAAAATGGAAAAAATCTTGAAAAAGCTATATTAGACAAATTTGCTGCAATCGATGAACTTTCCGAAGATACAAAAAATATTCACGAGCAGTTGGAAAATATTGATGGTCGTCTGATCAAAGCATACCAGAAGGTAGGACTCGTAAAGTATGATGCATTTAAAGAAATTGGAGGAAAACTCAGTTTTGTTCTGGTTCTTCTGACAGCTGAAAATGATGGTTTTTTGATTAACTCTATGCATAGTACACATGAGGGATGTTACACATATACAAAAGAAATAGTTAATGGGGAAGCATTTGTAATACTCTCAGAGGAGGAGCAGCAGGCACTGGAGGAAGCAAAAACAAACAGTAGTCCTTTGTTCAAGAAAAAGATATGATGAAGATATATTTATTAACGATAATTATAGGATTTGTTTTGCAAATAATTGGAGCAGATATTCTGGTAAAACAGAGTATCTGCTTTGCTAAAATAATAAAAATTCCTAAGGTATATATTGCCATTGCTTTATGCGGAGCAGGAAGCGGATTAAGCTTTTTTATTTATGGAATTATATGCAGTATTCCCAATCATGGACAAGTAATACCGGATTATGCCAGTGTAATCGTGTTATCCGGTATTTTGCTAATATTAGGAATATGCGCTATGATAGGAAAAATGAAAATTTATCATGGAGTCATGCAACAGGATTTTTCGTTTTTGATTTTTGTAGAGATTGTTTTATTGTATTTAAGTGCAGATTATTTATTTCATGGAAAACATTCTATGAGAATATTGTCGAGGATTGATGGAATGATCCTTACAGATTTTTTTGTTTATTATCTATATATAGTTAGCAAAAAAATATATCATGGGATAAAGAACAGTGAAAAAGTGAAAATAAATCTATCAACTGTTTTGGTTTGTGTATCGGGTATTGCATTACTCACACTCGGTGGAATTGCAATGTTATTTTTTGAAAATAAAATAGTTGTTCCAAATTTTATTGAAAAATATGTGGGAAAAGATTTCTTGAAGATATTCATGATAATTATTCCGAATATTTTCATTAGTATCCGGTCATTGAAAATAGGAGAGCCGGATCTGATCATAGGAAATTTAATAGGAAATAGTATGATCAGTCTTGCAGGAACAGTTGGCGTGGCAGCAATGGTGAACCCGATTGTGATATCTACATCAGAAATATATAATATGATCATGTTATGCTGTGGAAGTATTATGGTGTGGTTATTTGAGTATAAGGAGCATTGGTTAAACAGATTTCATGGCTGTGTCATGAATACGGTATTTGTGGTATATATTATTTCCTGTATAATGCGATGACCAGATAAAATGGTTAAGTAAAGAATATGTAGAAAGTTATCTGTAGAAATCAGTCAATTCATATTGTGATATTATTTATTTGTAGTATTTATATATAGTTGCGGTATTTATCTGCAAAATATAATAATGGCGGTTAATTATTTACAAAGTCCCAATAATTGGACAGGTAAAAATTAACCGCCATTTTAAAATTATTAATTTACATATTTACATTCGTTTAGGAGTTTTAAAGAAAATTCTGGTAATTCCTTAAAATTCCATATCAGTCTTCGTTAATAACAGAACCATAATAGGATTTCAGAGTATCAAGACTATTATCCCGGGAACCACCGAGATTATCTGATGGTATAATAGGAAGAGGAGTATCACTGCTCATGGCAACGCCTCCGTTAAAATCCTCATGGTAATGTTTGACACTTTCGTTAATGGAGAGCATTTTCTCGTCCAAAAATGAAATAATATTGGCACATTCTTTCAACTCATCTTTAATTCCTGCAGGAGCCTTTCCTTCAAATTTATAATAAATTTTGTGTTCAAGACTTGCCCAAAAATCCATTGCAATGGTGCGGATCTGAATCTCAACTTTTGTGTCGATCACATCATTGGTCAGAAAGATAGGAATAGAAACAATCATGTGATAGCTCATGTATCCGTTAGGTTTAGGTGTGGCGATGTAGTCCTTTACACGAAGAACTGTTACATCATCCTGATTTGATATTGCAGATGCAATCTTGTAAATATCAGAGGTGAAAGAACAGATGATTCGTACACCTGCTACGTCATTGACATATTTGACAATATTTTCTACTGTCAGTTCCAAATTTTTTTTGCGAATCTTCCGAGCAATACTTTCCGGTGATTTAATACGAGAAGTAATATGCTCGATGGGATTATATTGGTGAGTCTGTTTAAATTCATTATTTAAAATTTCCAGTTTTGTATTAATTTCACGAAGAACAGAATCATAGAGCAGTAATGTACGGTTCCATTCTTCTTCTTCATTATAATATAATGGTAATTGCATAAAATCACTCCAATTGTGAATTTACACATATTTTCCTGTGTAAATTGTGAATGAATATCGTCTAATTAAATCCGTAAATACGGTTAAAAATATGATAACCATGAATAATGATCTTCTGACCGGATTTCCGCTTCATCTGCATTACCTTTCCGAGACGTCTGCGATTGATAATGTTGTATAAAATAATATTTTTGTTTCGCAGATAATTCCACAACTCATCACGTTTTTTGAGGCTTTCCGGAGAACCCTCATTTACGAGAAGAGCAGAGCTGACGATCAACATCATGGCAAGATATTTGATCATATATTTGCGAAGCTTAAAATCCTTAATGTTCATAAGATCATAGGAATCGATCATTAATTTGTTTACCTTGATCTGCTGGTCAATACGTTTGGTCATCACTGCTTCATTTACAGACTGATCATCACGACCGATATAATAACGGTATAAATTCACATCAAGATAATAAATCTTTTTGACATAAGGAAGTGGATTGTATGCATAAAGGTTATCCACATAAAATGTGTGTTCCGGTAGTCTTAGTCCACAATCTCTCAAAAGTTTTGTGCGGTAAATGATGGAGTGCATTAAAAGATTCTGGCTTACACGGAAATGACGAAAATCTTTCCAGGCAATGACCTTATCCTTTGGAATTGCAATATTGTATGACATTACCTTGTGCTTATGCACACTTGGCTTTTCGTAAACATAGTTTGAGATCACCATATCAAGACCAGTACCATCATTGACCATTTCACGGAGCAGTTGCAAAACTCTCTGGAGACTGTAAGCATCCAGCCAGTCATCGCTGTCCAGTACCTTAAAATAAATACCTTCGGCATTGTCAATGCCGGTATTGACAGCGGAACCGTGGCCACCGTTTTCCTTGTGAATGGCACGAACAATCGTTGGATATTTTTCTTCATATTGTCTGGCAATTTCTAATGTATTGTCAGAAGATCCATCATCCACAATGATAATTTCAATATCATCTCCGCCAATTAAGGCAGAGTTGATCGCATGTTCCATATATTCCTGCGAATTATAGCAGGGAATTGTAACTGTTAATAATTTCATAAAATAATACTTTCCCTTTCTTATGATAATAAATACTATATTTTTAATAAGTAAAAACAGCAAATATCTTTTATTTAAAGTATAACCTATTAGTCTCTATTATAATATGAAAACGGATAAGTTGAAAGTGTTATTTCTTAATATTTTCTAATTATTGTAGAAAGATTATTTAAATTTTCCTTGCAAGGGATAAGTACATTGTATAAACTGGAATTAAAGAAATACTGTGTAGAATGGAGGAATATTATTATGGATAAAAATGAGATTATGAAAAGGGTCGATCACACTCTTTTAACACAGACTGCCACATGGGAAGAAATCGAAAGAATATGTAGTCAGGCAATAAAATATAGTACGGCTTCCGTATGTATTCCACCATCTTATGTAAAAAGAGCTTCGGAATATCTTGCAGGAAGAATTCCTGTATGTACTGTAATAGGATTTCCAAACGGATATCAGACAACGAAGGTTAAAATGGTTGAGACAGAGGATGCATTGAAAAATGGAGCAGAAGAAATTGATATGGTGATCAATCTGGGAGATGTGAAGAATGAGCAGTTCCATAAAGTAAAAGAAGAAATTACACAATTAAAGAAAATATGCGGAAATCATATTTTAAAAGTAATTATTGAAACCTGTCTTTTGACAGAACAGGAAAAAATCAAAATGTGTCAGGTGGTTTCGGAAAGTGGAGCGGATTTTATTAAGACATCCACAGGGTTTTCTACGGCCGGAGCAACCTTTGAGGACATTAAGCTTTTTAAAGCTCACGTTGATCCTCATGTTAAAATTAAAGCGGCCGGAGGAATCAGTTCTTTTGATGATGCAGAGAAATTTATTACACTTGGGGCAGACCGGTTGGGGACAAGCCGTCTGGTAAAGATATTAGAGGCACAACAGTAAAACAAATTAATCAGACATAATAAATCAGGAGAGGAAAATGTCTATGAAGGAATTAATTGCAAAGGCGATTGAGGCGAGAAAAATGGCTTATGCGCCCTATTCTCACTTTCAGGTAGGAGCTTGTCTGAAGGCAAAAAATGGTCAGATATTTCAGGGGTGTAATATCGAAAATTCAAGTTATCCTGCCACAAATTGCGCAGAGAGAACGGCTATTTTTAAAGCGGTATCTGAAGGGATTACAGAATTTGAATGCATTGTAATTGTGGGCGGAAAAGAAGGAGAAAAGCTCGATATCTGTCCACCATGTGGAATATGCAGACAGGTTATGGCGGAGTTTTGTGATCCGGAAAAATTTCAGATCATTTTGGCGGAATCTGAAGAAAAATATGAAACATATTTATTGAAAGAATTACTGCCATTGAGTTTTGGGGGTAATTTATTATAAGTATTGTAAGGGGGTAAAAGCTATGAGAATGTATGATATTATTGATAAAAAGAAAAAGGGAATGGAGCTTACAGCAGAGGAAATATTCTATGTGGTAAATGGATATGTATCCGATGAAATACCGGATTATCAGGTATCCGCTTTTTTAATGGCAGTATATTATCAGGGAATGACGGAGAAAGAGCTGTCCGTTTTTACGGACAGTATGGCAAAGTCCGGAGATATGGTTGATCTGTCAGCAATTGATGGCATTAAGGTAGACAAGCACAGTACCGGTGGTGTTGGGGATAAAACGACACTGGTAGTGGCACCTTTAGTAGCAGCCTGTGGTGGAAAGGTTGCTAAAATGAGTGGCAGAGGTTTGGGATTTACCGGAGGAACTATAGATAAGCTGGAATCTATACCGGGATTTCAGACAGCTATGCCGGAGGAGCAGTTTTTTGATATTGTTAATACGACAGGGCTTAGCGTGATCGGTCAGTCTGCAGAGATTGCACCGGCAGATAAGAAGCTTTATGCATTACGGGATGTGACGGCAACCGTAGATAGTATTCCGTTGATTGCGGCATCAATCATGAGTAAAAAACTTGCATCCGGCAGTGATAAAATTGTACTGGATGTTACAGTGGGCAGTGGTGCATTTATGAAAAATGTGGAGGATGCAATACAGCTTGCCAAAAGGATGGTTGAAATTGGAGAACGAGCAGGGCGTCAAACAGTAGCTGTTTTAACTAATATGGATGTGCCATTGGGAGTAGCCGTAGGAAATGATATCGAAGTAATCGAAGCAATCGAAACACTTCAGGGAAATGGACCAAAAGATTTTGAAGAAATCTGTGTGGAGTTTGCATCACAGATGCTTTATTTGGGAAAAATTGCAGATATGCAGAAATGTCGTGATATGGTTAAAGACACCATCTATACAGGAAAGGGAATAGATAAGCTTGCAGAAATGGTAAAGGCGCAGGGTGGTGATGAAAGTTATATTTATCATCCGGAGAAGTTTGTGGAAGCGCCATACAAACAAGAATTTTTTATGAAAAAAACGGCATATATCTCCTTTATGGATACTGAAAAATGTGGAAAAACTTCTGTTGTTTTAGGGGCAGGACGAGAAACAAAAGAAAGCACCATTGATCCAAAGGCAGGAATTCGTTTTTACCACAAAACCGGAGAATTTGTGGAGGAGGGAGAGATACTGGCTGTTTTATATGCTTCTGATCCGGAAAAACTAACGGATGCGGTAAAATATCTGGAAACAGTATATCAATACAGTGATGATCCGGTGACACCTATGAAAGAAATTATTGCTTATGTTACAAAGGATGGAATTAAACGGATGGATGCAAGGTAAATATTCAATAAATAATCTGACATGCAGGCAGCCTTTTTAAAAGCTGTCTGTACTCTTTTTTGGACACATTTGTATTGGAGATATTCAAAGTACTTAACTGTGTAAATGAGTATAAAACAGATATATCCTTTATGTTTTTATTGGAAGAAAGGTCAAGGTGATCCAAAGCCTTCAGAGAGATCAGGGGAGATAAATCACGGATGTCATTATAAGACAGAACCAGGGTTGTCAGTTTATCGCATCCGGATATTTCAGACAGATCAATCAGCTTATTGTGGTTTAGATAAAGCTCCTGTAGATTGTCGAAAAACGAAATATGATTCAAATTTTTAAAATAATTATTTCCGGCATAAATACAGGTAATATCCGAAGGATCAGAAAGGTTTTTTATGGTATTTTCTATGGTATCAGAAAAAGAATTTTCTTTTTGATTTTGAAGATTAATTTCTGTAATGGCATCGTTTTCCGAAATCAGGGCTTCTGCGGAAGCAATGGCACTGTTGGTCACAGCCGTTGAATCCGAGGAAGGGATGGATGTGTCTAAAACAGCGATATAATCATTTGATTTAGCCGTTGTCATATAGATGGTACGGTAACGATGCAGGGAGAATATAAATATTATAATTGAAAGCATCAACAAAATGCTTACCACATAATGAATAAACGGAAATGTGTTTTTTGGAATGGGTATTGTTTTTGTATAAAAAAGAGGATGATTTTCTCGGTGCAGTATTAAGACACTTTGCTTCTGAGCTTTATCATGGGAAGCAAGAGCTGTAAAAGCGTGTTTTAATTCGGTGAGAGAAGAAAATCGGTCAGATGGATTCTTTGCTATCCCTTTGGATAAGATATCCAACATTTCATCAAAGAGAAAATCTTTCTGTAGTTTGCAGACTGAGTATAAAAGGCTGCAGATGGAATATTGCATTGCGGCTTCAAAGGAATGACCATCTGTTAATGGCCTGGTGTATTCCGGCGCAACATAAGGTTGTGTCCCTAAAATGGTACACTTTTCCAAATTAATATCTCCAAGACAAAACATTCCTTTTGAATTTCGGTAAATATTGCATGGACTAATATCAGCTTCATAGATCCCGGCATCGCATAAGATCAATACAGCATCGATCATATGAGTACCCAGGCAAAGAAGATCATGAAAGGATAAGCCTGTATCATATAAGATTTCTTTCAGGGATTCTTTTACCGGATAAAAGATGTATTCTTTATGGCAAATATGAGTATGTTCCTTTGGAAGCAGAAAATGACTATCCGTTATATTGGACAGAGATGCCATCTTCTTTTTTGAAAAGACATGGGATTCATAAATTTTTAAAATGTAGTCCAATTTTGTATTAGTATTTTGTACCATGCAAATGGTCACATTTTTTGTAAATGATATGATTTTAGTAAGACTCCAGATAGTGGAAATCTCTGTGGGCAAAGTAAAAGATTTTGTTGTATTCATAGTTAGCATAGATCCTTTCGTAGAGAATTTTTTGTTTGATACTTTAGGATTTTGGTGATCATAGATTTCATTTTGCTCAAACGAGCAAGTTCCTATATCACGCAATTTATGATATTTTGACGGTGCAGGAAGCGGATGTTTTTTGACCGGAATCCAACCGGCATGTAATGACATAAATTCCCTTTTGGTTAAAGCTGAGCTTTAATGTGGAACAATGCTTTTTATTGTGAATATATTTGTTTTTTATGGAATTCTTTGTGGATATATCCCATGTTAGAGAAGCAGCATCTGCTCCGGATAAGGTGGCTTTCAATATGATCGTGTCTTTACATTTTTTGTGCAGAAATGTGTTGCTTAATTTTAAGCTGATGTTTACGTTTTTTCTAATATTTTTTTGAGGTGAGAAAATGTGACCAGTTATTTTAGACCTGCTTTTGGTACTAAATTTTTTTGTTCTTTTTTTAGTTATATTTTTCTTGTGTCCTATTGGCTTAGAGGTGTTGGTTTCAGGTGCTGCAGTGTGTTGTGTTACTTTGATTTTTGGTAATGTTTTTCTAGGTGATATTGTATATTTTACAGGTGGTTTTGTGGTGAGCTTTTTTGTTTTATTTTTTGATTTTTTCAATGTCTTTTTTGTGTTGTTGTTTTTGTTTATATCTTTGTTTTTATTGGTGCTGCTCCGATAAATGATATCATAAGAAAGGCTCTCGTTTTTATCATTATATAGGCCAAAAAGATAGCTTTTTTCGGCAGGAATATAATAGAGGATCGTTAATTTACAATGGATGGAATCCATGGTGTAATGGGACGGTGGATAGAGATTTCCTTTTGCGTCATAGAGTTGGAATGACAGAGAAAGTTTTTTGACAGAAAGAATTTCAATCGTGATTTCTCCCTCTTTTTCCTGCTCAGGAATGCAGTAATAATGAAATGACCGGGAGGAAACATGGGTGGTATATCGTTGTCCCTTTTGAAGTGTTTTTGCGTGTTTGATATCGGTATTGCTATGGGATGCTGCCTCTGCTTTTATAGTTATACTCCATATGGAAAGGCCGGCATAAGAAATTGTTTTATCTGAAAAAAACAGACATAAAATAATAATTGAAATAAATAAATTCTGGAAGAAAAGATGTTTTTTCATAAATAATTCCTTTCTTCACCTCAAAACCAATTTCATTGTAGCGGATTTATAAGGAAAAAACTATCCGTAATTCATCACAAAATTTTGACAAAAAAAGAGACAGATTTTACGATGATCTGTCTCTTAGTTAAAAAATTTATTGGTAATATTGACGTTATTTCAGAATGTTTTTTAGGAAAGATGTCCCATCCAGATTCTGAGGTACTCCGAGATAATCGCAGATTGTAGTACCAATATCTGCAAAGGTGGGTCTTGTGCCGAGGTTGGTACCCGGAAGAACAGGTTCTCCGGCAATCACAAGAGGAGTATATTCTCTGGAGTGATCTGTAGATGGTGTGCTTGGATCGCATCCGTGATCTGCTGTGATCATTAAGATATCTTCCGGTTGTAATTTGGCCATAATCTCCGGCAGACGTTTGTCAAAGTAGGAGAGGGCAGCGGCATAGCCGGGCACATCATTTCGATGGCCGTATTTCATATCGAAATCTACGAGATTGATAAAACAAAGACCATGGAAGTCTTCGTCCATATATGCCAGTGTTTTATTGATGCCATCTTTATTATCCTCTGTCCGGGTCATTTTCGTGACACCTTTTCCGGCAAAAATATCATTGATCTTACCTACCGCCAGTACATCCTGACCGGAATTTTTGATACTGTCCAGCATGGTATCCCGCGGCGGAACCAGAGAAAAATCATGACGTCTGCTGGTTCGGGTAAAATGTCCCGGTGTCCCAATAAACGGACGGGCAATAACACGTCCTACGGCATATGGTCCCTGACAAAGTCTGCGGGCAGTCTCACAGATTTTATAAAGTTCCTCCACAGGGATAACCTCCTCATGGGCAGCAATCTGCAGTACACTGTCAGCAGAGGTATATACAATGATACTTCCTGTTTCCATGTGTTCTTTGCCGTATTTTTCAATGACCTCTGTACCGGAATATGGCATATTACAAAGAACCTTCCGGTCGGTTTCTGATTCCAGAGAATGGATCAGGTCCTCTGGAAATCCATTTGGAAATGTAGGCATTGCTTTTGGAGAGATAATACCGGCAATTTCCCAGTGACCAATCGTTGTGTCTTTGCCGCGGGAAGCCTCCTGCATACGCATAACGGCACCGGTAGGAGTTATCTGCTTTTTGGCCCATTCATGACGTTCATCAACACGATTTCCCTTGATGGTAAAGAAACCAAGCTCCTGCATATGAGGCATATAAAAATGCTCGTCAGTGGATGCCGCATAAACAGTATGGCTTCCCACATCGCCAAAATCGGCAGCATCCGGTGCTTCACCGATACCAACGCTGTCCAGAACAATTAAAAATACGCGTTTACTCATAATCATTACCTCCAATCCAACCTTTAAGTTTTAATATTAGATATAACTGATAAATATATATCCGGCATTATCAAAGAATCTCTCTGCACCGTTTAAGGACATTTTGGTATTTGATCCGGTCGATGGATCAAACCAGCTTACCGAGCTGGAATTGTAGGAATTGATCAAAACGGCCTGAGAGGAATTTTTCATGGCAATAACCGGTTTTCCGCTGCTGACAAAATAAAGAATTTCATCTACGGTACAGCCGGTGAGATTGATCGGTGTACTGATATATTTCTTGAGAATATCCATTGTTGATGCTCCCTTTAACAGGGAAGCATCCTCGGAAACCTGCGCAGACTGGAGCAGCATATGGAGACATGCCTTCATGCTGGAAACATTTCCTGAGACGGTAGTTTTGTCCATCAGAGAAACGGTATTACTGAGAAACTTTCCCCCACGTTCCCAGATAATATGATTGCGATTGTCCATTACAACACCCATCTGCTCATCAGCCTGACGGATCGCTGTTCCGGCATCATAATTCGAGCCGCTAATGCCGCCATAAGCGTAAATATAATATTTATCTGCCGCATTTTTCTGCGGATTATTGATATAAAATGTAGTGTTTTCTGTAACCATTACATATTTGGTATATGTGATCTTTGGCTCCCCCTTCATCAAAAATCCTGCAGGAAGACTGATATATTTTTCTGTCAGCATTTTGTCTGTGACTCTGGAGGTCAGATCAAAGGATTTTGCCTTGTTATCCTGCTGATGCTGTATACTGTCATCAGAGATTTTTTTGAATTTCTGTCCGATTTTCCGGACACGTTTTAATTGGATAATATCTTTGTCAACGACCGTTTTTATAATGTAAATATTTTTGGTCTGATATTCCTTTAGGATTTCGCCATGGCTGTCTGCAATGATCAGTTTATAAACAGGTGAAATGCGTTCACCTTCCTGGGAATTATATATGTCGGAGTTTCTTATAAAACCATATACAACACTGGAATCAATGGATCCCAGTACCTTGATGCTCTGATTTTTCTTTGCGGAAACCGTGCGGCGCTGCTCTGTTTCCAGATCGAGAATGGTAATACGTGTGGCCGGTTTTTGAGAGGTTGCATTGGACCAGACAAAGCATTTTGCCTTTTCCAGCATGGCAAAATTGCTGCTGGATGCATTGCGGGTAAGAACGGTATATTGTCTGGAAGTAATATTGTATGCATATACCCTGTCATATAATGAAAAATAAAATACATTTTTGCGGTTTACATAACAAAAGTCACCAAAATCTTCTTTTAATTGCTGGAAGCTTGTTTCCAATGGAAGATAAATACGCTCATTGATCTGATTCTTTTTGGAATCGTAGCTGTAAAGGATGATGCCTACACGTCCTTCGTAATCACCGCAGTTCATGTAACCGTAAACAACAAAGTCGATATTGCCATCGTTGTCAATGTTGATAATACGAATATCATGCTGGTCATAATAATCCTGAATATAATCAGTCGAATCCTGTACAAAGGAAAATACCTGATTCAGTTTTTCTGTGGACAGGTCGTAGTACCACAGATTGCCATTTCGCACAAATGCCACTTTTTTGTTATCCTCGCTGGAGGAGATATTCAGGTCATCCACATTGGAAATACCGATCTTAAATTCACTCTGAGAGGTGGAAGTCAGCTCCGGATCAAAAACTGCTTCCATGGTACGCTGGAAATACAGAAGATAAATACGTCCTGTAGTATAGCGCACACGGTAAAATTCTTTTACCTGATATGTTTCTGTGCCGGTATTTGTTTTTGCTTTGACGTAATAAACCTGCTCCACCGCGGCAGTTTCAATATTTAATTCTTTGATGGTCGGAGTGCAGGCGGAGAGCATTTTTGGTTTTAAATTATTCCAGGTGATCAGTTTTTTGCTGGAATAAATATTAACATTTGCCAGAGTGGAATCATTGCTTCCATTGGTTTCCAGGTAATTGTTAATATTAAATCCCTTTTCTTTACCAAAGGTTGCGTTGTGAAATTTATTGACAAAGTCCAGTTTCTGTTTCAAAAAGAAATCAGAATCGTAATATTTTACTCTGGTATAAAAGTGAATACGCTTACTGTAATTTGTCGTAAGTGTAATTTCCAGTCCATACTCTGTACTGGTATTCATTGCCGCATCCAGTGTCAGATGTGCCGTTTTTGTTCCGGTAGATTCATCAAAAGCAGACAATGAGCCGTTGCCGATGTTTTTGTCATTGGCAATATCTTTTAGATCATAATCCAGTCGTTTGATCTTCAGATTATTTTCTGAAATGATCACATCAAAGGATTTATCAGCTCCAATGGGTGTGATGGATTCCCGGATATTGCCGCTGTCCAGTTCACTGCTGTAGCCGTGAAGTGTGTTGATCGTGTAATTGTTTACCGTAAGATTGATGAGTGGAAAAGCGGAGCTCTGCAGACTGGTTGCTGTCGCCGTTCCCACATTTATGCTGGGAATATGCTGTCCAAATATAAAAAGGGACGCACAAAATAATACAAATAATCCAAAACCTTTATAAAAATATTTCAAAATAAGCCTCCTGATCATACAAACATTCTTGTCTTTAGTATAGATTGTTCCCGAAAAAAAGGCAAGGACAGTCACTAAATTTTAAGATTTCCATATAATAAAAATGAAGTGTGTTTGATACAGGGAAGGACATAAGATCATGAGAAATAAAAGAGTCAATTATCCAAAGGGAAATGCCATGGTATTTCCATTAGAGCTGGCACAGATACCGGAGGAAGAAAAGGTTCGGGATTTGAAGTATCTTTACCCTCTGGAGGTTACGGAATTAAATGGAATGGTTATGAATGTATGCGATCAGATGGAATACGAAGGAAGTCCCATGTATGATCAGTATCCGGATAAGGTAACCATGGAACGTATGGCATCGGGAATATGTTGTCATTACTGCAGACAGAAGGACAGAGTCGATCAGAAGTGGCTTCGTCCCATGGTAGAAATCATGCTGTGCAATGAAATGAACTGCCGGCGGGAGAGAAGATGCCGGCATAATCGATAAAACCCGGTGACAGTCACCGGGTTTTCAAAAAATTGTTGGCATTATATAAATTATAAATCTAATAATTGTTGGTAAATATCACGCTTGGAAACACCCCGGTCCTGTGCAACCTTTTTCATGGCCTCCTTTTTGGAAAGATTCTGGTCAAGATAGAGCTGCATATGTGCCGGAAGGTCCATTTCCTTCCAGTTATCCTGCTTTTCCTGATCCAGAGTCTGCTGGGAAATGCCCTCGAGAACCAAAACATATTCGCCCTTTGGATCATTGCCGGTATAATAGGAAACTGCCTCGGACAATGTCATAAGCTGAACCGTTTCGTGAAGCTTTGTAAGCTCCCGGCAGAGAGTGATCTTCCGCTCGCCAAGGGCATTGTATAGCTGCTTGAGTGTGGCGAGAAGGTGATGGGGAGCTTCGTATAAAACGACTGTTCTTGTTTCTGTTTTCAGGGATTCCAGAATGACAGCACGTTCCTTTTTGTCCGGAGGCAGAAATGCCTCAAAAGCAAAACGGCGTGTAGAAAGCCCGGATAAGGTCAGAGCCGTTACGCAGGCACAGGCACCGGGCAGGGAGGTAACCGGAATTCCTGCGGCATAGGCCTGGCGGACAATTTCTTCGCCCGGGTCGGAGATGCCGGGCGTACCGGCATCCGTGACAAGAGCAATATTGGTTCCCTGGGCAAGCTTAGAAACAAGATAGGCAGCCTTGTCTACTTTATTGTATTCATGATAGCTTGTCATGGGTGTTTTGATCGTAAAATGATTTAAGAGTTTAATGGTATTGCGCGTGTCCTCTGCGGCAATCAGGTCTACCTCACGTAAAGTTCTTAACACACGAAAGGTAATGTCTTCCAGATTTCCAATGGGAGTGGCACATAAATATAAAGTTCCGGTCATTGTTTTCTCCATTTCTAGCAGTGATATATATCGAGAATCTCCTGTGTATATTGTCCCGGAGCGGAATATATGACAAGGGGAGATTCTATTTTTACCATGGAATTGCCGCCGCGAACGGCGTCGATCAGCACCATATTGGGCTCCTTGTAAGCGAATGGGTGTACAAATCGCATTCGCTTCGGCTCCAGCTTATATTTGGTAAGACATGTGATAATTTCAATCAGACGGAAGGGCCTGTGTACCATCAGAAAATGACCACCGGGTTTTAGGACCAGAGAGGCTTCCCGTATAACATCCTCCAGAGTACAGAGAATTTCATGGCGGGCGATTGCTTTGGGCATATTCGGGTTTTTCAGCCCGTGGTTATTATTCATATAGGGCGGATTTGTGATCACATAATCGTAAGAGGCCTTGCCAAGGATTTGCGATGCTTCCTTGATATCCCCATCAATAATATGAATTTTATCTGAGAGTCCGTTTAATTGGACACTGCGTCTCGCCATATCCGCACTTTCCGGCTGGATTTCCAATGCATCAATGTGCGCAGCATCTGTTTTGGCTGTCAGAAGAATCGGAATGACTCCGGTACCGGTACCGAAATCTGCAACCTTACTGTCCGGCTGACAACCGGCAAAGGAAGATAACAGCACTGCATCCATGCCGAAACAGAATTTCTCCGGATGCTGTATAATATGATAACCATTGATCTGGAGGTCATCCAAACGTTCTCCCGGCTTCAATTCTGCGTTCATAGAGGCTCCTTTTTGTAATATATCTAATGATTCTGGCGGTTGGATGGGGCATTTTGTCCTTTCGTATTGTTGTCCTGACGGCGGTGATTGTTATTTCTCCTGCCGTGGAAATTCTCACGCTCACCCTTTCTGCTGCGTTCCTCCCGGAAACGCTCCGGACGTCCTTTTTCCCGGCGTCCGTCATTTTGGCGTTCATAACCGCCACGGAAGCTCTGTTCCTGTTTTTCGCTTTCCGGCAGATGAATATTCTGGTTATCGTAGCCGCCCCTGCTTCTGGCAGGTCGTCTATCCCGGTTATTATGCTGTGCATCGCGGTCTTTGCGATTTTCCCGGAAGCGATTCTGATCCCGGCCGTCTCTGTTCTGGCCACGATTGTCCCGATTTTGATCATCTCTGTTCTGACCACGGTTTTCTCTGTTTTGATTTCGATCCCGGTTACGGTCTCTATTATCTTTGTTTTGGTCTCTGCGCTGACCACGGGAGCGTCTGTTATTTTCGCGTTTTCCGCCGGATTTATCGGTTTGTTCTTCCTGCTCCTGAAACTCTTCCATATCCTGTTTTTCCATGATCTCAAGCTGTTCCAGTCCCTCGGCGTCTACCATTTCATTCAGGGATGCCTCCAGTTCAGAACCCTCATTGGTGATCTGGTGATCCTTAAAGCTCAGATCGCTGATCGGATACTCGCGAATCTCACGTTCCCCGTTCTTTTTGGTGATCACAACCTTTACAAGCTGTTTCAAAACGCTGGTGCTCTGTACATCACCGGTATAACCATCAATGGTCTTTACCTGGGATCCAATGGATGGAAGAGAGCGGTTTAGTTCTTCGTAAGCTTCCTGTTCGTTTTTCAGGCAGCACATAAGACGTCCGCATACACCGGAAATCTGGGAGGGATTCAGGGAAAGTCCCTGTTCCTTTGCCATTTTGATGGAAACCGGGGCAAACTCGGACAGGAAGGTATGACAGCAGAGTGGTCTGCCGCAGATCGCCATGCCACCCAACAGCTTCGTTTCGTCACGGACACCGATCTGACGTAATTCAATACGTGTACGGAATACCGATGCAAGATCCTTTACCAGCTCACGAAAATCAATACGACCGTCAGCTGTAAAATAAAAAAGTAGTTTATTACGGTCAAAGGTATATTCGGAATCGATCAACTTCATTTTTAAATCGTGTTTTTTAATCTTTTCCAGACAGATCTGGTAAGCTTCTTTTTCCTTCTTTTCGTTCTCAATATTGGTCTGTTCATCTTCCGGAGTAGCCGGTCGTGTCAGTGGCTTCAACGGGGAAATGACTTTGTCATCCGTAACCTCCTTCGGTCCCAGAACGACAGTGCCGAACTCAATACCACGGGCAGTTTCTACGATAACATGGTCACCTTTTTTGACGTCGTAGCCGGTGGGATCAAAGTAATATACCTTGCTTGATTTACGGAATCTGACTCCGATAATTAGTATCATAATATTTATGTCCTTTCTATTGACGGATTAGCTTAGTCTTTCATGGTCAGTGCCATCAGCTCCATGGTCACCTCGAAGTTTACATTGGCGCCAAGACGCACCTTTGCCTTATCGATTGCCTGAAGAATGTTTTCGATACTCTCGTAGGTGTGTACGCTTGCCTGATGGGAGATATCGTGAAACTGGTCGCGGTACAGCAGGAGATTGGCATCCTTTGTGACTTTAAACATCAGTACATCACGGTACCAGAGCAGCATCAGATCCAGATAATCATCGATCATGCCCTTTTTCTGTGAGAAGGTACGGATGGAATCCACAATTTCCGAAATATCCATATGCTCAATATTTTTTAATAAATGAAGGGTATCCTCCTTCATTTCTTGAAAATCCTTTGAGTTGGCAAAACGGATCGCCTTGCCCATATTTCCCTGACAGAAGCCTGCGGCAATCTCAGCCTGCTCCCGCTCCATGGAAAGGTGACTTACCAGATAACCGGCAATTTCTTCCTTGGAGATAGGTTTTGTATTGATCGTAACACATCTGGACCGGATCGTTGGCAGAAGTGCATTCAGATTATCCGTGAGAAGAAGGATGACTGCGTATGCCGGAGGTTCCTCGATGGTTTTCAGAAGAGCGTTCTGCGCCTGCTCCGTCATTTTATTGGCTTCCGGGATAATGTATACCTTATGCTCACTACTGTATGGCTTGATCTGGATATCATTGTTGAGCTGCTCACGAATATCATCGACACTGATACTTGCCTTTTCATGAGTAATATAGCGGATATCCGGATGATTGCCGGATTCGGCCTGATGACAGGACTTGCATCCGTCGCAGGAATCGGCGCTTGGATGCTTTTCACACTGGAGTGCCTTTGCAAAGGCATCTGCCAACATACGGCGTCCGGAACCGGTCTCTCCGTTGATAATATAGGCATGGGAAATATTTCCAGTCTCAATGGCTGTCTGGAAATGCTCCTTTGCCTGCTTTTGTCCGATGATATCTTTAAAATTTGCCATAAATGCCTCCTGTTTATAATGATCAGGTAAAAAGATCAAGGATCATTCCCTGAATTTCACCGATTTTATTTAATATCGCCAGATGGTCCTTTTCTTCCTGCATAAGCTCCTCTGCAAGATCGTCCAGAGCCTGGTCGATAAGCTTTACCATACCGTAGACCCTGTGACGCCCCTTTTTGTCGAGAAAGTTTTCACGGCTGAAGGAGTGGGAGTGGGTGACGATCTCATTCATAAATTCTTTGATCATCTTGCGGTACAGCTTCATATCCCGGATATCCATCCGGCGGCTGAGTTTATTGCCTTGCTGGGTAATATCTTCCATCATGACGGCGAGACTTGCCTGAAGCTCCTGCTCCTGAATACTGCTGAGCAGTGTGAAACGAAAGGAGCCATCCGATTCCGGAACAGAGGCTTTGGATTCAATCTGTGCCGGCTGCTGTAACTGGTTTACCCGTAGATCCATAGAACTCCTCCTTTCGTGGTAGTGAATCTGCTGTCGTTAATTTGAGAAGAAATGATAGTTCTATACAAAGTAGTGACAGACCTTTGCCCAGATCTCATCGGAGATTTCCTGCAGGGAACGGTTTCCGTCAACAATAATAATATTTTCCACGTCCTCCATCCGGTGGATCAGATCAAGATAACGTTCCCTGACATCGGTGAGACGTTCCTTTGTCTCATAAATATCCGTCTGGTGACGCCCCTTGGTCACGCGTTCCATCGCGGTTTCCGGTGAGACATCTATAAAAATATGGCAGTTCGGACGGACAATCTCATTTGCCATCTCATTGCATTTCATGATCCATTCCAGAGGAACAGACACACTCTGATATGCATAATTGGAAAAAACGTAGCGGTCAGAAAGCACGGCAATGCCATCATCCAAAAGCTTGCAGATACCATTGACCGGATTGTTCAGATGATCCAGACGGTCTGCTGCAAAAAGTGCCGTCAAAGTGGTTTCTTCACCCTTGATACGGCCGGAAAGGAACTGGCGGAGCAAGGTGCCGATGGGTCCATTGCTTGGCTCCATGGTAGTCATACAGTTGATGGAGTGTCCCTGAATATGTTCCTGTAACAGAGAGATCTGTGTGGATTTGCCACTGCCATCAATACCTTCAAATACAATAAAACATCCTTTTTTTGAGCCCATAGAAATACCATACCCTTTCTTAAATTGTAGATTTTGCTGCAGAAAAACTCTGCCAAAACATCTAAATTATCTCACTCTATATAATACGCTTTTTTCGGAACTTTTGCAAGAAAGAGGATGACTTGATATTTTCATTTAAACATAATAAAATAGGGATATCGTATTGACACAATTACGAAGGAGACAGGGAGATGGAATGGAAATTTTTGCCGGAGGATAAGTTGGGTCCCACCAGAAAGTCGAGGGATTACCGATTATTTAACGAACGGGTTATCAAATCGGCACAGCTTTTGGAAAAGTCGTTGTCGGAGTACATCGTCAGGGAGGACGAGGATCTTAACACCAACAAGCTATTGAAAGAAACGAGGGAAATCATAGCATTGAGTGATGATCCGGTTCATACGTTTCGGATGCTGCGAAGGGTCCGGAGGTATGATGATCTGACATATATACATAGTCTGAATGTGGCGATACTCTGTCACGAGTTTGCAAACTGGATGCATATGCCGGAGGAGGAGCAGGATATCCTGACACTGGCAGGACTTTTGCACGATGTGGGGAAGATGGGAATCCCAGGCAAGATCATCAAAAAAGCAGGATCGCTGACAGAGGAAGAATATGAGCAGATCAAACAGCATCCACAGAAAGGATATGACTTTCTTAAGAAGCATCCGTTAGATGAACGGATTATGAATGCTGCCCTGATGCACCATGAGAGATGCGATGGTTCCGGGTATCCCAAAGGATTAAAAGCGGATGATATTGATGATTTCGCTAAGATTGTTGCCATTGCTGATTATTATGACGCGCTGACTTCAGCCAGAGTTTATAGAGAGCCGCATTGTCCATTTGAGGTGTTCCGGATGCTGCAGCAGGAGAGGGAAAAGTTTGATCCTACATATCTTGCAGTATTTATGGAGGGGGTTGGTTCGTTTTATATTGGGTGTGAGGTGGTCTTATCCAATCAGAAACGTGCACGGATCGTGGATACCAATCCAACCGATCAGAGTAATCCGATTGTGAAAATGGATGGACTGATCGTAAATTTAGCTATGGCACCGGATATTGATGTGAAAGAAATCTGTTAAAACAGCACAAAATGTGAAATTAAAATGGAATTGTAGAGTATTCTGTGAATAAATTTGGAAATAAAACAACAAAAGGCGGAAACGTAAGAAACAGTTTCCGCCTTTTATATATTCAATAATTTCTATTTTTGTGGATATTTTCATCCAACTTTCATTTTGAATTTCTGCATTTCTCGCTCGTCGTCCACAGGAATCTTCTCCATACATGCGCCAAGAGCTGTCATCTTTTTGTCGAAATCTTCATATCCACGTTCGATAAAGTGGATAGAATCCACGGTCGTAAATCCGTCAGCCACCAGACCGGCAACAACAAGTGCAGCACCGGCACGAAGATCAGGTGCTGTGATAGAGGCTCCGGTCAGACCGGTGACACCCTCAATGATCGCAACATTTCCCTCGACCTTGATATTGGCACCCATGCGGGCAAGTTCATCTACATATTTAAAACGGTTCTCGAAAATACTCTCGGTAACAGTGCTGGTTCCGTTGGAAAGAGCCAGAAGTGTCGCAATCTGAGGCTGCATATCGGTTGGAAAACCAGGATATGGCAGAGTCTTGACCTGCGTATGTCCCAAGCGGTCATCTGCAGATACACGAACCGCATCATCAAACTCCTCGACCTTTGCGCCAATCTCGATCAGCTTGACAGAAATAGCCTCCAGATGCTTTGGGATAACATTACGGATCAGTACATCACCCTTGGTAGCAGCAGCGGCAACCATAAAAGTACCTGCTTCGATCTGATCCGGAATAATGGAATACTCGCTGGCATGGAGATGATCCACACCGTCAATACGGATCTTGTCAGTACCGGCACCCTTGATATTGGCACCCATGCTGTTTAAGAAGTTGGCAACATCTACGATGTGTGGTTCCTTGGCGGCATTCTCAATAACAGTACGGCCCTGTGCCATACAGGATGCAAGCATAATATTGATCGTGGCACCTACCGATACCACATCGAGATAAATATGATTGCCCACCAGTGCATCGGCAAAGGTATTGATCATACCGTACTCGATATTGACCGTGGCACCCAGGGCACGAAAGCCTTTCAGATGCTGGTCGATCGGACGGCTTCCGATATCACAGCCGCCGGGAAGAGCAACCTGAGCCTTTTTATATTTGCCAAGAAGAGCACCTAAAAGATAATAGGATGCCCGTATTTTACGAATGGAGTCATAATCTATTGTAACATCAGAAATAGTACTTCCGTTGATCTGTACCTCGTGAGGTCCCAGACGCTTTACGGTAGCACCAATACTCTCTATAGCTGTAAGAAGGACATTGATATCTCTTACATTTGGAAGATTGTCGATCGTCACTGTCTCATCGGTCATAATGGCAGCAGCCAGAATACCAAGAGCAGCGTTTTTGGCTCCGCCGATAACAACTTCACCGTGAAGAGGGTTTCCGCCCTTTATAATATACTGATTTTCCATTTTGCACCTCATCAAACGCTTTTTTTGCAAAACCCGTTTCACCACTCCTGTAGAATAGTGAAGACATACATACCATACATTATATCGAAATCGTTTATAATGTCAACCTATTTTCTTCTGTTTTCGAAATAAACAAATGAGTCAATGGCATCAAAGATATCCTGGAAGGTTTCCCTCGGTGCCACGTCAATATACTTCTGCAGGATCTCCTGCTCCGCCTGGCCGTGGTAACGTCCATAAAAGATATCAAACAGATTATGCCCGCGTACATAAATTTTAATCAGTTCCATATTATCCTTGATATCCTGCTTGCTCTTAATACGTATATTATTGATCCGCTGCATGCGTTTCATACTGTTTAGCTTAAATAGGTAATCTTTGTATTTTTTGTAAAGAATATTATAAAAATCTTCTTCACTTTTGACAACGCCGATCTTTGTCATGATCTTTGGATCCAGAAAATAATTTTCAAAAGAGTAATACTTCAGGATCAGGACATTTTTTGGTTCTACCTTCGGCAGATTGCCGGCATCCTCTTTGGCTCGCTGACCGTAGTAACTGCAGAGCTGTTTCTTGAGGTATTTTGGATTTTTGCCGTCGCTGTCCCGGATCATCAGAAACTGATCCTTTAAATATAGTTTATTAATATATTTCAGATTTGCGTAGGTTTTAATATTGGTGCAGCTGTTTACCGGAATGATCGTGATCCGCTTGAGATTGCCATCCTCGTCGTAAATCTCGGAGTAGTACTTCTGCAGAAGCATCGGAAGGCGGTTGCTGTCCTGCTTGCCCTCTACGATAAATACAAAACTCACATTCATCAGATCATTGGCGGTATAACCCAGGTCATCGAGGATCTGGTCTATGTCCGTCTCCTCCCGTACGGTGGTGTAATATTCCTCATCCAGCAGTACCTCCTTGATCTGTTTGGAAGAAAAGTTAAAGATCAGATTCGGAGAGTGAGTGGAGAAGATCACCTGGTTCTTTTTGGACAAGCGGTAAAGGATCTCACTTGCCACTTTCTGAAGCTGCGGATGCAGATAGATTTCAGGATCCTCCATCAAAATAATGCAGGGAAGAGTATCTGCCTCGTCAATATATGCCTCCAGAAGAGATAATGCGTAGATACTTTTAATGCCTTCACTCAATGTATTTAAGGAGGAAACATAATCGTTGCGATCCCGGTTGATAAGCTGTGTGTCGATATGCAGCAGGTCATCCAGATCAAAGTTGAGTACGTAGCGGATCTGCTGGGAAGGATTGCCGTTCCGATGGAAGTAATGATTTACCTTCTCAGCAAACTCATTCAGATTTGTGCGGAACAGTTTGTACTGCAGCAGACGCGTGGTCTCAAAAAGAGAAAGCTCCTCCGGTGTTTTTTTGTTGATGACTCCAATACACTGAAAACAGCGGTTACATTTCCGGGTGGAGTCAAAGGTACACATATTATCCTTGAGCATCTGGAAGGATTCTTTGTCATAAAAACTAAAAACATCATTCTGCAATGCATCAAGGTTTCTGGTCTGGTCAATATGATAGATTTTTGGAAAAATTTCCCGGATGTAGGGATTGTTTTTCTGGAAACCATCATTAAACCGGATCTTTTGCTCCGGATTGATATGACAGGTAAAGGTCACTGTATGATCCTGAAAGGATGGAAGCAGGGCGGAAAGCTCCTCCAGCCATTTGTCATAATCCCGGTGTTTGCTCACGATGCCAAGACTCTGATAGTATTGCAGATCCTCATCGGTGAATTCAATGGACAGAGTAATATCAATGCTTTTCTGCGGGTCCAGAAACTCGGTTGTCTTTGGAATATGATTGCCGGTCGCTGTAAGGATCGCATCGATCACATTTGTTTTACCGGTATTGTTTTTGCCTACAAGAATCAGTGCATTTTCCAGCTCGTTGATCTCCAGATCCCGGATGGATTTGAAATTTCGTATTCTAAGATAGCTGATCTTCATACTTTATCCCTCATTTCCGTACGCACTAGCCCCTTTTTTTATTGTATGTTTTTGGTTTCCCTTTGGTGCTTTTCCGTCCGTTTCCCTTTTTCTTGCGAATAGAATAACCAAAATGACCCAGAGCCTTGCCAAGGCTGTAATAGGTGCCGTGAGAATAAGCGAGGAGACCTGCATTTTCCAGATGAAAGGTTCCTTTTTCGTCCATATACTTCTCTGCGACATGTACTGCCGTGACGTCGGCAACAAAAACATGATGGGAGCCAAGCTCTAAAACCTGGCGTACTTTGCATTCGATGTTGACAGGTGCTTCCGCGATCAGCGGACATTTCACAGTATCCGCAGGAACCGGTGTGAGGCGGCAGTCTGTCCATTTATCATGATCCCTGCCGGAGCGTACCCCACAGAAATCTGTAGCGTGTGCGAGTTCTTTGGTGGTGAGATTGATCACAAACTCGCCGGACTCCCGGATCATAGGATAAGAGTGGCGTTCCGGACGAACGGCAATATATGCCATCGGCGGATTCGTACAGAGTGTGCCGGTCCATGCAACTGTTAATATATTTGATACGTGATCCATATCTCCACAACTTACCATGACGGCAGGGAGGGGATAGATCATATTTCCCGGTTTAAAATTGACTTTTTTCATAAAAATTGCCTTTCTGACAAATTAAAATTCTATTTATAAGTATATCATATCCACTCTGTTTCTTCAAAGAAAACCTGCCCTTTGGACAGGGAAAATTTGAGGTTAGCGTAATTAAGTTTTCGGAAAATTAAATATTGAAAAGGGCAGTTCCTTTGTATAAAGTTTTAAGTGACCAAACAAAAAACGCAAAGGAGAACTGCCCCATGTATAACAGTATAATCGAATTTATCGAAAAAGACACTACTAAAATTGAAAAATTTATCAAAGAATCATTATTATCCGGAAATATGATGCGTTTTGAGGAGGAACTGCTTGATACAGTATTAGAGTTTGGTCGCAGTCTGTATCAGGAGATCCTCGAAAGTATTGAGCAGACAATCCGGAACAGTGAATTCCGTAAACAGAGCTATCATGTAGAGCATAAAGAAGACCGCCGCACTCTGCTGACAAGGTTTGGAAACATAGAGGTCAAAAGAGCTTATTATGCTCCAAAGCATGGTGGAAAAAGAATTTATCTGTTGGACAAATATGTGGGAATGGATTCCAATGACAAAGTCAGCCAGGCAGCGCTGGCGCAGGCACTAAGAGAAGCAGTAGAGACCAGTTACCGCAAAGGAGGGGAAGAAGCCTGCCTGACCGGCGATGTGGTCACAAAACAGACAATCAAGAAACTGATCCATGGTCTCGAAGTGGAAATGCCGGAAGACATCCCTGAGAAAAAGAAACGGATAAAAAAACTTCATATCCAGGCAGATGAGGATCATGTTGCATTACAGTTTTACGAGAAAAAGGGAGATCTGCCGATCTCTGAAAACGGCAGAAAAAGTAACACGGTGATGCCAAAGTTGATCCTTCTCTACGAAGATATCGAGGAGGAAGGAAAGCAAGGAAGCAAAAGATACCGCCTGACAGGAAAGCACTACTTCGGAGGTGTTTATGAAGGAGCCGAAGCAAATGAGGATCTGTGGCTGGAGGTACAGCAGTATATTTATGACAACTATGATACGGAGTATCTGGAGAATGTATATATCGCAGGAGATGGTGCACCGTGGATCGTATCAGGCTGTCAGGTTTTGGAAAAAAGTAAATTTGTGCTTGATAAATTTCATCTCTGGAAATACATCAGTGCAGCGACCAGTCACCTGCTGGACAGTACAGAAGATGCCCGGGAGCTGATCTATGCAGCGATCCGAGAGAAAGATCAGGAAGAAGTGCAG
This sequence comes from uncultured Lachnospiraceae bacterium, assembly GCA_934339135.1. GTDB lineage: Bacteria > Bacillota > Clostridia > Lachnospirales > Lachnospiraceae > Jutongia. Next base: position 44,110 of record CAKRHP010000016.1, on the reverse strand, counting down.
AGACTTCTCAGAAAATGTGGAGCCAGTGCTTTAACACCGGGAAAGCAGAAAGAGATCGAAGCCTGCCGGAAATATATCCAAAACAACTGGCTTGGGATCATTGTGCGGTATGATGATGCCGGGGCAGACTGGGGATGCAGTGCGGAGGGGCAGATAAGCCATGTGCTGTCAGCAAGGGAATCAAGCCGTCCGATGGGCTGGTCAAAGACTGGTGTCCATAAAATGACACAGTTAAGAGTATTTACACGAAATGGTGGAAATGTAATTGATCTGTTGGAGTATCAGCACAAAAAGGAGCAGATGCAAAAAAGGATCAAGAAACAGGATGAACTGGTAAGAGAAGTCAAAAGGAATCACAGGATCAGTGGCGAAGAAATCATACGAAAAGAGATACCGGGACTGGAGAGAGCCAGTATGACCTGGATGAGAGGTCTGATCTATGGATACGGAGCATAAAAATGCTGTGAAAGTAATGGAAACAAAAACGGAAATATGTTATGATGCAGGAAGTTGAGGTTCTTAAAACTATTCAGGAGCTGATCTGCTCATTTTTTTCCGAAGAACAGTTTACACTATCAAATTTGAGAATGAGACTACCCAAAAAAATTAGAATGTGATAATATAAAATAAGAGAGAAAATCCTTGATTAATTGGAAGAAAGGCAGGAGAGTATCGTGGGAAAATATTTGGAATTTGAATCTATGACGGAAGGTCTTGAAAGTAAAGTGCGTCAGGATTTAAAATTTAAAACAGGAAATTTTGTCTGGAAGATCAAGTTTAATATTCCGCTGGATCCCAAGACCGTCAATAATGTGAATCTGTATGTGACGTCCATGAATCTTTCTCCTCTGAAAACAGCGATCCGTTATAATTCTCTGGAAAACGAGATTGAGATCGAACCGCTGGAGCCATATGCACAGAATGAATCTTATATATTAAATATTACAACAAATGTGACATCCTTAGGGGGGAAGCCGTTAAAGAAACCGCTTCAGGTGCAGTTTAAAATAGACGGATAATAAGACCGATTATGAAAAAATTCAACTATAAAAAAAGATTTCACCTATTTAAAGACATGAAGTTTCTCCACCGCATGATATTGATCTATTTGATCGGTGGTATTATTCCACTGCTTGTTATGAGTATTTATACCAACATGCAGACGCGGAAAATGATGATCAATGTTACGGAGGAGACCCAGTCGGAAGAACTTTCTGTTCTCGGTTCCTCGCTCCGGGAATCTATGACGGTGCTGGATAATGCAGCCCGTCTTCTTTGCAATAATGATCAGATACAGAAGATTGCTACCAGAAAATACAAAAATAAAACACAGTTTTATAAGGATTACCGGACTGTTGATGGAATCCTTCAGGATTATATGAATCTTTATGAACAGGATATTTCCAATATAAAAATATATTTAAATAATCCAACCATTGATACGTATGATCTGGAAAGGATCAATAATCTTTCTTATTTTAAAGAGACGGTAAAATATCAGTCCTGGTATAAGGCAACCATTAAAAATAAGGAAAAAGGCTACTGGTATTTCAGTCAGATGAACGTCAATAAAGGACAGACCATACAGATCAGCAGAGCTGTTTTAAATAAACAGGGACATGTGGCAGGAATTGTCACGATCCTCCTTCAGTATAATAAAACTACTACAGCGTTAAATGACCGGGATGATAATATCGCGATCATGTATAATAATTTTTATATTATATCTGAAAACTTTAATCTTGCAGATTATCCATTTTTAAAGGAAGAGATTCAGAAAATTCATAAGAGCCGTGTTTCCAAAAGGATATCCTATGGTGTCGAGGAATATCTGGTCGCTTATGAGAAAATTCAAATGGATGGTTCCAAAAATTATTATTCCGTGGTAAGTATTCAGAATTATCAGGACATCATGACAGGGGTCAACCGGATCAGTTTTCAAGCGTTTATACCGGAGATAATCGGAGTACTGTTGTCTGCTGTTCTGATCTTTGCATTTGCCGCATCCTACAGCAATCGTATGTATCAGCTGCGTATGCAGATGCACCGGGTGGCGCAGGGAGAATATGACAAGGTGGAGCGTATTGAGGGAAATGATGAGATTGGTGAGCTTTATACAGAACTGGAGCAGATGATGAAAGATATTCAGCTCCTGATGAGCAATGTGGTGGATGAGCAGGTTCAGAAGGAAAAGCTTCACACGAGACAGAAGGAAGTGGAGTTTAAGATGCTGGCAAGTCAGATCAATCCGCATTTTCTTTATAATACACTGGAGACGATCCGGATGAAAGCAGTAGTAAACCATCAGCCGGAGATTGTGGAACTGGTAAAAATGCTTGCCAAGACCATGCGTTATAATATTCAGGTGACAGACCGGCTTGTAAGTCTGAAGGAAGAACTTCAGATGGTAGAATATTATCTGAAGATCCAGGAGTACCGTTTTGGAGACCGCATCAGATCGGAGCTGGTTATTGATCCGGAAGTGAATGTAAAGGCATATATTCTGCCTTTGACGATTCAGCCGTTCGTGGAAAATGCTTTTGTGCATGGACTGGAGCAAAAGGAAAATGACGGAAAGCTTACAATACATGTATATAGGAAAGAGGACGAAATTTATATCGAGATCAAGGACAATGGATGTGGTATGGATTATTATGAGCTGGGCGCGTTGAGAAAAAACATGCGGGATGAAAATGGAGATGATACCCATATCGGTGTACGAAATGTAAGTCAGAGAATACGCATTTTGTATGGCAATGAATATGGGGTGGAGGTTGATAGTACCAAAAATTTTGGCACGAAAGTGGTGATTCATATACCATATCAAATGGAAAATCCACAAAATGTATAATTTGTCGGGTAAAAATGTCAAATAATTAAGGTTTTATTTCCGGATGTATTTGGTAAAATAGACAAGAACAATTAAATTGTGGATCTATGCTATGGCAAAGGTGTACAATAAAACGTGAATATGGACAACGTGGAGAAAAGTCTGTAAAGATTGTTGATCTGTGTTGTACCAATTATGAGGAGGACGATACAATGAGAAAGTCATTAAGAAAGGTAGCAGCTACTTTCAGCGCATTGGCACTGGCTTTAGCTGTTACAGCAACAGCAGTACCTGCCGATGTATCTGCAGAAACAAGCAAGGCTGGTAAGAAAGCAGCTAAGGCTGAGTTTGATGCAGACGGTACATATCATGCATACTTCGGTTTTCAGGAGACCGGTACATGGATCTTCCGTGATGAGTGGTATTCTGACACCCTTGGTATTGATGGTTCCGATATGAAGAAGGCAAAACTGACATTTGATAATGGTACACTGTTCCAGTCTGGTAAGGAAGGTGTAACAGCTATTGAAGGCACACAGATTCAGGATGCGGAGATCAAGGGCAATGGTACATACACTGTTGGTGTAAGTGGCCTGAACAACTGCCTTGACACGAAGGGTGATTCTGAGACAAAGGTTTCTATGATCTATGTTGATACTGATATCCCTATGGCAGCAAAGGATAATCCTGTAAAAATCTCTGATGTGAAGCTTCTGTGCGATGGTAAAGAGATTTCTGTACCAAGTGATCCGTTTTATCCTGCTGAGTACACAGATGTGTCTAAGCTTCTTCGTTTCGATGCAATGAACTCTTATCAGAAGGATAAGGGTGAGTATGCAGACAGCCCTGACATCACTGTAGTTCCTACAGATTCTATTCAGATTCAGTTTACTGTTTCCGGTTTCAACTCAGACAATCCGGATGCTGTAGCTGGTGCAAATGACGCAACAAGCACATCAAGCGATGCAAATACAACTTCTGATGCTTCTACATCTTCTTCTAAGAAGTCCTCACCGGTTGTACCGATCGTGATCGTTGTCGTAGTAGTTGCAGTTGTAGCAGTTGTCGTTGTTAAGAAGAAAAAATAATTCCTGCAGCGGACATCTGCTGAATAAGTAGATATCATGGAAAGGAGATAGGCAGCAACCTGTCTCCTTTTTTCTCCGATAACGTGTGACGTGGCGTGTCGAACGAAAAGTCGTGTATTTTTTCTCTATTATTTATGGTATTCGTGAGTGAAAAATGCATGTATAATGATAATAGCGTAAACTCTATTTATCATCTTGATAGTCTGCTCTGGTCTGTTTACAGAGCTTTTGACGGTGGGATGAAATAAGTAATACAGGAGGTTATTATGAAAGAATCACAAACAGAGAAAAGGGGAACGGTAGATTATATCTATATGCTGCAGAGAGTAATTGCTATCTTTGCTGCAATTTCCGTTTTCTTCCCTTTTATGAATCCGACAAGGATTTGTAATCTTGTGAATGAGAATACTTCGCTTTTTACAGCTGCGGTATCTTATTCTACTTTAACCAGTGAGGCTGGTCGTGCACTTCGTATGAACTGGCTGAGCCCGAGTACATTCTACGTATTATATGCAGGTGCAGTTATTGCGGTAATCGGTGTTGCATTTGTTGTAGTAGGTGGTTGTATGTCTCTTGGTAATACCAAGATGAAGAGAGCAGGTATCCTGTGGTCTATTCTTGGTAGTATTGTAGAGATTGTGGGTTTTGTTGCAACAATTATTTCTTATAACATGGTAAACAGTACAACGATGGCGTCTAAGCTTGAAAAAGTTGGACCGACATTTCCGGTAGCAGCGGTAGCATATATCATTGTTGCGATAGTACTCCTGTTGTTATCTGTTGTTATCCTTACAATGCTTCCGAAGGCAGCTCCGGATGAGGAAATGGAAATGAACCCACAGTACAAGCTGTTCCTGATGTTTCTGCCATTCCTGGCACTGGCATTTGTGTTCTGCTATCTGCCTCTTTGGGGATGGAGATATGCATTCTTTGATTATCAGACAGGTGGAACGTTGAGTATGTCAAACTTCGTAGGATTTAAGTGGTTTACATATCTGTTCCAGAATGGTGCGACACGAAGCGATATCATTCGTGTTATCAGAAACACAATGGCAATGTCCGGTTTAGGACTGATCACACAGTGGATCCCAATGGCATTCGCTATTTTCCTTTGCGAGATCAAAAACCTTACATTCCGTCGTTTCATTCAGACATTTACAACCGTACCAAACTTTATCAGTTGGGTATTGGTATATGCTTTGGCAATCGCTATTTTCGCAAATGATGGTTTCATTAACACATTTGCTAAGAGTGTTGGACTTATGTCAAAGAACGCTAATGGTCATAACTTCCTGATGGGAGATCATTTCACATGGCTTAAGATGTGGGCTTGGGGAACATGGAAAGGTGTCGGCTGGAGTGCTATCATCTATATTTCCGGTATTGCGGGTATCGACCAGCAGCTGTACGAGGCGGCTACGGTGGATGGTGCCGGACGTTTCCAGAAAATGTGGCATATCACAGTGCCTGGTCTTCTGCCAACCTTCTTCGTATTGTTACTGATGGCAGTTGCAGCAGTACTTAGTAACGGTCTTGATCAGTACCTGGTATTCTGTACACCACAGAATAAAAACCACATCGAGGTTCTTGATCTTTACGTTTATAACCTCGGTCTTGGTAGTGGCGGTAGTATCCCGTTGTCAACCGTGGTCGGTATGTTCAAGTCGGTCATCAGTGTAGTCTTGCTGTTCGGAGCGAACTCCCTTTCTAAGGCGCTTCGTGGCGAGAGTATTGTATAAGGAGGTGAACACAAATGGCAATGACAGCACAAGAAAAATTAGATGCTAAGAGAGAAAAAGAGTACAACAAGAAGCATAAGCGTATGTACAAATTAAAACCGGGTGACGTTGTGTTCAACATTTTGAATTATGCGTTTTTCATTTTGTTCACCATCACCTGTATCTTTCCATTCTATTATCTGTTGATCAACACGATTTCAGATAATGAGATGGTACAGAGAGGTTTGATCAATTTCATTCCTCATGGACTTAATATTGATAACTACAAAGCACTGACCGGTGTAGGTGATCTTGGTTATGCGTTCATCGTATCTATCACCAGAACTATTTTCGGTACCGCGTTGATGGTAGTTGCATCTGCTTTCGTTGGTTATCTTGTAACAAAGCAGGAGATGTGGCACAGAAGTCTGTGGTATCGTGCGATCGTTATCACAATGTACTTTAACGCAGGTTTGATCGCAACATACTTGAACCTGGTAATGCTGGGTCTGACAAACCATTACATGGTATACATTATTCCTGGTATTGTTGCTCCATACAACATCATTCTGGTAAAGACATATATCGAGTCGATACCGGCAGAGTTGGAGGAGAGTGCATTTATTGATGGTGCCTCTTATATGCAGGTATTTACAAAGATTGTTTGGCCATTGAGTAAGCCTATCCTTGCTACCATCGCAATCTTCGGTGCGGTAGGTCATTGGAACTCATTCCAGGATTCTTTGATTTACATGAGTAACTCACCTAAGCTGTATACACTGCAGCATAGATTGTACATCTACCTGAATCAGTCATCAAACCTGATGGCATCCATGAATCAGGGTGGTGAGGCTGCAAAGTCAGCATTTGCGGCAGCATTGAATACAAAGGTTATTAAGTATACAATCTCCATGATTTCCGTTATCCCTATCTTGGTTGTGTACCCATTCATGAACAGATACTTCGAGAAAGGTATCATGCTGGGTGCTGTAAAGGGTTAATGCCAGAGTGCAGACTGATATTCTAAGAGATTATAAGATACCGGGGGCAATACAGGCGCCCCTGGTATTTTAAAGAATATGTATGATGCGGGAGTCAAAACATTTTTGACCGGGACATCTTATGTGCATATAAGGAGAATGGTCTGATGACACGAAGGAGATAAGACAGAATGAAGTTTTTTAGTGTAGATAGTCCCTTATACAAATTTATGAACCGTCTGATGGATATATTTAAGCTGAACTGTATGTGGCTTTTATGTAGTCTTCCGATTGTGACCATGGGAGCAGCAACAACAGCAGCGTATACGATCACATTAAAGATGGTAAATGATGAAGAAGGATATATTGCCGGTCCTTTTTGGAAGGAATTTAAGGCAAACCTGAAAAAGGGAAGTATTCTTGGGGTTATTGCAATGCTTGCATGCTATGCGGTATATCTGGATTTTCAGTTATATCATGCAGCGAAGCAGCACAATATGATGTTTTTGATCGTTGGTGTGATCGGAATATATCTGATCTTTATGCATATGGTTTATGCGTTTCCATTATTGGCGCGCTATGAAAACAGCATTGTTAATACAATGCGTAATTCTTATTCCATAGCAGCGAAGTTTCTTGGCAGAACGGTGTTTCTGGCAGTGCTTCTGGTAGTTGAAATGGCTATCATTTTATGGAATCTGACCACCATGTTTGCCGGACTTTTAATCGGACCGGCATGTATTATTCTGACGATCAGCGGATTTGCAAATACCTTCTTTTCTGTAATTGAGAGAGAAAATCTCATGGCGGAGCAGGAGGAAAAAGAATCCACACATCTGAATGGAGAACCCATATCAGGATCAGAAGATGATATCTAATGGAATAAAATGTATTTCGTGTATTTTATATATTGCACGACTGACATAGTATAATCGGGTGAGTGGAAACAACAATAAGAAAGGATGGATATTATGAAAAAAGGATTGGGAAAGAGAATGCTTTCTATGGTTCTTGCAACCAGCATGGTAGCAGGAACAACCGTTGCAGCCACAGGTTGTAAGTTCGGCAGCAATAGTAACGAGCCAATTACCCTGACTGTATACAGCCAGGTGGCAAACTCTTCAGGATTACAGAAAGGATGGTCTGCTGATATCATTAAAGACAAGTTTAATGTAAAGCTTAACATCGTACCTGATGAGAGTGGTACATTCCAGACAAGAATGTCAGATAAGGATCTTGGAGATATTATTATCTGGGGTCATACAGATGATAACTATGCAGCAGCTGTTAAGGCCGGACTGCTTTATGATCTGGAAGAGGATGATATCCTCAAAGAGAATGCTCCATATGTATATGACAACATGAAGGATTCTATTGCAAAGAATAAGAGACTTTCTGCTACTATTCTTGGTGATGGAAATGACAAGCTTTATGGATGGGGCGGCGAGGTTGCTACCTCTAGTAAGGATCATCAGTCATTCTTCTATACATGGGATACACGTTGGGATCTCTACAAGAAGATGGGATATCCAAAGGTTAAGAATATGAATGATATGGCTGATCTTCTTAAGAAGATGCAGAAGATGGATCCTAAGGATGATGCAGGCGGAAAGACATATGCGGTTTCTCTGTGGCCTGACTGGGATGATGCAATGGTAATGTATGTTAAGGCAACCGCTACTGCATATTATGGTTATGATGAGCTGGGTATCGGTCTCTATGATCCAACCACAGGTAAATATCATGATGCACTTGAGGAGAATGGACCATACCTTGAGATGCTGAAATGGTACAACAATCTGTACCGTGAGGGTCTTGTAGATCCTGATTCCATGACACAGACATATGAGCAGATGTCCGAGAAGGTTATCAATGGTGGTGTATTGTTCTCCATCTTCAACTACTCCGGATCTCTCGCATTCAATACAGATAAGCATATGAAGAATGGCCAGTACATGTACTGTATGAAGCCTACGGATGCTTCTCCTATTGTTTATGGTATGAGCACACTTGGTACAGGTTATACAGCATCTATCGGTGCTAACTGTGAGTATCCTGAGCTTGCACTGGAAGTTCTGAACTACTTCGCAACTCCAACCGGACGTCTGGAGTACGCTTACGGTCCTAAGGACGAGTGCTGGTACTACAAGGATAAAAAGACATACCTTACAGAGCTTGGTGAGGCTTGTAGAAAAGATCTGAAGACAAAGATGACAGATCATGAGGGTACATTCCAGGATGGTCAGCTTCAGATGGCAGTTTCTACATGGAACATTGATGCTGAGAACCCTGAGACAGATGGCGAGACATACAATGCTGATAACTGGGCTTCTACTCAGGAGTCTTCTAAGTATGACATTCAGGAAGACTGGAAGAAGAAGACAGGCTGCGAGGGTATCAACGATTACATGGAGAAGGGTAAATATACTGTAGCTCCAGGAACCGATTACTCTGCAAGTGCGAAGTCAGATGAGTTAAAGACTGTATGGAAGCAGGTAACAGATAGCATCAAGAACGAGTCTTGGAATGCTCTCTATGCTAAGAATGATGCACAGTTCAACAAGGCTATTGCAAAGATGAAGAAGGATACTGCCGGATATGGTTATGATAAGTGTCTGAAGTGGTCTCAGAAAGAGGCTGCTACACGTAAGTCTCTGGAGGATCAGCTTCAGAACTAGGCGCAAAGTATATTTGTGATCCTGGGCAACAGATTGTACAAAATATACAGCATGTTGCTGAAATAAAATGAAAACAAATGCAGCTCTGTGGAGAAATCCGCAGGGCTGTATTTTTGCTTGATATATTTTTCTTGCACTCACCACGGAAACGTGGTAGGATAGGTAACAGCGATTTTGTAAGGGGTACCATTCGCAAAGAAACAGAAATACCGAGTGTTCGAGACCTTCCACTCGTAAAACAAAACTAAAGGAGATTTAGAAATGAAAACCAAGAAACTCTATTTTATCACACAGGCAGCGATGATTGCTGCAATCTATATTGTAATGACAATATTTATCAGCACATTTAATCTTGCATCAGGAACGATCCAGGTCAGAATATCAGAGGCATTGACGGTACTTCCATTCTTTACCCCTGCGGCGGTGCCGGGACTTTTCATTGGATGCCTGTTAAGTAACCTGCTTACCGGCGCTATGCTTCCGGATGTGATTTTTGGCAGTCTGGCCACATTACTGGGGGCAATGGGAAGTTATGCCCTGAGAAAACATTCCTTTTTGGTGACACTGCCACCGGTGATTGCTAATATGGCAATCATACCGTTTGTACTTCGATATGCGTACGGTATTATATTTATCGTACATGGTATTGATGTATCTATTCCCTTTCAGGCATTGACAGTGGGAGCCGGCGAGGTTGTCACATGTTGTATAATGGGTACCATATTGATCAAGGCACTGACACCTTATCGTCATGTATTATTTCAGAATGATATAGGAATGGAAGATGCGGTCGTGGCAAAAAATACATTGAATCATAAATGATTTATGATAGATACATTGAATTTATGAAAGGTCATACCCCGAACAACGCAAAATAAGTAATATATGTAAAAATAGGATACATTAAATGTAAAAGACAGCAGTTTATGAAATGAATCATATTGATCAAATTCATAAAAGGCTGTCTTTTCGTTATATGCAATGATGTAAAGAAAGTATGGTGATCGACAAAGCGATTATTATATATGAGATCATTCCGTCGATGCCTCATTCATAACCTGACAGACCGTGTCAAGAATGAGCTGGGAGGTATAGGGAGAGTCATCGGACAGCACCACCTGATCCGGAGCAATATCCTGAGCGAGCTGATCGGAGATTTCTTTTACTGCCGGTTTGATCAGAGGGTACATAGTTTCCACAGATTTTTTCAGATTTACTACTTCCACAGATTTTACACGGTCTTTATCCAGTGAGATCCGCAGATTGATTTTGGATTCTCCAAGGGTAAGCTTACTGGTGTATATCCCAGCTATGTATTTGCCGGAGCCTGTGGATGCAGACTTTTTGGAACTGGAGATTGCTGAGGGGGAAGAGGTGCTGGCACTTTCTTTCCCTTTGCCCGGCCAGAACATAAAGAAAAGAAGTACGAGCAGTAAAATGCCCAGACCCACAAAAACAGCAGTATAAATAATTTCCTTCATTTGAAAAATGACAATTCTGGTACGCGACATAGGAAAACCTCCCAATATGATAAATTTCCGGTTATTACAGTATATTCCAAAAGGAAAAAGATAGAACTACGATTCGCTTTTCTTGCGGTAGAAAATAACGTATAATAAAAAGGTATTATTCCGGGCAGAGAATTTAAGCAGATAAAGAAAATTTTATCGAAATGACAGGAATGGGAGGCATAAAATGGCAGTTTATTTCGTATTGGGAGGCTCCGGACGGGGAAAATCTTATTTTGTGAATCATACCATTGTCGAGAGGGCGCAGGCAGAAACGGATAAAACCTTTCTGATGATCGTGCCGGAGCAGGCAACGATGCAGACCCAGAAGGAGATTGTAGATATCAGTGAACATCAGGGGATTATGAATATAGAGGTTCAGAGCTTTGTGCGCCTGGCATACCGCATTTTTGGAGAGACAGGTATGGCAAGTCTGCCGGCGTTAGATGATATGGGCAAGACGTTGATCCTTCACAAGGTACTGCTGGAGCAGGAAAAGAATCTGCACTATTTTGGAAGGAATGTCCATAAAAAGGGATATGTAGCGGAGATCAAATCCTTTCTTTCGGAGATGATGCAGTATGGGATTGACGAAGAAGGGCTGGAGGATATGATCCGGGCTGCCGACTCCCGGATGGCGTTGAAAAGCAAACTGGAGGATATGAAGGTGGCGTACCGCAGCTTTCGTGCATATCTAAAGGATAATTATATTACGTCGGAAGAGGTACTTACCGTGTTAAGCGGTGTGGTGTCTCAGTCGAAGCTTTTAAAGGATGCGGTGATCTGTCTGGACGGATTTACCGGATTTACACCGGTGCAGTATCAGTTGATCGAGGAGCTTATGCGGGTCTGCAGTGACATCTATGTGACGGTGACCATGGACGAGTCCCAGGAGCTTTTTCAGCTTGGAGAAAAACATGAATTGTTTTATCTTAGTAAAAAAACAACAGCGCATTTTCTTCATATGATCAAGGATAATGGAATGGAGGAGCCGGAGGTTATCCGGGTGGGAGAAGAGATTGAAAAAACAAGGTTTCATGGTTCCGGGCAGCTGGAGCATCTGGAACGGTCATTGTTTCGTTTTCCAGTGAAGGCATATCACAAAAATGCCGCTAAAGGAGACGACAGAGAAGATATCAGTATTCATCTGCTCAAACAGCCACAGGAGGAGATTTCCTTTGTGGCAGAGTGCGTCAAAAAGCTTCGCAGGGAAGGATACCGTTATCGTGATATTGCTGTGGTGGCAGGAGACATGGAGGTTTACGGACCGCTGGCAAGAGACACTTTCGGGCAGGCGCAGATCCCGTGCTTTGTGGATCAGAAAAAGACCATTCTCGCCAATCCCCTTGTAAACATGCTGGATGCCCTGCTGGATATGATCCGGTATGATTTCCGGTATGACACGGTGATCCGGTATCTGCGGGGGAAATACTCCATGCTGAGTCCGGAGGAAACGGATCTGTTAGATAATTATCTGCTGGCGTCAGGCATTCGCGGAGCGGGACGCTGGAAGGGAGAATGGGACGCAGCTAAAATATACCGTTTCCGTGAGGAAGAACAAGGACAGGAGTTCAACCAAAAAATAAACGATATCCGTCAAAAGGTATGGAAAAATATCGAAGAAATATATACCCGAATCAGAACAGGGAAGCATACGGTCAGAGAATTTGCAGAGGCTTTTATACAGTTTATGGAAGAGCAGGATTTCTATAGCAGGCTGACGGAGGATGTAGAAGCTTTCCGGCAAATGGGAGATGCGGAGGCTGCCAAAGAGTATGACCAGATTTACGGCATTATACTGGATGTGCTGGATCGGCTGGTAGAGCTTTTGGGCGGGGAGAAAATGTCTCTCAGAGAGTTCCGGGAGCTTTTGGACACCGGTTTCAGTGAAGCGAGAGTGGGGCTGATCCCGCCGGGGGTTGATCAGATTGTCGTAGGAGATCTCACTAGAACACGTTTAAACCATGTGAAGCATCTGTTCTTTCTGGGAGCCACGGACGCCAATATTCCTTCCGGAAGTGGCGGGGGCGGTATCCTGTCAGCGTCAGAGAGAAGCTTTTTGGAGCAGGAAGATTTCGAGATGGCACCGACAGAACGCCAGAAGCTTTATACAGAACAGTTTTATCTGTATCTGACACTGACCAAGCCGGAGGAGCATCTGTATCTGTGTCTGTGTGAGGTGGGAAATGACGGTAAGGAGCAAAAGCCGGCATATCTCATTGACCGGATGCGCCGATTGTATCCGGATATCACGGTTCATGTGGAAGAGCAATGTCAGGATGCTGTCCGTATTTTGGGACAGGATAAGGGGATGACATATCTGATCAGGGGACTTCGGGACCGGAGCTTTGAGGATACCAGATGGCAGCAGATCTATACCTATTATCGGGAGCACGATCCGGAGAAGCTGCAGAAAATATTGTCGGCAGCCTTTTATCAGCCGGAAAAGGCAAAGCTTGTCCGGGAGAATGCGGAGCTACTATATGGTGATACGCTTTATGGAAGTGCGTCAAGGTTTGAGTTATATGCGTCCTGTGCATACCGTCATTTTCTGCAGTATGGTCTTCACCTGGAGGAGAGGCAGGAAAGAACCGTGGAGTTTTACGATATCGGAAATGTGATCCATGAAACCCTGGAGCTTTACACCAAGGACCTGATCCGGCATAAGAGAAGCTGGCAGGATGTGGAAGAAAACGAAAGAAGAGAAAAGGCAGAGCAATATTTTCAGCAGGTGGCGGAGCAGTATAAAAACGGCGTGTTACAGGATACAGCAAGAAACCACTATTTAATGAAAACCATGAAACGTGTGCTTCACCGGACGATCGCGGCGATTTCTTCACAGATGGGACAGGGCAATTTTGAGACAGTCAGCAGCGAGCTTCGTTTTGAACAGCTCCACGGTCCTCTGCGTCTGCGGGGAAGTGTGGACAGAGTGGATCAGATGACCGGAGAAGATGCGGAGTATATTTCCATTGTGGATTATAAAACAGGAGACAAGGATGTATCGTTGTCGGATTTCTATTATGGTCTGCAGATGCAGCTTGTCATTTATCTTCAGGCGGCAGTGGATGCGGCAAAGGGAAAAACGGGAAACCGGAAAAAGATCATCCCTGCCGGTATATTTTATTTTCATCCTCAGGACCCGATCCTGGAATCTGTGGATGCAAAGGACAAGGAGAAGAAACTAATAAAAGAGTTTCGAATGAAGGGACTGCTCAATGAAGCTGATCCGGTGGTAGAGGGAATTGGTGGAGATGGAGTGACTTCAACGAAAAACTGCGTGGCAGAAAAAGAGTTTGACTACTTTATGAAGTATACACGGGATACTTTGGAAAAGATGAGTGAGGATATTCTCGGAGGTGCGATCGAGGTGAATCCATATCGCCGGGAAAATGATAAAACACCTTGCGAATATTGTCCTTATCACGGGGTCTGTCAGTTTGATCCACGACTGGGGAACAAATACCGGAGTCTCATGAAATTAAAGGATGAACAGGTCTGCATGGAATTAAAAGAGAAGTATGATAACGAGGAAAAGACGGAATAGGAGGGGAACGGGAATATGGGAGACATGAAATGGACAGAGGATCAGCAGCGTGTTATTGACGCAAGAGACAGTAATATTCTCGTATCCGCGGCAGCAGGCTCCGGCAAGACGGCAGTTCTGGTGGAGAGGATCATACAGGAGGTGACCGATGCCGATCATCCTGTTGATATTGACCGGCTTCTGGTGGTGACATTTACCAATGCAGCCGCCGGGGAGATGCGCCAGCGTGTGGGAAAAGCACTGGAGGAAGCTTTGGTGGAGCATCCCGGAGACAAGCGTCTGCAGAGACAGCTTTCCCTGCTTCACAATGCACAGATCACCACGATTGACAGCTTTTGCCAGAGCATTATCCGCAATTATTTTCATGTGATCGATCTGGATCCGGTTTTTCGTGTAGCGGATGATACAGAGATCAAATTAATGAAGCAGGAAGTGCTGGACGAGGTTTTGGAGGAATGTTATCAAAAAGCGGAGGCGGAACCGGAGACAGAGGAAAACAGAAATTTTATTGCCATGATCGATGCTTTTTCTACCGGACGAGAAGACAGTGCCGCCGGAAATCTGGTGCTGGATGTACATAATATGTCCCAGAGTGCGCCATGGCCGGAGGACTGGTTGAATGGGATCGTAGATATTTACGAAAAGAAGACAACAGACTGGGTAACAGAGCTGCAGGGATATGTGGCGGATATGCTTGAGGGATATTTGGCTCAGGCGAGACGGACACTGGAAATATGCCGGCAGGATGGTCCGGAAGAATATGAGCCGGCGATCCGGTCCGATGTAGAGCAGCTGGAACAGTGTGCGTCGGCGTTGGATCATCAGGATTATGCAAAGTACATCTGTGGTTTTCAAAAGAAAAAGCTTGCCTCCAGCAAGGCAGAAAATAAAAAAGTTATCCAGGATATGAGAAAAACTTATATCGATAAGGGAATCCGGAAGCTGGAGGAGAAGTATTTCCGGGAGGAGCTGCAGGGTCCTTATGAACAGATGGCACCGGCAGTCAAAGGTCTTGTACTGACTACGAAGCTGTTTGAGGAGGCGTTTTCCGTCCGGAAGAGAGAGGACGGCGTGCTGGATTTTAATGATATGGAGCATTTTGCACTGCAGATACTGGTGGATCACGAGAAGGGAGACGTGCCAAGTGCGGTAGCAAAGGAGCTGCAGGAGTATTATCAGGAAATCATGATCGACGAATATCAGGACAGCAGTTATATCCAGGAGGCTCTTTTGGCCAGTCTGAGCCGGGCGGAGCAGGGACAGCGACCATATCTGTTTATGGTGGGAGATGTCAAGCAGAGCATATATCGTTTCCGTCAGGCGCGCCCGGAGCTGTTTAACGGAAAATATGAGGCGTATGGAAGTGACCCGGAAATGGGACAGAGAATAGATCTCCATCAGAACTTCCGAAGCCGGGAAATGGTTCTGGCCTCCACAAACTTTTTGTTTGAAAAGATCATGCAGAAATGTCTGGGTGGCATTGTCTACGATGAAGCGGCAAGTCTGGTGCCCGGGGCAGTGTTCCCGGAGGATCCTCACAGAACAGCAGGTAAAACACAGGTTCTGTTGATCCAGGGGGATAAAGAATTTAAGGATAAGGATTCTCTGGAAGCATCCGTGATCGGTGAAAAAATACGGGAACTGGTACAGGGAGAGGAGCCGTTATATATTAATGACAAGGGAGGTTACCGGCCGGTGCGTTACCGGGATATTGTGGTGCTTTTGCGAAGTCCGTCCCGAATTACGGACAAATATATTGAAGTGCTTTCCCAGATGGGGATTCCGGCGTACACGGAGACAAAGACGGGATATTTCAGCTCCATGGAGGTGGAGGTGATCCTGAATTTCCTGCGGGTTCTGGATAATCCAAGGCAGGATATTCCACTGGCATCGGTTCTTCATTCGCCTTTGGGAGGATTTACGGATAACGAGCTGGCGGAGCTGGGAGCGCAGAGGCAGGGAATCAATTATTATGACAGCTTAAGGGATGCAGGAGAAAATATATCGGAAAATACCCGGAAAAAGGTGTCCGATTTTTTGGACATTATAGAAATGTACCGGCAGCGAGCCGGTATTCTGCCGGTGTATGATCTGTTGCAGCAGATCTACCGGGAAACGGGATATTATCATATGATGTCGGCAATGCCGGCGGGAGAAAAACGTGCGGCAAATCTGGAGCTGCTGCTGCAGCGCGCACTGGATTATGCCGGAAAAGGAAATCATGGTGTCTTTTCCTTTGTACAGTACATTGAAAATATGAAAAAATCCCAGGTGGATTTCGGAGAGGCATCTCTGGTCAACGAAGGAATGGATGCGGTGCGGATCATGAGTATCCACAAGAGTAAAGGTCTGGAGTTTCCGGTGGTATTTCTGGCAGGGACAGCAACGCAGTTTAATCTGATGGATGCCAGAGGAATTGTTAAGGATAATGACTATGGTATCGGAATTGATTATATTGATCTGGAGGAAAGATACAAGAAAAAAACACTGTTGAAAAATTTCCTTGCGGACCGTTCGGTGGCAGCAACATTGGCGGAGGAGATCCGTGTGCTGTATGTTGCGCTGACCAGAGCGAAGGAGCAGCTGATCATTACCGGTGTATCCAAAGATCTGGAAAAGGATCTGGGGAAATGGAGTGATCAAAGCCCGGCGTATTGTATGGCGGATCTGATCTCGGCGAGAAGTTATCTGTCACTGATCATGCCTCTGATCCTTGATGTGTCGGCTGATCCTTATTTTGAGGTCGAAAAATGGGACAGTAGTATGGTGACAGGACGGGTGGCAGAGAGTCTTGTGGAGGATGGAGAAATCTATCAGAAGCTACAGAATTGGGAGCAAAATATCTGCTATGATCCGGAGCTTCAGAATGAAATGGAATCCGAGGAGGAGTATCACTATCCATATGAGGTGCAGCTTCAGCTGCCGGTGAAAATATCGGTGACGGAGCTGAAGCGTATGGAGCTGCAGGCGCAGAAGCTGGAGGAGGATGCCTGGGCTGAGGCGGCAGATGTGTCAGAAGCGTTTTGTCAGGCGGAAGAACGACAGCCTGCATTTGTAGAATATATGAAAGATGAAACGAGAGATGAGGGGGAGAAAACGGAGGAAGCTGCCCACGAGATTGAAATTCCGAAACCGCGGTTCCTGCAGGGAGAGGAAACACTTTCCGGGGCACAGCGGGGTACCGTATATCATTCCATCTTTGAACATCTGCCGTATGAGAGCATGGATGAGCATACGACGCCGGAAGAATTTACATTATGGCTGGAACAATTTACAGAGAAAGGATATCTGACACATTCCGAAAAGGATATTGTTTATGCAAAGGACTTCTGTACGTTTTTGCGGACAGATCTGGGAAAACGGATGGGAAATGCCCGGAGAAACGGAACGCTTTACCGGGAGCAGCAGTTTATGATGGGAATTCCTGCACAGAGACTGCACCCGGAAATTTCGGGAGAGGACACGGATACCGTGCTGGTACAAGGAATTATCGATGCCTGGTTTATGGAGGGCGAGGATATCATATTGGTGGATTATAAGACGGACCGTGTAAAGAGAGATATTCATGAGCTTGTGGACAAATACCGGATCCAGCTGGATTATTATGCAGATGCTCTGCAGCGGGTAACCGGCCGTAAAGTAAAGGAAAAAATAATATATTCCATTGCAAAGGGAGAGTCTGTTGAAATATAATGATGTTAAAAATAAAAAGCAGGCAGTTTCTGACGGATACTGTGGGAAGCTTTGTATGAGTGTAGAAAGAGAGGGAAAATCGTGAGATCATTTTTTGAAAAGAAGCGTAAATTTACGGTATGGGGTATGGTGGCCGCAATATGCATTAGTGCCATTCTGCCTCCGATGGGGCAGAGTGCCTATGTGTCAGCGGCTCAGAGCCGGAATAGTGACATGTACAATAATGTGGACAGCAGCCGGAATGATAATGTGTACGAAAAGAAGTACAGTGCTAAGAAGGGGACTGTCACAGCTTACCCGACATCTACGGCAAGCCCGGCTGCGACTACTTCCGGTGGCAGTATTGCCAGCCCGACACCAAAGCCGACCCGGACACCTTTGCCTGCGGTAACAGCAAAGCCAAAAGCGGATGTTTATTTGAAAAATGCGTCTCAGGATATTACGTTAACCGTGGGGGCAGCAGGTGAGTTTGATCTGGAATGGAAAGATTTTGCAGGGTATGCATTGGAGAATCTCACAGAGCTTCGTTACCGCAGCGGAGACAGCAGTATATTGCAGATGACGTCAGATGGCGGATACCGTGCGCTTAAGGCAGGACATACCACTGTGACTGTGACCGGATGGGATGGCAGATATGATGAAACCATGTTGGAACGAACCTATACTGTTTATGTATATCCGGATATGTCCGGGGTATCCCTGTCCCAAAAATCCGTAAACATTTATGTTGTGAAAAACAGCTACAGTGCAGAGCACAGTGTCTCCATTGATATTAAAGGAGGAGATTCCAGCCTTTTTGATGAGGATAAAAACGAGGATCTGACCTATGAGGTTATCTCCTCCAACAAGAAAATGTATGTATCAGCCAGAGTGTCTCAGGGGAAACTGATCCTTTCCTGCGGTGATGCCGGAACAACTACGGTTACATTCCGCCTGTATGACAAAGAATTTCAGATTCAATTAAAAGTATCGGTGGTTGAAATATCGGACACCTCTGTTTTGTTGGTACGCCACAAAACAAAGAAGCTGAAGATTAAGGGCTACAGCGGAAAGATTCAGTGGAAATCAAGCCGCCCGAAGGTGGCCTCTGTTTCCGGAAAGGGAAAAGTCCGGGGCAAAAAGGAAGGGAATACTATTATCAGTGCAAAGATCGGAGACATTCGTCTGGGCTGTGTAATATCAGTTACCACTGCAAAGAAAAAGAAGGTTATCCGGTGTGCCCAGAGAATTTCATCCACCGGTCAGTACAGTCAGCCGAAGCGTATGTTGAAGGGATATTATGACTGCAGCTCACTGGTATGGCGTTCGTATTCCAAATACGGTGTGAAATTCGGGGCTTCGTCCTATGCACCGACTGCGGCAGGAGAGGCGGAATATCTGGCAAGACGCCATAAGCTGCTGAAGGGTGGCTTCAGTCAGAAAAATGCTTCAAAGCTTAAGTTTAAGGCGGGGGATCTCATGTTTGAGACAGGTGCATCCAATGGTCGGTACAAAGGAATCTATCATGTGGAGATGATCATAGGATATGAATTTTATGGATGGGATGAAAGAAATAAACCGGTCGTTGCAGTAAAATGGGCGAATCGCCCGGATGGACATTATGGATATGGAGTTGGAATCGTAGGGAAGATGTAGAAAATATGACAAATTGCTTGACCATACCCATAGAAAGATTTATTATTATATAGAAGGTATAATTATACAGATATTTGTGGAGGTATGGTTAATTATATGAGGATAGCAATTTGTGATGATGATGTTATTTTATGTCATCAATTAGAAGGTATTATTCTAGGTTTTGGGAAAAATGAGGATGTGCCGGTTCAAGCTTCCGTGTTTTTTGATGGCAAAGGTCTTTGGGAATACATGAAACAGGGAAACCATTTTGATCTGATCTTTCTGGATATCGAAATGGAGCAGATGAATGGCATCGCCACAGGGCGGGCGATTCGGGATACACTTGGAGATGAGGAGTGCAAAATCGTTTTCATCTCCAGCCGCAGAGATTATGCCATGGAGCTATTTGCAATACGCCCCATGGATTTTCTGGTAAAACCGGTTACGGAAGAAAAGCTCAAAGCAATTTGGGAATTATATAGCCGTCTGTATCAAAAGGAACGAAATGTGTTTTATTATGAAGCGAAGGGAAGTAAGAATTATATTGCGTTTAACCGTGTTCGGTATTTTAAGGTAGATAACAGAAAGATAGAAATACATACGATCAGCGGCGATGTGATCACATTTTATGGAAAAATGGCAGAGGTGAAAAAACAGACAGATGCCGGGAGATTTATTCAGATCAGCCGGTCAGAGCTTGTAAATTATAATGCTGTTGAGGAATACAGGGAGGATATGTTAATTCTCCGTGGAGGAGAAGGGCTTCCGATCGTAGCATCCCGCCGGAAAGAAGCAGGGGAGAAGATATTAGATTATATGGGAAAAATGATGTAAAATGTAGGCTCGGACTATTAATATTATTCTTTTGCAAATTTAGGCAACAACATGCGATATAAATCATAAACAAATTCACAACAATTAAAGCCCAATTCACAACATTGGGCTTTAATTATTGTGAATTTGTTGCATAATGGATTTATGAGAAAAAGGGAAGTAAGAAATAAAGGAGTTGAGAGATTTAAAATTTATGAATGTAAAAGAGGAATTAGTTAGTTTAATTAAATGCAATTGTGGTAATTCAAAAGAAATTTGTATATCGGAAAATACAGATTTAATTCGGGATCTACAAATGGATTCTATAGAAATAATGCAGCTTATTGTAGATACAGAAGAATATTTTAAAATAACATTTGATGATGTGGATCTGCTGACAGAAAATTTTAGCCAATTTGGAAAATTTAGTCGGTTGATAGAAAAGATGATTTCGATAAAGGGGCAGTTGGATGTTAATTAGAAGTAAACCAAAAAAGAAAGCAATTTTGCCGTTAAGTGATGTGGAAATAGGGGCTTGGCCGGAACAAAATTTTTTGTTTGGATTGCTGTTAAATCAGGAAACAGGCTGGGATTGGATAATGAATCAATTTATTCAGTTGAGAGGAGCTCATTATATAAATTATCAATATGATGCCGTTGATTTTAGTATTACATTTTATCCTTATGGGATACATCAGTTAGCTCCTAATATATTTGATTTATGTCCATTTATCAATAAGTATATAATGCCAAGATCGTTTATTGCGGAGCAGTATAAAAGTTTTCATGAATTTGTAAAGAATGCCTTGAACAATGGATATTACTTATCCACTTTTTTGGATCAATTTTTTCGGAAAGATTTTGGTGGAAATTATGGATTTCGTCATCCAACCTTTATTTATGGTTATGATGATGCAAACAAAGAGATTTGTTTAGCTGATAATTTTGAACATGGAAAATATGAAAAAAAACAAATAAAATATGATGAGTTGGATAAGGCATTTATGTTAGTATCTACTGATATATGGGAAATGAGTGTGTTTTTATATAAATTAGTTCCATATCAGCATTCTTTTTATACTACATATGTAAAAGAACAGTTACAGGATTATCTGAATCCGAAAAGAGGGGTATGTTATTTAAATCGTACAGTTTGTCAAAATCCGCATTATCAGGGTAAGGATTATGAAAATGAAGTTTTTTTTGGCATAGAAATTTATCAACTTTTTTTTCGTTACTTGAATGCCATATGTGAAGGTGATGAGTCGTATCCACCAGAGGATTGGCGGAGTTTTGTAATGCTTTGTGATCATAAGAAGGTAATGATAAGGAGATATGAATATATGACACAAGGTGGATATATGAAAAATGATAGATATTTACTACAACGATTGGAAGACTTGGAAAAGAAGTGTGAAATTTCGTTGAATATGTTTCTGAAGTATACCTTGACAAATGATATTAGGATTATAGAACGATTAAAAAATAGGATGGAAGAAATCAGAGAACAAGATGTGGCCTGTATGGAGTTGTTTATAAAACTGTTAATTTAAAAATAAGAAAATATATTTGCAATATGGAGATAAAGTGATAATGAAAAGAAAGCAAGCAGAAAAAATGGCAAAATATGCATATCAAAAAGTTCCTTTATACTACAGAATAGCCGAAAGAAAAAAAATAAAAATAGAAGATGTGGATTTTGAAAGATTTCCAGTTGTTTCTAAAACTGATTTTATTGAAACAGGAATGGGATGTTTATCATCAGAATATGTAAGTGGTTATGTTAATGGAACATTAAATATGACTAGAACTTCAGGCTCTACAGGAAAGTTTACGGAAGTATATTGGGATAAAAAAGAGGAAATACGTTCGTTATTTTCACTTTGGGTCTATAGAAAAAAATATTATGGAATAATGACAACGGATAAAATGTGTTATTTTTATCCATCTGAGATCGGAACAAAAAATTTCTTTGAACAAAAAAATTTTTTGGGAATTTCTAAAAAATATATTTATAATGGAGGGCTAAAATTAGTATATAAAAAAATATTGGAATATAATCCAATTTGGATGATTTTACAGCCAAGTATAGCTGGATTGTTATGTGATATAGCGGAGGAAAATAAAAAAATTCCTTCAAAATTGAAATATATTGAATTTACAGGTGAATATTTAGAAGTAGGACTTCGGAAAAGAGTAGAAAAAATTTTCAATTGTAAAACAGCAAATCAATATGGAACAAAAGAAGTAAATTCTATTGCTTATGAATGTCCAAAAGGAAGATTACATTGCATGACGCAAAATGTATACTTAGAGGTATTTAGCAATATACAAAATAGAGAAGAAAAAAATAATTATATGACATTAAATGATAATGAAAATATTCTAGAAACACAAAAGGGGGAACTGTGTGTTACAAGTTTGCAAAACCGTGCAATGCCTTTGGTTAGGTTTCGATTAGGAGATCAAGGGAAAATATATCGAAATATAAAATGTCCTTGTGGAAATAAAAATGAGGTATTGGAATTGATACAGGGGCGATCCAATGATTGGATACAAATGAGAGATGGAAGAAAAATACATTCATATGCGGTGATACAAATTATTCATAAATTAAATTTTGAAACAGATGGTGGTATTATACAGTATCAAATTATACAGGAAGATTATGAAAGATTTGTTGTTATGTTAGTAATGGAAGAAGAATATGTTATGCAGGTTAGCTCTGTTATAAAGAGCAAGTTTCGTGAACGCTTAGGAGAAGAAACAGATGTGGATGTAAGATTATTTAATATGTTGTTACCGGAGGAAAGAACAGGCAAACTTGCCTGTTTTATATCTAATGTAAATAGGAGGGGGATATAGAAAGAAAAATAGAAAAAAGATACTTGAAATCAAATAATAAGAAAGGCGAATTGTTTTATGAACAAGAAAAAAATATTAATTTACAGTATGAGCGTTTTGTTTGCTACTTATCAGGTGGTACAAGGCAATAATTTTACAGTTGCAGCAACTAATGAAATACAGAATCCACAGGAAATATTTTCGGGGGTTTGTCAAGTTGAAAAGTTATATGAAGAACTTATGAAAGAGAATCCGAATTGTGTCTATAGTGAAGAAGAGTGGGAACAAAAAGGAGGGAGATATCAATATCCGGTTACTTTGCTTGACGAAGAGTGGACTAATTATTGTACTACAGCTGAAAGATATGTTGCCTGTCAAATCCCAAAGGAAATATTAACAAATCTTTCTACCAAAGAATTGTTAGAGCTAGTAATAGATTTTCCTCTTTTAATTAATATGTATGTATACAATTCATGTGAGGATGGAATTAAGGAGATTGCAAAATATTTTAATGGAATGAATGAATTATTAACAAGATATGATTGCTTAGACGTGGTTTTAGAGTATTATAAGGAGTATAAGATTCCAGAAAAACAGAATTTGGATTACAAAGAGTTGTTGTCAGATGATACATCAAAAGATTATAATGTTATTGTAGAGAATAATACATTGATGAAAAAAGCACAGAGTGATGCAAAAGTAATGTGTATATTAAATCTATGTGAAGGGATTATAGAAATTGCTCAAGAAAATGGAAAAATGTCATCCCAAGAGGAACGAAAGGCAACTCAAGTTATAGTACAGAAAAATACCCAAAAAGAAGCGTCAGATTGTGTTGAGGGGATATCAGTAGAATATACAAAAGAAGATAGCTTGTATAATACTTGGAAGCAAAAATATAAACTAACCAGTTTGTTTAATGGTGATAATACCTTATTAACAGAGAAATACTCAGCAAATAGCATGGATACATATGGCGTTTTATATGCACCAGGTGGAGGCGCTGTGCATTATACGGTACATAATATATGGTCGAATATATCTGACAGTACGGTTGCTGGATATATTAAAGCCTATAGTGCTAATAAACTTCAAAATAAAAGTAATGCCGTGACTTGTGTACAAAATGGAAATACAAAGTATGATTGTTATAATTTTGCCTGGTTAAAGGATTACAGAAGATACAATGATCTTTGGAAAGAATGTGATTTTGATAATGATAAAGCATTTACTAACAGTGATAAATATGACTCAATACAAAAGGCAGCAAGTGGATGGGTGGGTTCGAACGGGATTCACGCCGTATATGTTGTAGATGGAGAAGTTGTATATTGGGATAAAAATGGAAATGGAAATCGTCATTCGGAACCAATGGTAAAATCAAAATGGGGAACAGGTGGTCCACTTATGAAACATCCATTGTCACAATGTCCTTATGTAACAACGGGAATGCAATATTATGCATTAAGATTATCTTGTTAAATTAGAGAGGATGTGTTTACAATGAAATATCGATTGTTATCGGTAGGAATAATATTGGGCATAGTTATGACATTTTCTGCTTGTGGAAGTACCGCGCAGGGAGTTAATTCACAAGGAAAAAATTCCCTAGATAAGGTTAAGTCTACACAGAAGACAGCACAGCAGCCAGAAGATGAAATTGCAAATCTGCTTGGAAAGACATTGATTCCGGACGAGGAGAGAGATTATTATCAGAATTATTTCACAAAGAAATATGACAATGTACGAAGGGATGATATTTCGGATTGGAAGGATTCTGACGGAAATTGGTGTTATCCGAAGGGATATGAGATTCAGTGGAGGCCATCCGATGATGAGTTGATGGCGTCACAGCAGTTTCCACAGGAATTGTTGGAGGACATGAGTACCGGGGAGTTGTATCAGTTTATCCGGAAAGCTCAAGGTTTTTGGGCACAGTCTGCATTTGACAATTATGCTCAGATGTTGAGTTACTATTATTGCCGTTATAATTTTATTGCGGAGCTTATGAGGAGAGAGGACTGTGCCGAGGTAATTCATACATATTATGAAAAGTCTTCGGAAGACGATAAGAAGCAGTATTCTAAGACGGCTTCCCGTCAATTTTCTGACGATAAAAAGCTAGAGAAACAGGAGCAGTTTCAGATATTGGAGGGGTTGGAATGGCTTTTTCAGTATAAGAACGGAAAGTCTGTGCCGGATGACCTTGCATTTGGAATGCAGTTGATTTCGGCAAGCAAGTAATACAATCAGAAGAACGTGTGGGATAAAGACAAGATGATTTTAAAGTAATGTTTTTTGGAGAAATCAAATGAGTGGATCAGTGATTAACCAAACTGTGATACGCAGAGAGATTATACATATAAATAAAATATATTCAGAGACAGCCTCTCGGAAAAAGCTGATTTTGCTGGTCAGTGACAATTCTATGGAGGCTGTTTCGTTATACTGCTATCACATGAAAAAGAGAAATGCCGTGTTTTTCGTAGGAAACACAAAGAAAGCTCCCGATATAGCGGCATTGATAGATCATTTTATGCCGGATGAGATATTTCTGGATCGGAAGAAAATGAGAGATGTGGAGTCAGAGCCTGCTTTGTACGAGGAAATAGAGGAAAATTATCAGACCGGTTCTCCGTATTACCAGTATGTGAGACTGCAAAGGAGACAGGAAATTAAGGATGTATTATATGATGATCTGGCATTGCTCATGGTGACCTCGGGCAGTGTTGGAAATGGAAAGATTGTGGCGTTATCTTATGATAATCTTCGAAGTAATGCGCAGGCGATTATTGAATCATTGGAAATTGATGAGAATGACAGGGCAGGAGTGATGCTTCCGGTGTCATATGTGTATGGGTTGTCAGTGGTAAATAGTCATTTACTGGCGGATGCAGAACTTTTGCTGCCGCAAGGTAATATGTTTCAGAGTGGATACTGGGATTTTTTGGAAGAACGCGGGGTGACCTCTTTTTGCGGTGTTCCATATACCTATGAGATTTTAGACTATTTAAGAATTTTATCCAGACCCTGGAAGGAATTAAGGCTTCTGACGCAGGCGGGAGGAGCTATGAGCCGCGAAATGAAACAGAAGCTGCTGGAGTGGATTTGTGACAGGAGGCAGAGTGGGATCACGACACACTTGGCAATTATGTATGGTCAGACGGAGGCAACAGCAAGAATGAGCGCATTCTTTTTAGATCAGCATCCGGATAAGGTGGATAGTGTAGGAAGGGCAATTTCCGATGGAGTTTTTGAGATAAAAAATAAAGATCATGCAGGAGAAGGAGACATTTATTATCGCGGTGCGAATGTGTATCTGGGGTATGTGAAAGAAAGGTCAGATTTAACGGAGGATGCGGATGTATGGAGACAGAATAACGATCTTTTAGATACCGGGGATGTGGGAAAGCTTGACGAAGAAGGATATCTTTATATTACCGGTAGAAAAAAGAGGTTTATAAAATGCAATGGGGTACGGATAAGTCTGGATGAACTGGAGAGAAGTATAGAAAATAAATGGGCAGTTCCGGTGGTATGTGTTTCAAGGGCTTCAGACGAACAAATTTTGCTGTTTATTCGGATTCAGGATTTTAGAAATATTGATATAATGGAATTGACAGATTATCTGCGTCAGCTTGGGATTCGAAAGGAACAGTGTCGGATTCGAAAGATTCCGGTATTTCATTATTGCGATAATGGAAAGCTTGATTATGCCAGTTTTAGATAAGAGGAGACGTGCATGGAATTTGAAAATAATGGGTTAAAGAACAGCATTGCCGGAACCCTGCGGCTTGTCGGAATATTGATGTCAGGGGCGTGGAACGATAAATATAAGCAGCCAAAGTTTGTGGAAAATGCGGCACAGGAAGATTTTTATCAGAGGCTGTTGCAAAGGATTGACCGGGGGGAAATCAATGAGGCAGAAAATGAGATGCTTGCGTATATGGAAGGGGAAAGAAGTGACAAAAATGCGGCATTAAAGGATATAGGAACAGTGGATAATACGATGTTAGATATGGGCCTTAGTGTGTATGGGTATATGAATGAAAAAGATGATATTTTTTTGGAACAGAATAATTACTGCCGGCAAGAAATTGAAGAGGGGATACGGGAACTGCTGATGAGGTTCGGTGTCAGTATTTCTGCAGATAGTTTATTTTAGGCATCCTCAGGATAAGTTGTAGTTAATTTTACTATAATGTGACCGTGAATGAAAAATTATCAGGAAAAGAACGGTTTACTTTGACCATGCGGATTTTGGCAGGAATGATCTTGTTATGGATTATTATGAAAAGCGGCATTGCTGAGAGCAGCTGGTGAATTTGATCTGGAATGGAAGGAATTTACTGGGTACGAACTGCAAAATCTGACACAGCTTCGTTATCGCAGCGGAGACAGCAGTATATTGCAGGTGACA
Source organism: uncultured Lachnospiraceae bacterium (assembly GCA_934339135.1). Taxonomy (GTDB): domain Bacteria; phylum Bacillota; class Clostridia; order Lachnospirales; family Lachnospiraceae; genus Jutongia. The sequence goes on along the minus strand of CAKRHP010000016.1, from coordinate 16,374 downwards.
TCCGGTGGTCAGTAGCGTGCGGTCAAGACGGGGCATGCCACATTAACTGTGATCGGCTTGGGTGGCAGAGACGGGGAGACCATGCTGGAGAGGACATATACGGTTTATGTGTATCCGGATATGTCCGTGGTATCTCTGTCTAAAAAGTTTGTGGAGATCTATATAGTAAAAAACAGCTACAGTGCAGAGTACAGTGTTGAAATCGATATAAAAGGAGGAGATACCGGTCTTTTTGATGAGGATGAAAACGAGGATCTGACCTATGAGGTTTCCTCCTCCAACAAGAAAATGTATGTATCTGCCAGAGTGTACAGAGGAAAGCTGATCCTTTCCTGCAGCGACACCGGAACAACTACGGTTGCGTTCCACCTGTATGGCAGAGAATTTCATCCACCGGTCAGTACAGTCAGCCGAAGCGTATGTTGAAGGGATATTATGACTGCAGCTCACTGGTATGGCGTTCGTATTCCAAATACGGTGTGAAATTTGGGGCTTCATCCTATTGTATATTCCGTTCCAAGTGAACCACTTGCACAGTCAAACTGAGCCAGTCTCACGGAGGATGAGAGCCACCCTCACGGAGACTGAGCCAGTGCTATTTGATGTTAATTATCAGGCAACTGCCTGTTAATTATAAATACAACTGAATAAATCATAGGTCATAGTAACCGTCTGGTAACACAATATGGTTTTCTTCCAGAAGCTTTTTCAGGAAATCTACTTGACGCTGGAGAGATTCTATTTCAACCCAGTTGCCATGACACAATTCATCGCATTCTTCCAGTTCGAGACGAGTTAACACATAGTCTTGCCACTTGATACAATGATGACCTTTGCTGAATGCACAATAATTATTCATGGATGCCTCCTTTCAGGATTGCTTTTAATCCGTGACGCTCACGCATGGATACTTTACCATCAATCAATACTTCATATGAGTTATGAATGATTCGATCCATGATTGCTTCTGAAATAGGACTTCCAGCAGCCTCTGTTGGAGTGATGCGTGAATACCATTCCACCGGTTCATACTGAGTACAAAAGATGGTGGATTTATTGCTACATCTTGACTCTGCAATCTCAAGAAGGTCATAGGATTCCTGCGGTGTCAACGTGCGGATCAGCCATTCATTGAGAATGAGAAGATCTACTTTCTGATAAGCTTTGATTGTTTTCTTGAGGTCACCGCATCCTTTGGCAACATTTAATTCGTCAAGAAGTTCCGGCATGCGAATGTACTTCACCGTATAGAACTTACGACATGCCGCATTGCCTAATGCACATGCAAGATAAGTTTTTCCATTGCCAGAAGCACCTTTCAGAATGATATGATGACCGTCTATGATGTATTGGCAGGTCGCATACCGAAGGAGTTCAGCTTTATCTAACTTACGATCCTCATGGTATTCAATGCCTTCGATACTTGCACTTGGTGTAGAAAAAGCAGCATTTTTGATGTACCTGGCCAGTTTGTTAGCCTGGCGTCTGCCCCATTCTGCATCAGTAAGAAGCGATAAACGATCCTCAAAGCCTAGTGCAGCATATGTGGCAGGATCCTCCATTTGGTGTTGGAGCTCATTAGCCATTGCTGTAAGCTTCATTGCTTTTAGGAGTTCAAGCGTGCTCTGGTTAATCATGAGCGCTCACCTCCTTTCGCAAAGTAAGCAGCACCTCGCGTAATACCATGTCCTTTAGAAACAGCGGTATCATCGAAACTTGTTTCCCTGACCTTATCCTGTCCGTTTTTTAGCATGGAACTAATGATGCGGATGGATGGTGTGCTGGTAAGCTCCCATACTTTAGAGCAGGCATTCTCCAAACGATTATGACCGTATCGGTCACCAAGTTTAGTTAGGCTGGCACAAGCTTTGTAGCCTTGTTCAGGCTCGCTGCCACTGGAAAGAAATGCTTCTACAACTTTAGCAGTGCTATTGCCTATACTCCTTGCCCATACCGTAAAGTCATCGGCATTATAAGATAGATATTTTCGGTGTTCTGTAGGCATATGCTCTAGCTTAATCACCGGATCACGACGGTTTGTCGCTGCTCTTGGATGTGACGCAACACGAGAACCATGAAAAAATACTTCCACGGTAGCCTTAGTCAGGCGGATGTCTACCTGTTCCCCGATTAAATCAAATGGAACGGAATATTTGTTTTTTCCGTCAGTTATGAGATAATCAAGTGGAACCTTGGCAGTGGACCAGACTGCAGGCTCAAAAGGGGTTAAAGGGAGCGGCTTCATGAATGATTGTTTTTCTTCTTTGTAAGCAGAATAGCGGCAGCCCTCCCTTTTCTTAAAAGGAGTTTTATTAAGCTCATCGAGCTTTTCTTTTACCGCTGATTTTACTTCTTCCAAGGAGAAGAACTTTCGATTCCGAAGGGCTGCAATAATCCATGTGGTAGCGAACTTAACGGTTCCTTCCGCAAGACTTTTGTCTTGTGGAGCACGAACTCTGGCAGGAACAATGGCTGTTTCATAGTATTTAGCCATCTCAGCATAACTTTTGTTGAGAATTGTCTCATACCTTGTGTTCTTAGAAACACCTGTTTTGAGATTGTCTGGAATTAAAAGCCGGGTAACTCCACCAAAGTATTGATAAGCATGTACATGACAAAGGAGCCAGTTAGTTGTTTTCATATCGTCGCAAGCTTCTACATATGCATAGCAACAGCAAGGCAGAACTGCGGCGAACAAATAAGAATCAGCAGCTTCGCCAGTTACGCGATCGTAATAAGGAATGGTTGTACCAGCCCAATCAACCTGCATAGCATCTCCAGGTTTATGTGTGATACGCATCGTTGCTTATGTGAGCCTTGCCCATTTGCGATATTTGTCACAAAACTGCGTATACATGTATGGAGTCAGCTTAGATGCATAGCAATCGGAACAGTATTCCGTCCATAACAGGGTGAGATTTACACCTGGCTTTGCTAATTCTTTGTGTATGTAGCTGTAATCAGGCTCCTTTCTGGGATTGACTGCTTCTAACTTATTAGGATAAAGCAGTGCATACACCTTTTCATTGGTCAGTTTGTCATCCAACGGCCAACATAAGTTATTTTCAGCAGCCAGTTTTATGACCTCGCTGATCGTGTTGCGTGAGCTATGCACGCTTGCAGCGATTTGACGCTGCGTGTACTTAAGGCTATTAAGTCTTAAGATTTCTCGATAATCAACCATAATTATCGAACCTCCTATATGAATAGTCACACGTATCGTGTGCCAACTTTATTATAGGATAAATCTATATGAATGGCTCACCTTCCGTGAAGGTGGCTCTATTCATCCGTAATGGTGGCTCTGAATCCCCGTGCAGATGGTTCTATGTCACCGGAATATACACCTATGCACCGACTGCGGCGGGAGAGGCGGAATATCTGGCAAGACGTCATAAGCTGCTGAAGGGTGGATTTAGTCAGAAAAATGCTTTGAAGCTTAAGTTTAAGGCGGGGGATCTCATGTTTGAGACAGGTGCATCCAATGGCCGGTACAAAGGGATCTACCATGTGGAGATGATCATAGGATATGAATTTTATGGCTGGGATGAGAATAATAAACCGATCGTTGTGGTGAAATGGGTGAATCGTCCGGATGGGTATTATGGATACGGAGTTGGAATCGTAGGCAAAATGTAGGAAGTATGACAGATTGCTTGATCGTATTCATTTAGAAGATATTATTCTCGGTTTTGAGAAAAATAACATAATATACACCAATGAAATAAATTCACAACATTGAGTTTGAAATGTTGTGAATTTATTGTATAATGAACTTGGTAATAAGTTGATCGGGGATATTAGAAAAAAGGGGGAGTTCGAATGAAAAAAATTTTATTTTCTATTATCACAATTTTTGCTTGTGTGGTTGGTATGGGAACCTTCGCCAAGGCATATACTGTGACGGTACAGAAGGACGGAATATATGGGGAGGAGATTCCGGACACGGTCATTGATAATGCACCGGCATTGTTTCAAAAAAGTGTGAAGAAAGCGTTGAAATATGACCGGAAGTATAAGGACGCGGATGCGGTGACCAGAGCAAACAAAATACCGTCTCCATACGACAAATTTCTGGATATTGCCAAAAAGATCAAGGATTCCGATGAAATTGTGCTCCGGAATCCATTTTATATTTATACGGTATGGGATCAGGGGGATGGAGGCGGACCTACCGAATATTATTTCCTGGCACAGCAGAATGGAAAAAAGCTTTGTTATTTCAGTCTTAAAATTGACGAGACCGATCATAAAATCCGTTTTGAATATGATAAACTCATGGATCAGTATTTTAAATATGATGAAAAGACCATGAAGGATGCGATATTTTACGAGATTGATTTCGTAACCTATGCCGAGACACCGGACAAGGTCTATGAGCTGAGAGATCAGAAGGATCGCGGGAATATGATGACAGGAAGCGATGAATCGAATCTGGAAAAGACCGTGAAGAAATTTAAACAAAAGGATTATCGTGAAAAAAAGGATGAGATATTGTCTTATCTTGCAAAGGCTAAGAAGGATGGGGTATCCCGGAAAACAGAGAAAAATTTGAAACTCGAATTGAAGGATGATTATGTAGAATCCGAGGATGACAGTAGAGATGCCGGTATCACTAAGATGATCTATCCGGGGATCGCCGCAGCCTGTATCCTTGTGATTGCGGTTGTAATCTTCCTTGTACGGAAACGAAAGAAAAACAGTCTCAGCTAATTTGCAGTCTTTGATGCAGTTTCATAAAGAATGCGGGGAAGGTAAATTAGATGGGAGGTATGCGGATGAAATACATATTAAAAAATATCAGGTCTTTTGCAAAGGATTATACGAAGATATTTGTGCTGCTGATCGTTACGATCATGGCATCAACGCTGATCATTCATCTGTCTTATGGAATGTTCCGGGAATATAAAGAGCGGAAGGAGCTGAGCCGGAGTGCAACCAACGAGATCGTGTTTCGTCTGAAAAGCTCCTACATTTCCAGTGCAGAGGCAAATGCAGATGCAGGTGGTTCTTTGACTGTGGTGGGAGATCTGAACAATCAAAAGTACGAAAAATATGATGATGTTCAGGATCTGACGGCTGCGGATATCAAGAAGTTTGCCAAAGAAGTGGATCAGGAGGTGGCAGGAAAGCTTCTGAATATCCACACCGGGATCCTGGAGGGAGAGTACCGGTTTGACACAGACTTTCTGATCGATCATGGGAAGATTGTCAACAGCGGTGATTATGGCCCGGATTCCCTTTATAATTATCTGTTCGGAACGACTACAGAAAATATTTTCCAGTACGGCAGATATTTCTCAGACAAGGAGTATGCCGAGGGAGACAAGGTGTGCATCATGTATGGCTTTCAAAAGAAACCGGAGGGAGATTATCTCAAGAAAAACATGACAGAATCCGGAACTGTGATGATCGGCGGAGACGAATATGAGATCATTGGTCTGCAGAGAGGAATCGGGACAGGATTTCTGCCGATTACAGCGGTTGGACAAGATGCGGTTCTGCTGGATGAGATCGATATGCGGTTTAAGGACAATATTTCCCTGCGGGAGATCAATCTGCTGATCAAGGCGGCAGAGGAATGCTTTGGAGATAGGGCGGAATGTAATTATGATCTGCAGGAAACAGAAGGCAATGATTATATGTATAATACGGTTTTGTTACTGGTATTAGTAGTTTCTATGGTGGCAGCATTTAACTTCTGCGCATTATATCATTACATTGTGACCACCAGACAGCGGACACTGAAGATTTTCCGGATATGCGGTCTGAGTCATAGTAAGAGTATCCGGCTGTATCTGGGAGAATGTTCGGTTTTGTCGGCGGGAACTTATCTGGTGACACTGATTCTGTTCCGTTATCTGCTGATGCCGTTTCTGGCAGGCAGGTGGAATGTATTTGATTTCCATTTCCCGGCCCGGGTATATGGAACGTTATTTCTGGTCTTTTTTGTGTCCTCCTTTGTGCTTCAGTTCGTGATGATCCATTGGACATTGAAAAAGAAAATGATCCGCTAGTACAACGAAAATGAAAGCAATGATTCATGATCTGTTGTACCGAAAGGAGGAAAATGTATGACATGGAAATATGCAGTGCGTGAGTGCAGAATGCACATTGTAATGTCGGTTCTGTGCCTGATACAGGCGGTGTTTTTATTTGCCATTGTGACAGGACTTTTGTCTATTTTTATGATGCGTTACGAGAAATATCAGCCGGTGCAGAAGCTTGTAGAGCAGAAAGGATTTATTTGTAATTTATCGGGCAGTCATTATATAGAGGGAGAACACGAAGGAAAAATGGTGGAAAACTCTCAGGCATATAAGGCAATGCTGAAGAATGCAGAGGTTTGCGGACAGTATGATGTGGACGCTTTTGTCGAAGAGACACAGGAGGTTGCGGATGCAAGGAAAGAAGGCTCTTTCCGTAACAATGTCCGGGCTTATGATGACGGCTGGATCAGCGGGTATACTCCGAAGCTGCAGTCGGGTAGCTGGCTTAAGACAGGAAATCAGGAAGGAAAGTATCTGGAGGCAGTGGTGCTGCAGAACCGGGAAAGGTATAAAACAGGAGATGTGGTATATGTGGATACCAACTCGGAAACGGAGCTTAAGACAAAGATCCCGGTAAAGATTATCGGTGTGATCGACCGGAATGCAGATATTATTTTTAAGTCCAATCAAGAGGGCTCCGTAGACTATCATATTCTTTTCAGCAATATGGTTAAGCAGTCGGAGGATGTGGAAGAGCTGGATTATATTACAGGGGAAAGTATCTTTTCGCCAATAACCTTTTTTGTTTCCAAAAAGAATCTGGACCGGGTGCAGGAGCAGTATGTGGATCAGGAAGCAGAAGAAAATTTATCGGAAAACAACAATGATGTATTAAATACAGACAAGGAAATCTTTTTTACAAGCTTGTCAGGTCTGGCACTGATCACCATGGATAAAGAATGTTCAGATAAGCTGTACGCATACAATAAGAACCGGGTGGCTCAGATCTCTGATTTTCGGTTCCTGCATGATCTTGATTACATCAAAAAGAATACCTGGCAGAATATTATGGCAGATATTTCCGATCTGATCCCCGCCGGTGTGGGAATGATCCTTTTTACGGTTATTTCCTTTGTGACACTTTCCACACTGATGTATCAGAAAAACATGAAGAAATATTCGATTTATTATGTGCAGGGACTGACCTGGAAGCGGATCTTCCGGATCCATATCCTGTATATATCGCTGATTATTCTGACAGCACTGGTGCTTGGCATTCTGCTGATCCTTGTGGCAGGGCACTTCGGCATCTGGAGCGGACTGGCAGTGCAGCTTGGCGGCGTGCAGATTGCAGGCTGTCTGATCATTACGGTTCTGCTTCTGGTATCTTCGGCGTTAATGTGTCTCTCCCTGGTGAAGGGAAGATCGGCAAAGGAGATTTTGCAGGAGTAGTGGGAAGGTTTCATATGACGGTTTTGAACCATGAGCTTCAAAGCTTGAAAGGGGGAGAAATATGATCTGTTTGAAAAATATCGTAAAAACATATAATAAGGGAAAAAGCAATGCCTATGAGGCACTTCATGGGATCTCCATGGAGATTCAGGACGGGGAGATGACAGCGGTGATCGGAACCTCCGGAGCCGGAAAGTCTACGCTGCTTCATATTCTTGCCTGCATTGACGGATATGATTCCGGAGAATATACCATTGACGGAGAAGAGGTTGGCAAGATCTCCGAAAAGCAGATGGCGCAGGTGCGTAATGAAAAGATCGGTATGGTAATGCAGGACTTTGCACTGGTGGATGGGTTTACGGCACTGGATAATGTACTGATCCCGTTAGATTTCGCGGGAGGAAAGCAGCGGCTCCGCAAGAAAGAGCGCAGGGAAAAAGCGTTAAAGATGCTTGATATGGTGGGCATGAAAGAATTTGCCGGAAAACCGGTCAATAACCTGTCGGGTGGACAGAAGCAGCGTGTGGCGATCGCCCGTGCCATTGCAAATGATCCGTCTATCATACTGGCAGATGAGCCGACGGGAGCGTTGGATTCTGCCACGACGGAGGAGATCATGAAGGTATTCCGTGATCTTAATGAGCAGGGAAGAACGATCGTTATCGTGACGCATGATCCTGCTGTGGCAGAGCAGTGCGACAAAGTGATCCGGATCGAGGATGGACGGATCGTGGAGTAAAAAGGAGGCTGCCACTTCACGATTTTTTAATCGTTAAAGTGACAGCCTGGTGTTTTTTAGTGTATAGGAAAATGCTCGTAGCGTAGAGGGAGCAGGGGCAAAACGCTGGTTTTGCCCTTTTTTATAGATCGATCGAATGCTTATTTAGCAAAAATTCATATAGTCCCAGGTGGAGAATTCCTTCTTCATCCGTCCAAGGTTTCATGGACGTTTTTGAAACAATTATTTTCTTAAAGAAATCGTTTGTATTCTTTAAAGGTCTGAGTTCCGTATTCATTTTTTCTTCATCTGAAAGATTAAGTGCAGACTGAATATAATATTTTTTTGAACCGGCGTTCACAACAAAATCGATTTCAACCTGTGTTTTTGATTTCTTGCCATTTTTTGTGTTGACTAATTCTACAACACCTACATCAACGAAATACCCACGGCATAACAGTTCGTTGTACATAATGTTTTCCATTATATGTGTTTCTTCCTGCTGGCGGAAATTTAATTTGGCGTTTCGCAATCCGATATCGGTACAATAATATTTGGATGGATATTCAAAATATTTTTTGCCCTTAACATCATATCTTTTGGCCACTTGAAAAAGAAATGACTCTACAAGATAGTCTAAATATTTTGAGATAGTATTTGATGAAACCTTAATTTGCTTTACCGATTGAAGCGTTTTTGCAATTTTAGAAGAATTTGTCAATGAACCGATGGAAGAACATAAATCGTACGTCAATTCCTCAAGCACATCCTGTAGTTCAATGTCGTATCTCTCGCTTATATCCTTAAAATAAACCTCATCAAACAGGCTTTGAAGATATTGCATTTTTTCCATATCATTTTTCTTTGATAAAGTAAGTGGCATTCCTCCATACATTGCATATTCTTCATAAGCTTCAGATTTGTCACCGCCAACAAAGTTGTAATACTCTTTAAAGGAAAGTGGATATACTCTTACTTCATCCCCTCGTCCTCGAAATGCGGTCAGCACGTCTTTTGTGAGAAGCTTTGAGTTACTACCGGTTACATAAATATCAACATTCCGAAGCCTTAAAAGACCATTGAGCACATTATACAATTTGACTTCATCCAGATTTTTCAATTCTTTATTTGAGATGGCATACTGAACCTCATCAATGAAAATATAGTTCATCTTATGATCAACAATTTTTGAACGGATATATTTTGACAGCTCTGCCGGATCACGGTATTGTGTAAACATATCATCATCAAGAGGAATTTGAAGAATCTGATCTTCATTAATTCCCTGTGAAATTAGATAATCATGATAGAGATAGAATAGCAAATAGCTTTTGCCACATCTTCTGATACCGGTTATCACCTTGATGAGACCGTTCTCTTTTTTGTCGATCAACCTTTGTAAATAAGTGTCTCTTTTTATCTCTTTCATGATTTAACCGCCTTTCATTTAAAATTTAGGGGTATTATTCCCTGACTTTTAAATCATTATACCAACTATAATCTGGAAAATCAATTGCACATTTAAAAGTTAGGGGCATTTTCCCCTAACTTTTAAATGAAAAGACAGCTTGTGTGCCGGTTTTATAAAAAATTCAACATCACATGCAACATTTTGAAAACAAAAGACACATATCCATAACCGATGTTTACAGAAGTGACAGGAAGGCAGGATATGTGAATGAAAAAATTATCAGGAAAAGAACGGTGTGCTTTGACCGCACGGATTTTGGCAGGAATGATCTTGTTATGGATCATTATGAGAAGCGGCATTGCTGGGAGCGTTATGTATTGGACCGGTTTGGAAAAGGGGCATATTAAAATTGATATTCAGGAAGTGTACGATATGAAAAAGGTGCACTATGGAGGATATTTTCCGACCTTTCAGGTATCGTCTGCAAAGGGAAAGACAATTTTGGTCACGGCCACCAGGGGGAAGGTGCTCAACGTGACAAAATGTCAGAAGAGAATGCAGGCGGGAGAAAAAATAATGCCGCTTCGTTTCTATGCATTCAGCAAAGGGAATGCGTCCTTCTCGTGGGGAAGTGACTATCATATATCAGAAAACGAGACTTGTGGAATTAATGCATCCTTCCGGTGGGGAAGTGACAGCGAAAAATGGTGGGATAGCAATGATACATATTCTATTTATGTGACCGTACAAAAATATGGTGTTGTTTTGGAGCGGCGCAGATTTTCGGTTAAGAAATATAAAGATAAACTATATCTGATCAAAGGGAAAAATGTCACAAAAACAGAAGAAACCGGAGCATTGATCGTTGACCGGCGGAAGGATGTGCAGCGGATCACAGGCACTTACGGAGGGGAAACGTGGGAAACATTAAAACTTGATTTTAATCAGTTGAAAAGAAATGCAGCTCCTGATTTTGAAATTGCCGGAGGGGCATTCCGAAATTGCTATGAGTTGAAGAATCTTGTAATAGAAAACTGGGATGATGAAATTCCCCTTTCGATTGATGAAAAGGCATTTCGAAATTGCTCCGATGATCTGACGGTATATTGCCCAAAGCAGACGAAGCTGCAAAAAAGACTTCAGGAGCTGGGCGTTCGCTGGAAGGAATATCGGAAAGAAGATTGGGAAAAGATACAGGGTTCCCCGTATGTCCTGATGAGCACGATATATGAGGTATATAATCACGGAACGTTAGGGGCAGAGGTAAAGCTGCCGGCAGTTACGAAGAAGGTCGAGGAGGGAGCGTTTTCGGACTGCGGCAATAGTATTAAAATAATTCATTGAAACGACCGTATAAATAGATTATATTATTAATATAGAAACTGATGTATTGCGTAATATTATCGGAGGTCGAAATGAAGAGAAAAACAGGAAAAAGAATCACCGCAATTTGTATCGCAGTGGCAGCAGTGATATGTGCTTATAACGGCGTGAGTTATTTTCAGAAAAAACAGTGCGCAGACAATCCTTATAAGGCATATGCAGCAAAGGAAGAAAGCCGGAAAGAGGGGAGCTTTGAATACACATACAGAACCGGTGCAGAGGGAGTGTGGATTACAAAGATTACACCGTCTGCCGGGGATATTTCCGTGTTAAAAATTCCTTCAAAGCTGGCAGGGAAAAAGGTGGTCCGGCTGGGAAACGGAAACGGCACTTTTAAGCAGGAAGAAAACGCAGATGCCATGTGGGAAGCGGAAAACCGGAGCAATATATTCGGAGAAAAATGTTCCGAGGATTCCACCGTGGAGAATATCATAATCGAGCCTGAAGATGTGTATGACCGGGTGGCGCAGATTGAGGAGATAGATATTCCGGATACGGTTCAGTGGATTGACCTGGGACTGTTTGCGTATGTACAGAACGGAAAGGTGCTTCGCTTGCCGGCAGGTCTTAAAACAAAGCTGGAGGATACGGGTTTAACCGGAGTGAAATGGAAGGAAGTTTCCTTTTCCGGAGAAAATAAAAGCTATAAGATTGTAGATGGATTTTTGTGTTCCAAAGATGGAAAAACCGTATACGGACTTTTGGAGGAAAGAGAAGAGTCCAAGATTCCGGACAGCGTAGAAACGATCTCCAAAAAGGGAAATTATTATGGAACAAAGGAAATGCAGATCCCGGCGAGTGTAACGGAGATTGAAGCGGCAGGTGAATATGAGGATCATAACTTTACGAAAGCCAATGTGCGGATTGCAAAGGATAATCCGAAATATGCAGAGAAAAACGGTTCGATCTATGATAAAACATCGGGCGAGCTGGTGGCTGCATATATTGACAATGGCGTGATCAATATACCGGATACCGTCAAAAGAATTTTTTGTCCGTGGTATATTGGTGACACAACGACTTTTCGGAAAATGGTGATTCCCAAAAGTGTGACATTTATGCACACGAAAAGCGGTAATAATGTCCGGAACAATCCTGCCGGACATACCGGTACAACGTATGTCTTTGAGGGCAGAACACCATTACATCTGGTATCGGGAGTCTGCCTGTTTGAGCAGAAAGATACGATTGTTGTTCCGAAGGGATGTAAGAAAGAATATCAGGAAAAATGGAGCAGTAATGTCAGCAGGCTGCAACAGAAAATTTCGTGGGAGGAAAATGAAATTGCAGATCTGCTTGGAAAGACATTGATTCCGGACGAGGAGAGAGATTATTATCAGAATTATTTCACAAAGAAATATGACAAGGTACGAAGGGATGATATTTCGGATTGGAAGGATTCTGACGGAAATTGGTGTTATCCGAAGGGATATGAGATTCAGTGGAGGCCATCCGATGATGAATTGATGGCGTCACAGCAGTTTCCACAGGAATTGTTGGAGGACATGAGCACCGGGGAGTTGTATCAGTTTATCCGGAAAGCCCATGGGTTTTGGTCGCAGTCTGCATTTGACAATTATGCTCAGATGTTGAGTTACTATTATTGTCGTTATAATTTCATTGCGGAGCTTATGCGGAGAGAGGACTGTGCCGGGGTGATTCATACATATTATGAAAAGACTTCGGAGGACGATAAGAAGCAGTATTCCAAGACGGCTTCCCGTCAATTTTCCGACGGGAAAAAGCTGGAGAAGCAGGAGCAGTTTCAGTTATTGGAGGGATTGGAGTGGTTCTTTCAGTATAAGGAGGGAAAGTCTGTACCGGATGAGCTGACGTTTGGAAAACAGCTGATTTCGAAAGACAAGTGATACAATCGAAAAGCGTGTGGGATAAAGACAAAAGGAGAATCTGAAATCCCGGAAGTAAAAGGGGGAATGCCTGTGAAGCATATTAATAAAATATTTCTTGGAGCAGCATTTCTGATCATTGGTGGTGCAGCTGTGATGGGAAATGGTCAGAAAAACCGGAATTTGTCAGCAGTTTCTGATGTAAAAAGAGCTGATGCGGCAATCAAAACACCGGGACCGTTTTGGACAATGGCACCGGATGAGCAGCGGTATATTAATTACAGAAAAGATGGGCTTTGTTATACAAAGCTGACGGCTGTAGAAATTTGGGATCGACCGCAGAAGCAGGGATTTGAATACAACGATCCTTTATATGAACTGATTGCGTTTGAACAGGAGTTTGATGCAGCAGGAAATGCAAAGTATACAGACGTTGTTGTGCCGGAGGAGATCGAGGGCGTTCCTGTGATAAACAGCTATAGTTTTGCGGGGCATTATGAACTTAAGAGCCTCTGCATACGGGCAAAATACAGTTATCGCAACGACTGGCTTCGTTCTGGTCTGCTTCGTGATTCGCCTGATTCCATAAAGGGATGTACCGGCTTGGAGCATTATGAAATGCCGTCGAGCGTAAGATGGCTTAGTAATGAGGATTTAGCAGATTGTAAAACCATTACTTCTTTGAATATTCCTCAAAGTGTAACGGCTATTATGGAAGATGCATTTAAGGGCTGCAAGAATCTAAAAACAATCACCTTTGACAAATTTTCCAATCTAAATAATGTAGATGGGCTTCGCACCATGCCATGGTGGAAGGAGCATACGTTGACAAACGGAATGACCATTTATCAAAAATGCCTGGTGGATGCCGGAAAAAAGGGCGGAACAATTACTCTTAGGGGAGATAATGTAGAAAAGATATTTGACAGTGCGTTCAAAAACAGTAAAGCCAAAACAATTCATCTGGAAAATATAAAGACCATGAGCAATGCAGCACTGGCATATAATAAAGCTCAGAAAATTGTTTTGGGAAAAGGCATTAATACGATCCCGGAGGGATGTTTTAATGGGGACAGGAAGCTCAAAGAAATCCGTATCACTTCCAGAGAAAAGATTGTTTGGGGAAAGAGTATGGATATAAAGAGCAGTTATTATACAGTGGTCGGTCTGGAGACGGAAGCGTTACAGAAAAATCAGAAAATTGATATCTACATATACAGTAATAAGCTTCATAAAAAGTCCCTTCATCGTACAAATTTTTCAGCAAAGAAGGTAACGCTGCATGTACCGGCGAAGATGGTAGCCCAATATCGGGAATGTGTGAAGTGCAGGGTGGTGGCATTGTAAAATAATTCTGTTTTTTGCAACATTTGAAGAATAACGGTGTCTATATAAGTAGGGGGCGAGGAGATGAGGAGAGATTGTTTATTTATATGTAAGTGGAGAAATTTTGTTGCTTTGTTTATAGTGATCATGATGTGTGCTGTCAGTATACATGTGATGGCGAATAACAGTGTCAAAGCGGAAGGAACGGTGGATGAGCCTGTCGGAGAAGAAACTGTGAGTGAACTTCAAAAGCTGGAAGGAAAGCTGACAGTAAAGAACGAGGCTTCCGAGAGAGCCGGGCTGCAGGAAGCGGTAAAGGAGCAGGCAGCCGGAAAGAAAAACAGCGTTTCTTTACAGGAAGCATATAGGGTGAAATTATTGAAGAATTTCTGGCTGACAGAGTATCTGGAGGGCGGAGATCTGGCGGACCATGTGTCCGGCAAGGTTCAATGGAAGGTGCCGTATCAACGGGATAATGGGGAAACCGGGATTATGACGTTTGCTCTTCAGGGAGACCGCTATGTCCGGCTGGGGGAGTCCTCCGGGGAAGAGCAGGAACAGATACCGGCACCAAAGAAAGAGGCTGCCCGGATCATTGCAAAAGCCGGGATTACATCGGAGGATATTGCGAAAGCAGAGTATTATTATTCTCAAATGTACAGTCTGGTTCTTATTGATATAAAAACAAAAGACGGGGAGTTTGTTATTCCATATGCTGAATTTCCGGAAAAAATGAAGTCAATAGATCAGAGGCAGCAGATCACCAATGGGGAGGTTTATAAAATTTCTGATTTTATGAAAGAAATGAATCTGATTTTTGATGAGAAATATTTACAGGATCACCCGCAGGAAGTAGTTGGGATGAATTATCGGAGGGATACGTCCCTAAAATGGATTTTTATAATATGCGGAGTGGTTTTATTTGCTATTGTTGGAATATGCATATATTGCAGAATGACGGAAGTTAAATTAAAAAGTATTGTGAACCAAAGAAATTGAAAAAAGGGTTGTATTTTTCATGTGTTTAGCATATACTAAAATTAACCTATGAAGTTTATGTTGTTTCGGAAGCATAAATGGA
Organism: uncultured Lachnospiraceae bacterium; assembly: GCA_934339135.1. Classification (GTDB taxonomy): domain Bacteria; phylum Bacillota; class Clostridia; order Lachnospirales; family Lachnospiraceae; genus Jutongia. The sequence goes on along the minus strand of CAKRHP010000016.1, from coordinate 1,166 downwards.
GGTTCTATCGTAAGTTTCGGTTCACTTACACCGAATAGGCTAGCCGAAAAAAAGAGAACCGTATTTTGGTAACAAAATGCTCTTGGTTTTTCCAAGGGCATTTATTATTTTATACAGATTTGAAGAGGGTGTGTCCATTTTGTTATACAATGGAAATGTTGGTGTATGGAGGAGGATACTGCATTGAGTACAAATGCACTGTATGATAAATATAATGAATATTTAACAGTGGTTGGTTATTCGTTTCAATACGAACTTGAAGATGGAAGTGTGTTAGCATATACACTAAAAAAGAAAAATTTTCCACATCTAATAGGATTACATAAGCTTATAGATATTCCAATTATTGCAGATTTTAATAATCCGAATAAATCTACAGTTAGTGCGGGATTTATTATGTCCAGGGTAAAGAAGGGACGATTTTTGACGGACGCCACAGTAAGAGCAAGTTTTCATTTTTCTAAAATAAAGGACAGATATGATAATTTTTCAAGAGATAACTTATTAACTGTAACTTATACAGATGCAATAGTAGATTTTAATTCCAAGTTGATAGGTTCATCTTTAAAGTCAAAATATATTTTATATGAATCCAAGAATAGAGGGTATGATCATTTAGGAATTGCCTTCGACAAGGCAAATAAGTCGTATGTGGAAACCTTTTTTTACAATTCAGACGATTTGTATATGAGAAATCAAAAAGTATTGAAGGTAAAAAAAGTGCGTATTTTTGACAAATCAGGTACATTGTATTTAGAGGATGAGTTTGTGTGAAATGGAGGAAAAATGAAGAAATCAAAAAAGAAGTGGATATTATTAGGAATTTTTGGAATTGTAGTTTTGTTTTTTGCGGCAAATATTTTGACCATGAAAGGATTTTGCTATACGGTCAGCTATCCGGGAGGCGAAATGATTTTCATGAAAAACGGTAAGTGTTATGTTGGTCTTCCTGGTTCGGAGAAACGTTCAAAACTTACCGGCAGAAGTTATGACGGACGTCCCACAAACCTTTCAGATACGGATGAGGTGGAGGATACATATTCCGCATTTCTGGGGACTTTTGTCTCAGTGGATAAGGGACGATGGATCGTTAGCGTAATTAAGTTTTCGGAAAATTAAATATTGAAAAGGGCAGTTCCTTTGTATAAAGTTTTAAGTGACGAAAC
>CAKRHP010000015.1 GCA_934339135.1 uncultured Lachnospiraceae bacterium | reverse complement strand
CTTATCAGAGTTCGTAAACACTGGTGGGACGATATAACACAAGGGAAACAATAAGGGAAAGCTCACCTGCGACAAATCCAGTGTTTTCAATGGTTTGCGGAGAATTTAATAACAAAATATAACAGTTATTAAATTTCTTAAAACAGGTGAAATCTCAATCAGGATTTGCGAGGGTAGTGCAATGGATATTTCGTATAAATGTGAAAATCAAAAATTTAATTACAGAGTATGTGCAATGATTATTTCGGAAAATAAAATTCTAGCGATGCACGATGAATGTTCACCGTACTTTTACCTTCCAGGTGGAAGGGTTACGATGGGGGAAACGGCTGAACAGGCGGTGGTACGGGAAGTTCGGGAAGAACTTGACGTGACATTGAAAATTAACCGTCCATTGTGGCTCAATCAGGCATTTTTTACCGAAGATGTAGATGGTATCTGTTATCACGAATTGTGTATTTACTTTTTGATGGATATTTCAAATACAAATTTATTGGAAAGGGGAAACACCTTTACGCTAACAGAAGGTAAGCATACACATACATTTGAATGGTTGGAGTTTGACAGATTGAAAGATGAATATTTTTATCCGCTATTTCTGAAAAAAGAGATTTACAATCTTCCAAATGGATTTACCCTTCGTACTGAACTGGAATGACAATTACCCGGTTTGATTGACTAAAACAACGATGAAACAATATTTGAATATAGCCGTGATTTTTATGGATATGTATAATAATAGTAGCAAAATAGCAATTAGAGTTTTATGTCATAAATGCTTAACTTGTAGTACGATGATTGTGGAGGTGATAAGAAATGATTTTTTCACAAAAACTTCAATTAATTCGTAAGAGTCAGGGATTTACTCAGGAAGCGTTGGCGGGAAAATTAGATGTATCCAGACAGGCTGTAGCGAAGTGGGAGTCTGGACAAGCATATCCTGATATTAGTAATCTTATTCAAATTAGCAAGTTATTCAATGTTACCATTGATTACTTAGTAAAAGATCAGGAGTGTATTGCGAATTGTTTAGATGATAATGAGACAGACATCGATCAGCTTATTCAATTTCGTTTAGAAGCAAATGTTAATACATATGCTGCTTATATGAATGAGGCAGATTCCACGAGATTAGATTCTCATGATTTTACATACAGCAATGGTCCGTATACATATCATGATACCTATGTTGGTGGGGAACAGTTTGCCGGTGAAGAAGCCATATGGTATGAAGGAAAATCACAGTATGCAATGAATTACATAGGACGCGTTTTGAATCAGAATTTTAGTGGTGATTTCTTAAAGGAAGCTCTACGCAAAGCCGATAAAAAAATGCCATTTAGAGGACCAGAGCATTATCAATCCGGGCAGTATATTTACAAGTGTAATGTGGTTGGAGATTTTACATGGTTTCAAGGTTATGAAGAAATTTTCTGTAATAATGTAAAGGTATATGAATGCTTTTTTCACGGTGGAATAATGAAGTAATTCTGAAAAAGATTAGAGTGTTATTGAATGTAACCATAGACATGGTAGAAATTTTATTATTTTGGGTTGTGCACTTTTTATTACGCTTGTCAGTTTTTACATATTTTATTGAAAAGCTGGATAGCATTGTATTTCAGACGATTATTCTGTTGATAGTGATATTTGCGGAGATAGCCTGGGTTGCGTTTGAGCATAATGTGATGAAAAAGAAAATGATTGCATATAGGTGACATACTATAACTATACATTATGAGCCTGGATTGTCTATCAAAGAATATAGTATAATGGAAACATGACATACTGTTGTCGTGTTTCCTATGTTAAAATGAAATATATAAAGGAGAGTTTATGAAGATAGACAGGCAATTAGGAATTTTATCCATATTATTACAGACAGAAACAGTTACAGCTCCATATTTGTCGGAAATATTCGAAGTGTCCAGAAGGACAATCAACAGAGATATTGAAGATTTATGTAAAGCGGGTATACCAATCGTAACAAGACAAGGAAAAGACGGCGGAATTTCAATTATAGACGGCTATAAAATTGACAAAACAATGTTGACCCGGGATGAAATGCAGGATATTCTTGCCGGTTTGCGGAGTCTGGATAGTGTAAATGGGACGAACAGGTATGGACAGTTGATGGAAAAGCTGTCCATAGGATCCTCGGATCTTTTAGTGGGAAATCAATCGGTGTTGATTGATCTTTCTTCATGGTATAAAGATTCTCTTGCACCGAAGATCGAAATGATAAGAAAGGCAATCGAACAGCATAAGGAGTTAGAATTCTTTTATTATGCTCCAAATGGCGAGTCACAGCGCATCATTGAACCATACTATTTGATTTTTCGATGGTCAAGCTGGTATGTGTGGGGGTGGTGTAAAAGCAGAGGAGATTACCGGCTTTTCAAATTGAATCGTATGGATAAAGTATATTTATCTGAAAACTGTTTTTCGGAGAGAACGGTTCCTCTCCCGGACTTGAAAGATGAACGAATATTTCCCGGTGGAATTAAAGTAAAAGCTTTGTTTGAGGCAGATTGCAAATGGCGGCTGGTAGAAGAATTTGGACCGGATTGTTTTAGAGAACAAAAAGACGGGACGCTTCTTTTTCAGGCGGATTATACAAATAAAGAAAATCTGCTTACCTGGCTGTTGACCTTTCGAGATAAGGCAGAATTACTGGAACCCAAAGCAATGAGAGAAGAATTGCGACAAAGTATTCTGCAAATAAAGAAAAAATATGACAATACAACGGAAGATTAAGGAGAAATGTGAATGGAATCAAGGTGTGGTATTTTATGTAGCAAATGTGACTGGCAAAAGACTGAAAAATGTAAGGGCTGTTCTAATATTGATAATCCTTTCTGGGGAGCTTGTCCGGTAAAGAGTTGTTGTGAAGAGAAAAAGTTGGAGTATTGTGGGGAATGTGCGGATTTCCCATGCGCACAATTAAATGAGTTCGCTTATGATGAACAAGAAGGTGACTGTGGAGTCCGGCTTGATCAGTGTAAAATCTGGTCTGCATTAATACAGATGCGATATAGTTGGATTGACGATTTCCTTATGAAGAAAAACGGCGTGACAAAACTACCGCCACAGTGGAACTGGATCCGTTATGCGGTAGGTGGAAAAATGTTTGCAGCAGTGTGCCTTGGCGAAGGTAATAGACCATATTATATAACTTTGAAATTAGAGCCATCAGAGGGCAGCTTTTTGCGTGAACAGTATGAGGATATCATACCGGGGTATTACATGAACAAGCAGCACTGGAATTCAATAAATCCAAACGGTGAAGTCGAAGACGATCTGCTAAAAGATTTATTGGATAAATCGTATCATCTTGTACTTGGAGGTTTCAGTAAGAAGAAACAAAAAGAGATTTTAGAAAGTGGGGATGCAAAAAATGGCATTTGATTTTAAGAAAGAATATAAAGAGTTTTATTTACCCAAGAATAAGGCACAGATTGTAACAATGCCAAGGATGAATTATATAGCAGTTAGAGGTAAAGGAAACCCTAATGAAGAGGGTGGACAATATAAAACTGCGATTGGTGTTTTGTATTCTGTTGCTTACACGCTCAAGATGAGTTATAAAACGGATTACAAAATAAAAGGTTTCTTTGAATATGTAGTTCCACCACTGGAAGGATTTTGGTGGCAGGATCATGTTGAAGGTGTAGATTATTCCAATAAGTCAGCCTTTAACTGGATTTCAGTTATTCGGTTGCCTGATTTTATTACAAAGAAAGATTTTGATTGGGCGGTAGATACCGCTTCAAAAAAGAAAAAGATGGATTGTTCCAGTGCAGAATTTCTGAGTATAGAGGAAGGCTTATGTGTACAGATTATGCATATTGGAGCATTTGATAATGAGCCTGAAACAGTAGCAATAATGGATAAATATTTGGAAGAAAATGGATATGTGAATGATTTCACCGGCGAACGTCACCATCACGAAATCTATTTATCAGACCCAAGAAAAGTTGCACCGGAAAGATGTAAAACGGTTATCAGACATCCGATAAAGAAATTGTAATCAGCAAATAAAAATTGAGATTTTTTATTTATGTAAGAGAAAATATGGATTTTTATCGTATAAATGAGGAAGTGGAATGTCATTTGTAGAGAAGCCGCCTTATTTTGGATGTCCAAATGGAAAGATAGGATTGTTATCCAGTATGTTTACAGAACAACAATATAGAAGAAAAGGTATTGCAAAGGAATTATTATCTCGTGTTGTAAATGAGGCTAGAGAATATGGGTGCGGAGTGATACAGATTACGGCATCTGATATGGGGGTTAAATTGTATACAGATTTCGGATTTGTACATAATGGAAATTTCATGCAATATGAGCTTTCTTAAAAGATATTTCATTATATATGGGAATTTTTATACAAAATATGATGAGAGTCCATAACTCATTGATTGTTATGTGACTCTCTACTGCTATATTATTAAAGACTGGCAGAGTATGCTTCCGTCTCTTTTTATCACTGTGAAACACTTTTCTTTAATGTTTGGAGATATTTCCCGTTATTATAAACAAATGGTCCGGCTTCGTCCTCGTCTCCGAAATATTCCGGACGCGATGATAACATATGGAGCAATTCATCTATCGTACGCACTTTTGTTGCCTGATATGGCTGTTCAAAGGCAATTTTTTCTACAAATAAATAATAGTCGCTATACTTGATCAGTATTCCGGTATGACCTACAAAAACAACATCTGAATCGGGATCAGATATTACAATGCTGAGAAGAGAGATTCTATCACTGTCTATATGAAATCCGTAATCCTTCCAGCTGTCAGAAAATGTAGTTTCAGGATGCTTGTTGTCTGTTACTTTTTTTTCACCATAGAGGGTAGTAAACATATCTTTTTTCTTTTTTATGATCTTGTATCTGTCTACAGTATCTATCGCATCTGTATCAAACATTAAATAAGTACCCGTATACTTTTTTTCTGTTGATTTGGCTGTCAGCATCCCGTCCAACAGGAGAAATGCAGTCATTCTGCAGTCGGCATCCGAATAGTTATGATTCTGCTCCCAGCCATCCATACATTTACCGGTATCTGCTTTCAACTTCTGGGGATCTGACCAGTTGTCTTCCAATTTTGCATTTTTCCCAGCGGAATCTGCAAAATCAGCTACCCAGTCCTGAAATATATCTACATGCGAAGCTCCCGCATCCTCTAATGCTTTGCAGACCTCAGCAGAAGTATTATCTCCGCCCATATAAGTTGCAGCAGGTATCTTTTGTTTCTGTGCTGTCTGAGTGTCCGCACAGGCACTTAGCACCATAGAGGAAAGCAGAATGACAGCACATATTTTAGTGGATAATGTGGTATTATTTTTTCTTTTCAACAGATATCACCTCGCCATCGAACGGGTCTACCTCTGAAATTGTACCTGTATACTTTACAATAACAGTATCTCCGTTACTGATATTATCCAATCCTTTTGGTTTTTTGTCGAAGGTAAAACTATATGGTGTGTCATCGTTATCTGTAATGACAAACATAAAATCCTTTATCTCATCAATGGTTCCAACCAGTTCTTTCTCTTCGTTAGTTCCCTTATTTTGATCCCCACTGCTGCTGGCTGCAGTATCATTCTGCTTTGTTTCCGTCTGTCCACAGCCTCCCAATATGCTCATACATAACATTACACCAAGTACAATTGTGATTAATTTTTTCTTCATCATGATTTACCTCTTTTCTTGTTTCTGATTACTGTTCAAACAGGGTACCATATTATTTCATACATGGCAATAGTATGGCTCACAAATTTAAGAATTATTTCATTGACAGTGAAGATATATTGCTCTATAATCGTTCTAAAACGAACGATAAAGGAGGCGGAGATGTATTTTTGGGATAAACATAAAACAATAACAAGCTATTATGAATTGCTTTCCGGTGAAGTATGTGACCGGTACGGTTTGACACAAATGGAATATGATATACTTATGTTTCTGCACAATAATCCGCAGCAAAATACCGCTGCTGAAATTGTAAAAATCAGAAAGTCAACAAAATCTCATGTATCAACCTCGTTGAAAAAACTGGAAAATAAGGGACTGGTTGAGAAAATTCAAAGTGAAAATAATAAAAAGCATATTGAAATTGTCTTGTTAGATCAGGCGAAGCTGATCGTGGAAGCCGGCACAAATGTACAAAAACAGTTTGCGCAAACTGTTCTTAGTGGACTGACCGTGGAAGAAAAGCAGATGTGTATCAGGATATTTGATAAAATCTGCAATAATGCAGAAGAATATTTAAGAAAACATAAGGAGCAGAATTGATCATGAAAGAAAAAAATTATAAACCACAGATTCCTGATATGATGGAGGCAATATTTGATGCGGCATATTTGATCTTTGACCTGGTTGCCGCAATTTTATTTTTTTCATTTTCACAGGGAAAAATTTTATTTATTCTTTATGGAATTTTAACATTAACACTTTGCGGAGGAGATGCATTTCATCTGGTGCCAAGAATCATCAGAGCAGTACGCGGAAGTAATGATAAAATAAAGAGACAGCTTGGAATAGGATTGCAGGTATCATCTGTTACAATGACGGTATTTTATATTATTTTGATGTATGTCTGGAAGTTTACATTCCCGGAAATTAAAATACCGGTAATGATCGAAGCTATTATATGGACCTCAGCGATTGTCAGAATTGTGATATGCATGTTTCCGCAGAATAACTGGTGTACACAGGAAGGAAATATGAAATTATCGATGATCAGAAATGCTGTCTTTGCAGTTACCGGTATCGGTGTAATTATTCTATATATCATTTCGGGAAATACTTATGATTATCATATGACCAGGATGGTTGCAGCTATTATTATTTCTTTTGGCTGCTATCTTCCGGTAACATTATTCAGCAAAACAAAACCAAAGGTCGGACTCTTAATGATTCCAAAGACTTGTGCTTATATGTGGATCATTGTAATGGGGCTGCAGTTATTGTTCTAAAATATGCATTATCTCAAGGTTCAATTCAGTTTATATACTTTTTGCGATATTCGTTAGGCGTAATAGAGACATATTTCCGGAAAACGCGGGAAAAATGCCCGGGCGAAGAAAAGCCAAGATAAAGACTGATGGCAGTTAAAGAATTGTTCGTGTAACGGAGGAGGCGTTTTGCCTCTTCTGTTTTTTTGCTGAGTATAAAATCTGTGAGAGTGATATTGCTTTCTGCCTTAAAACGTTTTGATAGATAAGATCTGCTCATAAAAAATTCTTTTGACATAGCTTCCACGGTAATCGGCTCTGATATATGATGGTTGATATAGTTCGTCACAGCAGCAACAAGCTGCGAAGTCTGGGATCCTTCCTGTAATTGATTTACGCGTTTTGTAAAGTCCATCATCATCAGATAACGCAGATTGTTGATCTGGTAAAAATCATTTAATATTTCACATTTCTGAATGTATTCATCGCTTAATGTAAAAGCGTCGTCAGGATCCATGCCTCCCTGAATCGCAGAACGTGAAGCAAGCGTGGCAATAACAATAAAGATGTTTTTTGACTGACGAAGCGGGTTGTCGGCCATCATGCCAATATTGAAGCCGGATGATTTTTTTAATAATTCAGATAAAGAAACAGAATCTCCTTTTCGAATCATCTTCATGATATTTCGTTCCAGGTCATATGTGTTATGGAGCAAAATATTCTGCTCCGGAAGGTTATTCGAAAAGATTCTGTCCGCATCCTGTCTGGTCATTGCTTCATATAATTTCTCCTGTAGGGAATCATCAATATAATAATCCTGCAGAAAGCATTTTTCATTGTTTAATGCATAATTAAGAAAACACAGAATCTGCATAAGACGTTCCAATGGTATATGAACAATTTGGTGCATAGCAATTATAAAATCATCCATATCTTCCTTTGGTATATCTAATTGTGAGGCTAATTCCCGGAGTGCCGGTGTAGAATCAGAAACCTGTCTTGTAGGACCGATCACGATCTTATATTCATTGGTATTGATCATGCCATAGTAGCTGAAATGATCTGTGAGGAAATAGCCGATACGATCGGAAATTGCTAAAATATCGGACTGGTATAAGGAAACAGGATCCTTAACCAGATTAACCGTGGAATAATAAAAAGCAACGGTATCTTCTTTATAGATACGCACGGGAATCCCTGAGAGACTGCCGATCATGTTACATATATAATCGTAATCTGTAAGCTGCATGGAAATACTCCTTATCATTATGAATATAGATTTATTATGAACACAATTATATCATTATGGACACAGATATGCAAGAAAATCAAAAACAATGATGGTATAATCTTGGGAAAAATGATAAATGATCAAAATACAAGAAAGGAAGCTGTGAATTATGTACACCAACCATGTAAAAAAGAAAATTGAAGATATGTATTTACAAGAAAGAATCGCTTATGGCTACAAAAAAGTAATCATATTGATGATGATCTCGGGATTGCTTTCCATTATGGTTATATGTATGTTATTTGCCAGTCTGGTTAATTATGTCGATAAAATCAATGCCACGGATATCGCAGTCAAAATGTGCAGGGTCAATGTAAATGCTGCTGCAAGAAATATTCGAGAAATGGCATTAAATGATGATCAATCATCTTATGATGGCTATGAGAGTACTATAACAAAATTACTTGCAGACGTTGATTCCCAATTGAAAATCATCAAAAAAAACGGTGTTGTTTCAAATGAAAATTATGAAGAATATGCTACCGCCTTATCCGATTGGGAGGATATCAGTACATCTATTTTAAAAGAAATCCGATTGGGACAGAATCAAAAAGGTGTAGATGATATTTTAACGAAATGTACACCTGCATTAAATAAACTGGTGTCCATTGCCTTAAAATTAGATGATATTACGGATGTTGCCAGTGATAAGGCAGTTAGAAAGACTATAATCTGTGCGATTGCAGGAATTATCTGTATTATCTTCTTTTTGAGTATGGCTTGGATATATTCAAGAAAAACAAGTAAAAAAGTTCTTTTCAGCATTTTGGAGCCATTACATGCCATTGAGGATGTTGCAAAGGAATTAACAGAAGGAAACTTACATAGCACATTGGATTACCGTTCGGAAGATGAAATTGGATGTCTGGCACACAGTATGCGTAAATCCATCCGGATCCTTGGGTCTTATGTGGATGATATAGACCGTGCCATGAAACTGTTTTCAGAGGGCAATTTTGATGTTCAGCCTGAAGTGGAATGGAAGGGCGATTTTATTGGTATTTTGAATTCCTTTATGGCCTTTGAGAAAAGTATGGCGGATATGATAAAGGGAATACAGCGGGTTTCGGATCAGGTATCCAGCGGTGCAGAGCAGGTGTCATCAGGTGCAACTGAGCTGGCGGATGGAACAACAAATCAGGCAGCGGCAGTAGAAGAATTGACTGCAACCGTGGAAGATGTTTCCGAACAGGTAAAACAGAATTCAGAAACCGCAAATAACATCAGTGCAAAAGTGGTGACACTTGGTGATAATATTTTAGAAAATAATGCCAAGATGCATGAGATGGTAAATTCAATGCTTGAAATCAAAGACGCATCAATGCAGATAGATAAAATCATTGAAACAATCAACGATATCGCATCCCAGACCAATCTGCTTGCATTAAATGCTTCCATTGAGGCAGCAAGAGCCGGGGAAGCAGGAAAAGGATTTGCCGTTGTAGCAAATCAGGTGAACCAGTTGGCCGACCAGAGTGCACAGGCAGTAAAAGAATCGGCCGTTTTGATCAAAACCTCTGTGGATGCAGTCGGTAAGGGAGTGCTGCTTGCGGAAGAGACAGCCCGTCAATTGGAAGAAATTGCGGACAATTCAAAGATAATTACCCAGGAGGTAGCCGGTATTGCAGAGACATTTGCAGATCAGACGGTAGAAATCCAGCAGATCAATCAGGGAATCGAACAGATCAATGATGTAGTACAAAATAATTCAGCAACGTCTGAGGAGTGTGCCGCAGCAAGCCAGGAAATGAACGGTGAGGCAGATCATTTACGTGATATGATACGTGAGATTAAGGTGGCAAAATTGTAGTAGAGAATCAATAATAAAGTTGTGTAATGCAGCACAGACAGCGATATAGTCTTCTGTGCTGTATTTTTGTATTGAGGTTTTTGTGCAAATTAAATATAATATAAAGAAATAGTGAAGAGAACTCAAAGAAGAATTGGGGGCAAATGTAGAAGTAATCTGCAGGATTGGAGTTGTAAGCGATTATTATAATCTGATTCATAGGCATAATATAAATAATTATTTTCTGTGCAGAGTTGATTCCTTTGGTACTAAAAATCTAACCGAAGATGAGAAAAATTATTTTCATTTGTCTACGTTGAAACTATCACCAATTTTACATCGTGCAAAAGAAATACTTGATTCCGGTATTTAAATATTATGGGACAGGAATGTATAATAAGTTCATTTTGATATAAGGAGACTTTATGAAAACAATCATTGCTGCAGTTGATTCCTTTAAGGGGAGCATGACCTCGTCAGAGGCCGGAAATGCAATTAAAAACGGAATACAGGACATTCATCCGGATTGGAATATAGAGGTATATCCGGTGGCAGATGGCGGCGAGGGGACTCTTGAAGCTTTGACGTATCACCAGACAGTGACGGAGCGGACATGCACGGTAACAGGACCTCTCGGAGAAGCTGTGGTGGCATCGTATTTATGGTATGAAAGAGATTCTGAAAGGACTGCCGTGATCGAAATGGCACAGGCGGCCGGGCTGCCTCTGGTACCGGCTGATAAGCGTAATCCATTATATACTACGACCTATGGCGTTGGAGAATTGATCCGGGATGCCATTGATCATGGATGCCGTAAATTTATCATTGGGATCGGCGGCAGTGCAACGAACGATGCCGGAATTGGTATGCTGCAGGCTTTGGGATATCATTTTTATGATAGAGATGGAAGGGACATTTCTTTTGGTGCAAAAGAATTGGCAAAGATTACGGATATTGGCTTTGAAGATGTGATTTCGGATCTTTCTCAGTGCCGGTTTCAGATTGCATGTGATGTGAAGAACCCGTTAGTTGGAGAGCAGGGATGCAGTAGGGTATATGGTCCTCAAAAGGGTGCCACGGCAATGGATGTAGAGGAAATGGATCGTTCTATGGATCAGTTTGCGGATCTGGTAGAGCGGATTGCTGCAGATGGCAGAAAGGGGATCTCTCGAAATGGTGACCGGAATACACCTGGAGCCGGAGCTGCCGGTGGTTTGGGCTACGCATTTCTGATGTTTCTCGATGGGGTACTGCGGCCGGGGATTGATATTGTATTGGATGAGATCCGGTTGGAGGAAGCGATTGCACAGTCTGATCTTGTGATTACCGGAGAAGGCAGACTGGATGCACAGACCCTGATGGGAAAAACGCCGGCAGGTGTGGCAGGCCTTGCAAAGAAGTACGGAAAACCGGTGATCGCAGCAGCCGGATGCTTTGGAGAAGATGTGATACAATGCAGGCAGAGTGGATTGTTCTACGACTGCATTGCTGTTAATGATATTTTGTCGGAACAGGAACGAATGCATGCAATGGAAAAAGAAAATGCGATCAATTATTTGCGGATGCGGATGAGAAAATATTTTGAAAATTTTGAGCTTTTTGAAAAAAGGGGCTCGTGCGGGAATATACGTTGATCTAAATAGAAATGCTAATAATAGAAGGACTTTTCTATCTAACATTGATTTATCTCCTAAAATCTAATATAATTTAGGAGATGAGTAGGGAATTAGGAGATTATTTAGGAGATAAATTATGAGAATATTTGATTATTCGTCATTAAAAGAGAAAACCTGGGACAGTGAGATTATCTCGCTTATTGCACAGATTCATGAATATAAGGGACGGCAGGAGGTTTATCTTAAACAGAAACCGGAAGAATTAGAGAAACTTGTTGAAATAGCAAAACGACAGAGTACAGAGGCATCAAATGCTATTGAGGGAATACGAACTACAAGTACCAGATTAAAACAACTTTGTGAGGAAAAGACCACTCCGAAAAATCGCGCGGAAGAAGAAATTCTTGGATACAGGGATGTTTTAAATACGATACATGAGAACTATGAGTATATTCCAATCACAACAAATTATATTCTGCAGTTACATCGGGATTTGTATCAATATACAGAAAAAAGTATCGGCGGTCATTTCAAAGTATCGCAAAATGTGATTGCTGCTACGGACGAGACCGGGAAAGAATATGTGCTTTTTACACCGCTTGCTCCGTATGAAACACCGTCTGCGGTTGATGCCATTTGTGAAAACTATAATAGAATGATTGCAAATGACGAGTTGGACTCAATTTTACTGATTCCAATATTTATACATGATTTCCTTTGCATACATCCATTTAGTGATGGAAATGGCAGGATGAGCCGGTTACTCACAGCCTTACTTTTATACAGAAGTGGATATGTTGTTGGAAAATATGTTTCTATCGAAAGCAAGATTGCAAAGAACAAAGATTTATATTATATGGTACTGGAAGAATGTCAGGATGGCTGGCATGACAATAAAGAAAATGTAACTCCGTTTGTAAAATATATGCTAAGAATCATTCTTGCAGCATATAGAGATTTTGAGGAAAGAATCGAGCTTGTAAGTGAAAAGCTACCGGCAAAGGAAATTGTCAGACGCGCAATATATAGCAAAGTTGGAAAGTTAAGCAAGAGTGATATTACTGAATTGTGTCCATCCATAGGAACAAAATCAGTAGAACTGGCTTTAAAACAATTAGTAGAAGAAGGTGTTCTTTTAAAAAAAGGATCGGGAAGAGCTACATTTTATGTTCGTAGTGATTCAGAATTGGATTAAGTTAAAGACAAAAACGAGAGCTGACCATAGAAAAAAGCTATGGACAACTCTCGTTTTTATGTATTATACAAATATTACTACGGTGGATACAATAGTTTTATATATGTTGCGAGATGAAAGGAGAACAAAATGAGCGATTTAAAAACACCTTTCCGATATGATTATGTCGGGAGCTTTTTGCGGCCTGAAAAGTTAAAGAAAGCGAGAGCGGATTATGAGACCGGAACGATCAATGCAGAACAGTTAAAAAGCGTAGAAGATGAGTGCATTGTACAGCTTGTCAATAAAATTAAAGAGCTTGGATATCATGTGATCACAGACGGAGAGTTCAGAAGAGCAACCTGGCATCTGGATTTCATGTGGGGATTTCAGGGGATTGAACATAAAAAAACAGTAGATGGAAATACCACATTTGATGCAGAAGCCGCCATGATTGATGATACATATATGGTTGGAAAAATTTCTGTAAAGGATCATCCGTTTGTTGAGCATTTCAAATTCGTGAAGGCACTGGAAGATGAAAATACCGTTGCAAAACAGACAATACCATCTCCGGGACAGTTTTATGCTTATTTTACCGGAACACAGCTTTTAGAAGATACCTTGAAAATATATGGAACAGAGGAAGCCTTTGCTGAAGATGTTATTAAGGCTTATGGTGAATTTATCCATGAGCTTTATGGAGCCGGCTGCCGCAACCTGCAGTTTGATGACTGCGTGTGGGGCGGCATGGTAAATCCGGAGTTGGCGGTTGAGCTTACAGGCAGAAATGGAGAAGAGTTAGAGGCATACAAAAGACTGATCTTAAAACTGAATAATGATGTGGTTGCACAGGCACCTCAGAATCTGATTATTAATACACATGTGTGCCGTGGAAATTATCACTCAACATTTTTCAGCTCGGGTGCATATGACGGTGTGGCTGATCTGTTGTTTGGAGAAGAAAATGTCAATGCCTATTATCTTGAATTTGATGATGAGAGATCCGGAGGATTTGAGCCGCTTGCAAAAATATCTGGTGACAAAAAAGTAGTTTTGGGACTCATCACCACAAAGAAACCTGATCTTGAAAACAAAAAAGAGATCGTGGAAAGAATCAAACAGGCTGCGAAATATATTCCGCAGGATCGGTTATATCTTAGCCCACAGTGTGGTTTTGCCTCATGCGAAATCGGAAATAAACTTACAGAGGAAGAGCAGTGGGCAAAGCTTAAACTGGTAAAAGAAATTGCAGAAGAGGTTTGGAATTAGTAAAAAAGGCTGTCGCAAGACAGTCTTTTTTGTTGGAATTAATTTTTAGTATATTCTGCTAGTGATATACGGTTGAAAATATGGTATTATATGTGCCATGGAACACAATTACGATAAAGTATAAATACGTTTTTGGCCCTGACGCAGATGCCAAATAACTCTGTAACATTTCTAAGTGGTGGTCATTCTTATTAGTATGTACCTAATGATTGAAATGAGGTGATTAAAATATGACAAATAAAGAGATACTTGATATTGCAATGCAACAATCTGCATACGATATTAATGCTAAAGTTTCGGATTTTCTTATGGACACAAATGTGATTGTAAAGTCTGAAATTGGGCCATCGGCCAAAAAATACTATGAAGAACCTATAGCCTGCAATTTTATTTCGTATGGAAATAATATCGTTGCGTCTGTAAAAGATGAATATAGAGAAATTGTTGAAAGGTATCTAAGCAAATATGAATTTTATCATTGTTTTGAAACTCCTAATATGCATTGGTTCGATGAACGGATGAAGGAAAATGGATACCGTATTTGCTTTATGGCAGAGTATTTTTTGCCGGATATTAATGTTTTGAAACGAAGAGAATGTAATTATCAGCTTAAGGTGCTGGAACAAAAGGATTTTTCTGATTTGTATCTTCCAACCTGGAGCAATGCGCTCTGTGAAGGCAGAAAGCAGCTGGATGTCCTTGGGATTGGCGCTTATGATAACGGAAAACTCATCGGACTTGCAGCCTGTTCTGCAGATTGTGATGATATGTGGCAGATTGGAGTTGATGTTTTGCCAGAGTATCGCAGACAGGGGATTGCTTCTTCCTTAACAAGTAATTTGGCAATAGAGATAATGGATAGAGGAAAGGTACCATTTTATTGTTGTGCCTGGTCGAATCTTAAATCTGTTAAAAATGCATTACGGAGTGGTTTTGTGCCGGGATGGGTAGAAATGACAGTAAAAGCTGCAAGCTTAGTTGAGGATATGAATAATTGAGCTGAAGGAAGCCGTATAAGAAATTATTTGATACCAAAAGACAAAGACTTTGGGACAATTCCGGTCTTTGTCTTTTTTGTGTATAGGAAAACGCTCGTAACGTAGCAGAGATCAAGGGAACAACGCAGATTTTGCCCTTTTTTATGAAATTTTATTGAGAGAATAAAAAATACAGTTGACAAATCGGTCTAATCATAGTAGATTAATACTAAAGAAATGGTCTACACCAATTAGACCAAAAGGGGATGAACAAATGGAAGAGTTAAAACTGGGAGCGGTCGAGAGCAAATTTGCCGATATTATCTGGGAGCATGAGCCGATTCCCTCCGGCCAGCTTGTCAAGCTCTGCGAGCAGCGGCTGGAGTGGAAAAAGTCTACCACATATACGATGTTAAAACGATTATGTGAGAGGGGCATATTTCAAAATGAGAAAGGAATCGTTTCTTCTTTAATGACCAGAGAGGAATTCGGAGCAGCGCAAAGTGAAAAGATCATTGAAGAATCCTTTGATGGCTCACTGCCGGCATTTATAGCAGCCTTTGCCTCCCGTAAGAAACTATCATCTGCGGATGTGGCAGAGATCCGGAAAATGATTGATGCATACAGAGAGGAGTAGCCTATGGAACGATATTTTATAATGATATTAAACAATGCACTTACTGTCAGTGTATTGATTTTTGCAATCATCGTATTACGGCTTTTGTTTCAGAAAGCACCGAAAAGGTTAATATGCTTTCTCTGGGTGATCGTTGCTGTTAAGCTGGTCGTTCCGTTTCCTTTGGAGAGTGCGTTCAGCCTGATTCCAAACTGTACGCCCGTACCGGTGGGTATTGCATCGCAACAGGAACCGATGCTTGATACGGGACTGAAATCTGTGGACGCAGTCGTAAATCCTGTGATTCAGGAGCAATTTACTTCCACAAGTGACAACGGTGTGAATCTGGTTCCGATATTTCTGCACGTTGGCACCGTTGTCTGGATCATCGGAGTGTTGGGGATGCTTGCTTATACAGCGGTCACTTATATTTTGCTAAAACGAAGGGTCAGGGCTTCCATACGCACAGAGCAAAACATATATGAATGTGACGATATTCCCGGTCCGTTTATTCTTGGAATCATACGGCCGAAAATATATTGTCCATCGGGGATGACCGGGGAAGAAAGGGAATTTGTATTAAGGCATGAAAAGGCACATCTAAAACGAAAAGATCATCTTTGGAAACCACTTAGTTTTGTGATATTGTCAATTTACTGGTTTCAGCCTCTCTGCTGGATCGCATATATTCTTTTTTGCAGGGACATTGAATATGCCTGTGATGAGCGAGCGACCATGGGCGAGGACAAACAGTGGAAAGCGGATTATTGCCAGGCTCTGTTAGATTGCAGCTCCGGACGGAAGAGGATTGCAGCCTGTCCGGTTGCCTTTGGCGAGGATCATGTAAAGGGGAGAGTGAAGAATATCATGAATTATAAAAAGCCTGCAGTTTGGATCGTTCTGCTTGCGATCGTAGCATTTGCCGGGGTCAGCGTGTGCTTTGCTACGACAAGGAAAAGTGATAACAAGGCAGAGTATCATTTTACCTGCGATTACGGCAGCTCCAAGTTATATTCTAAAGAAGATATGGATGAGGCGATTCAGACGATCATGAATGAGTTTAATCACTGGAAGGGCTGCGAAATGCACAGCATCCGATACGGATCAGATCAGACGTGCAGCGAAAGTGAAAATTTAAGCTGGTTGCAGGAATTAGAAAATGCGAATGATAATAAAGAAACGTTTACAGAATGTATTATGTTTGAAAGTGATTTTCATTCACCAAAGGATGAAAAGGATGCCGTGGCATTTAACGCGGACTTCGAATATAATGACTGGCAGTGGTGGCTGGCACGTTCAGAGGGCGGTCAGTGGAAGCTGATGACATGGGGGTATTGATAAAAGCTTAAAAAACAAAGGCAGTGAATCTATGAATTACAGTAGATTCACTGTTTTGTTTATCGAAAGAAAAGATGCCCGAAGATTATTGACAGCCCGTCTGATTCATGTAAAATGGTGTTAGTGGTTATTAAGGAGGTTCCGTACAAAATTGAAAGATGTAGAGTTCGAAGAAGGCAATGAAAAATTAAATGTCATGCCCATCGAGGAAATCATAAAGAAAGTGTCCGCAGCCTGTAAAAAATGCGGAGCGGATGGACTGACTCTGTTTGGCTCCTTTGCAACAGGAAAGGCAGCCCCCAGGAGTGACATTGATTTTGTGGTGTATGGTAACGTGAATAGTGAATCCTTAGATGAGATGCTTGAACAGATAGAGACCTTGCGCAAAATTGATATTTTCTATTATAATGAGATACATAATGAGTATCTATTGGAGGATATAAAAAAATATGGCAGAAAAATATTTTAACCGGTTCCGATCATTTTGCAGAAGTCTAAGTAATTTGCAGAAGAGTAAGTTCGCAGATCCCAAAGCGGATTTTGTTTTAGAAGGAACAATTCAAAATTATAATCTGACATTTGATCTGTCATGGAAAGTGATGAAGGATATTCTGGTAAAACAGTTAGGTATCACAGATTTTGCGATCGGTTCTCCGAGAGCTGTGTTACAAACTGCATTTACCAATGGATTAATTCGTGATGATGTATGGATGAAGATGCTGAAAACAAGGAATTTGCTGGCACATGACTATGATGGAACAATCGCAGAGCGGGAATTCGATATTATTATTTCCGGTTACTATGATGCTTTTACAGAGTTCAAGAATACTGTCACCAGGTATTATGATGGAAGCCAGCCGTCAATTGATGATTTTTAATGATTACAATGTCAGATTGGAAAGAAAGAGGAGGAATATTCATGAACATCGAAGATATGCTAGAGATTAATGACTGCCCGCTTTGTGATGGCGGTGCACTTTTGGAAGAGGAATGTGGCTGTGGTTATTATGTAATGTGCCTGGAATGTGGCTGTCATTCTGTCACCATTGATTTTCATTCCGAGGAGGAGAGGCTGGATGCTGCCAGGCGGACCGTTATGCTTTGGAATACCGGTAAAGTGATCTCAAGCAGTCCCGGAGAATGATGCAGAGGTGCGGCAGGAGAAAGGAATGTTAGACTAATATGAAACGAGTTCGAATCTGTAATTTTGGCAGGATCATGTTAAAATTATTCTGCTTTACCACAGTCATCTTGTCGATCTATCTGTTGCTTGGCTTCTTTGGACTCTATCAAACGTGGTTTGGAGGACCGGCAGGGCTGAAACAGCAGACATCATACTGGCTGATCCGTCTTGGAATCGTGATCCTGCTGGAAAATATTGTTTTCTGGACCGGCATTATCACAGTATATCTGACATCAGAACAGCTCGGGATCCGGTGGCGTGTTCTTGGGGTTGTGTGCGGATGGATTCCGGTTGTTCATCTGATCATGCTGCATGTGATCATTAAAACCACCGGTCAGGAAGTAAAGATGGAAAAGATGCGGGCCAAACGAAATAAAAAACGGGCGAAACAGGAGATATGCCGGACAAAGTACCCAATATTGATGGTTCATGGCGTTTTTTTCAGGGATTTTGAACATTTAAATTACTGGGGACGGATTCCGGAGGAGCTGGAGAAGAATGGAGCCCGGATCTATTACGGCAATCATAACAGTGCTTCCGCCGTGCGGGACAGTGCAGAGCAGCTTGCCGCAAGGGTTCATGAGATTATCGATAAAACAGGCTGTGAGAAGGTAAATATCATTGCCCATTCCAAGGGGGGACTTGACTCCAGAGCCATGATCGCTCTGACAGATGCAGCACCATATATCGCTTCTCTGACCACGATCAATACGCCGCACCGGGGATGCCAGTTTGCAGATTATCTTCTAAACAAGATTTCTGCAAAACAGCAGCATGCAGTGGAAAAGGCATATAATGCCGGGGCTGCAAAGCTGGGAGATGTGAATCCGGATTTTCTGGCAGCGGTGCATGATCTTACCTTTGAAAACTGCGAAAAGTTCAACGGGGAGATCAAGGATGATCCCGATGTATTTTATCAATCCGTAGGATCAAAGCTGAATAAACCCATGTCCGGAAGATTTCCGTTAAATTTCACCTACCCTTTGGTGAAATATTTTGATGGAGCCAATGACGGTCTGGTGGGAGAGGAATCATTTCCATGGGGAGAAAACTATCAGTTTCTGACGGTTGAGGGCAAACGGGGCATTTCCCACGGTGATGTGATCGATCTGAACCGGGAAAATATTCCGGACTTTGATGTACGTGAATTTTATGTGCAGCTTGTCGCAGATCTGAAAAATAAAGGATTGTAGATACACTACAGGGGGAAAAATGACAGAACAAAAATTTCATATCACGGTAAAAGACAGCGTTTTTCAGACAAAAGGGGCAGGACTTCATATGTGCCTCCTTTTTGCAGTATGTTTCCTGTTTCAGTTTATGGTATATATCATACTAGATCAGGTGGGAATCATTCCAGGTAAGTGGGAGGATACAATCCCGTTGCTGGCACTGGTCATCAGTGTTCTGGTCGTATGCGTGTTCTACTATATTCGTGACCGAAAGACAAAGGGTGTGATGAAAGCGGCAATTCTGATCTCGCAGGAAAAGCTGGAGATCACTATAAATGGCAGACAATATATCAGAAATATATCCGATATCACCGAAGTCCGCAAAGTCATGCTGATCAACCGGATATACACCGAAAAGGGAAAATATCAGCTCAAGATCAAATGCCGCGGGAAAAGCAGTCTGATCTTTGAGTCTGCCGATCAGGAATATGAGCAGCATCTTGATTTTGAAAAGACAGAGTTATCTGCTTTATATGATGCCTGTAAGAATATAGGAATCAAATGCTGTTAAAGTCATAAAAAATCCATTGCATTTCTAAGAAAAATGTGTTATAATCGCGTAGTTAAGTAAATATGGTTGAAATTGGAAACGCACAATCCTCCGGGATGATAACGAACAACACGTCAGATCAGTTATCATAAGGAGGATTTTTTATGCCAAAAAACAAATTTCAGGATGTTGTATTTACAATTATTATGGCGACGGTGATGGTTTACGGAATGGTCGTTTACAACGTAGCGTTAAACACGGGAGGCGTGACCGGCCAGACATTTCTTCTTGCCCTTCATGAATTGCCGGTCATGGTGCCCATTGCATTTATTTTAGAGTTTTTTGTGGTCGGAAGGATAGCCAGAGGTCTTGCATTTTCTGTGATGAAACCGGATGACAGACCTCAGTTTATTACCTATGCGATCTCGATTTGCATCTGCTGTATTATGTGTCCGGTGATGAGTCTGATCGCTACGATTTTATTTAAGGAGAATCAATCTTTCGGAACATGGATTCAGACCTGGGCCATGAACTTTCCTATGGCGATCTGTTACCAGATGTTTTATTGCGGACCATTTGTGCGTCTGGTATTCCGGACAATTTTCCGGGAAAAACAGTCAGAAGCAGAGTGTGCTTTAGAATTAGACTGATATAACATATATAGAAAAAGGGGATTTTTATAAAAATTCGTATCTTTTTTGCTATAACCTTGATAAGAATCTTTATCTTATTGAGGTTATTTTTATGAGAAAATTGATTTTTCCCATAGAAATGATATAATTTTATCTGGATTTTATTATGAAAAATGAGAGAGGATGTTGAAATTGAAAGACATGACATTAGTGAACAATATAAAAATACCACCAATCGGCCTTGGCGTATATAAGATGCAGGAGGGTTCCGAGATGAATCAGGCGGTCAAAGCTGCGTATGAAAACGGCTACCGTCTGTTTGACACGGCTCAGATGTATGGTAATGAAGCGGCACTTGGAACGGCTCTGAAAGAAAATGACATTCCACGAGAAGATATCTTTCTGGTCAGTAAGGTGGATAACGGAAATCAATGGTATGACCAGACACTGGAAAGCCTTAAGATCACGCTGGAGAAGCTTCAGACTTCTTATTTAGATGCTTTTCTGATACATTGGCCGGG
Source organism: uncultured Lachnospiraceae bacterium (assembly GCA_934339135.1). Classification (GTDB taxonomy): domain Bacteria; phylum Bacillota; class Clostridia; order Lachnospirales; family Lachnospiraceae; genus Jutongia. The sequence goes on along the minus strand of CAKRHP010000015.1, from coordinate 75,827 downwards.
ACAAAATAAAGAGCGTACGTTAAGCACCTGGAAAGCAATGGAAGAAGCGTATGAGTCCGGCCTTGTAAAAAGCATTGGCGTATGCAATTTTGAAATCTGCCAGCTGCAGTATCTCATGGAGCATTGCCGGATCCGTCCTATGATCAATCAGATAGAGCATAGCCCATTGTTCCATCAGCCAGAGCTTGTTTCCTGGTGTGAGGAGCATCAGATCCGTATCATGGCATGGGCTCCGCTGCAAAGGGGCCATTTCGATGAGACGGTTCAGACGATTGCGGAGAAATATCAAAAAACTCCGGCACAGATCTTGCTTCGCTGGAATATACAGCAGGGGATCATACCGATTCCTAAATCCAAAAATCCGGATCGTCTGCGGGAAAACATTGATATTTTTGATTTCTCGCTGGAAGCAGAAGACATGAATTCATTAGATCAGTTACATCAGGAAAAACGCACCAGCTTTGACCCGTTGACATTTGATTTTTGACAAAAAGGTGACTAACATGAAAAAGACAATCATAACACGTACTTTCTTTTATATATCAGGCTTATTGATCCTGGCATTAGGAATTATTTTGAATACGAAATCTGGACTGGGAGTTTCTCCGATCATATCCGTATCTTATAGTATCTCCACAATATTACACATGAATTTTGGCAATATGACCTTTATCCTTTATGCTATTTTTGTGTTGATCGAATTGATTCTTCATACAGTCCGATATACCCGGATTCCCCAGCGGGTCAATAAAAAGGAATATGAGGTGCTGCGGCCGTCTATTCATAAATCACTGTCGCTTGTATTGCTGTCTGATCTATTGCAGCTTCCGTTGAGTCTTGTATTTACAAGATTTATGAATTTGTTTTCCAAATGGATTCCATCTCCTCAGGAACATATGGGAGTACAGCTTCTGGTGTTGTTAGCAGGTATTCTTTTAACAGGGATTGGAGCGGCAATGTCTTTAAATATGCGTATTATTCCCAATCCGGGAGATGGAATCGTACAGGCAATTGCAGATTGTATTAATAAGCCGGTGGGACTTACGAAAAACTGCTTTGATCTGTTAAATATCAGTATTACCATCTGTGTCAGCCTTGGTGCTGTCCACCATCTGATCGGAATCGGAATCGGTACGGTGTTCTCTGTGCTGGGAGTTGGCCGGGTCATTGCCCTGTTTAATCATCTGTTTATGGAGAAAATGATTGCTGCCGCCGGCGTAGAATAAGATGGTTGTGGAATACAGGGTAAATAACTCAAACTTCCCACACCAGAAACAGTCTGGGCGTATTATAGTTCTTGGTGTGGGAAGTTTGAGTAAATAATCTAATATCAAAGATGAATAAAAAAATGACGATAAAACAGACGAAAGAACCGGTGTAACCATTCGTGCCGCAGTTACCGGGGATGCTCCGGCATTGCTGGATATTTACAGATATTACGTAGAGCATACCGCCATTGCAATATGAATATGAGGTGCCGTCACTGTCTGAATTTCAGAACCGAATGCGTCATACTCTGGAGAAATATCCCTATCTGGTGGTACAGGAGTGAGAATGGATAAGCGGGACAGAGACTGTATACCCTGATGGAACAGAGCTCATTTAGTAAAGCCGCTGCTGATAGAGAAGCTGATGGCGGCTCTCAGGAGATATTGTTGTAAATAGGGAAGGAGAGGGAATGGAAAAGAAACTGCAAAAAATTTTAAACACAACATTTATTATTATAACCTTTATTGTATTTGCTTATTTTATCGTGGGCGAATGTCTTTTACCGGCAGACCGTCCCACGGGAAATGACACCTGCCGTACGTTTCATAGAAAATGGGAACGTGTTTTGGCGGACGGCGAAAGACAGCCGGTAAAGGTACCCGGAAAATGCAGGGCAGACCGGAATGAGCTGGTTACCGTGGAAACAAGACTTCCCGGCAGGATCGGTCACAATAAATATCTGTGCTTCCGCAGTGCCAAGCAGGACATGAATTTTTACATTGACGGTAAATTAAGACAGACCTACAGCACAAAGGACACTCGGTTATTTGGTCGTATGAGTGCCGTAGCATATATCTTTCTGGAGATTCGGGAGGAGGATGCCGGAAAGCTCCTTCAGGTGGAAACCAAAACGGATTCCGCCTACTCCGGTATCGTTTATACGGTATATTACGGCACACCGCTTGGAGTATGGAATCACTTTTTCAAGCAGTTTGGGCTGGAGCTGATCGTTGCCTTTGTGACGCTGATCCTCAGTATTGTTGCAATCGTAGGGAGTATGTCATTGCGTTTTTATTACCATCGGAAGGTGCCTTTGGAGTATCTGGGCTGGGGAATACTGATCGCTGCCGTGTGGCTGATCACCAACTCCACCTTCCGGCAGCTGCTCTTTCCCAATATCTCCATTGTCAATGACATGACCTTTTTAATGATCATGCTTCTGTCTCTGCCATATCTGCTCTATATGGATGAGATCCAGAAGGGGCGTTACCGGAAAGGATATCATATACTGGAGATTATCGTAATTATTAACTTTATCGTGTGTTCTGCTCTGCATATTACCAGATGCAGGGATTTTACAGATACCATCGGATATGTTTCCTTTTTCTGTATCGTATCCATTCTCTGGCTGATCCTGACCATACTTGTTGATCTGTTCCGGAAGCAGGCAGGAGATTATCTGTTTGTTGCCATTGGAATGTTTGGAGTGTGTGTCGCTGCCTTTGTTCAGATCATTATTTATTTCCAGCGTGTCAATCTGTTTAACGGTGTGATCCTGGCGGTGGGACTGATCTTTCTTCTGGTATTTTCGACGATCAACACGATACGGGAAATCGTAGAAATGGACCGTGAGAAGCAGCAGGCATTACAGGCAAGCGAGTATAAAGGTCGTTTTCTGGCACAGATGTCCCATGAGATCCGTACGCCGATCCATGCGGTGCTGGGAATGGATGAGATGATCCTGCGGGAAAGCAGTGAGGAGCCGATCCGCAGATATGCCATGGATATCCAGAATGCGGGACAGACTCTGCTTTCTCTGATCAATGATATTCTGGATATCTCCAAGATCGAGTCCGGTAAATTGGAGATCCTGCCGGTAGACTACGACTTTAGCAGTCTGATCCATGATGTGGTAAATATGATGGAGATGAAGGCGGAGGACAAAGGACTTGCATTTTATTTATCTGTGGAGCCGGATATCCCTTCCCGGCTGTATGGGGATGATGTGCGGATCCGTCAGATCCTGGTGAATATCCTCAATAATGCCATCAAATATACAGAGACTGGCAGTGTTACATTCCGGGTAACCGCAGAGCTTCAGGAGAATGCGGCAGATATTCATTTTGAAGTGAAGGATACCGGGATCGGTATCAAAGAAAGTGATATGGAAAAGCTGTTCCGGGAATTTGAACGGATCGAGGAGTCCAGAAACCGCCAGATTGAAGGTACCGGACTGGGTATGAACATTGCCCTGCAGCTTCTGGATATGATGGGAAGCCGTCTGGAGGTGGAAAGCACCTATGGAGAGGGTTCGGTCTTTTCCTTTACCCTGCGTCAGCAGATCATGTCATCGGAGCCGGTGGGGGATCTGGAGCAGAGGATCCGGAAACAGTCTGAGAGAAATGAAAATTATCAGGTATTATTTACCGCACCGGATGCCCGTATCCTGATCGTTGATGACAATGCGGTCAACCGGCGGGTATTGTCCAACCTGCTCAAGGAAACACAGATACAGATTGACGAGGCTGCCAGTGGAGAGCAGTGTCTCGAAATGATCATGGATACCGGCTATGATCTGATCTTTATGGATCATATGATGCCGGAAATGGATGGTATTGAAACACTGCACCGGATACGTCATATGGAGGCACATCCCAATACCGGCACCCCTGTGATCGCTCTGACCGCCAATGCCGTAACCGGAGCCAGGGAAATGTATCTGGAGGAGGGCTTCGAGAATTTCCTTTCCAAACCGGTCAATCCGCAGAAGATGGAAAAAATGATCCTAGAATATCTTCCGGAGGATAAGGTATGTTTTGAAGAGGCATCGGAAACGGTCTCTGAACCGGCAGCCTCAGCAAGGCAGGAAGAAACCGAAAAATTTCCGTCAATTGATGGAATTGATTGGGAATATGCATCTCTTCATTGTCCAAATTATGATATACTGTTAGATACAGTACACCAGTTTTATCAGATGATCGGGCCGGAAGCAGAAAAGCTTCGTGAATTTTATAACAGGCTGACAGATCCTGCTTTGGAGGAACCGGAGCGGTCATCGGATCTGACCGGATACCGGATACAGGTCCATTCCATGAAAAGCTCTGCGGCAATGATCGGAGCCGTGCCGCTTTCCGGGATTGCCAGAATGTTAGAGTATGCGGCGAGGGATGAAAAAACAAAGGAGCTCCTTTCGGTCACACCGTCCTTCCTTGAGGAATGGATGGTAATGAAGGAGCGTCTGGGATCGCTTGTCGGAGACGCGGAACCGGAGGAGCTGGTGGAGCTGGATCCGGAGCTTTATCTGCAGCTTCTGGGACTTTTGTCGGAAGCGATGGAGCAGATGGACGTAGATATGGCAGACGGGATCATTGAGCAGTTAAAGCAATACCGGCTGCCAAATCCGTCAGCAAAACAAGTATTTGAAAAGCTGTGTCAGGCAGTGGCTCACCTGGAGGATCGTCAGGTACGGGAGTTATGCAGTAAACTGGAGCAAACAATAGGGAAATAGGAGGAAATTGGTATGAAAAAAGTATTACTGATTGGAGAAAAGGGAGATATTGCAAGAAGCTTAAAGGAATGTCTGGAGGATGATTTTCAGGTACAGCCCTGTGCAGAAAAGCTGGCAAATGTCCAGGCATTGATCCGCGTTGTGAAGCCGGATCTGGCCATTATCTGTCATATCGGAGCAGCAGAAATTGACCGGGAAGTCTTTGAATGGATCTGTGCCAACGCACCGTCCCTTCCTATTCTGGGAATTGCCACCAACGAAAGCTGGAAGAAATGCAGGGATTTTTATCAACACAGCCAGTTTGAAATATTATTCCGTCCGGTTGTCAAGGATGATCTGCTGAGAAAATGTCATCAGATGCTGCAGACGGATCACACTTCTTCAAAACGCATTCCTGTGGGTCGGGGAAACGACCGCCGGAAGATCCTTCTGGTGGATGACAGTGCCATTATGCTGCGGAGCATGAAAAGCATGCTGGAGCGTTATTACGATATCTGTCTTGCCAAATCCGGAGAGCAGGCATTAAGAATGATCCCTGTAGAGCAGCCGGATCTGATCCTGTTAGATTACGAGATGGACGGCATGAACGGAAAAGAAACCTTCGAAGCGATCAAGATAGAGGAAAGTATGCGGGATATTCCGGTAATATTCCTGACCGGTGTCACCGACCGCACGGCAATCTATTCTGTGCTGAAATCAAAGCCGGACGGATATATTCTGAAGCCACCGGATGAAAACCGGATTCTTGATACCATTGAGGAGACACTGAAAGAATATTACAATAGATAAGAGGTGCATGGATTGGAGAAACATAAAAATTGTTATTTACTAAAACTGATATGTAAGGAGACTGCGATATGGACTATCAATGGATTATTCTGTATCTTTTGATCAACGGGATCGTATTTCTTATTTATGGGCTGGATAAGTGGAAGGCCTCTCATCATCGTTGGCGTATACCGGAGCATACCTTAATGCTTGCCGCTGTTTTTGGCGTTTTAGGTGCTTATGGCGGTATGCACTTTTTTCACCATAAGACACACAAACCGAAGTTTTATATTGGTGTGCCGGCGATTTTTATTCTGGAAGTGATTGCTGCAGCCGCCGTGATTTATTTTTTATATGCGTAAAGCATAAGAGGGTCTGTACATATTATTGTACAGACCCTTTTCATCCTTTGTTGTTCTTTGGAGATGACCTGTTTTTTATTTTTTGATCTTACATTTCACCTTTTTGCTCCATTTACCATATAAATTACCGTTATCCGTCTTAACATAGGCACGCATCCGGACATAATAAGTTTTATTTTTCTTTAAGCCGGATACTAATTTCATGGAACGGTATTTACTGCAGGAAACAGTTTTCTTTTTTATAGTAAATTTCTTATTCATTGCATACTGGATCTGATAACCGGATGCAGCATCCTGCCTTGCCCAGGTGATCATTAGCCGTTTTCTTGTGAGATTGACCAAACGAACACCTGTCATCTTTCCCGGTATAACAGGAGCAGAGGAAACTGCCGGTGTGGAATTCCTTCTTGGATATGCTGTCTTTTTCGGTGCGGTTGAGTTCGTTGGCTTTTTGGTTGCAGCAGGAGAAGAGGAGTTCCCCGGTTTCTTTGTTTCCGATGGTTTGGAAGAAGTGGCCGGAGCACCGGTGAAAAACCATGACGGCTCCTGATAAGGAGTTCCTTCCGGTTCTTCGGTATCTTCCGGTTCAAACGGATACTTCACCTGAAAAGGAATCTTGATCATGTTCTGAGCATCCGGATCAATAGCCGGATCACTGAATATTCCCTTGCCAATAATATAAATATAACCGGTGCCAACATTATAGTTATTGCTGTATATTACATAATAGTCCACATTCTTTATCAACTTGAGACCGCCATAAGTGACTGATAAAATTTCCGGTCCGATATCATTCTTTTCATATCCCGGATTTTCGTAATCGTAGGAATCGGAAGCAACCGTAACACTGCATTTTGCAATATCTCCAAAACCGGAAAACTCATAAGAGGAGAGCTGATTCAGGTCAAGAGAATAAAAGACCGGAGTGGTATTCTCGGTAGTATACCAGACTAATTTCTGATCGGAAGTGATCATTGGCTTGCAGTCGGATAAATTGCCATAAATGGTATGAATCTCCCCGTCAAGAGTTCCATCCGGCTTGATCTTAGCAATCTTTGTAAGAGCATATTTATAAACAAAACGAAAGCAATCACCATTGGTTTCTTTCTCCTCATAGGCATCCTCCCAGATCACATAACAGCTGCCATCCGATGCAGGAATAAGATATGGTGTCTTTGCGTTCCAGTTTCCGAAATTTTCGTGTTCCGTCAGCCAGACAAACTTTGATGTCGTTTCCATGTCTTTATCTGCGATAGACACCCAGATATTGCGACGATGCTCGGAAGGATTATACTCCTCGCCAAACTGTTCCGTGCTGTTACCGGCAGTAAATATAGTATCGCCAATGATCTCAATGCCTCCGATGGACGCTCCTGTATTATTGTTTCCTGTTATTCCGTCAAATTTTAAAATACTCAAGTCTTTAGAAACAGTTTGTAAATTTGCATCAATCTTTTGCAGATAAGCGCAGCGGGGATGCGCATCTCCATGGTCAAACAGATAGACATCCGTACCATCCTGTGCGATGCGCTGACAGAAGGAATGGCTGACATATCCATGTCCACCTACCCCGTTATAGCTGACGTTTGCATTCTGTGTGATCAGCTCCATGGTTTCTTCATTCACTGCAAAATCCATATTTGCCTGATGATGTTTTCCGCCTGTAGAAGTATACATTGTATGGCTGGTATGAACATAAAGAGTTCCGTTCATTTCTGTCATTTGGAGACTTCCTGCCGCAAAGGGCTTATAGGTATTAGCACCATAGACAGAAAGATGATTTAACTCCTTCCAGTTATTATCATATTTAATAATACGAACAACCTCTTTTTCGTCGGATTCATCCGGGTTGCTTTCGCCGCAAACCAGATAACGGGCATTTTCTCCCTTGAAATAGCCACCGTATTCCGGAAGCGGAAGAGAAAGCTTTGTAACCGCATCTGCCTTTGCAAAACCGGAATCATATTTCTCAACGATAAGTTCGGAGTCGATATACTCAATCCGCAGAAAGCTTCCATCTTCATTTTCCTCGATATAAGAATTCACGGCATCTGCCCACTTACTATAATTATTTCCGGACACATTTTGAGATGCGGTACCTCCCTCGGACCGTGTCCGAAACAGAAGGTTCGGCAGTTCCTTTGCTCCATCCACTGTGCCGAGTGACGGATCAGGGGTTACCAGAATCGGTGTAGTCTGTGCCGGGTTCTTTTCAGCAGCGATCAAAGGCGAATACGCTGGCAAAAGACCGCTTCCCAGAGTTAGAACTGATGCCAGAAGAATACTTAATGTTTTTGATTTTTTCATGGTAAACCCTTCTTTCTATTAGATAATCATTATCTCCATGTTTTTTCAATACTCCGTCTTGCGCAGATATTATATAATTTATTGTATATGATAACCTACACAAATGTGATTTTTTGCGTGAACGGTTCATATATAGCGCGAACGGCATGTTTATGATATACATTTCTACATTACTCAGACGATCTGTAAGATTAGCATATAATCAAAATCAGAATGTGATTGCACAATCAGGTCGTCGCGTTTATACTATGAGTAGTATATTCGTCAGAAAGGAAGCATTCACATGAAAAAAATAACAAGCTTTACGATCGATCATATCAAACTGCAGCCGGGAGTTTACGTTTCCCGCAAAGATCCGGTGGGAGACCGGATCATTACCACCTTTGATCTGCGTATGACTTCCCCGAATGAGGAGCCGGTTATGAATACGGCAGAAATGCACACCATTGAGCATCTGGCAGCCACTTTCCTGAGAAATCACGCGGTTTACGGGGACAAGACCATTTATTTCGGTCCTATGGGATGCCGGACAGGCTTTTATCTTTTGCTGGAAGGAGATTATGCATCGAAGGATATCGTTCCGTTGATGATCGAAATGTTTGAGTTTATCCGCGACTTCAAGGATGAAGTGCCGGGAGCGAGCCCAAAGGACTGCGGCAATTATCTGGACATGAATCTGGGAATGGCAAATTATCTGGCAGAGAAATATCTGGATCAGGTATTATATCATATCGATGACAGCAGACTGGTTTATCCGGAATAGATGAAAGGAGCAAAATAGTGAAAATAGGAATTATTGGTGCAATGGAGCTGGAGGTCGCTGTATTAAAGCAGGAACTGACACAGGTGACCTGTCGTGAGGTGGCAGGAATGAAGTTTTTTGACGGAATGCTGGAGCAGGCATCCGTTGTCGTAGTACAGTGCGGCGTGGGAAAGGTAAATGCTGCCATGTGTGTACAGATCTTACATGATCTGTTTGAGGTGTCCCATGTGATCAATACCGGTGTTGCCGGTGGCTTAAATGACAAGCTGGATATCGGGGATATTCTGATCTCCAGTGCCGCTTTACAGCATGACATGAACGTTGAGCCTCTGGGGTATGCACCGGGACAGGTTCCGGGACTGGATACCCTTTCCTTCCCGGCAGACGAGAAAATGAAGCAGGGTGCCATTGCCTCCTGTGAGAGAGTCAATCAGGACATTCATGTCATGGAGGGACTGGTGGTCAGCGGCGATCAGTTTATTGCGGAGCAGTCCGTCCGAAAGCATCTGATCGATACATTTCATGGAGACTGTGCGGAGATGGAGGGTGCAGCGATCGCCCAGGCAGCATATCTGAATAATCTGCCGTTTGTGATCATTCGTGCGATCTCCGATAAGGCAGATCATTCCGCACAGATGGATTATCCTACCTTTGAAAAGCAGGCGGCACACCATTGTGCAAAGCTTGTGGCAGAATTTGTAAAAACATATCAGGAATAATATGATACTGGAAATCAAAGTACCTTTTGCCCCAACATCATAATATAGAAATGAGGATGATTATGTATACACCAAACGAAAACAGATACGAAAAAATGATCTACACCCACTGTGGTAAAAGTGGTCTGAGACTTCCCAAAATATCATTGGGGTTCTGGCAGAATTTCGGACATCAGTCTGACTTTGCCAATATGGAAGAAATGGTTCATACGGCATTTGACCTCGGGATCAATCATTTTGACCTTGCCAATAACTATGGCAATCCCTATAACGGCAGTGCCGAGGAAAACTTTGGACGGATCCTGGACCGGGGCATGCGCCCATACCGGGATGAAATGTGTATTTCAACCAAAGCCGGCTATGAAATGTGGGATGGTCCCTTTGGAGATCGTAACGGTTCCAGAAAATATCTGATCGCCTCTCTGGATCAAAGTCTGAAACGCATGAAACTGGATTATGTGGATATCTTTTATCATCATGTTTATGATCCGGATACGCCGTTAGAGGAGACAGCATCGGCACTGGATCAGGTAGTCCGTCAGGGAAAGGCACTTTATGTGGGCATTTCCAATTATAACCAGGAGCAGACTGCAAAAATGCAGCAGCTTCTTACCGAGCTGAAAACTCCTTTTATTATCAATCAGCCGTCTTATTCTATGTTAAACCGTTGGATCGAAGAGGACGGACTGGATGATTATGCCCTCGAAAATGGCATTGGTCTTGCTGTATTTTCACCTTTATCCCAGGGATTTCTGACGGATCGTTATCTGCATGGGATTCCAAAGGATTCCCGGATTGGCAAGGGTAATACATGGCTTGGGGATCAGTTAAGTGAAGAACTGGTGGCAAAACTGAACCGCCTCAATGATATCGCATCAAAGAGAGGGCAGACTTTATCGGAGATGGCTCTGGCATGGTGTCTGTCCAATAAAGCGGTCACTACCGTTTTGGTTGGTGCCAGCAGTCCGGAGCAGATCCGGACCAATACCGCCTGTCTGAAACATCTTGACTTTACAGAAGAGGAACTGTCAGAAATCCGGGCACTTCTGTAAGAGTTTACATTGCATTTAAAATAACCAATGAGGCAGGTTGTTTCAATTCAGAAAAAATCACTGTACGAAAAAGGGGACACACCATGAAGCATATATATTCAAAACCGCAGGATCAGGTATATAATCCATTTCTTCCATTGGAGGAATATATTCCGGACGGAGAACCACACGTCTTTGGAGACCGGGTATATCTATTCGGTTCCCATGACAAGGAGGGCGGCGAAACCTTTTGTATGCTGGATTATACGGTTTATTCAGCATCGGTTTCTGACCTGACCCGGTGGCGAAAAGAGGGCGTGATCTATCATGCCAGTCAGGATCCTGATTACGGGAATCGTCATTATATGTATGCTCCGGATGTGGTTCAGGGAAATGACGGCAGATTCTATCTTTATTATTGCATGTCCGGCGATTATGGACAGGGAGGCTACTGGGGACCGATCCGGGTCGCGGTCTGTGATTCACCGGCAGGCTCCTATGAATATCTGGGCTATGTCCGCAATCCCGATGGAACACCTTATCATGAGCATATCTGTTTTGACCCTGCCGTGTTAAATGACAATGGCAGAATCTACTTATACAGCGGCACACAATATGATTTTGAGGAACGACAGGACTTTTTTGAGAATGAAGATTATATCCGTTCGGAAATGGATATGTTTCACCGTTCCAGAGAGGAAATCTTATTCAGGGCAAAGCAGGACAGTATCATGGGTCCGGTTGTGATGGAGCTGGAAGAGAATATGCGGACGCTGAAAACACCGGCAAAGCACTTGATCCCGTATAAGGTAAAAGGGACTTCCTTTGAAGAACATCCTTTTTTTGAGGCAAGCTCCATGAGAAAGGTAGGAGAGAAGTATTATTTTATTTATTCTTCTATGCTGAATCATGAGCTTTGTTATGCCGTCAGTGATTATCCTGACCGTGATTTTACCTTTGGCGGTACCATTGTGTCTAACGGAGATATCGGCATGAACGGTCGTTCTGAGGCGGATAAACTGAATATGACCGGTACAACTCACGGCAGTATCGAACAGATTAGCGGAAACTGGTATGTCTTTTACCATCGTCTGACCCATAAATCGGACTACAGCCGCCAGGCGTGTGCGGAACGGATCACCTTTACACCGGATGGACAGATTCCACAAGTGGAGATTACAAGCTGTGGACTGAATCATGGTCCATTGCGGGCGGAGGGCAGTTACCCTGCCGTAATTGCCTGCAATCTTACCAATGGCAATATGCCCCACGGTTCCAACAGCATTTTCCGGATATCCTTTCCGAATGTCACCCATCAGGGCGAGGAACGGTTTATTGCAGAGATCGGCGAAGGAACGTTGATGGGCTATAAGTATTTTTCTTTCCGCGATGTTACCCGGATCGGAGTCACAGCACGGATGGAAACCGAGGAAAACAGAGTCCGATATAAGGGACCCCTGAGGCTGGATGAACGTGTGACCGAAAAACCGGACAGATCTCATCAGATCCGCAGACCGGGCACCCCATCAGAGAAACCGGTTCTGGAGATCCGCTTGACAGAGACAGGAGATCCGGTGGGAGAGATCCCGTTGGATGAAAATGCAGAAGAATGGACGGAATTCTGGGGAGATGTAAGGATACCGGATGGCGTGTCTGCATTATATTTTGTATATCACGGCAGTAATTTCGTTCAAATGAAGGACATTATATTTGGGTAATAATATTAACAAAATTGTATCATGATATTATAATTGGTCTGCTTTATTGCAAATATTTATTCAGGTACTGCTGTGGTGTACAGTGGTACCATTTTTTAAATGCAGTAGAAAAATGACTTTGTGAAGAAAAAGCTAATTGATTACTGATCTCAGCAAAGGTCATATTGGAATGTTCCAGTAAAAATACACCTTTTTCTAATTTTGCCTTCATAATACATTCTGATACAGACATATCATAATATTTTGCAAAATGACGCAATACAGTTCGTTTGCTCACTTTGCAGTAATGTGCAATGTCATCAATAGATATTTTTGTCTGAAGATGTTCCCGGATATATTGCAGTGAATTTGTCACAATAGAGGATTTTGACCTGTTTTTCCGTTGTAACAACACAAGATTGCAATATTCCAAAGAAATATTCCGACACATTTCAACCATATTTGAAACTGATCGTATGGAGGACAGCATGGAGGTATAGGCTTCAAATATATCGTAGACTTCCTTTAGTTCCGCATATTGTTCCACGATAGCAATATAACATATCAACGCATAAGAGTGAAAAAATCTTTGAACATCTTCCGACGATGTAAATGTTATATTATTACAGATATTCTGCATTCCACTTTCAAATGCCTCCTCAATCTCCTGACGATTTCCTGTTTTAATATTCTGAATCACATTTTTTTGAAAGGAAATAACAGTAGAAAGTGCACTCATGGATGTTTCACATTTATCCTGCTGTGACCAATCTGTATTTGGAAAGATTTCATATTCTCTTTCCCGGTTACCCACGATCATATTTTTTATTGAAACATCTTCCTGAAAAGCAAGTTTTATAAAAAGAGAAATATTGCTTGTAAACTGAGGCAAAGTCATCATGGGACTGCACTGAATAATTTTATACAAGTGCAGCAGATCATCCAGATCCTCAATAAGGGTGTTGATACCAAAAAATTGATGATAAGTCAGAGGAACAGAAGTAATCGGGCCAAACATGATATTGGTCTGTTCATCCAATGCCATCAAAGCAAGCATACAGGAAGAAAATGTAGTAATAACAGGTTGATGAAAATTACAGTCTGATAATCTTTCCACACATTGCTTCAATGTCTGTCGGGAACACTTCTGATCCGAAAGCAAAGGATAACGGAATATATCCTGTGGTGTATTATCAAAAACACAAAAAGGTATGTGTGTTGCCTGATAAAAAACAGTCAGATCCTGGTAGTATTTCTGAAACATTTTTCCCCTCCCAAGCAGCAATTATCATTGAAACGCTATTCTCAATTGAAACGCATTGTGGCATTATTATATAATATATGGCATTATTTTGAAAGACAAAAATGTATAAAAATGATAGAATTAATTTACTTTCTTTTTGTTTGGAGGCAAATATATGATTAAGAATCTAAAAATGAAAACTGCTTTGACTATCGTGATCACAATACTTACCATTTTAAGTATTACTCTTTTATACGCAACAACGCAGTCAGGTATGACATCTCTGATGAAAACATCGGCGCAAAGTAGTATGAAATCATCCTTAAATTCGCAAACCACTCTGATCGGGGAGTATGTGGCTCATCAGGAAGATCTGCTCCGGGAGTTTAGTGTCAGTCCTGTTATTGCTGATTATCTTAAGGATATCAACAATAAGGACAAGCAGAAAAAAGCACAGCAATATACAGAAAGCTATTATAAAGGACTGGATAATTGGGAAGGTCTTTATGTTGGTGAATGGAACACACATGTTGTGACTCATTCCAATCCCAAGGTTGTAGGAATGACAACACGAAAGGGAGATTCATTAAAACAGTTACAGAATGCTATGACCTCTGCAAAGGGACTTTATGATGCAGGTATTATCATTTCTCCCGCTTCGAAAAAACTGACATTATCCATGTATTGTCCCGTTTTTGATACAGATGGCACATCTATTCTCGGCTATGTCGGAGGGGGACCGTTTTGCGAAAAATTGGAAAGCCTGTTACAGAAAATCGAGAAAACAGATAAAATAAATACCGAATATTCTATGATTAATGTAACGTCAGGAATGTATATTTTTAATCAAGATAAATCTCTGATCACGAAAGCTGCCGAAGGTGTAGGAATGCAAAAGGTGATTAAAAAAATCAATGCTAATAATAAAGACACAACAGGTATTCTTAACTACAAAAATAAAAAGGGAATTTCTTATGTAATGTCTTATCAGTATAATGCAGAGCATGACTGGGCGGTGATATCCAATGTCAAAGAAAATGATCTTTACTCTGACGTTTACAAGATCATGAAAGAATTACGCAATATTTGTCTTCTTGTTTGTGCCATTATCGCAGTCCTTTCCTGGTTTTTCATTCATATCAGTACCAAGCCGTTAGCAGAAGTAACCTCTTCTTTGCTGGAATTAAAGGAATTAAAAATCCGCAAAAATCCGCGTTTACGCAAATATATCAATAAAAAAAGTGAAATCGGCCAGATTGCAACCGCACTGGACTCTCTCAGTAACTCCTTTGAGGATATTATTCAAAAGCTGGGACAATGTTCCGAATCCATGTCAGCTTCCGCTGAAGAAATGACTGACTCCTCAGGTGTATTGATTCGGTGTGTGGGAGAAAACGCAGCAGCTACAGCGCATTTTGCGGAGCATGCAGAACAGATCAATCAAACCGTAGCGCAGGTAGACGAAGGAATTGTGGAGATCAATGATGTAGTCGGGCAGGTAGAAAGTAAGATTCAACGGGGAAACACTCAAAGCCGGGAACTTATGGTGCAAGTTTCTGAAATGCGTGCAATTGCAAGCAAATCTTTGGAGACAACCAGTGCAAAAATTGCAGAGAATCATGAAGCAATCCAACAGGCAATTATCCGTCTCCAGTCCTTAACACAGATTGACGACATGGCGAAACAGATTCTTGATATTACAAACCAGACAAATTTACTTTCCTTAAACGCCTCTATTGAGGCAGCCAGAGCCGGAGAAGCTGGACGTGGTTTTAGTATTGTGGCAGGAGAGATTGGTAATCTGGCCGATGTATCTCGTCAGACAGCTACCGCTATTCAGGATATCTGTGAGGAAACAAAACATAATATCACCTTAGTAGAGGAATGCTTTGATAATGTCATTCAATTTTTAGAAAATGATGTGAAAACGCAATTTGAACAGTTTGTCCGTGCAACAAATGAATACAACGGATCTATCATTCAAATTCAAAATATTATCAAAGAAATGAATGACTGCTCTGATGAATTTGTTAAAGCTGTTTCTGATATTCGTTGTCAGATTGATACTGTCCAAAGTAATCCGGAAGGACTTGAGGTACATACAGATGATATTTTAAGCAAGGTAGAGCAAACAAAGCAAACCTCTGAAAGTCTGGTAGATATTGCTCACACAAACGAGCAAAATGCTCTTTCTATTCAGCAGATCATGGAACGGTTCTCTATCAGCCGTTAGAAAACAAAATTATATTATTGCAAATTTATCTGCACTATTTTAAAATTAAGATCACAGAGATTTATTTCATCAATGTGATCTTAATTTTTTACAAATTAGAAGGAGAAACCTATGTTTGATTTTATTAAAGATATTGGTAAAAATAAAGAATTAGAAAATATTATGGCAGAGATTGATTCCAATCTTTCCAACAATTATAAAGACGCGGCTCATGAGGCATTGGAGCTTTTTGAGCAGAGACTTTCTGAACTGACCTCAGAGGGAAAGTTAAAAGAAAAAGCCCGGAAAGAATACGAGACAAAACTGGTGTCTTATCAGGAAACTCTCAAGGGCTTTTCTCATAAGGATCAGAAACCATACTGGGATTCCCAGTCTTAAGTTATTATATTTCTTTTCCGGATTTTACGGCCGGTGCAATGGAAACAGCCGGAGAATAGAACGGGATCAGTGTTGCCTGTACCGCATGATAAAGATCTGATTTTCCGGGCCATACCGTGCCAAGAAGCCGATTGTTCCGGTCAAGCTGATGAAACCAGGAGCCGGTATCATGATCCCATACCACCTCATCCAGATACTGCATAAAGGAAGCGTAGTCCTTTGCGTAGCATTCATCACCGGTGATATGCCAGAGAACAGAAGAGGTATTGACCGCTTCTGCCAATGTCCAGTGCATTCTGTCGTGTACAACAGGGGTTCCATTCCAGTCTGTGGTATATACCAGTCCCGGTGCACCGTCAACATTCCAGGCGTCGGCAACGGCACGCTGATATAATGCTTTTGCTGCCGATACATACGGTGCAGCCTTGGCAGACGTACTATCCTGATATGTGGACAGTGTCCACTGCAGGATCAGACGAGCCCACTCAATACCATGACCCGGAGTGGCACCATATGGCTTAAATGGATCCTCGGGATGTTCCCTGTTGCATTCCAGATCCGGTGTCCAGTCTTTATGGAAATGCTCCGGGATACGCCAGTCATTATCCTTTGCCCAGGTAAGCACATGATCGATGATCCTCCCGGCGCGAACTTTGTACTTCTCATCCCCGGTCACATCAGCCGCTGCCAGAAATGTCTCCACCGTATGCATGTTAGCATTTAATCCCCGGTAATCATCCAGCTTTGTAAATTCCGTATTCCAGGTATCGCAGGAAAGTCCCTCGTCCTCATTCCAGAAGCGCAGATCATAAAGAGCAAGTGCCTCCTCTAAAAGCTCCTTTGCCCCCTCAATGTCTGCTAATACACCGGAAGAAGCGGCAAGAATGACAAAAGCATGGGCATAACACTGCTTTGTAGGGAGAATTTCACCTTCTGCCGTCAGCCCGGCATACCAGCCGCCGTTTTCGTCATCATGAAGTTCCGTACGAAGCCCGTGGATCGCAGCAGTGGCAAGCTCTTTGCTGCCTGCATGACCTAAAAAGCATCCAAGAGAATAGACATGTGCCATACGGCTGGTGATCCATGTCTCACGGCTCCGGTCCTTCCATGGTGTCCCGTCATCCCCGAGATAATAGGAGCTTCCCTCCGAAGACGGAAACTGATGACCAAAGGATAACAGCTCCTTTCGTGCTGTCTCCAGAAATTGTTTATTCTCTTTTGTATCAATCTGATATTTTAATTGTACTGTCATATAAATCCTCATTTCTGAGCGTTGACCGCTCTTGTCCTGTCCTTCATTATACGTTTCCTGTGGCAAAATCTCAATAGATATTGATTTTTTTATCATTTGTACTATAATGAAACCGTTCTCTGTTCTGGGAAGAGTGCAATAGAAATTTTCACCTGAAAAGTTTATTGTATAACCGGCATCTCTGTTTTATTTATATTAGACCAGTGCAGGGGGAATGCGCGGTTGCAGAGAACATTTTTCTGAATCGATTATTTTATGATTATAGGTGATAAATATGTATTATGATCTGACAAGAGGCAGTATTTCAAAGTCTCTTTTCTTTTTTGCCCTTCCCATGATGGCGGGAAATCTGCTCCAGCAGTTTTATAATATTACAGATACGCTGATTGTCGGCCGTGTGCTTGGCAAAAACGCTCTGGCGGCCGTTGGCTCTGCATATACGTTAATGACATTTTTAACCTCTGTTTTTCTGGGATTGAGTATGGGGGCAGGGGCACTTTTTTCTATTTATCTCGGAAAAAAGGAAATGGAAAATCTGCGATCCGCAGTCTATCATGCCTTTCTTCTGATCATGATCGTGACGATCCTTCTCAATGGAGTTGTTTATCTTTTTCTGAATCCGATCCTGGCATTTCTCCGGGTTCCGTCAGAGGTCTGGAATCCCATGAAGGACTATCTGCTGATCATTTTTGGCGGCCTGATCGCCACATCCCTTTATAATTTTTTTGCATGTATGCTCCGGTCATTGGGCAATTCCGCAGTTCCCCTGTATTTTCTGGCAGTATCAGCGATCATAAATATTGTGCTGGATCTGTTGTTTATCATAGGATTTCACTGGGGGATCCGTGGAGCGGCATCTGCCACCATCACAGCACAGTACATATCTGCCATAGGCATTACGATTTATGTATTATGCCGCTGTCAGAATGTGATCACCGGATGGGGACATATCCCATTTAATGGACATATCTTAAAGGAAATCCTGAATCTTTCCATGCTCACCTGTCTGCAGCAATCTGTAATGAATTTTGGAATATTGATGGTGCAGGGGCTTGTCAACAGCTTTGGATCTGTTATCATGGCTGCCTTTGCCGCCGCTGTCAAGATTGATACCTTCGCATACCTGCCGGTACAGGATTTCGGAAATGCATTTTCTACCTTTACCGCCCAGAACTATGGCGCCGGCAATCATTCCCGGATCCGCACCGGGATACGTCAGGCATTTATAATGAGTATCAGCTTCAGCATTGTTATTTCTCTGATCGTATTTTTATTTGCGGCACCTCTGATGAAAATATTTATTGCCCCGTCAGAGCATGCCGTCATTGCCGCAGGCGTGCAGTATCTGCGGATCGAGGGAAGCTTTTACTGCGGTATCGGTTGTCTTTTCCTTTTATACGGATATTACCAGGCAATTAACCGTGCTGAAATGTCCGTGGTACTGACCGTGATATCCCTGGGGCTGCGAGTTGTTCTGGCATACGTTCTATCCGGTGTGATCGGCGTGACTGGTATCTGGACAGCCATTCCCATTGGCTGGTTTCTTGCAGATGCCGTGGGACTATTGTATATGAAAAAACATCTAAACTAAATCTGAAATGTGTCGATATATTTTTTGTTAGTTCTTGATTCCGGCAGGAATGCAGAGTCATTTTTTGTTTCTGCGGACATTGCCGATGTTTGGAAAGGCATGGTAGATTATATGATATTATCAATCATACAATATTATTATATCGGTGTTATGGCAAGTCTTTTTCTATTGTTTTTTATTGTGGAAAAAAACAGCTTCGGCTGGGAAATTAACTGCTGGTTTATCCTTGCTGCATTTTGTACGTTACTTTTGTCTTTTACAGATGCAGTGGATACTGTCCTCGCAACAAAACCATATCCAACCAATGCAAGGACATTTTTTGCCGCCTGTGGATATGTATTGCGACCGGCAGTAGCATATCTTACAGTACAGATTGTGATCCGTAACACTTCCCGGTCTTTAAAATGGCTGATCTCAATTCCTTTGGCCATTGATCTTTTTATCTCTTTTTCGGCCTTATGGTCCGATATGGCATTTGGTTATACCGCAGAAAACAGGTTTTACCGGGGATCCTTGGGAGTAACACCGTTTATTGTCGGGACCTTTTACGGAGTCCTGCTGGTAGCATCTACTTTCTGGTTTGTCCACAGCTCCCAATGGGAGGAAGGAATCTTTGCTCTCCTTATTGCTTTGATCAGCGGAATGGGGACAATATTAGAATCGCGCCATAAGCTGCATGGCATTCTGCCGTCCAGTCTGGCTGTCTGTCTTGGTTTTTATTATCTGTCCTTTCACACTTACCAGAATGACAGAGATGTTCTCACCGGCGTTTTATTACGACGGAAATTCTATCAGGACGCCGGGAAGTGGGGAAGCACAGTGACCGGAGTTGTTTCCATCGACCTGAACGGTCTTAAAGAATTAAATGATCATTATGGACATGACGAGGGAGACAAAGCCATCAGGACACTGTCTGCCTGTGTCAGACACGTTCTTCCCAAAAAGGCTTCCTTTTACCGTACCGGTGGGGATGAATTTATGATGCTTTGCCGCAAAATGTCAGAGAAAGATATTGCAGAAATGATCCGACATATCCGCCACGAAATGAAACAGACCGAGTATTCCTGTGCTATAGGATATGCTATGTTTGACTTTGATAAGGGACTGGAGGAGGCCTGTCACAGAGCCGATAAAAATATGTACGAAAATAAAATTCAGATCAAGGGAGAGAAGTACCGCCACAAATATATCAATTTATCATAAGAAACACCTTGACAGGGAGAGGATTCGCATTTATAATAGCATTACTTTTAATAAAATGACATGTTCCGCATTAAAGGGGAGTAATTTTAATGTATCGTCAACAATCTCGGTACTTCGTACCTGGTGATGCATGCCGTACGGAATCAATTGTTCGGTTATGAGACTTTTCGTGCAGAATAAAACATTTGATAGGTTTTATTCTGCATGGAAAGTCTTTTTTAGTACATTTTATTTTAAGAAATTGATAAAAATGGAGGAAGTTGTATGAAAAACTGGTATCAGATGTCACAGACACAGGTTATGAAGGAAAAAGAAACTGCAGAGACGGGGCTGACCGGTGCGGACGCAGCAAAGCGTCTGGAACAATGCGGTCCCAATATCCTGAAAGAAGGCAAAAAAAAGAGCCTGTTACAGGTATTTGGAGAGCAGTTTCTGGATCTTCTGGTGATCATATTGATCATTGCAGCAGTTATTTCTGCTATTTCCGGTAATCCGGAAAGTACCACTGTGATCATTGTCGTTTTGATCTTAAACGCCATTCTTGGCACGGTACAGTACAGCAAGGCCAGAAAATCATTGGAAAGTCTGAAAGATCTTTCTTCGCCCAGCGCAAAGGTTTACCGGGATCATACCAGGATTGAGATTGATTCCAAAGATATTGTCCCAGGTGATATTCTTACTCTGGAAGCAGGAGATATGGTTGCTGCCGATGGCCGCATCCTGAATAATTATTCCCTGCAGGTCAATGAAAGTGCCCTGACCGGAGAATCCACCAATATCGATAAATCAGATGCTGTTTTAACAGAAGAACTTCCGTTGGGAGACCGGGTCAATATGGTATATTCCGGCAGTCTCGTTACTTATGGCAGAGCCCTTGTGGTGGTCACTGAAACCGGTATGGATACCGAAATGGGAAAAATCGCCCGGCTGATGAATGATTCCGGGGAGAAAAAGACACCACTTCAGGTGAGTCTCGATCAGTTCAGCAGCAAGCTGGCAGCCTGCATCATGATCATATGTGTCCTTGTTTTCGGACTGAGCATCACCCGTGGAACCGGTATTCTGGATTCCCTTTTATTTGCGGTGGCACTTGCAGTTGCAGCCATTCCGGAGGCACTGGGATCCATCGTAACCATTGTACAGGCCATGGGCACCCAGAAAATGGCAAAGGAAAATGCCATTATTAAAGATCTGAAAGCGGTAGAAACTCTCGGCTGTGTATCTGTGATCTGCTCCGACAAAACAGGTACCCTGACCCAGAATAAAATGACGGTACGGCAGATCTATGTGGGAGAACGGCTGATTTCTCCATCCGATATCACATTCGATGATCCGGTTCAGAAATATCTGCTTCTCAATGCAATTTTAAACAACGACTCCGATCTTGTGGATGGACAATGCATAGGAGACCCTACCGAAACAGCTCTTTTAGATATGCTGTCCGGAGCCGGTCCGGATTACACACGGCTTCGTGAAACATATTCCCGTGTTGAGGAACTGCCGTTTGATTCCACCAGAAAGCTGATGAGTTCCCGTTATGAGATTGACGGGAAAGATATCATTTTTACAAAGGGTGCGGTAGATGTTTTGTTGGACCGGATTACAAGAGTACAGACTACAGATGGTGTCCGTTCATACACAAAAGCTGATCAGGAACAGATTCTCAGGCAGAATCGTCATTTTTCCGAAAACGGGCTGCGGGTACTGGCATTTGCCTATCGGGAGGCTGACAGCCGGGAGCATCTGACTACAGAATCTGAGAATGATCTTATCTTTCTGGGACTTATTTCCATGATGGATCCACCGAGAGAAGAATCCGTACAGGCAGTTTCCGATGCGATCCGTGCCGGGATCAAACCGGTTATGATCACAGGGGATCACAGTGTGACGGCGACGGCGATTGCCAGACAGATCGGCATCTGGAAGGAGGGGGATCTGACCGTCACAGGGATGGAACTGGATCAGATGAGTGATCAGGAGTTTGCTGCACAGATCGATCATATCTCCGTCTATGCCAGAGTATCTCCGGAAAATAAGATCCGTATTGTTGAGGCATGGCAGAAAAAAGGACAGATCGTGTCTATGACCGGAGACGGTGTCAACGATGCTCCGGCATTGAAAAAAGCAGATATCGGTGTAGCCATGGGCATTACCGGTACAGAAGTCTCCAAGGATGCTGCATCCATGATCCTCGGGGATGACAATTTTGCAACCATTATTAAGGCAGTAGCCAACGGAAGAAATGTTTACCGTAATATCAAAAATGCCATCGGATTTTTATTATCCGGAAATATGGCAGGCATCTTTGCCGTATTATATACTTCGTTGCTGGGGCTGAAGGTTCCGTTCCAGCCGGTTCATCTGCTGTTTATCAATCTTCTGACTGATTCCCTTCCGGCACTGGCGATCGGAATGGAACCGCCGGAAAAGGATCTGTTATCCGTCAGACCGAGAGATCCAAAAGAGGGGATCCTGACCAAAGCTTTTAGTGTACGGATTCTGGTACAGGGATTTTTGATCGCTGCCTGCACCATGACTGCATACCATTTCGGTTTTCAGACGGATCATGCCACCGCCATGACCATGGCATTTTCCACCTTATCTCTGGCCAGACTGTTTCATGGCTTTAACTGCCGGAGTGATCATTCTGTATTCCGGATCGGTTTCCGGAGAAACTGGTACAGCCTTGGGGCATTTTGCGTTGGTGTGCTGCTGTTAGGATCTGTACTGATGATACCGGCTCTTCACGGTGTTTTTGATGTAGCACCGCTGCATCCGGCACAGTATGGGATGATCCTTGCCATGGCGGTAACACCTACAATATTGATCCAGATATACAAATGCATAAAAGAGCTGTAACAAGCTCTTTTTACGTAATTTTTACAGCAGCAGGATAGCGGATTTTACATATTTTTATTTATTATGTTTTTATAAGCTTATATCTATAAATTAAACAAAGGATATTGTGCTTCGCCTGAAAGCCCAGATTCTCAGCATACCTGCGGAAGATTTTACCACCGAACAGATTTCTGAGGATGACCGTCAATACACTGGGCGCACCAGTGCTTATATTCCGGAAGAATCCGTCAAAGAATTTAAAAAGCATGGGATTTCCAAAGATATGATCTATACCACAGACGAAGAGGGCGAGCATTATCCTGTCGAAGCTGAAGTCAATGAATTTGTCATTCTGACACCGGACCAGTCCTCCGGTAAAACCCTGCTGGGGCGCATTCAAGGAGAGAAGGTGATCCCTCTTCATTATAAAAAAATCCGCCCCTATGGAGTAAAACCACAGAATGTAGGGCAGTATTTTATGCAGGAGGCACTGATGCTTCCCGCAAAGGAAATCCCTCTTGTGATCATCAAGGGTATGGCAGGCACCGCAAAAACCTTTTATTCCCTCGCCGTCGGCATGGAAAAGATTTATAACAACCCTTCCGGAGAATACCGCCGTATCATCGTGTGCCGTCCCAATGCACAGTTTGATGACGATATTGGTTTTCTGCCGGGAGGAGAGCAGGAAAAGATTGCTCCGTTGATGCGTCCTATTATAGATAATCTTGAGCAGATTCTGGATTCCGATGAAAAGAAACGCTATGAGGATGAAAATGCACTGCAGGATAAGATTCAGGAAATCTTTGAACGTGGCATTATCCAGACAGAGGCATTAATCAGGTAAAGGGCATCATTACCCGTGCTGGAAAAGGAACAAAGATCATTCTTCTGGGAGATCCTCTGCAGATTGATAAGCCGTTTCTGGATGAAAAGACAAACGGCCTGAGCTACGCTGCAAAATACATGAAAGGAAGTCCTTATTGCTGCCAGATCACGTTATCCGCAGAGGAATGCGAGCGTTCCGTACTGGCAATGGATGCCATCAACCGTTTATGATGGGAATAAATATTAATTTGAAAGAATGTGATACGTGTTATGAATTATAAAGAAATAAAAAAAGATAAAGAGATCAAAGCCTACATTCAAAAGGGAAATGAAAAGCTGGGAGCCATGGGATATACGGATCATTCCGAAAAACATTGTATGCTTGTGGCAGAGCGGGCAGGTCTGATCCTGGAAAAATTTGATTACCCGGAGCATACCGTAGAGATTGCCAAAATGGCAGGTTTTCTGCACGATATCGGAAATTCCGTGAATCGAAGCCATCACGCAGAATATGGAGCCCTCCTTGCCAATGAATGGATGAAAAAAACAGATATTACCATGGAAGACCGTATTACCATCATGTCTGCCATCGCAAATCATGACGAATCCACCGGTGGTGCTTTTGATCCGGTATCTGCGGCGTTGATCCTTGCAGATAAGACAGATGTGAGGCGAAACCGGGTACGGGATAAGGAAAAGGCATCTTATGACATGCACGACAGGGTCAATTACGCCGTTACTGAGTCAAGACTAAAGATCAGCCGTTCCAAAAAACAGATTTCCTTAAATCTCCAGATTGATGAAAGCATCTGTACCATGTATGAATACTTTGATATCTTTTTACAAAGGATGCAGATGTGCCGGAGAGCCGCCGGGATTCTCGATGTGCGTTTCCGTTTGACCGCCAACGGAAGTAAGATCCTGTAAGACCGGGAAATTGTTGTTCTTCCACTGAAAACTTCTTTAAATTAGGGATAATTCTTAAATTTCCCGGAATTATCCCTAATTTATTTGTAAATACTATTGACAGGGGTTTTTGTTATGTTAAAATGTAGTTATTGTTACTACATAGCGTAGAATATTTAAACTGTATCGTAAAGACAAAAAAACCTTTTTTGAAAGTGTGAGGAATGATTATGGATTATCAGATTATCAGCGACGGATCCTGCGATCTGACGATAGAATTAAGAAAGAAATACAATATTCAGGTGGTACCTTTTTATGTATCCTTTGATGGCGAGAACTATCAGAAGGAAATTGATGAGATCGGTACCCGCGATGTTTATGAACGTATGGTAACGGAGCCGGATGTATACCCGAAAACATCTCTGCCATCTGTCCAGAATTTCGTAGATGCCTTTCTGCCACATGTGAAGGAGGGACGCGGAATTATCTGTATGACCATTACCAACACCCTCAGTGGAGCATATAATTCCGCCTGCAATGCCAGAGAGATCATTCTGGAAGATCACCCAGAGGCACAGATCACAGTGATCAATTCCCTGGAAGCCACCGTATCTCAAGGGATATATGCCATTGAGGCGGCAAAGATGCGGGATGCCGGTTATTCTTATGAAAAGACTGTAGCTGTGCTCAAGGGAGAAATGATGGACCGCGGCCGTATTTTCTTTACAGTGGGAGACCTTACGTATCTGCAGCACGGTGGCCGTATCGGAAAGCTTGCCGGTATGGCAGGCACCATGCTCCGCCTGAAACCAATGATCACCTTAAAGGACGGTTCCATTGATTCCTCCGGAGTTGCCCGCAGCCGCAAGAAGTCCATGGCAAAGATCATCGAGCTGACAAAGCTTTATTTTGAGGAGAATCATGAGAATCCACAGGATTACATTTTCTCTGTGGGCTTTGGCTATGATGAGTCAGAGGGACGTGAGTTTAAAAAAATGATCGACCAGATGCTTCAGGAGATGGGCGTTTCCGAGGAGTCTCGTATTGTGCAGATCGGTGCGACGATCTGTGTACACACCGGACCGTATGCCATCGGCGTCGGTGTTATGAAAAAGTACGAAGCATGTGCCGAGGCAGGTCTGACCCAAGAGGAAAGCCTGAAACGGTGTACCGCATAAAACAAGTATTACAACATATGTTTTAACAGAATATTTTGAAATTAACCGCTGATATTTTTGTAATATTCTTGCAGAAGTATCAGCGGTTTTTGTCAATTTTGTCGAAAAATTGATAAGGAATCTATACCGCCTGAGATGTTTTTTCCTGATTATTTTCCTGATTATCTTTGAAAAATTGTTGGCAAAACCACCGGAATACGGTATAGTAGATAACATGTGTGTATTATATTTTCAGGTAAAAATATAATACTTGCGGATTATTTACAGAAAAGAGGAAAGCTATGTTATTGACCATAGAACATATCAACAATGTGATCAATAATTTTATATGGGGTGTCCCGGCCATGATCTGTATTATCGGTGTTGGGCTTGTCTTAAGCATCCGCACGGGATTTCTGCAGCTTCGCAAATTTCCCTATGCCATGAAGATCACCTTTGGCCGGATATTTAAAAAGAGGGAGGCTGCCGATGGGGCATTAACGCCATTTCAGGCAGTCTGTACGGCACTTGCTTCCACCGTGGGCACCGGAAATATTGCCGGCGTCGCAGGAGCCATCGCCATCGGCGGACCGGGAGCCGTTTTCTGGATGTGGGTTTCTGCACTTCTAGGTATGTGCACCAAATTTTCAGAGGTAACTCTTGCAGTTCATTTCCGTGAGACAAATGTGGACGGAGATCTGGTTGGCGGTCCTATGTACTATATTAAGAACGGTCTGAAAAAGCATTGGCACTGGCTTGCTTATTTGTTCTCAGCATTTGGCGTTCTGACAGTGTTTGGAACAGGAAATGCCACACAGGTCAATACCATCACCACGGCGATTGATTCCGCATTAAACAGCTTCGGCATTATTTCCAGATCTTCCGTGAAGCGCCTGAATCTCGTGATCGGAATTATTCTGGCTATTCTGCTGGCACTGATCCTTCTTGGCGGCATTAAGCGTATTGGACAGGTTACCGAAAAGCTTGTCCCCTTTATGGCTCTTTTGTATATCCTGTTGGCGCTTGGGGTCATTCTGATCAATATCCAAAATATCCCATCGGTATTTCGTTCTATCATTCAGGGAGCCTTTTCGCCGGCCTCTGTCACCGGTGGAGCAGTGGGAAGCTTCTTTCTCAGTATGAAAAAAGGTGTTTCCCGTGGTATCTTTTCCAATGAAGCAGGTCTTGGTACCGGCTCCATTGCCCATGCCTGTGCCGACACAAGAAAGCCGGTAAAACAGGGATTTTTCGGTATTTTCGAAGTATTTGTGGATACCATTCTGATCTGTACTATGACAGCACTTGTCATTCTCTGCAGCGGTGTTCCGGTAGGATACGGAGCTGCGGCAGGAGCTGAGCTGACGATTTCCAGCTTTACTGCCACCTACGGTAATTGGGTTTCTGTTTTTACAGCCGTTGCCATGTGCTGCTTTGCATTTTCTACAATTGTAGGATGGGGTTTATACGGTGCCAGATGTATTGAGTTTCTGTTTGGCTCCCGTGTCAACAAACCGTTTATGCTGGTTTATTCTCTGGTTGCGATCGTGGGAGCAACTCTGGATCTGGGACTCCTATGGAGCATTGCCGAGACCTTCAACGGATTAATGGCGATTCCAAACCTGATCGCAGTGTTCCTGCTTTCCGGTGTTGTGGTGAAGTTAGTCAAAGAGTATTTTGAGAAAGAAAATGAAAACACTGCCGGAGCATGAGCATTTGAGATTTTTACGAATATGTGCTAAAATTTATAATGCTTTTTGAATTCATTCCGACATAAAAATATATACCGGTCAGAGTCACAAATACAAGCCGGGAACAATATATATTTAGAAGAGAATCAAATCGTGAAAATTCATATATGCCGGATTTTCACATGATACTTTGCACTTGACTCACAAAGTCTGCAAGCAGAGAAAGGATGTAAAATTACAATGAAAATAACAGATGTATTACAGTCAGATAAGATAACATTATCCATGGAGGTATTTCCTCCCAAAACAACCACGGCTGTAGAAAAGGTAAACGAAGCCGTTCGTGATATTGCCGCTTTAAAACCGGATTTTATGAGCGTTACATACGGTGCTGCCGGTGGTAAAAACAGCAAGTATACGATTCAGATCGCAAAGGATATCAAAGACGCATACGGTGTCAATTCCATTGCACATCTGACCTGTCTTTCCTCCACCAGGGAAACCGTAGAAAATCAGATCCGGCTTATGAAGGAAGCCGGTATTGAAAATATTCTGGCTCTAAGAGGAGACATTCCACAGGACGCAAACTTTCCTCTGCCGGACCAGTTTCACTATGCCGCCGAGCTGGTCCGGGAGATCAAACGTCTCGCACCGGATATGTGCATTGGCGGAGCCTGTTATCCTGAGGGTCATCCGGAGGCCTCCTCAAAGGCGGAGGATATTCTTCATATTAAAGAAAAGGTGGATGCCGGCTGTGAGTTTCTGACCACACAGATGTTCTTCGATAATTCGATTTTTTACAATTATCTGTATCGTCTTCGTGAAGCCGGTATTATGGTTCCGATCATTGCCGGGATCATGCCGATCACCAGAAAAAATCAGGTCGCACGCAGTATCCAGTTATCCGGAAGCTGTGTTCCGGCACGTTTTAAATCCATCGTAGACTGGTTCGGAGATGAACCTGCCAAAATGAAACAGGCAGGAATCGCTTATGCCACCGACCAGATCATTGATCTGATCGCCAATGGCGTAAAGCATATTCATGTATATACCATGAATGATCCGGAGGTGGCTGCCGGTATCCAGAATAACCTTTCAGAAATTATCGGTTAAGAAAAGAGGCAAAATGAAATGATCCATAACATTATTGAATGCATCGGCAACACACCGATGATCAGCTTGAAGGAATCCCTGGGATTCCCCATCTATGCCAAAGCAGAATTTTTAAATCCCGGTGGAAGCATTAAGGACCGGGTTGCCAAAAACATGATCGAGCAGGCAGAAAAGGACGGAACATTAAAGCCGGGCATGACTATCATTGAACCAACCTCCGGCAATACCGGTATCGGTCTGGCTCTGGTAGGTGTCCGGAAAGGCTACCGCGTGATCATTGTCATGCCGGAAAATATGAGCGAGGAACGCAAGAAGATTATCCATTGTCTCGGGGCTGAGCTGGTACTGACTCCGGCAAAGGAGAGCATTGGCGGTTCCGTAAAGAAAGCGGAGCAGCTTCTTGCAGAGCTGGGTGATCAGGGCTTTATGCCGCAACAGTTTGAAAATCCGGCAAACCCGGATATCCATTACCGGACTACGGCACCTGAGATTTACAGGGAGCTTGACGGTAAGGTGGATATTTTCGTGGGCGGTCTTGGAAGTGCCGGAACCCTGCAGGGCATCGGACGTTATCTGAAGGATCAGAATCCCGATATCAAGATCATTGCCGTAGAGCCAAAGAATGTCTCCGCACTTCATGGGGATAAGCCGGGGATCCATCAGATCCAGGGGATCGGAGACGGTTTTATCCCTGCGGTTCTGGATACGTCACTGATCGACGAAGTGGTAGAGGTATCAGACGAGGATGCCATCGAGACCACGAGACAGCTTGCAAAAGTACAGGGACTCCTGTGCGGCACCTCCTCCGGAGCCAATATCTGGGCATGTAAGCAGATGGCAGCAAAATACGGTTCAGATAAAGTGATCACCACGGTACTTGCCGACCGTATGGAGCGTTATTTCAGTACCGGATTATTAGGATAAGCATTTATGATAAAGAGCAGGAAGTGAAATGAAATGGATGAGAAACGATTAGAACAGCAGATTGCATTCTGCCGGGAAATTGATAAAGAGAAGT
This sequence comes from uncultured Lachnospiraceae bacterium, assembly GCA_934339135.1. Lineage (GTDB taxonomy): Bacteria > Bacillota > Clostridia > Lachnospirales > Lachnospiraceae > Jutongia. The sequence goes on along the minus strand of CAKRHP010000015.1, from coordinate 46,018 downwards.
TTATCGGGCGGCAGACCTGGCTGACCGGTGCCGTCCGCAAGGAAAATGACGCAGAGCATGCATGGCACATGGCAGTCATGACCGTACTTCTCAGCGAATACGCAAACGAGGAGATCGACGTTCTCCGAACCATGACCATGCTTTTGATCCATGATCTGGTGGAGATTTACGCCGGAGACACCTACGCCTACGATGAGGAAGGCAAAAAAACGCAGAAAAGCCGGGAGATTGCTGCGGCAGACCGTTTATTCCAGATGCTTCCGGAGGATCAGGGGAAGAAATTCCGTGAGATCTGGGAGGAGTTTGAGGCAGAAAACACACCGGAATCCCGCTTTGCCAGAACCATGGACAATCTGCAGCCTATGATGCTCAATGCCGCCACTGACGGTAAAAGCTGGGCTGACAGAGGAATCCGTCTCAGTCAGATCCTTGGGCGCAACAAAAACACCGCCAAGGGCTCCGAGGTTTTATGGGAATATGCCAAAGAAAACTTCCTGCAGCCAAATCTGGATAAAGGCCGGATCGTAGAAGATGTCCCATTAAACGGACAGAGTAAATGATATAAAAGTGATTAAAAGTACAACTTCCGGTAACGGTTCAAACATGCCGCCATTTCCTGACGCCGCGGCATGGCAAGACCGGAGCGGACATATTCTCTGTCAAAAAGAGAGGCTAAGCCCCTGGTCCGGATCATCTGCTCCAGATCATCCAGAAGCTGTGGCACGGATTTTGCGCCGTTCATCCGGTTTAATTCCAGATATTTCAGTCCATACGCCAGCGCATTTGTCTGTTCTCCGTCGATCAGCTGCTCCAGATAACGCAGTTCGATGGAATCCTTTGCAAGAAGCATTTCACTGGTCCCCATGGTTTTCATTTTCAGACGTGGATCCTTTTTCAATGCCTGATTTGCCTTTGGCTTGCGGATGTTCTCCGAAGCAGGGAAGGACGGCTGCAGATGCAGCACCGGATATTCTTTGGCGGCCTCCTTTGCCTTGTCCGTAATGTCATAAGGAATGTATTCTTTCATTTGTATGATCGTATCGGCAATCTGGAAAAAGGAACCGGAGCTTCCGGCCACGATCACAGAAGAAATCCCCAGATTCTCATACATACTGCGGACCCGCTCAATAAACGGTGTGATAGGCTCCTCCTCACGACAGATGACCTTCTGCATCAGCTCATCCCGGATCATAAAATTAGTCGCAGAGGTATCCTCATCGATCAGGAAAAGCTGAGTACCGCTTTCCACTGCCTCCATCAGATTGGCGGCCTGCGAAGTGCTTCCGCTGGCATCCTCCGTAGAAAAGTGAACCGTATCCTTTTTGTTTGGCAGATGATTGATAAACGGAGAAATATCTGTCTGGGAAATACTGCGTCCATCCTCGGCACGAAGCTTCCATGCCGTATCATCCGCGATCACAAACTCCCTGCCGTCCCCTGGAATGTGGTTGTAAACACCCATTTCCAATGCCTGCAGAAGAGTAGATTTTCCATGATAACCGCCACCTACAAAAAGTGTGACGCCTTTCCGGATCCCCATACCGGAAATTGCACCATGATGTGGGAGAGTAAAGGATGCCCTCTGGCTGTCGGGACTTTGGAACGGAACCGCTCCCTTCATGGGACGATCCGATATACCGCTTTCTCTCGGCAGGATAGCTCCGTCTGCCAGAAAAGCAGTGAGACCTTTCTCCTCCAGATGCTCCCGGATAAACTGCTGATCCTCGGCCAGTTCGATTGCCTTTTGGAGTGTATTGTGATTTATCTTTGCATAAAACAACGCCTGCTCCACTGCCTCCGGAACAAAATCAAACAGCATTTTGATCAGCTCTCTGGCATTGACGGAACGTCCGTTCGCCGGAAAGCCTGCCTCAAAACGGATCGTCACGCAACCATCCCCTCCAATCTCACAGGCAGTCCGCTCTAAGACCTGCTGACCACAGTGGGAGACAGACAAAAGTCCGCTTTTTCCGGAACCCTTTGCCTTAAAAGAAAGAGGTGCCAGGACCTTTCCAAACAGTCTGGTCAAATGATCCTGCAGCGTGATCCGTTCTATCTGCCCGGTGTAATATTCCTTTGGAAATCCAGCCCTGCTTCCGTCTACGGTAACGGACAGATGGGATGGAGACGCAAAGGGATCTCCCTGCACATGATCGATGGACAGGATAAAATCTCCGAACTGATAGCTGCCCCGCAGCCCTTTATATCCCGGATATCCCCGGTGGTCTATGGCCATAATATCTTTCTTTAATTCTGTACTGCTTTTCATCGTATGCTCATTCCTTTCTGGCTTATGATATCTTCACAATTTCAGATGATATAAATTATCTTAAAAAATCATAAACGATTTCAATATAATTTGCAATAAAAAGCAGGGTGTGTTACTCTAAATAGAAATAAGAAAAGAAGGAGTTTATAATGATTGAACAAAGCGTATTAAATGCAATGCTGCAGACAGGACTGCTGGCGATCACGATCCCTGTTGTGCTGATCGTTGCCTGGAAAATGTATACAAAACGTAGTCTTGTACCGTTTTTTGTAGGTATTATGGTGTTTATCACCTTCTCAAGGATGTTGGAAATGATCCCACATTCCTTTTTTCTTTTGTCCGGCAATCCGGTATCAAAAGCAATCAATGGAAATGTTATATTGTATACCATTTATGCGGCTTTAGTGGCGGCACTATTTGAGGAAACCGGCCGTTATCTGGCATTTCGTTTCGTGCTGACCAAGCATCCCAACAAAGAGACTGCCATCAGCTACGGAATCGGTCATGGCGGTATTGAATGCATTCTCGTTCTTGGTGTTACATATATCCAGTATTACTCTTACGGTCAGTTGATCAACAGTGGTTCCATGGATAAAATGCTGGCTGCATACAAGGATAATGAGCAGTCTGTTACCGCATTAAAGCAGCTGATCGCGAATATTAAAGGTGTGACACAATTCACCTGCTATATGGCAGATCTGGAGCGTATTTCTGCCATGATGGTTCAGATTGGCCTGTCTATTCTGGTATTTCAGGCGGTTTATGTGGCTGGCAAAAAATACATGTACTGGGTTGCCGTTGCCCTTCATTTTTTGATGGATGTTCCGGCCGCTTTATACCAGAAGGGTGCTCTCGGCCTTGTCCCGACAGAAATCATTCTTTTTGTATATGGCATACTTGTTCTTGCCCTTGGAGTAAAGATCTATCAGGGGCTTAAAACCGGCGGAACACCTGCTGACATCCAAAAGAAAAAGAATCAAAAAGCATTTCATGATATTGCAGCAGGAAATTATTCTTCTGCCAAAAATAATAAAGAGGATGAATCCAAATGAAAGTATTGATATTTCAGTCAAAACGCTTAAGTTATGATTCGTCATGGTGCTTTGCAAAAATGCTTTGCCGTTCTCTGAAACGGCAGGGCATTTCTGTAAGGCTTTTTTTGCTGTCTGAGGATATTGCCGGCCAGGAAGAGGAACTCCGTGCATTGACCCGAAATCATTTTGACGGGATTTTTGATATCAATTCCCGCCTGCCCAATGTCACGCTGGATGATAGGTATTATCTTGATTATTTTGATGCACCGTTTTTTCATATGATCGTGGATCATCCGATGCATCTTCATTCTTCCCTGCAGATTCCTCTGCAGAATTATTATGTTTTGTGTCTGGACCGATATCATCAGAACTATATCAAAACATATTATCCCCATATCAAAGAGGTCATTTTCTTTCCCTTCGCCGGAATTTCGGCAGGAGATTTTGCACCGGACATTCCATTAAACATACCTGTAAAAGACCGCCCGGTGGATCTGCTTTTTCCGGGAACTTATACACCACTCGGCTACTACCGGGAGCAAATGGAAAATATCAGTAGCGACCAGTGGGAGATGACAGAGCATATCCTGTCGAAAATGAAGCAGGGCAGTACGGACACCATTGACGAATTATATCGTCAGGAAATCCTTCCGGACACAGATTTCTTTCCGTTAAAACTACATAAATCCCGCCTGATCGACCGTTATATCCGGGAATGGTACCGGGAAGAAATCCTGCAGACTCTTTTAGAATCCGGCATCCATGTCCATGTTATGGGATTTCGCTGGGAGATGTATGATACAAAATATTCTTCCAGACTGGTTATCCACCCTCCATGCAGCTACGTGGAGCAGTTATGTGCACTAACGGAAAGCAAAATGATCCTGAATGTGCAGCCTCTGTTTCAGGACGGGCCACACGACCGTGTCATGAATGCCATGATGAATCGCAGTGTTGCCATAACCGACAGTTGTGACTATCTTGCGGAGCATTTCAGGACAGGAGAGGATCTGATCCTGTATGATAAAAATAACCCCCTGGAAGCTGCACAGCAGATCTCCGGTCTTCTAAAGGATGCGGATCGTTTGGAAATGATCGCTGCAAACGGATATCAAAAAACTCTTCAAATGCATACCTGCGATCAGAGAATCCATAATTTTGTTAGAAAAAATTCACATCTTTTTCATTGACAAGAATAGATAGAAAACAGTATCATAAAGGATGGATTGCTTTTCCGAAAATTGGGAAAAATATTATTAATACGGAAGAAGGATAATAAAAACTATGTTTCGTAAATATTTTAAATTCACTCGAAAAAGAGTCGCTTTTTTTTGTATATTGATGATTGGTATTCTGGGACTTCAGTATTTTCTGACCGGTTCCCTTGTTTCTTTACAGCAGGTAACCACTGAGGCCGGCAACAGTAACAGTGCCGTGATCGGAATCCTGCCTGACACAGAGGTGATCCGGCAAAAGTTCTGCTTTGACCGGAGAGTTGTTCTCAACTCATTCTCCATCAGCTTCGGCTCCTTCAAAAAAGACAAAGTGGGAGATATTCTTCATATTCAGGTAATGGATGGCAATAATGACATTGTATTCAACGAAGATGTCGAGGTGAAGGATATTACACCAAATGCTGAATTTACCGTAAATATGGATCATGCCATCGTAATTCCGAAAGGGGTAACCTGCTGCATCCGTATGACCTGCAGCAGTGACGATACTCCATATGCCCTGATCCCTACAGTCAATACGACCAATCGTACTGACCCAAATACCTATATGTCTACCTTAAAAATGCAGACCCATGCAAAGTCCATGAATATATCCTATTCTTACAGCTACCGTCAGTTATTCCCAATGGTGCTGTTTGTTATGGAAATTTTGGTCCTTTTCGTGATCATTTTTGAGCGCATGACCGAGTATTCTGCCCGTTATTACAAACGCCGTCAGAAGGAGATCAAACACAGTAAAAAACATAAAAGAACAACACGCCGTTCTCCACGAAATTTTGTAAAATGGGTTCTCAGTGATCCTTCCGTATTGTTGACGGTTCGGATCCTGATCATTATATTTAATCCTCTGTTTCTGGCATGTATGCTGGAAATGATGAATGGAACCTTTCTGACGATCCTGCCAAATGTATGGCTGTTTACATGGATCCTTCTGGGAGCCATTGAGCTTTTATGCACCGCACTGATTGGAAATGTGGGTATCGCTATGCTGGCAATGAACCTGATCCTGTTCCCGATCGGGCTGGCAAACCTATTTATTATGAATGTACGTGGAACGCCGTTTCTTCCGGCAGATATTCTTGGAGTTGCAACTGCAACAGAGGTGGCATCCACCTATACATTTTCTCTGACACCGGCACAATTTGTGGTTCTTCCGGCATTTGCCATCTGGTGTATCCTGATCTACCGGACACGCTTTAAACGTCAGAAACGTACCGTTTCCAAAAAACTGATCCGTTTTGCCTCCACACTGGTTTCCGGCATTGCGATCATTGGAATATTATATAATACAAACATTTTGCCGGCATGCGGCATTCAGGACAATGTATGGAATAAGGTTTCTTCCTGTAAAGCCAACGGGTTTTATATGAATTATTTCATTAATCTTCATTATCTGCGGGTATCCACACCATCCGGATATTCCGAGGATAAGGTAGCGGAGATTTTGAAGGATACTTCTTCCGAAGATACTGCTTCCACAACGAAAACCACCTCTGTAAAACTGGAGGATGGAAAGGGTATCACACAAGATATGAAAACGAATGCCTCTTTCCAGAGTAACACCTCCCTGAAAGGGAAAAAACCAAACATCATTCTGATCATGAATGAAAGTCTGGCAGATTTTTCACTGGTGGGAGATATGCGATATAATATGGATCCCCTTCCATTTATACACAGCATGAAGAAAAATACCATCCGGGGACGGGATTATGTTTCTGTATTTGGTGCCGGTACAAGTAACTCCGAGTTTGAGGCAATGACAGGCAATACTATGGCATTTTTCCCGAGTGGCTGTAATGTTTACCAGCAGTTTATGCATAATTCCACCTTTTCGCTGCCGTCATATCTGAAGGAACATGGCTACAATTGCAAGGCAGTCCACCCAAGCAGTGGTGCAAACTGGAACCGTGTTGCTACCTACAAAAGCATGAAGTTCGATGATTTTATTACGATTGATGATTTCAAAAAGCCGGAATATGTCCGTTATATCAGTGACAAAGAAAGCTACAAAAAGGTCATCGAGTTATACGAAAATAAAGGAGATAAACCGCTGTATCTGTTTGATATGACTATTCAGAACCATGGTGGTTATCTGACCAATACAAACTGGAAAACACCAGTTTCTGTCCAGGGTTCTTATTATACGGAAGCAAAAGAATATCTTTCTGCCATTCACGTATCGGATCAGGCATTCCAGTATCTGATCAATTATTTTTCAAAGCAGACAGAGCCGACGATCATATGCATGTTTGGAGATCATTTTCCTTCCATTGAGACAGCTTTTTATGAAGAACTTCTAGGAAAGCCGCAGAGCGATTGGAATCTGGAAGATATCCAGAAGCGTTATGCCGTACCATTTATCATATGGGCAAACTATGATATCCAGGAGGAACAGAATGCTGTGATCAGTAACAACTATCTGGAAAATATGCTTCTGAAACAAGCCGGAATTGAACTGCCTCTCTATAATCAGTATCTGGAAAAGCTGTCAGCAGATGTACCGGCGATGAATGTCAACGGTTATATGGATGCAGACGGAAAATGGCACAACTATAATGATGACGAAACAGATACCGTTAAAAAGCTGCTGAATAACTATGAAATCCTGCAGTATGGATATTACAGCGATATGGATAAAGATAAAATGAGTGAACTCTTTCACATGAAACATTAAAATATCACATAAATGCCAGTGCAGGATCATATCCTCTGGCATTTATTATAATTATATAAGTATCATAAACAGAAAGGAAAAACCATCGTGAGTAATCGGGAAAATAAAGAACTGGAACAGCTTGCCGGCATTTTACGCAAAGAAAATACAAAGGAGAATTTAGACCGGCTGGTGAGATGTCTTGAAAACAGCAATTTATATGTACCGGCAGCATTTCCACCGGATACAGATCCGGCACTGATTCGGCAGATTGCATCCGGTGCCGGCAAAGAACAGAAAATTCCGGAGGGACTTTCTCCACGTCCGGCTGTATTACAAAATAAGGAGGGCAAACGTTTTCTCCCTGTTTTCACGACACAGGAGCAGGCCGTCAAAGGAGACCAGCAGTTTCCACTGATCCTGACAATGCCATTTTCTACCTGTCTTGATCTGGTGGGCGGAGACGGAACCATTGACGGCATTCTTTTAAATGCCTTTGATCACGACATTCCTCTGAATGTTAATAAAAACACCGAAGCAAAAAAGGTCCAGCCGCCACAGCTGACAGAAACACAACTTCATGCTATTTCCCGTCAGAGAGTCGAAGCGGAGCTTCTTCCGGAAATGCTTTTTAACAAGGGCTCCGAGGGATTACAGCTTTTACGGGAAAATTGCGGTTCTCAGATGCTTATGCTTTACAAAGAAGCTTATCCGGATCTGCTTCCGTGTCCATATCAGGAGGAGGATTTCGATTTTCTTTCCATCAATGCCAGAGAGGATCTTACTGTGATCCGAATTACGATGCCGGCAAAGCATATGTATGCAGGCATCTGCCCGGTCATATTGATCCGTTGGAATCCATTGACCGATTCCATTCGTTATTTTGCTGTTGTAACAGGAGAGCATGAGGGGGAAGCCGAACTGTTTGAAGCACTGCCGGATGGCTCCAAACGTGATTTCGGGGCTGCTCCGGCCGACGGAAGCGAGTTGCAGTACATGATTGATCTTGAAGAGTAAAGTCAGCAGTTGCAAGATTTCACCAGTTAGATATATAATATGTGCAGCACATTTGCAGACAAGACATTTTATTTCTTCAAATGCCAATCCGTATTTTCTTGAAAGGTTTGATAACAACTATGATAAAAAAACATTGTTTTTTACCTTGGATCTTAACCGGTTGTCTGATTCTCGGAGGTCTGACCGGTTGTTCCGGCAGCAAACACAACTCTGCAGACCATTCCGGCAGTACTCCACAGAGTACACAGACAACGCAGTCTATGACCGATCATAATGAAAATGAAGACTCCAATCTTGGGGCCTGGGGACGTGCCATGGGAGCTGTTCTGATTTCCATTAACGATGGAAATCCTTATTATTTCGGCGGATATGAGACAACCGAGGACAATAAACAGGCAGCCAGAAATATCTTAAAATCCAGCTGGAACATCTCCAGCCGGAAGGATCTGCTGAGGCAGGTTCGTTTTTTACAAAAAACAGGCAGCCGAAAAGATTATAAAAGAGAAGCCAGAGACTTAAAGGCTCTTTCAACCAAAGAACGCAAAAAAGCTCTGAAACAGATAAGTGGCATTTTAAAAACTCATTATGACAATCTGCAGTATATCTCTGATACCTGGGGTAATAAAGGCTTGCTTGCATGGGATCTGTGTCGTATTTCTCATTTGGTCCAATGGGGCTATATTGCCGATTATGTTAATCTTGATGAAGCACAGGCTCTGTTAGAACCAGCGGCCTCCCGTCTTCAAAAAAGCTTTACCAACTGGAACGACGTTATAACTAACTGGCTGGATGGTTATGCATATGCCAGTTCCATAGCAATCCGTTCTGTTCAAACAACAGACTATAATAACCGGCAGGAAATTTATCAAAAACTTCTGTCCGAACAGAAAGACGTTGATCCATTATTTGATAATAAATTGTTTCAAGAAGATATTATTCCACTGGGAACGGTATCTTATGACTCTCTGATGAAAGAGATCAAAACAACTCATAAAATAAAAAAGAAACAAAATAAGACATCTCCTAAAAAAGATGTCTCAAGGGAAGGATAGTGAGGAAAAAACAAAATGAACATTTATCTGATACGTCATGGCAGACAAAGCAGTTCTGATTGTAACGTAAATGTAGATCTTGCACCGGAGGGAGAACGTCAGGCAGCCCTTTTGGGGCAACGCATAAAAAATTATCCCATAGATGCATTATACTGCAGCGATCTGATCCGTGCAGAGCAGACCGCCAAAATTGCATTTGCCGGACAACCGGCACTGTTAGAACATCTGCAGATCCGTTCCGGACTGGCAGAGATAGACTTTGGAGAGCTTACAGGACAGCCGGATGCCATGGTAAAACGCTTTTATGCAGATTACTATCAGGAACAAATGGACCGTTTTGCAGAGGGCAGAGTACAAACAGGAAATGCTTTAGACGAAGTGAATGAATTTATTGGTGACTTCTTTGTTCCAACCGAAGAAATCTGGTATCCACAGGGAGAAACAGGAGAAAGTGTTCTTACCAGAGTCATGCCCGTTATTCAGGAATGGATTGAATCGGAACATCAGAATATTGCAGTTGTCACGCATGGTGGTGTGATCCGCATATTACTGACTGCTCTTTTTGGCGGAGATTTTGCTAAACGTTTAATGTTCGGTACTTCATTGGAAAACTGCAGTATCACCCAGCTTCATTATGATGAAGAAAAAAATGGATTCTTTCTGGACCGCTTTAATGATTACGCACATCTGGAACAGGATCCGTCCCTGTTGCGCAATCGTTTCAAATAAAATGAAGGAGTATGAATTATGGCAAAGATTATTCTGGCATCTGCATCAGACCGCAGAAAAGATATTCTGACACAGGTAGGCATTTCCTATGAGATTATGCCAAGCAGTATTGATGAAGATGCAATCCGGGCCGATACACCCGCTTCTCTGGTGGAAGCATTATCTGCAGCAAAAGCAGAGGATATTGCCGAACATCTTACGACAGATTTCGTCATTATCGGTGCTGATACCGTGGTTGTCAAAGACAACAGCATATTAGGAAAACCTTCTAACGAAGCAGAGGCAGCCAAAATGCTTCAAATGCTGCAGGGAAACCGTCATGAGGTATATACCGGTGTCACTTTGATCTCGGTCTCCCCGGAAGGAAAAGGGCTGATCGATACCTTCCATGTCCGGACGATCGTGGATATGATTCCAATGACTATGGCACAGATCAATGCCTACATAAAAACAGGAGAGCCTATGGATAAGGCTGGTGCTTATGGTATTCAGGGACGTGGAGCTGCGTATATTCAGGATATTGCAGGAGATTATTATAATGTCGTAGGACTCCCGATTTCCACAGTTTTGGCGCGGTTAGCCAATATGGGAATTGACTTGTATTAAATAGACTCCCCCGACGGATAACTCTTTTCATAATTTTTGTTTTTGTTGCATAATCGCAGTTCTAGGGGTATAATAAACACCGTTATGGTTTTTGGTAGAACTTTTGAATTATGAAAAACATAACCTGAATACGTAGAGATAATATAGGAGGTTGATTATGATCAGAGTAGGAATTATCGGTTCGACAGGATATGCAGGACAGGAGATCGTGCGTATTTTACTTCGCCATCCAGAGGCAAAAATTGTCTGGTACGGCTCACGCTCCTATATTGATAAGCGATATAGCGAAGTTTTCGGAAATATGTTCCAGTTGGTAGAGGATGTCTGCAAGGGCGAGAATATGAAAGAGCTTGCCGAGCAGGTGGATGTTATCTTTACCGCCACACCACAGGGCTTATGCGGCTCTCTGGTAAATGAGGAAATTTTATCAAAGGTTAAGATTGTGGATCTCAGTGCAGATTTCCGTATCAAAGATGTAGAGAAATATGAAAAATGGTACGGAATTCATCACGAAAGTCCTGATTTTGTGAAGGAAGCCGTATACGGTCTCTGTGAGATCAACAGAGAAGATATCAAAAAGGCACGTCTGATCGCCAATCCAGGCTGTTTCCCGACATGCTCTATTTTGTCTATTTATCCCCTTGCCAAAGAGGGAATTATCGATATGAATACCGTGATCATTGATGCCAAATCAGGTACCTCCGGTGCCGGACGGGGTGCTAAAGTTGCCAATCTTTACTGCGAGGTCAATGAAAGCATTAAGGCATATGGTGTGACAACCCACCGCCACACTCCGGAGATCGAGGATCAGCTCAGCTATGCATCCGGAGAGGATGTAACTCTGAATTTTACTCCTCATCTGGTGCCAATGAATAGAGGAATTCTTGTTACCGCATACGCTTCCCTCAAAAAGGATGTCACCTACGAGGATGTAAAGGCTATTTACGATAAATACTACAAGGATGAATATTTTGTCCGTGTTCTTGATAAGGATGTGTGTCCGGAGACACGCTGGGTAGAGGGCAGCAACTTTGTGGATGTTAATTTCCGCATTGATCCACGTACCAAACGCGTGATCATGATGGGTGCCATCGACAATCTGGTAAAGGGTGCAGCCGGTCAGGCAGTTCAGAATATGAATCTGTTATTTGGACTTTCGGAAAATCTTGGTCTGGAAATGCCTCCGGTATTCCCATAAACAAGAAAATTACTCCGAAAAGCAGACCAAAACATTAAATATAAGCAACAGAGCAGAATAGGAAATTCCGCCCACAGTCAATGGAGGATTAAAATGAGTGCAGAAGAAAAAAGTACATATATGAGCGAGATCGTAGGAAAAGCAGAGACACTGATCGAGGCGCTTCCATATATCCGCGATTTCAATAATAAGATCGTTGTTGTCAAATACGGCGGTAGTGCCATGCTTGACAAAAAACTGGAAGAAAGCGTGATTCAGGACGTTGCTCTCTTAAAGCTGGTTGGTATGCAGCCGATCATTGTTCACGGCGGCGGCAAGGAGATCAGTAAGTGGATCGACAAAGTAGGAAAGGAAACCGAGTTCGTTGATGGCTTCCGCAAAACCGATAAGGAAACCATGGAGATTGCAGAAATGGTATTAAACCGTCTGAATAAATATCTGGTACAGATGGTAGAACGTCTGGGAGTCAAGGCAGTTGGTATCTCCGGAAAGGACGGAGGACTTCTGCAGGTAGACCAGAAAAAACCAAACGGCAAAGACATCGGTTATGTAGGAGATGTCAAGAAGGTAGACACCCTCGTGATCGATACCCTGCTTGCCAATGATTTTATCCCAATTATTGCACCGATCGGTCTCGGTGAGGACGGAGAGACCTACAATATCAATGCCGATGATGCTGCCTGTGCCATTGCAGGAGCTCTCGGTGCAGAAAAGCTTGCATTTCTGACAGACATTGAAGGCGTCTGCAAGGATCCAAAAGATCCTTCCACTCTGATTTCTGTCATGAGTCTTCAGGATGCACATGACCTCATTGAAGACGGCACCATCAGCGGCGGTATGCTGCCAAAGGTTACAAACTGCGTCAATGCAGTCAATGCCGGTGTTGGAAGAGTCCACATTCTGGACGGACGTATTGAACACTGTCTCCTTTTGGAGTTCTTTACCAAAAAGGGTATCGGAACAGCCATTATCGACACAGAGGGCGGTCTTTACGAAAACGAACGCATTTAATGATCTTACTCGATTTCATTGAAAAAACACCGGAATATATGAAGTGACCGGATTTAAAACAGACAGAACGGAGGATGAATATGGATATTCAGAAAGCAGACCAGCATTTTATACATACTTACAATCGAAAAATAACATTTGTTAAAGGGGAAGGCATGTATCTCATTGATGATACCGGCAGAAAATATCTCGATATGGGTGCCGGCATTGCCGTTTCTGCCCTTGGTTACAGCAACGCGGAGTACAAACAGGCATTAAAGGATCAGGTGGATCAGTTGATCCATATCTCTAATCTCTATTTTAACAAACCTTCGGTCAAGGCTGCCGGTTATCTCTGCGAAGCATCGGGAATGGACCGTGTTTTCTTTACCAACAGCGGAGCAGAGGCCATCGAGGGAGCATTAAAGCTGGCACGGAAATATGTCCGCACCAAAAATCCGGACAACAAGGGAGAGATCATTGCCATGGAGCATTCCTTCCACGGTCGTACCATGGGAGCTCTGTCCGTAACCGGTACAAAGCATTACAGAGAACCGTTTGAGCCATTGATCGGCGGTGTTTCTTTTGCACAGTATAACGATCTGGACAGCGTCAAGGCTCTGATCACACCGGATACCTGTGCAATCATTATGGAGTCTCTGCAGGGAGAGGGCGGTATCCATCCTGCTACAAAGGAGTTCATGAAGGGTGTCCGTGCCCTTTGTGATGAGAAGGGCATTGTTCTGATCCTGGATGAGATCCAGTGCGGTATGGGAAGAACCGGAAAAATGTTTGCTTTCCAGCACTATGGCATCCAGCCGGATATCATTACCAGCGCCAAGGCTCTGGGTTGTGGCGTACCGGTAGGTGCTTTTGCGGCCAGAGAGGAAATTGCACAGGCTTTAGTTCCCGGAGACCACGGTACTACTTATGGTGGTAATCCTCTGGCTACAGCGGCTGTCTGCAAGGTATTTGAAATTTTCAAAAAAGATCATATTGTGGAGCATGTAGGAGAACTTACCCCTTATCTCCGGGAAAAGCTGGAAGCACTTGCTTCAAAACATTCCTCCATTACTGAGGTCCGCGGCATCGGTTTTATGCAGGGAATCGAATCCGATATTCCGGCAGGTGATATCGTAAGTGCAGCTCAGGAAAAGGGGCTGATCCTGATCTCTGCCGGCACAAATATTATCCGTATCGTTCCTCCTCTGATCGCAGAAAAGGAACATATCGACGAAATGTGTCGTATTCTGGATGACATCTTTACCGAAAAGGAAGCCTAAGGAACCAGAATCATGTATTATATTTTCAACCATTTTGTATCCATAAAAATACAAATAATTCACAAATTCAAAACCAATATCAAAAAATCAGGTCTGCAATTTTTGCAGACCTTTTTATGTATGAAAATAATTTCAACGGGAATACTACATGTATAAACTATGGAGGTAATATTATCATGTGGGGAATAATTATTTCATTGATATCCGGTATTTTGATGAGTGTGCAGGGAGTCTTCAATACCGAGGTAACAAAACAGACCAGCGTTTGGATCTCTGCCGCATTTGTCCAGCTGACAGCTTTGATCGTCTGTATTGCCGCATGGTTTTTTACAGGAAGAGAAGGGCAGATTGCCGGTATTCTTCGGGTGCATCCGCGCTATATGCTGTTAGGGGGAGTGATCGGTGCATTTATCACATACACAGTGATCATCGGTATGAATCAGCTTGGTCCTGCCAAAGCGGTTATGCTCATTGTTGCCGCCCAGCTTATTGCAGCATATCTCATTGAAGTGTTTGGATTATTCGGTGTGGAAAAAACAGGCTTTGACTGGATGAAACTCCTCGGAACCATTCTATTTCTGGCGGGTGTTATAATTTTTAAAAAAAATTAATAATTTTTTTCCCATGGGCTATTGTTTTTTTGGCTGGAATCGTTAGAATAGAGATAGGTTCGCATTTAATATGACATGTATCTGCTATGAATTTCATTCGTAGGAGGTATTATGAAACGTCAAACATTGATCACAATAGGAATATGCATATGTTTTTTGGTATTATCCGGCTGGTTCTATCTGAAATCCTCTGCCGGATCTATCGGAGACACGCAGAAATGGACATCCAACTGGGAATCGCCGATGCCATCTTCGAAAGAGGATCGTGCTCGTGTAGCCACAGATAAAGATACTGCCAATAATGGGGAATGTGCCGTATATATTTGTGGTGCCGTGAAAAATCCCGGTGTATACCGTTTTACAGGAGATGCCAGAGTCTGTGATGCCGTGGAGGCAGCAGGAGGTTTTCGAAAAAAAGCTGACCTTGCTGCGATCAATCAGGCGAGACCGTTGCAAGACGGAGAGCAGATTACGATTCCACGAAAGGGGAAAGGATCAGCTTCTGGTAAAAAAAACTCTGACAAAGGGAAATCCGGATCCGGATTGATCAATATTAATCAGGCGGATCAGGCGGAATTAATGAAACTTGCCGGGATTGGCGAGGCGAAAGCGCAGTTGATCATTAAATACCGCACAGAAAATGGAAGTTTTACTTCTATTGAGGATATTATGAAGATCTCCGGTATTAAAGAGGGGATATATAACCGGATCAAAGATCAGATCACAGTGTAAAAGAATCAATGAAAGGTTTAGGGGGAGCGTTATGGCAAGAAAGGTTCTGGTTGTTGACGATGAAAAGCTTATTGTAAAAGGAATCCGTTTCAGTCTGGAGCAGGATGGAATGGATGTAGATTGTGCTTATGACGGACAGGAGGCTCTGGACCTGATCCAGAAAAATGAATATGATGTTGTGCTGCTTGATGTGATGCTTCCGGTTCTCACAGGTTTCGAGGTCTGCCAACAGGTACGGGAGTTTTCCGATGTACCGATCATTATGCTGACGGCAAAGGGAGACGATATGGATAAGATCCTCGGTCTGGAATATGGTGCCGATGATTATATTACAAAACCATTTAATATTCTGGAGGTTAAGGCACGAATCAAGGCCATTATCCGCCGTAGCAATGCAGGGCACTCTCATGACGAAAATCCAAAGCTTCTTACATACGATGTATTAAAGGTAGACTGCGACAGCCGCAGAGCCTATATTGAAGATAAAGAAGTCAATCTGACGGCAAAAGAATTTGATCTTCTGGAGCTTTTGATGGTTCATCCCAACAAAGTATACAGCCGTGAAGAACTTCTGAATACAGTCTGGGGTTATGATTATCCGGGCGATGTCCGGACAGTCGATGTTCATATCCGTCGTCTGAGAGAAAAAATTGAAAATAAACCAAGCGATCCAAAGTATATACATACAAAATGGGGTGTTGGCTATTATTTTCAGAAATAGACCGGCTGCGTTTCCGGATTACTAAATAAATGCTTCAAATGGCAGGGAAGGGTGCGCTTTGAAACAATTTCTTGGCAGGGTTCTGTATTTTCTCCGCAGTATGCGGATACAGGTACTGATTGTATTTTTGATGATGGGACTTGTTCCCCTGTATATCTTTTCTATAATTATTACAAATGCATATGAATCAAGGCTGGTTTCCCAGCGTGTAGACGAGTTACAGTCTTATGGCACTATGATCTCCAATCTTGTGGTCTCCTCCGGTTATCTGGTAGATCACGACAGTGAAGAGGTTGTGGAAGAAGCTGCACAGATTGCTGAAATTTACCAGGGACGTATTATTTTAGTGGACCAGAACCTCCGTATCATTCATGATACCTATGGATTGGAAGATGGCAAAACAGTTATCTCCACAGAGGTAGTAAAATGCTTTGGCAGTGACAGTGGAAAATACATAAATGAGCTGGGAGAGTATGTTCAGCTTACTATGCCTATTGTAAATTCTAACAAACAGACAACCGATGGTGTAGTCATTATGAGTTTCTCTACAAAAAATCTCCACCAGATGGCAGATACAGTCAAACGTCAGGTATACATTATCCTGTTGATATTGACGATTCTGATACTTCTGGGGGCTGTACTTTATTCTACCCTTCTGGCGCGACCGTTGAAGCAGATCACCACCTCGATCAATGAGATATCTCAGGGAGATATGAGCGTCAAGCTCAATATGCATGGTTTCTCCGAGATCAGCAGTATCTCAGATTCTTTCAATCAGATGATCGATGTCATCCGTAATCAGGATACCGCACGTCAGGAATTTGTTTCTAACGTTTCCCATGAGTTAAAAACACCAATTGCCTCTATGAAGGTTCTGGCAGATTCCCTGCTTTCCCAAGAGGGGATGCCGGAAGAAATCTATCGGGAATTTCTCGGAGATATTACCAATGAGATCGAACGTATGACCAAGATCATCAATGACCTTCTTTCTATGGTCAAAATGGACAAGAATACTTCTCAGGTGGAGGTTGTCAATACAAGTATCAACGATCTTCTGGAACAGCTTTTAAAACGTCTCAGACCGATTGCGGCAGAACGTAATATTGAACTGATCTATGAAAGTTATCGTCCCGTCATGGCAGATATCGATGAGACCAAAATGTCCATTGCATTAAATAATCTCATTGAAAATGCCATCAAATACAACTATGACGATGGCTGGGTCCGCGTAACCCTCAATGCCGATCACAAATTTTTCTATGTCACGGTACAGGACTCCGGTGTTGGTATTCCGGAGGACGTTCAGGACAATGTCTTTGAGCGTTTTTACCGTGTGGATAAGGCTCGTTCCAGAGATACCGGTGGTACCGGACTTGGGCTTTCTCTGACCCGTAGTGCTGTACTGTTACACCGCGGTTCCATTAAGCTTTACAGTAAGGAAAAAGAAGGAACGACTTTCACCGTACGTATTCCATTAACCTATGTTCCATAACAAACAGACATCCACGGATACCAGATATCCTTTGGGGCAACTCTGCCGCAAGATAGCAGCTGTTGTCTATAATACCATTACCGGAAAGAAGGAAAGCACATGCCATATAACACAGATATCACACAAGAAAACGCATCTCTGCTAAGAGCAGGCATTACTGTCTGTGTCCTGTTTTTGGTACTTCTCTTTTGTGGAGGATGTTCTTTCCACAAAGAAAAAGAATATACCGGCTATTACGTATTTTTTCCGGATGCCAACGAAACAAAGGTTGGATTCGAAAAATATACCCCCGATTCCCGTAAAAGGGATGATCTGGTCAATGAATTCTTAACAAGACTCCAATCAGAGCCAAAGGATATCGGACTTCGTAAGGCACTACCAGACGATGTTACTGTAGACGATTTTACCTTTGAGGATTCCGGACAATTGTCCCTATACCTGAGTTCCGGATATGGAAAATTAAAAGGCGTATCTGAAATTCTCCGACGGGCTGCCATCGTAAAAACACTTTGTCAGATCCGTGGGGTCAGCAGTGTACAGTTTTATGTTGCCGGACAGCCTCTGACCGATTCCAATCTGGATGCAGTGGGTTATATGACTGCTGATTCCTTTATTGATAACACGGGTGGGGAGACCACCTATAAACAAAATGCCACATTAAATATGTATTTTAGCGACAAAACAGGAAGCCATCTTGTCAAAGTCCCTGTAGACATCACCTATGATGCAACCATCCCTCTGGAACAACTTGCCGTAGAGCAGCTGATCCGTGGACCTTATTCCATTGATGGTGTGGATCCTGACGAGATCAAGGCAACCATACCGGAAAAAACAGAGCTAAACAAGATTTCTGTGAAGGAAAATACCTGTTATGTAGATTTTTCCGAAGACTTTCTCAAAAAACGTACCAATATATCAGCAGAAACAACCATTTATTCTGTTGTAGATACTCTGGCCGAATTGTCAAATATCAACAAAGTCCAGTTTAGTATTAATGGAGAACAGGTACTCTTATATAATGACACCATTGATTTCGGTTCTGCCTTTGAACGCAACCTGGACATTGTCCAGGAAGAATAGGAGGAATGCCTATTAAACGACCATTTTTATGGATTTTTCTTGGAATAACTATATTATTTCTTTTATACCGGGCCATTTATTCTGAAAAGGATGATGCCCGGTATTATTGTTTTAACGGGATCCGGGAAGATCAAATACCAGCAGAAGCCACCGGAGCCATTGACCGGATCTGTCTGGCTCAGGGAAAAGAGGAACGTACCGTTTTATATTTGAAAAACTGTCGTATTCATCTGACTGGAAACGATCATATCTATCCACAAAAAAAGCTGTATACTGTCATTTCCGGAAAGCCCTCCCTGCAGCCGGGAAATATTCTTACTCTGAAAGGAACACTTCTGGAATTTGCAACCGCCTCCAATCCGGGTATGTTTGACCGCCGGGAATATTACAAAGAAAAAGGGATTTACTATGAATTTCAGTGTGATTCCTTTCAGATCACCAGATCTCATATACAGCCTTTAAAAAATATACTGTACCATGTCCGGGACAGAATAGGTCGTGTCTACCAGGTCTGTCTGCCCACTAAAGAAAGCGGCATTGTATCTGCAATGATCCTTGGAGACAAATCCCTTTTGGATATGAATATCCAACAGCTCTATCAGGAAAGCGGTATTGGTCATCTGCTCGCCATCAGCGGGCTTCATGTATCAATCCTTGGAATGGCACTTCTAAAGCTTTTCAAAAAGCTGTATGTTCCGGAGCGTATTGCAATCCCTGCGTGTATCCTTCTGGTTGCTGCTTATGGCCAGATGACAGATTTCAGCATCTCAACCAGCCGGGCTGTCATTATGATGATCCTTTTGCTGGCCGCCGACTTGCTGGAGCGCACCTATGATGGCAAAAACGCACTGGCTCTGGCAGCTGTGATCATTTTACTGCAAAAGCCTTTTGCCCTGTTTTCCTGCAGCTTTCTTTTGTCCTTTGGCGCCATGGCAGGAATTTATCTGGTGCTTCCGGTGCTGGAGCAGGTATGGTTTGGTGACCCGTGGGCGAAACGGCGCAAACGACAGCGGCTGCATCATCTTGACAGAGAACTCCTCGCCAATAAACGTACCGGCAGATTACAGATCCTTTGCAGACAGCAAGGGCAGAAGATCGGCCAGCTGCTTTTGGTAAGCAGTTCTGTCCAGCTGACTACCCTGCCTGTGGTTTTATATTTTTTCTTTGAGATCCCGCTGTATGGTATTGTGATCAATCTCTTTGTCATCCCTTTGTCATCCCTTCTGGTGATCTTTTCCTTTGTGGGAGGTGTCATAGGCTGTATCTGTATGCCGGCAGGAAAATTTATTCTGTCCAATGCCTTCTGGCTGTTAAAGCTGTATGAGCGGATCTGCCTGATCTTTCAAAAACTGCCGGGTCATATGCAGATCATGGGACGCCCCGCCTGGTGGCAGCTTCTGTTATATTATTTGGTACTATCCGGCATTCTAATATGGCTTTGGTATATCCTCCGCAAAATTGACAACGCAGAATATCAAAAACTTCCTTTCCTTTCGGAAAAGCACAGAAAAAAACTAAAATATCTCGGGAAGATACTGCCGGCACTTTGTATTATATTTATCGTACATATTCCGTCCGGAAGCTTTGAAATGACCATGCTTGACGTGGGGCAGGGAGATGGGATTTACCTCCACACACCAAAACAACAGAATATTCTGATCGATGGGGGAAGTACCAGTGAAAAGCAGGTGGGAAAATACCGTATTCTGCCATTTCTCAAATCCAAGGGGATCCGGCAGATCGATTATATGATTGCCACTCATGCAGACGAGGATCATATCAACGGTCTGGAGGAGATGATAAACATGAGTGGCGATGGGTATAGGATCTGCCAGCTTCTTCTACCGGATGTCGCTGACAAAGACCAAAGCGGCTATGTTCTGCTCCGAAAAGCAGCAGAACAAAAACATATTCCGGTCCGCTATTTATCCACCGGCAGTTATTTTCAGTCCGGCGGTGTCTCCTTTGTCTGCCTGAATCCGGCCGCAGGCAGTGCCTTCGACTCTGCCAACGCAGAATCCATCACCCTGAGCATGCAGTATCAGAACTTTTCCTGTCTGTTTACCGGAGATCTGGAGGGAGCAGGAGAGGAAGCCCTTCAGGATATTATAAGTTCTGCCAGCACCAGACAGTCCTATCATATTCCGGAGCATTACACGGTTCTAAAAGTGGCACATCACGGTTCCAAAAATTCCACCGGCGAACAACTGCTTGACCGGTTAAAACCGGAATGTGCCCTGATCTCCTGCGGCAGGAAAAACCGCTACGGTCATCCACACAAGGAACTTCTGGAACGGCTGGCCTCCTCCGGAGCGGACATCCGGCGAACCGATGAAAGCGGAGCTTTATCTGTAACTTTCCGAAAGGGAACGCCCCGGCTGACCGGATATCTGGACAATCTGGATAACCTTTCAAAAAGTAAATGACAAACAATTTGCTTTGTGCTACAATGAGAATATCTTTGATCAAGTGAAGATATAAATACAAATAGAGGAGGCTTATCATGGACTACAAGAATGCAGGCGTTGACATTGAGGCGGGCTACAAGGCAGTAGAGCTTATGAAAAAGCATGTTGCCAGCACGATGAGAAACGAGGTGCTGACAGACATTGGTGGATTTTCAGGGGCATTTTCCCTGGACAGTTTTAAGGGGATGGAGCATCCAACCCTGGTTTCCGGTACAGACGGAGTAGGAACCAAGTTAAAAATTGCCTTTGAGATGGACAAGCACGACACGATCGGCATCGACTGCGTGGCAATGTGCGTAAATGACATTGCATGTGCCGGTGGAGAGCCATTATTTTTCTTAGATTATATTGCCTGTGGCAAAAATGAACCGGAGAAGATCGCACAGATCGTCAGCGGTGTTGCAGAGGGCTGCCGTCAGTCAGACGCTGCACTGATCGGTGGCGAGACAGCAGAGATGCCGGGATTTTATCCGGTCGATGAGTATGATCTGGCCGGTTTTGCTGTTGGTATCGTAGACAGAGACAAAATGATCACCGGAAAGAGCATTGCGAAGGGCGATGTACTGGTAGGTATCGCATCCTCCGGTATCCACAGCAACGGTTATTCTCTGGTGCGTAAGGTATTTGATATCAATAAGGACAATCTGAACCGTTCTTATGAATGTCTCGGCGGTAAGACACTGGGCGAGACCATTCTGACGCCAACCATTATTTACGTGAAAGCATTAAAGAGCGTTAAGGACGGCGGCGTAACCATTAAGGGCTGCAGTCATATTACCGGTGGCGGATTCTATGAGAACATCCCAAGAATGCTTCACGATGGCGTGCGTGCCAAGGTAAAGGCGGACAGCTATCCGATCCCTCCGATCTTCTCCATGCTCGCAAAGGACGGAGATATCGCAAAGGAAATGATGTACAATACATACAATATGGGTATCGGTATGCTTCTTGCAGTGGATGCCGCTGACGCAGACAAGACCGTAGAGCTTGTAAAGAAATCCGGTCAGAATGCTTATATTATCGGTGAGATCGCTGAGGGCGAGAAGGGCATTGATTTAGTATAATTATTTACAATCATCTGTCTGCTGTGCCAATGCACAGCAGACAGTCAATCATGGAGGAAACTATGCAGAAGATTGCAGTATGTGTATCCGGAGGAGGAACAAATCTCCAGGCGATCATTGATGCTGTAGCAGACGGCACGATCCGCGATACAGAGATTGCCGTAGTGATCAGCAACAAGGAAAATGCATATGCACTGGAGCGTGCATCTAAGGCAGGTATTCCAGCCAGATGCATCAGTCCGAAGTCATATGACTCAAGAGATTCCTTTGCCGATGCCATGTTAGATACATTAGAGGAATATCATATTGATCTGGTGGTACTTGCCGGTTATCTGGTGATCGTACCCGCAAGGATGATCGAGAAATATCACAATCGTATCATTAATATCCATCCTTCCCTGATCCCGGCACACTGCGGAATGGGATATTATGGATTAAAGGTTCATGAAAGTGTTCTGGCAATGGGCAATAAAGTGACCGGAGCTACGGTTCATTTCGTTGATGAAAAGGCAGATCACGGTCCGATCCTTCTTCAGAAGGCAGTAGAAGTACAGGAGGGAGATACCCCTGAGATCCTGCAGCGAAGAGTCATGGAGCAGGCAGAATGGAAGATCCTTCCAAAGGCCATCGATCTGATCGGTGCCGGTAAGGTAACGGTAAAAGATGGAATTGCACACATTCGTGAATAATGATTTCTGATACATCACAGCGTAAATTTATGACGCCGCAAAAAGCGGCGGAATGGAGGCTTAAACATGAAAGTATTAATCGTAGGAAGCGGTGGACGTGAGCATGCGATCGCATGGAGCGTATCTCAGAGTAAAAGAGTCGACAAGATCTACTGTGCTCCGGGCAACGGAGGAATCGCCCAGATTGCAGAATGTGTTGATATCACTGCAATGGAGTTTGATAAGCTGGCGGACTTTGCCGAGGACAATCAGATTGATCTGACTATCATCGGTATGGATGATCCATTAGTTGGCGGTATCGTTGACGTTTTCGAGGAGCGAGGCTTACGTGTCTTTGGTCCCCGCAAAAACGCAGCGATCATCGAGGGCTCCAAAAGCTTTTCAAAGGATCTCATGAAAAAATATGATATTCCGACCTGTCACTATGAGACATTCCATTCTCCGGAAGAAGCACTGCTCTATCTGGGAGGATGCAATTTTCCAATCGTATTAAAGGCGGATGGACTTGCCCTCGGAAAGGGTGTGCTGATCTGTCAGAATCTCGAGGAAGCAGAGGCAGGGATTGCTACTTTGATGCTTGACAAGCAGTTCGGAGATGCCGGTGATACTGTCGTGATCGAGGACTTTATGGTGGGCCGTGAGGCTTCCGTTCTCTGTTTCTGTGACGGTACCCACATCAAGCCTATGACAAGTGCCCAGGATCACAAGCGTGCCAAGGATGGCGATCAGGGGTTAAATACCGGTGGTATGGGAACATTTTCTCCAAGTCCTTTCTATACCGAGGAGATTCAGAAGTTCTGTGAGGAGAAGATCTACCAGCCAACCATGGATGCCATGAAGGCAGAGGGCAGAGATTTTGTCGGTATTCTTTTCGTCGGCCTGATGATGACCGCAGACGGTCCAAAGGTTTTAGAGTACAATGCACGTTTTGGCGATCCGGAAGCCCAGGTTGTTCTTCCGCGTATGAAAAACGACATCATTGACGTGATCGATGCATGTATTGACGGAAAGCTGGATCAGATCGACCTGCAGTTTGAGGATAATGCAGCAGTCTGTGTTGTTCTTGCTTCCGATGGATATCCGGAGCATTATGAAAAGGGCAAACTTATTTCCGGACTGGAGAAGTTCGATGGCAAGGATGGCTATTATGTATTCCATGCCGGCACCAAGCTGACCGACGAAGGCATTGTGACAAACGGTGGACGTGTTCTCGGTGTTACAGCCAAGGGCAGGGACTTAAAGGAAGCCCGCAAAAATGCCTATGAGGCAACCGAATGGATTTCCTTTGAAAACAAATATATGCGTCACGACATTGGCAAAGCCATCGACGATGCAGAATAAATCTGTCTGCGTTATTTTCATAACCGGACACCTGATATTAGCAACTAAAATTTTGACATAAACAAGGAGGAGAAAACATGTATCCATTTTCAGACGTTGAAAGCTTTGATCCTGAAATTGCAGCAGCGATCACAGCAGAAACCAACAGACAGCGCGAGAATATCGAGCTGATCGCATCCGAGAATCTTGTCAGCAAGGCAGTGATGTCCGCAATGGGAAGCACACTGACCAACAAATACGCCGAGGGTTATCCCGGAAAGCGTTATTATGGCGGCTGCCAGCATGTAGATGTTGTCGAGGATCTTGCCAGAGACAGAGCCATGGAATTATTTGGCTGCACTTATGCCAATGTACAGCCTCATTCCGGTGCACAGGCCAATATGACTGTATTCTTTGCCTTGATGAATCCGGGAGACACCTTTATGGGAATGAATCTGGATCATGGCGGACATCTGACACACGGAAGTCCTGTGAACCTTTCCGGTAAATATTTCCACTGTGTTCCTTACGGTGTCAACGATGACGGCTTCATTGATTACGATGAGGTAGAGCGCATCGCAAAGGAATGCCAGCCAAAGCTGATCGTTGCCGGTGCCAGCGCATATGCCAGAAAGATTGATTTCAAGCGTTTCCGTGAGATTGCTGATGAAGTTGGTGCTTACCTGATGGTAGATATGGCTCATATCGCTGGTCTTGTAGCGGCAGGATATCATGAAAGTCCGATCCCATATGCACATGTAACCACAACCACAACCCACAAAACCCTGCGTGGCCCTCGTGGAGGTATGATCCTTTCCAGCAAGGAGTTTGCAGAGGAGCATAAGCTGAATAAGGCTCTGTTCCCTGGGATCCAGGGCGGTCCTCTGATGCATGTGATCGCAGCAAAGGCAGTCTGCTTCAAGGAAGCACTGGATCCAAGTTTTAAGGAATACGGCAAAAATATCATTGATAATGCCCAGGCACTGGCAAAGGGGCTTCAGAGCCGTGGTCTTAAAATTGTATCCGGCGGTACCGATAACCATCTGATGTTAGTTGACCTCGCAGATAAGGGACTGACCGGTAAGGAAGTAGAGAAGTGGCTTGATGAGGCACATATCACCTGCAACAAAAACACTATTCCTAACGATCCACAGTCTCCTTTCGTCACAAGTGGTATCCGTCTTGGTACAGCCGCTGTTACAACAAGAGGCTTCAATACCGACGATATGGATCAGGTAGCAGAGGCTATCGCACTGATGGTAAACGATCCGAAAGCTAACAAAGAGAAAGCAACTGCGATCGTAAAGAGCCTGACCGACAAATATCCATTATATGAATAATCACTCATTCTGATCCATATGACAGAATGAGCAATAACAAGTGGTCACAGCCACTTTCATAAAATCCTGCGTAACGATTCACAGGAAAAGCAGACGGGGCACCTTTTTCTTCCAAAGGTGCCTGTGCTTTTATCTTTATCATATATTACAAAGGAGGATGTTACCATGTCCTACAAACAGGAATACTATGAAAATATCGCTGAAAATATGATTGGCAAGTTTAATGCCAGAGGAATTGAGGGATACTATTGTACAGACCGCGAGGAAGCCAATGCAAAGGCAAAGCGTTTTCTGACGCCCGGATGTACCATTTCCTGGGGCGGTTCTGAAACGTTGAAGGAGATCGGACTGTTAGATGATCTCAAAGAGTCCGATTATACCTTATTTGACCGTGCAGAAGCGGTTACTCCGGAAAAAAAACGGGAAATGTACAGCAAAATCGTTACCTCCGATGTCTATTTTATGAGCTCCAATGCCATTACGATCGACGGAGAGCTGGTCAATATTGACGGAGTCGGCAACCGTGTTGCCTGTCTCTGCCACGGCCCACAGCAGGTCATTGTGATCGCCGGTATGAATAAGATCGTTCCGGATGTCCGCAGCGGTATTGCAAGAGTCCATAATATGGCTTCACCGCCAAATGCGCTGCGCCTCGGACTGAAAACTCCATGTGCCCAGTACGGCAGGTGTGCTGACTGTCTGAGCAGTGACTGCATCTGCTCCCAGACAGTAGTAACCAGATTTTCCAGAATTCCCGGCAGGATTAAGGTAATCCTTGTGGGAGAGGAACTGGGATACTAAAACAACTATTCATTAATGTCAGATTTTTTTGACACCAGCATTATAATATCTATCAGAGAATCTGATGTATTCTCAGGAAAGGAAAGAATATGATGTGTAAAAATAAACCGGAACAGACACATGGAACCTCTGTCCATGTCGAAGTCAATGTCACAAAGATCGTAAAATATGTATGCATTACAGGTATCGCCATTGTAGGAATCATTTTTGGCTGTAGTGCCTGGGCAGAAGTACAGAAGGGAAAGATCAGCACTTCTGCTGATTAAATATTTATGGGAAAAGAGTTATTTATTGCAGAGAAACCAAGTGTAGCAAAAGAATTTGCCAAAACCTTAGGCGTAAACGGGAATGCCGGCAATGGCTACCTGGAATCCTCCGATTATGTGGTAACCTGGTGCGTCGGACATCTGGTCACCATGAGCTATCCGGAAGTCTATGATCCGGCACTGAAAAAGTGGTCCTTAAATACCATTCCCTTTATGCCGGAAAAGTTCCTTTACGAGCTGATCCCGGATGTAAAGAAACAGTTTAATATCGTAAAAGGGCTGTTAAACCGTCCCGATGTGGAGCGGATCTATGTCTGTACCGACTCCGGACGGGAAGGCGAATATATTTACCGTCTGGTAGACCAGATGGCAGAAGTGCCGGACACCAAAGAGAAACGACGCGTCTGGATCGATTCCCAGACCGAAGAGGAGATCCGTCGCGGCATCAAGGAGGCAAAGCCCCTGTCGGAGTATGACAATCTGGCAGCCTCCGCATATCTCCGTGCCAAAGAAGATTATCTGATGGGCATTAATTTCTCCCGTGTGCTCTCTTTAAAGTACAGCCAGACCATTATGAACTACCGGAAAGGTGCCAAATACGCAGCCATTGCCGTAGGACGTGTTATGACCTGCGTGCTGGGGATGGTTGTCCGCCGTGAGCGGGAGATCCGGGGCTTTGTCAAAACACCATTTTACCGGGTGATCGGTCATTTTTCCTATGAGGGCAAGGCGTTTGACGGAGAATGGCGCAGCGTTGAGGGTTCCGCTTATTTTCAGTCTCCAAAGCTTTATAAGGAAAATGGCTTCAAAGAAAAACCGGATGCACAGGTTCTATGTCAGACTCTGGGATTTCCAGCAGAAAACCCAGAAAACTGCTTCCAGCCGGAGGCAGGCGTTGAAAGCCGCAAGGTCATTGTAGAAAAGGTAGAACGTAAAAAAGAAAAAAAGAATCCACCTTTATTATTTAATCTGGCGGAACTGCAAAATGTCTGTTCCAAGCTGTTCAAGATCAGCCCGGACGAAACCTTAAAGATCGTTCAGGAGCTTTACGAGAAAAAGCTGGTTACATATCCAAGAACAGATGCCCGTGTGCTTTCTTCCGCTGTATCCAAGGAGATCCACAAAAATATCGGTGGTCTTCGCAATTATCCCATCGTAAAGGAGATTGCAGAAAAGATCCTGGCCGGCACAAGCTATCAGAAGATTGCCTCCACCAGATACTGCGATGACAAAAAGATCACGGATCACTATGCCATTATCCCAACCGGACAGGGATTTGGTGCCCTGCGAAGCACCAGTCTGACGGCGCAGCGGGTCTACGAGGTGATCGTCCGCCGTTTTCTGTGTATCTTTTATCCTCCGGCAGAGTACCAGAAGATCAGTCTCACCGCTGTGCGGGATCAGGAGCGTTTCTTCTCCGGGATCCGTATCATGCTGCAGCAGGGATATTTGGAGATTGCTGATGCGTCCTTTTCCAACAAAAAGAAAACGGCCGCAAAGGAGTCCGGTGACCAGAATGCGGAAAATACCTCCGAGGAAGAAAAGGATACCTTCGATGAGGAATTGATCGCCTTGATGAAACAGATCAAAAAAGGAACGGAAATTGATCTGAACCGTCTGGAGATCAAGGAAGGCGAGACATCACCACCAAAACGGTACAATTCCGGTTCCCTGATCCTTGCCATGGAAAATGCAGGACAGCTGATCGAGGATGAAGAGCTTCGTTCCCAGATCAAAGGAAGCGGCATTGGCACCAGTGCTACAAGAGCCGAAATTCTCAGTAAGCTCGTAGCGAAAAAATACCTCAAACTGAACAAAAAAACACAGATCATCACACCGGAGTTTCTGGGGGAAATGGTCTATGATGTAGTAGATTCCTCCATCCGTTCCCTCTTAAACCCGGAGCTTACCGCAAGCTGGGAAAAGGGACTGACCTATATGGCAGAGGGAACCATCACCGAGGACGAATATATGGCAAAGCTGGAAAACTATATTGCCAAATGGGTCAATGGTGTCAAGGGCCTGAATAATCAGGGATACCTGCGGAAAAAGTTTGATGAAGCTGCTGTATATTACAAGAAATAACACATATCACGCAATCTGAAGCCTTATATTGTAAGGTCAGAACGTAATAGGAAAGGGAAAACAATGTACGATGCATTAAAAAACAAAAACTTATTTAACTTTGACGAGACCATCGCCAGAGATATCTTTACCGACCGGGAGTTTCCGTGGGAGGTACTGCCTCACATCGGAGATTTCATCATGACACTGGGTGCCGGTTTATCTGCTGAGGAATATGAGCAGAAGAGCGAAAATGTCTGGATCGCCAGATCAGCCACCATTGCACCGACCGCATCCATCAATGGTCCGTGTATCATCGGGAAAAACGCGGAGGTCCGCCAGTGTGCCTTTATCCGCGGCAACGCCATTGTGGGAGAGAACTGCGTTGTGGGAAACTCCACCGAGCTGAAAAACGTCATTCTCTTTAACAATGTACAGGTACCTCATTACAATTATGTCGGCGATTCCATTCTCGGATACAAGTCCCATATGGGCGCCGGCTCCATTACCTCCAATGTCAAGTCCGACAAGACAAAGGTAACGATCCGCTATAATGATGACGTGATCGCCACGGGCTTAAAGAAAATGGGAGCCATCCTCGGCAATTATGTAGAGGTGGGCTGCAACAGTGTCCTCAATCCGGGAACCATTATCGGCAGCAATACCAATGTCTATCCTTTATCCATGGTCAGAGGATATATTCCAAAAGGAAGTATCTACAAACGCCAGGGGGAAATTGTCGAAAAATCCATCGATTAAAATTTTTGGTGAGTTTTTTTGTCAAAAGGTGTAGACTAAATACAAATTTTGTGCGAAAATGTAATTAGGACTGCGGTAATACCGCAGATAAAAAGCATATTGAAAGGAGCAAAATCATGGTTTATTCACAGGAAGTAGAAAACATGTGCCCTGTTGCCCAGGGTGTGCATCATGGAGCTGCACCAATCCCTGAGGAAGCAAAGTGGGTTCAGGCAAAGGAAGTTAAGGATATTTCCGGTTTTACACATGGTATTGGCTGGTGTGCACCTCAGCAGGGCTGCTGCAAGCTGAGCCTTAATGTAAAGGAAGGTATCATTCAGGAGGCTCTCGTTGAGACTGTTGGATGTTCTGGTATGACACATTCTGCAGCTATGGCTGCTGAGATTCTCCCGGGTCTGACTGTTATGGAGGCACTCAATACGGACTTGGTTTGTGATGCGATCAATACAGCAATGAGAGAGTTATTCCTTCAGATCGTTTACGGTCGTTCCCAGAGTGCATTCTCTGAGGATGGACTTGCTATCGGTGCCGGTCTTGAGGATCTTGGAAAGGGTCTTCGTTCCCAGGTTGGTACTATGTACGGTACTCTGAAGAAGGGACCTCGTTACTTAGAGATGGCAGAGGGTTATGTTACTGCAATCGCATTGGATGATGAGGATATGATCATTGGTTATAAGTTTGTAAACCTTGGTAAGATGACAGATTTCATCAAGAAGGGTGATGATCCTAATACTGCATGGGACAAGGCATCCGGACAGTACGGACGTGTTGCTGACGCAGTGAAGCTCATTGATCCGAGAACTGATGAAGAGATCGCAAAATAAAGAAAAGGAGGCAAACGAATCATGGCATTATTTGAATCATATGAGAGAAGAATCGACCAGATCAACAAAGTGTTGAACAGCTATGGTATTTCTTCCATTGAAGAAGCAGAGAAAATTACAAAGGATGCTGGACTTGATGTTTACAATCAGGTAAAGGGAATCCAGCCAATTTGTTTCGAGAACGCTTGCTGGGCATACACAGTAGGTGCAGCAATCGCAATTAAGAAAAACTGCCGTAAGGCATCAGAAGCAGCAGCAGCAATCGGAGAGGGACTTCAGTCTTTCTGTATCCCGGGTTCTGTTGCAGATACACGTAAGGTAGGTTTAGGACATGGTAACCTTGGTAAGATGCTCCTTGAGGAGGATACCAAGTGCTTCGCATTCCTGGCTGGTCACGAGTCATTCGCAGCAGCAGAGGGTGCGATCGGTATCGCTGAGAAGGCAAACAAGGTTCGTAAAGAGCCACTTCGTGTCATCCTGAACGGTCTTGGTAAGGATGCTGCCCAGATCATCTCCCGTATCAATGGATTCACATTCGTTGAGACTGAGTTTGATCCATACAAAAACGAGGTTAAGGAAGTATTCCGTAAGTCTTATTCTGAGGGACTTCGTGCAAAGGTTAACTGCTATGGTGCAAACTCTGTACCGGAGGGTGTTGCTATCATGCACAAAGAGGGCGTAGACGTATCTATCACAGGTAACTCTACAAACCCTACACGTTTCCAGCATCCGGTTGCAGGTACTTACAAGAAAGAGTGCCTGGAGCAGGGTAAGAAGTACTTCTCCGTAGCTTCCGGTGGTGGTACAGGACGTACCCTTCACCCGGATAACATGGCTGCAGGTCCTGCTTCCTATGGTATGACAGATACTTTAGGACGTATGCATAGTGATGCACAGTTCGCAGGTTCTTCTTCTGTACCGGCTCACGTTGAGATGATGGGTCTGATCGGTGCAGGTAACAACCCAATGGTTGGTATGACAGTTGCTGTAGCAGTAGCTGTACAGGAAGCTGCTGACGCTGGCAAGTTCTAATAATTCGTAGAAATCGGATCTAATTAGAATTATAGCTTTGATCATAACAAAGGAGTGCACTTCTTTCTGATGAGGTGCACTCCTTTTGTTTTATTCAAAACAAAATCCCCTTGATCATTCTTGAAGTTTCCTGCTCCCTGATATAAAATAAATGAAACAATCTGTTATTAAAACGGAAGGGGGAATCCTGATGCGCTTTTTGAAATCTTTTCTTGTTTTTACAATGGCTATGCTTTTAAGTTCCGGCTGTGCATCTGCCCGTAATTTATCCACGCAGCAGGCAGTAACATCTTCGGATGCTTCATTGCAAGAGACCGCTTCTACCATAACTCCTGCAGCAAATGAAGTATCTCCTTCGGCCTCTCCAAACCCGGAGCTGCAAAAAACTCCATCCGCCTCTCCAAAGCCCAAAAATGCAAAATGGATCTATGACCGCAAGACACACATTCTGACCATCAAAGGAACAGGGGAGATGTATGCCGAGCAAAAGGAGGACTGGATCGATAATGAAATAAAATTCGACGCACATAATGGTATCCAATTAAATTTTAATGAGAGAAAAGTAAAGGAAATCGTTGTAAAACCGGGAATCACCGTTATCAATAAGGGTGCATTTGCAGCTTTTCGCAATGTCAAAAAGATCACCCTGCCAAATACTGTCAAAAAGATTAACGATTATGCATTTTATAACTGCCAGTCACTGCAGGAACTCACAATTCCGGATAAAACAGTATCCGTAGGAAAAGAATGCTTTTTTTACTGCAAACAGTTACGATCGATCCATATCGGAAAAAATCTTCGCACCATCGGAGACGGCAGCTTTGCCGGATGCAAAAATTTACATATCCATTTGAGCAGTCGTTCAAAGCTTCATAAAATCGACGATCCATACGGAGAAATGGGCATGTATCCTGACGATCTCTGGTATAACGGAAGCTTTTTACATTGTAAGAAGCTAAAAGAGCTTCATTTGCCGGATTCTTTAAAAACAATCGACAACTGGGATACCTTTATCGGCTGCAAATCCCTTACGCTGTATCTTAGTTCCCGATTTACCCACTTCCAAAAAACGGGAACACAGATTGCCTGTGTCTCTGCCATACATGTCTCTCCCAAAAACAAGAAACTTTCTTCCAAAGACGGTGTTTTGTATGACAAGCACAGGAAAACACTCCTTAATTACCCGGAATATAAAACAGATCAGACCTTTAGCGTCCCAAAATCTGTCCGCCGGATCCGGGAGTCAGCATTTCGAGCCAATGAGCATATTCAGGATGTGTTTTTCCCGAAGAAACTAAAACAGATCGGAGAGAGAGCATTTAGTGGCTGCAAAAAACTTAAAAATGTTACTATCCCCGGAAAAGATACTAAGATTGGGAGATCGGCATTTATCTTCTGTCGAAATGTAGTGATCCATGCACCAAAACATTCCGAAGCTGCAAAATTTGCCAGAAAACACGACCGGATGTTTGAAGCAATTAAGAAGAGATAGGATATTTTAACCAGAACCTACAAAAAAGGAGGCTAAACATAATTGTTCAGCCTCCTTCCTGTTTTTACACATATATAATCTCTGCGCCGCCAAATGCCACACTTCCCGTGATCACAAGCACCGGTGCCTCCGGCAGAGGGGTATAGCTTTTCTGGTTCTTAATGTTTACCGCACCAAACGAACAGTCAATATTGTTGATCACCTGCCAGGTTTTTGGCACAAACAGAACCATGTTACCGAATGCCACATCAATCTTCGTATATACCTGCTTCTCGGTAGTAATCGCATTATCATAATATACCTTCATCTCTCCAAAGCTGTTTTCCAGATGAGCACTGCGGAAATTCTGGGAATTAATATACTTGATCGAAGCTCCAAAGGAATTTTCCATATGGATCACATCCTCGTCCGGTATATCTATGACATCCTCCGCATACCGGATACTGTCATCGGATTTTGCGTGGTGGAAGATATGCCATGTATGCTTCCGCGGGAACAAAATGCTCAGACCGATGGATCCAAGGAGTGCAGCCCCCAGAACCGTCCACGGCGTCAGGGCTGTGATCCCAAGCATATCATCATAGATACAGGCAAGAAACGCCGCCGAGAATAAAATCTCAAAAAAATTGATAGTGAAAATGCCCTTAATAAAGGTCCATGCAAATATGATCGTAAATATAATGCTTACAAAGGACAGATCCGGCAGCGTTCCCAGCTTGCTCAAGATCAGCATGGCAGCTCCTGCCACAAAAAACACGCCCCAGAACAGCTTATCAATGCTGTGTGTTGAATGATTTTTCATAATATATCCCTTACCTTTCTTTCTGATAATGATTCAGCTCCAATTGATGAATCAATGCTTTATAATAGTTTCGTGATACAAAAACCTGCTTGTGGCTGTCAATAAACTCCACCACACTGGATGCCGCAATATTCTTATGTATAGAATACACCTTACGGGTATTCAATATGGCGGACTTTGAGATCCGCAGAAAATAGCGGGGCAGCAGTTCCTCCAGCTCATACAGCTTCTGTTTCGTCTGGAAGATGTCCTCTGCCGTATGGACATTGATCCATTTGTCCTCCGTTTCAAAAAACAGAATATCCTCCAGCTTCAGAAAATACTGTGCGTCCCCCTTATAAAAGGTCATTCTTGGATGCTCCGGTACGGCGTCTGAGATTACCTGCTGCAGCTTCTGAATCTCCTCAGTCAGAGCCGGGCATCGGATAATGACCTCATTTTCTGTCAGGTCACTGTCCAGTTCAATTTTTATCTTCATACACACCGCCTCTCTTTATTTTCTTACTCAGCCAAGATATGTGCTTATTATAGAGAGAAACCCTGCCCTTGTAAACACAAATCACCTAAGAGGTCAAAAATCGCAGCCAACAGGTGAAAAAAAGTTGCCAAACATTAAAAAATATGATAGAATCCTTGATTGTGTTAAATTTTTAATGATTTTGTCAAATTTGTGTCAAAAATCAGAAACGAAAGAGGAGGATTCAGAAATGTTTCCATCAGATAAAGAGCACTGGCAGGAGCTTTTCCGTCAGTTTGGCTCCTACATCATCGTCGGTGGCAGTGGTGCCATTACGGAATGGTGCTGTTTTGCAGGACTTGTCTATTTTACAAGGCTGTCATACCTTTGGAGCACCATCATAGCCTTCGTGATCGGTCTTTACTTTAACTGGATGTTAGGCCGCGCCATTACCTTCAAGGATGTGGTCACAAACCGTTCCATCTGGCAGGAGATATGCCAGATTTTTATGGCAGGCGCCATCGGACTGATCTTAAACGTGATACTTATGTATGGTCTCGTGGAATATTATGGCATGGTTAAGATCATGGCAAAGATCACGGCTACTTTTATTGTATTCCTGTGGAACTTCGCGGTACGTAAATATTATATTTATAAGATATAGCACTCTCTAAATAACACCAAAGACATTCTCTTTTCTAAAAAATATAGAAGAGAGGATGTCTTTTTCTTGTGATTCTTTCTTTTTAATGATAAGATAATAAAGTAATCACTCACAATGACATTATTTTGATAGGAGGAAAATATGAAAAAGAAATTATCCTGTTTGATGTTGACATTGATTCTTGTGATCAGTGCGCTGACCGGCTGTATGGGACAGGGCGTTGCCCTGACACTGAATGCCGACGGAACCTGTACATATACAGTGAAATATCTGTATGAAAAGGAAACTTTTCAGGAATCCATAAACCAGTCTGCAGGTACTTCCCCTCTGACAACAGCTGATTTTACTAAAGCAGAGGAAACCATCGACGGCATGACATATATTACATTCAGCCGCCAGCTGACCTTTTCCAATGCAGAAACTATGAAAGCGACTCTGACAGATCTCACGGCATACATCAATAAGCTCAAGGAGGGTTCTGTCAATGCTTCATTGTATAGCACGGAGACCATCACCTCAGCACCGTTTTCTGAGATGACTCTGGACGGAAATACCTTTACCGCCAAAGCCACCAGCACTTCTGATTCCGTGACATCTTCCATGTCATCTGATATGGCGAAGCTTTCCGACAGTGCTGCTTATGCTGAGATCGGCAAGCTGAGCACCAAAGCCTTAAAGGGATACGACAGCGTCTATGCTTATATGAAGTCCTGCGGACTCATTATGGATTATGCTATCACTTTCCCGGCAAATGTCACGGAAAGCAACGGAACCATCAATGGTGCAACTGCCAGCTGGAGCACCGATACTCTGCCTGCCGACAGCAGACTGATCGCTGTGACAGCCGGAAACCCTCTCACTGCAGATACAGAGGCACCTGTGATCTCCGGAGTGAAAAATAACGGCTTATACAAGAAGGCTGTGAAGCTTCAGATTACCGATAATGTAAATGTCAAATCTGTTACTGTTAACGGCATTGCTATCGGCAATACACTGCTGAAAGCTTCCGTAAGCAAAGCATATAAGATCACAGCAACCGATGCCAACGGTAATACTTCTTCTGTAACCTTCCGGGTAGATTCCAAAAAACCTGTGATCAAAGGCATTAAAAACGGAAAAAAGGTTACAAAGCCTGTCACCTTAAAATTTAAGGATAATGTGAAGGTTAAATCCGTTACCATTAATGGCAAAAATGTAAATACCAAAAAAGCAAAGGTTCAGAAGAAAGGCCGTTATGTTGTTAAAGTAAAGGATACTGCAGGAAATGTAACAAAAGCAGTTTTCCGTATTGCATAAAGTAAAATATTACAGAATAGAATATGCCCCGGGGATGGACAAGGATTTTCCCCAGGGCGTGTATTTTGCACTCCACAGTCCAGATGCTTCGCATCTGTCGCGCGCTGCGCTTCAAGATTTTTATGTTCTTTATCTTTAATTTCCCTTAAACTTGGACTCACAGTAAATACAGCGGTAGATCCGGTTCTCCCGGTCCGTAAGCTTAAACTTATGCGGAAGCTCCTGCTCAATAGAAGTAATGCAGCGTGGATTCTTGCACTTGATAATATTCGTCACCGTATCCGGCAGGGAAAGCTGATGCTTCTCCACGATCTCTGCATTCTTAATAATATTGATGGTAATGCTGTGATCCAAAACTCCCAGCACATTCAGATCAATGTCAAGGTCACCTTCAATCTTAATGATGTCCTTTTTGCCCATTTTATTGCTTTTGGCATTCTTGATGATCGCCACAGAACAGTCCAGCTTCTCCAGATTGAGATATTCATAAATCTTCATGGCACCGCCGGCCTGGATGTGATCGATCACAATTCCCTGATTCAGTCCTCCAATATTTAACATGGTATCTCCACCTCCAATAACTTCATGATCAATGCCATTCTCATATATACGCCATTCTGAACCTGCTTAAAGTAAACCGCCCGCGGATCGTCATCCACATCGGTGGAGATTTCATTGACTCGTGGGAGAGGATGCAGAATGTACATATCCTTCTTGGCATACTGAAGCTTATCCTTCGTTAAGATGAAGCTGTCCTTCAAGCGGATGTAATCCTCCTCATTAAAGAAACGCTCTCTCTGCACTCTGGTCATATAAAGAATATCAAGCTTTGGCATATTTTCCTCCAGCTTGTCCGTCTCTATATATTCAATATTGCCGGCATCCAGCACCTCACGACGCAGATAACTCGGGATCCGCAGCTCCTCCGGAGAGATCAGAACAAACTTCACATTCGGAAACCGAACCATTGCATTGATCAGAGAATGAACCGTTCGTCCAAACTTCAGATCACCACACATACCGATGGTCAGGTTGTCCAGCCGTCCTGTCTGGGTCTTGATGGTCAACAGATCTGTCAAGGTCTGGGTCGGGTGATTGTGTCCGCCGTCTCCGGCATTGATCACCGGGATGGAAGAGTGCATTGCCGCCACCGTCGGAGCACCCTCCTTTGGATGACGCATCGCACAGATATCCGCGTAGCAGGAGATTACACGGATCGTATCCGCAACACTTTCTCCCTTGGATGCTGAGCTGGATGAAGCCTCAGAAAAACCAAGTACCTGTCCCCCCATATTGATCATGGCAGCTTCAAAGCTTAATCGGGTACGTGTACTTGGTTCATAAAATAAAGTAGCAAGTTTTTTACCATCACAGACATGAGCATATTTGCTCTGATCGTTCATAATGTCCTGCCCCAGTGTCAGGAGCTCATTCAGTTCCTCCATGGATAAATCCTGTGGGCTGATAAGATGTCGCATACATTTGCCTCCTATCTCAAATTTCAATTTTTTCCATTTTACTACAACTCACTTCGTATGGCAATATATTGACTTGACTTTTTATCATGTTTCCATAATAATAAAAACTGCGGGATTATTGATCCTATGACCTGTGCCGGTGCGCTGTCCGGCATAGTTTTCCATAAATAACCATCAGCGCAGAAATGAGGAAGTCTATG
This sequence comes from uncultured Lachnospiraceae bacterium, assembly GCA_934339135.1. Classification (GTDB taxonomy): domain Bacteria; phylum Bacillota; class Clostridia; order Lachnospirales; family Lachnospiraceae; genus Jutongia. The sequence continues at coordinate 8,300 of CAKRHP010000015.1, read as the reverse complement.
ATAAAATTGTATGACAACGGAGTTTATCTGGTAAACGGCACAGATATCGTAGAAGACAACGGCGAAGCTGCCGCAGCTCTTGCTGCCAAATGCGGACAGGCTCCAAGTAAGGAAGAAGCTGCCAAAGGAACCATGGCGTACAGCATTTTAGAGGCTCATAACACCTCCGGCAATATGGATCAGCTTCAGATCAAGTTTGACAAATTGACATCTCACGATATTACATTTGTCGGAATCATTCAGACAGCGCGTGCATCCGGACTGGAAAAATTCCCGATCCCATATGTTCTGACAAACTGTCATAACAGTCTCTGCGCAGTAGGCGGAACCATCAACGAGGACGACCACATGTTCGGTCTTTCCTGTGCCAAGAAATACGGCGGCATCTATGTTCCTCCTCATCAGGCAGTCATTCACCAGTATGCCCGTGAGATGCTGGCAGAGGGCGGCAAGATGATCCTCGGTTCCGACTCCCATACACGTTACGGTGCCCTTGGTACCATGGCAATGGGCGAGGGTGGTCCGGAGCTTGTAAAACAGCTTCTTTCCCGTACATATGATATCAATATGCCGGGCGTGATCGCTGTATATCTGACCGGTAAGCCTCAGAAAGGCGTTGGTCCTCAGGATATTGCTCTGGCAATTATCGGAGCTGTATTTGCCAATGGTTATGTAAATAATAAAGTCATGGAGTTCGTGGGAGACGGCGTTGCCAATCTTTCCGCTGACTTCCGTATCGGCGTGGACGTTATGACTACTGAGACCACCTGTCTGTCCTCTATCTGGACGACCGATGACAAGATCAAGGAGTTCTATGAGATCCACAAGCGTCCGGAGAGTTATAAAGAGTTAAAGCCGGCTGATGTTGCTTATTATGACGGTATGGTTTACGTTGACCTGTCAACCATTAAACCAATGATCGCCATGCCATTCCATCCAAGCAATGTTTATACCATCGAGGAGTTAAACGCAAACCTCATGGATATTCTGGATGATGTAGAGAAGAGAGCATTAGTCAGCCTGGATAATAATAAGGTCAACTATACATTAAAGGATAAGGTTCACAATGGACGTCTCTATGTAGAGCAGGGCGTGATCGCCGGATGTGCCGGCGGCGGCTTTGAGAACGTATGTGATGCTGCTGATATTCTCCGGGGCAAGTACATCGGTGCAGATGAGTTCTCCCTGAGCGTATATCCTTCCAGCCAGCCGATATTTATGGAGTTGGTAAAGAACGGTACCATTGCAGACCTGATGGAGACCGGTGCAACCGTACGTTCCGCATTCTGCGGTCCTTGCTTCGGTGCCGGAGACGTTCCTCCAAACAATGGACTGTCCATCCGTCACTCTACACGTAACTTCCCGAACCGTGAAGGTTCTAAGGTCAATAACGGTCAGATCGCATCGGTTGCATTAATGGATGCCCGTTCGATTGCAGCAACTGCTGCCAACCAGGGTTATCTGACTGCTGCCACAGATATTGATGTGAATTTCAAGAAGCCGAAATACTTCTTTGACAGTGCGATCTATGAGAACCGTGTATACAACGGCTGGGGCAATGCAAAGCCTGAGACTGAGGTTAAATTCGGACCTAACATTAAGGACTGGCCGGAAATGAGTGCCCTTACCGACAACCTCGTATTAAAGGTGGTATCCGAGATCCACGATCCGGTTACCACCACCGACGAGCTGATCCCATCCGGCGAGACATCCTCCTTCCGTTCCAACCCTCTGGGTCTGGCAGAGTTTACGCTTTCCCGTAAGGATCCTGCCTATGTGGGACGTGCCAAAGAGGTACAGGCTGCCGAGAAAGCCCGTGTCGCAGGAGAGGATATCTTTGCTGCACTTCCTGAGGTAGAAGAGGTATTTAACACCATCAACGATACCTTTAAGGTATCTCCACAGGAGACACAGATCGGATCCACGATCTTTGCGGTCAAGCCGGGTGACGGTTCTGCCAGAGAGCAGGCAGCTTCCTGTCAGAAGGTACTGGGCGGCTTCGCCAATATTGCCAACGAATACGCAACCAAGAGATATCGTTCCAACCTGATCAACTGGGGTATGCTTCCATTCCTGTATCAGGGTGAGCTTCCATTTGAAAACGGAGATTACCTCTTCATTAAGGATATTAAGAAAGCCATCGAAGAGAAGAACGATACCATTAAGGCGTATGTGGTTAACAAGGGCATGAAGGAGTTTGAGCTTCACCTTGGTAACCTCACAGATGATGAGCGTGATATCATTGAGAAGGGCTGCCTGATCAATTATTACCGCTCCCAGATGTAATGATCACCTGCTTTATGCAAGATATATATATTTATAACTAAAACACAGCTCCTGAAATTTTCGGTTTTCGAGAATGATCTTTATAAATTATTTTCGAGGGATCATAAGAAATTTCAGGAGTTTTCTTTTTGCCGGAAATGTCCGCTGCAAAACAGGTCTTTTTTTATTCTGTTGATTGTGTACATATTTTTCCTCTTAAATCATCAAAATGCACAAGTCAATTTTCACAACGGCAAATTTTTATGAGACAAAATCATCATTTTTCAGCATCATTTTCAGCAGTGTTTCCGTCTTGTCAGGACCCGGTATTTCTGATAATCTTTTAGGCAGGAAGTGACAGAAAATGGAACCCGGAATAAATTCTCTGTTATTCATCTATCAACATAAAGATCCGTTTATCAGTTTACTCTATTGTTCTGATTCGAACTTCTCCCATAATGTTCATATACATTTGTTCATAAATCATGTTCAAATATTTCAGTAGAAAACTGTATGTCCTTTGTCAAAACAGGGCACTCATGATCAAATGCTGTTTGTGTGCAAAGCGGCATCTTCTGTCACTTCTTAAATTACAACAATCATTTATAATATTTTTTCTAATTACAATTTATGTTCTGTTAATCTTACACATTAAGTATCCTCAGAAACAGAGCAGGATACAGAAAGGTACAGTTATTATCTATGAAAGATTTCAAAATCAGTTATGAAGAATTTGTCAGCCAGATCCGGTGCCAGCTCTACGAGATCATTCCGGAAGACCTGAACATGGAGGTCAACCCGGTCCTCAAAAATAATTCCGTTCATCTGGACAGTCTGATATTATTTCGTGACTGCAGCGGCTGTTCTCCAAGCTTTTACCTGCAGGACTATTATCAGCAGTATCTTCACGGAAAAGAGATTGATGAGCTTGCAGAGACAATTTATGACCATTGGCTGAAGTTTACAGACAGTGCACAGAATTTCATCCCGGATCTGTCCTTTGAACATTGCCGCGAGCTCATTGTTTACCGTCTGGTGAACGCTTCCCAAAACAAAAAAATACTGGAGGAGACACCACATATTCCATTTTTTGACCTTGCCATCGTGTTTTATTACGTGCTGAACAGCAATATCAATGGGATCCAGAGCCTGCGCATCACCACAAATATTCTGGAGCGATGGGGACTGACGACGCAGGAGCTTCTGGAACTGGCACAGAAAAATACCCCGCGGTTATTTCCAGAACAATTCCAATCCATGCAGGATTATGCAAAACAATTTACAAATTCCTACGGTGTTTCCGATGTCAATCTGCCACCGGAACGCTCCCTTTATATTCTGACAAACAGTAATGGAATAAATGGAGCGGCGGTCTGGTTATATCCAAATGTTTTAGATCAGATAGGAGAGAATCTTGGAGAAAATTTCTACATTATCCCCAGCAGCACCCATGAACTATTGATCATGCGGGAACAGTTAGGTTTTACTCCTCCGGAACTATTAAAAATCGTCTCTCACGTCAATCACACCTGCGTTAATGCCGAGGAATTCCTGTCGGATAATGTCTATTATTATCATACAGAAAAAAAAGCTATCAAAATGATTTCTACTGATTCCTTACAAAAGGGGACTTTACAGAATGAATAGAATCCCTTACTATAAAATAAAATAGAATCCCACTTGAGGGATAAATTGAAAGGATGAGTGAAATGAAAGTAGCAATTATTATGGGTTCCACCAGTGATCTGTCAAAAGTCGAGCCGGCTGTCGGCATCTTAAAGGACTACGACGTTGAAGTAAAGGTCCGTTGTCTTTCTGCGCACCGCGCCCATGAAGGACTCTCTGCATTTATTAACGAATGTAACGAGGATGGCACAGAAGTGATCATTACAGCCGCAGGAATGGCTGCTGCCCTCCCTGGTGTCGTTGCCTCCCAGACGGTACTCCCTGTGATTGGAGTTCCTCTGTCCGGCTCCGTCCTTGATGGTATGGATGCTCTGATGTCGATTGTACAGATGCCATCCGGTATCCCGGTAGCCACCGTAGCTATCAACGGAGCCAAAAATGCCGCTTATCTTGCACTGCAGATCATGGCTGTCAGCCATTCAGAGATCCGTGCAAAGCTTCTGGCGGAGCGTAAAGAAATGGAAGAAAATGCCATGAAGACCAACGAGGAAGTTATGGCAAAATTCCAGTAAAAAACGGTTGAAATAACATAAAACAGACAAAAGGGCGTAGAAATACGTCTTTTTGTTTTGTAACACTTTCCAGGTAGAAAACTTGACCAAAATCATAAAGTATGATATATTCTTAATGTTGTCTGTGATTTACAGATAATGGTCAGCACCTATAGCTCAGTGGATAGAGCAGTGGTTTCCGGAACCATGTGGCGGGGGTTCGAGTCCCTTTAGGTGCGTTACTTCTGAGGTGAGTGAAAACTCATCTCTTTTTTTTCCTAAGATACCAGAAACATTGGTCTGGGGGCGCAAAAAATAACACCCCATAATTTGTATTCCCCCCACCGTTGTGATATACTGATAAGATGCAAACAATATCATGAAAGGATGCCTCGAATTATGCCAATGAAGTATAAAAAATTCCTATTTCTGTTTTCTTTTGGTATTATGCTGATCGGACTTGGGACATTCTCTATCATTTCTCCTGACTTTCATTTTTCCTTTCATAAACAGACCACCAGAGATGTGGCCAAAACGGTCAGCTTTGGTGCCATTCATTCTCTCGGTGACAAGTCCGAGGGGGATATCCGACAGGAGCTGGATGCCCTGGTACAGCGTTATTATACCGCCAAGCAGCAGGTAGATATGGATACAATTGCCGGATGTGTCAGTAACGTCGGTCACATTGACGAAAAAAAACTGATGACAGAGGCTGAATATGTAGAAGAATACCGCAATATTAACTGCAAAATTCTGGATGGTGCTTCCAAAGGTACTTACCGGATTTATGTCTATTATGATGTAAAGATTTTTGATATCGACACATTGATTCCATCATTAAATGCCCTTTACATTAAGCAGGATGAACAGGGCAGCTTTAAAATATATCTGGACACCTTAAAATCCGGCGAGCAGAAATATATTGACAAACTGGACAACAGCAAACAGGTTCAGGAGCTGGTCAAGTCCGTCCAAAAACAACTGGAAACCGTGATCAGCCAGGACAGTGAAGTACGGGGCTTTTACGAAATGCTGGAAAATGCCCAAAAAAGTGACTCAGCAAAATAAAACACTAACAGACTAACAGAAAGAAAAGGATCAGAAATTATGGCAGTTAGAATCAATAAATATCTCAGTGAAGCGGGAGTTTGTTCCCGCAGGGAAGCAGACCGTATGTTAGCGCAGGGGAGGATCTGTATTGACGGCATACCGGCTCTTCCCGGACAGAAGGTCGAGGAGGGGCAGACCGTCACCGTCGATGGCAAAACGATCCACAAAGAGGAGGAGGAGATCTTCCTTGCCTTTTACAAGCCTCGTGGCATTGTCTGCACCACAGCAGAAGCGGAAAACGGCGAGAAGATCGTCAACGTCGTGGATTACATTAATTACCCAAAGCGCGTTTATCCCGTGGGACGTCTCGACCAGAACTCCGAGGGTCTTTTACTCCTGACCAACCAGGGTGAAATGATGGAAAAGATCTTAAGAAGCCGTTACGGTCACGAAAAGGAATATTTTGTCCGTGTCAACCGCAAAATAACACCGGAGTTTCTGCAAAAAATGTCTCAGGGCGTGGAGATTCTTGATACCGTCACCAAGCCCTGCAAGGTATGGCAGGAGGACGAAAAGAGTTTTCATATTATCCTGACCCAGGGACTGAACCGGCAGATCCGCCGGATGTGTGAAGCTCTGGACTACCGCGTCACCATGCTTCGCCGTGACCGCGTGGTCAATATTACACTGGATGGTCTGATCAAGGGACGTTACCGCAAACTCACACCACAGGAAGTCCGTGAATTAAAAGAAATCTGTATCTCCGGAAAGAAAGGACAATAATATGATGGATCAGAAAAAACACATGCAGGATTTGGTACAGCAGCTCAATGAAGCAGCCGCTGTGTATTATCAGGGCAAGGACGAGATCATGAGCAATTATGATTACGACCGCCTTTATGATGAGCTGGCTGCTCTGGAGAAGGAGACCGGCATCATTCTGGCAGGCAGTCCTACCCAGCGTGTGGGATACGAAGTGTTAAGCGAGCTTCCAAAGGAAACCCACGCAGCTCCTATGCTTTCTCTGGACAAGACCAAAAGTGTCGATGCCCTTGCCTCATGGTTGGAGGGTCAGACAGGTCTTTTGTCCTGGAAAATGGATGGACTCACCATTGTGCTCACCTATGAAAACGGAACACTCCAAAAGGCGGTTACCCGTGGCAACGGTCAGGTGGGAGAGGTCATCACCAACAATGCCCGCACCTTTACAAACGTCCCTCTGTCTGTCCCATATCACGGACATATGATCCTACGTGGAGAAGCTGTCATTTCCTATTCCGGATTCCGGAAGATCAATGAAACACTGCCGGAGGAAGAACAGTACAAAAACCCACGAAATCTCTGCAGCGGATCCGTCCGCCAGTTAAACAATGAGATCACCGCCAAACGGAATGTATCCTTCTTTGCCTTTGCTCTGGTCCAGGCAGAGGGCGTGGATTTTCATAACTCCCAGGAGGAAAAGTTCCTGTTTCTGAGAGATCAGGGCTTTGATGTAGTAGAATACCAGCGTGTCACCTCTGAGACACTTCCTGCTGCCGTCCGGAGCTTTGCCGACAAGATTCCCCACAACGATTTTCCTTCGGATGGTCTTGTCCTTTTGATGGACGACATTGCATACGGCGAAGGACTTGGCATGACCGCGAAGTTTCCGCGAAACGCCATGGCATTCAAATGGGCAGATGAAACGGCAGACACGACGCTCCTGGAGATGGAATGGAGTGCCTCTCGTACCGGTCTGATCAATCCGGTAGCCATCTTTGAACCGGTGGAGTTAGAGGGAACTACTGTAAGTCGTGCCAGCGTACACAATATCAGTATTGTACACCAGTTAGAGCTTGGCATCGGCGACACGATCCGTGTATATAAAGCGAATATGATCATTCCGCAGATAGCAGAAAATCTCACCCGCAGCGGAAAACTGACAATCCCGGATACCTGTCCTGTCTGCGGTCATCCTGCCGTGATCCATCATGAAAATGATGCCGAAGTACTTTTCTGCGAGAACCCGGAATGTCTTGCCAAAAAGATTAAATCCCTGACGCTGTTTGTGAGCCGTGACGCCATGAACATCGACGGTCTCTCCGAAGCTACCATCGAGAAATTTTTGTCCATGGGTATGCTCCATGAACTGGCTGATCTGTACCATTTATCGGACTACCGGGAAACTATTGTCAATATGGATGGCTTTGGCGAGCGTTCCTACGATAAACTGGTCACTGCTTTGGAAAACTCCCGTCAGACCACACTTGCAAAGTTTATCTACAGCCTTGGTATCCCAAATATCGGACTGTCCAATGCCAAAATGATCTGCAATGCACTAGGAAACGATCTGGATCATATCCGCCACGCCACCGTGGAAGAGCTGACAGATATCGACGGAGTGGGAGAGGTGATCGCCCGAAGCTTTGCAGACTATTTTGCCTCCCCGGAGCACAATAAAACCGTGGACGATCTGCTGCAGGAGATCACTCTGGAAACCGTGCAGACAGAAAGTAATGCCCAGGATCTGTCGGGTCTTGTCTTTGTCATCACCGGTTCTCTGGATCATTTTGAAAACCGCAGTGCTTTGAAGGAGACGATTGAAAACGCCGGTGGAAAAGTAACCGGCAGTGTCACCAAAAATACCTCCTACCTGATCAATAATGATATTGCCAGCACTTCCTCCAAAAACAAAAAAGCGAAAGAACTTGGAGTGCCTATCATTACAGAAGAGCAGGCAATGGAGCAGTTCGTTAGCGTAATTAAGTTTTCGGAAAATTAAATATTGAAAAGGGCAGTTCCTTTGTATAAAGTTTTAAGTGACCAAAC
>CAKRHP010000014.1 GCA_934339135.1 uncultured Lachnospiraceae bacterium | reverse complement strand
GAAAATCTTTTTTGATGTTCTCACATCTTTTATTTAGAATTTTCAGGGTTGTTTTACTGTTCAATTATCAAGCTTCTCTCAAGCCTTTCCGCTTGTTTTGTTGACCGCTTATCTTGCGCGACAACGATATATAATTTACCACGCTTATCGACATATGTCAACACCTTTTTTCAATTTTTTTGAATTTTTTTTATTTTTCTTAAAATCACCCATTTTGTCATAGGACAATCAACCAGTCTCATACCCTGTAAATAAGTATATTTCAACGCTGTTTACAGCCTTTCGAAAGGACTTGTCATGAAGCACTTCGATTTCCATTCCGATTTTGGTTCCTTCCTTCAATGCGGACTTTTTGTTCTGTCCGTTATATTAATTTCAGGAATTTCTATTTCCTATGGACAGAATCGCCTCAGAAAAGAATCTGTTGCGACAAATGCGGACGTTTCCCCGTCCGGCAGTACTGCGCCATCTTCGAATGCATATTCCAAAAGTCCCAAAAAACTTCCTATATACTGCGTTGACACCCCCGAAAAGAAAATTTCTTTATCCTTTGACGCCGCCTGGGGCAATGAAGACACACAGAGGATCATGGATATTTTGGACAAATATAAGGTACATGTCACCTTTTTTATGACCGGGGGCTGGGTCGAATCTTATCCCGACGATGTGAAGATGATTGCTAAGCGGGGGCATGATCTGGGAAACCACAGCCAGAATCATAAGCAAATGTCCCAGTTATCTGCAGAGGAATGTAAAGAGGAGCTCATGTCTGTTCATAATAAAGTAAAGGAATTAACCGGAAAGGAAATGACATTGTTCCGTCCCCCTTACGGCGACTATAATGATACCCTTGTAACAACCGCAAAGGAATGTGGTTACAACGCAATCCAGTGGGATGTAGACAGCTTGGACTGGAAGGATTACGGTGTGGATTCCATCATAAAAACCGTCTGCGAACATAAGCACCTGGGCAACGGTTCCATTATCCTTTGCCACAATGGCGCAAAATATACGGCAGACGCTCTGGAAACCCTGATCACCACTCTCCGGGACAAAGGATACGAATTTGTTCCGATTTCAGAACTGATCTATCCTGACAGTGATGAGATTGACACAGAGGGGCGCCAGCATCCGATCGTGAAATAATTTTTCATAATAAGAAAGCCCCAATGGGGCTTTCTTTAAAGCGGCGCTGTTATTTCAAAATATCTGTTTTATAATAGTCCCCCGTCAGGCGTTTTGCAAATTCTTTTTCCTCAAGAGGCTTATCAAACACATATCCCTGAATGATATGACAGCCTACTTTTTGAAGGTATTTCAGCTGCTCCGGCGTTTCTACCCCCTCTGCAACCATACTTTTTCCAAGCTGATGCAGCATGCCTACAATACTCCACAACATCGTCATATCCTTTTCTTTTCCTTTATAATTCTTCTCAAGAGGAATAAAAGATTTATCAATCTTTACCACATCCAGATTCACTTTTTTTAACATATTTAAGGATGAAAAACCGGTACCAAAATCATCAATAGCTGTATGGATTCCATGCCCTTTCAAACCATTAACAATTTCAGACATAATACCATATTGTTGAAAATCTTCACTTTCCGTCAATTCTACCTCGATCAATTCATGAAGTACTCCATATTTATCAATGACTGAAACCACATGCTGGGCAAAATCATCCTCTTCCAAATGTTTTCTGGAAAAATTTACGGAAATGCAGATGTTTCTCTCACCGTTTTCCTCTCTCTCCTTTAAAAAACGACAAACCTGCTCTAAAACAAAATAATCCAGCTTGCAGATACTTCCCTCCTGCTCCAGCTGTGGGATGAATTTGACCGGCGGGATCAAAGTGCCTTCATGCTGCCACCGAATCAGTGCCTCTGCTCCACAGATTTCCATTTTGCTGCTGTCCACTTTGGGTTGATAATATACAATAAACTCTCCATTTTCTAATATACTTTTGAAGTTGGATATGACATTCTGCCGTTCCATGATGGCCTGTCTGATCTCTTCTGAATACCATACCATGCCTCCTACCGCACGGCGTCTTGATTCTTGATAGGCGATACTGGCACGGGACATTACTTCTCTCAAATTTCCCTTCTGAATCCCATCCAGACGGCTGATTCCCACTGTAGCACCAAACAGAAAACTCTTGGATTTAACCGAATTGGCATAATCTACTCTCATTTCCCGTATTTCAGCCAAAAAGTCATCCACATGCTCTCCCTTTATCAGGGCAACATAATTATCGCCTCCTAATCTGGCAAGCTTTTCATCCTCCTCCAAAATATCCAGTATCTGTTCGGTATACTTACGCAGGATATAATCTCCTTCTGCATAAGAAAATACTTTATTTACATATTTGAAATTGTGGATATTAAAAAAGACCACACAATACTGCGTCAGAGTTTTTTTTGCCTGCAATAATCCAACAAACTGTCCCATACCATACGGGTTAGCTGCCCCCGTCTCCAGATCCGTATTCAAAACCTTATGTAAAAAGGTTCGCTGTAGATTTCTGTCATACCAATAGAATATCTCCCGTAAAATGACCTCCAGCTCTGTCTTTTCACTCTCATGAAATGGCATTTCGGCAGAACGAACATAAAAAGTGACATTTTCCCCGGTTGCAAAAGAAAAGGAAAATGTATACATTTCTGCAACCTTCTCTCTTCCCTGATCATACAAGATTTTTTGCAAATGCTGAGCCTGCGGCTGGAAACGGTTTTCCGGTGTCTTAATTTCCATGACTACTTTCGCAAGATGCAGTTCCTGTGCCAGTTCCTCCAGAGCCGTTGAAATATTTTTTATGCAATCTTCCATATCTCCGGATTCCTTATAGAGTGTCTCCCAAAATTTTATTAACCGGCTGCTTAAAAACTTTTTATCATTCTTTTCCATATCTTCACTTTCTCCCCACTGCCCTTTCCAAAGACAGTTATTGCTCTAATTTCATGATTTGATGTTCTTCTGTATTATATATGATATCTATATAACATTTTTATGTCAACTGACCTATTTAAACAAAATACATATTATAATTTATAACTTTCATTTTACTTTGTCTATAGAATGATGTACTATGGAGTATGTGTCTTTTCGACATAATACAGACAATATAAATTATTGCATTCCGGAGGAACAAATGATGAAAAAAAGAGAATCTTTTAATAACAGATGGGGATTTATTCTTGCCTGTATCGGCTCGGCCGTAGGTATGGGTAATCTGTGGATGTTTCCCACCAGAGTTTCCATGTATGGAGGTGGCTCCTATCTGCTTCCCTATTTTATATTTGTAGCTCTGATCGGTTTTACCGGTGTGATCGGAGAAATGAGCTTTGGACGTGCCACAAAATCCGGTCCGGTAGATGCCTTTGGCACTGCCTGCGAGATGCGGGGACACAAACGGATTGGCCGTGTTCTCGGATACATTCCCGTTTTCGGCTCTCTTGCCATGGCCATCGGATATACCGTCGTCATGGGTTGGATCCTGAAATATATGATAGGCTCCTTTACCGGAACAACACTTGCACCGGCAGATGCCAATGGCTTCGGAACAGAGTTCGGCAGCATGGCAACATCCTTCGGCAATAATCTCTGGCAGATCATCGCGCTTATGATCGGATTTGCCATTCTTGTATTTGGAGTCAGTCTCGGTATTGAGCTTGCCAATAAAATTATGATGCCTGTTTTTTTCTGTCTTTTTGTGATCCTTGGTATCTATGTAGCATTCCAGCCAGGTGCTGTGGATGGTTACAAATACATTTTTCAGATCGATCCAAAAGCTCTTGCTGATCCAAAGACCTGGATCTTTGCGCTGGGACAGGCATTCTTTTCTCTGTCTGTTGCAGGAAACGGTACCCTGATCTATGGATCCTATCTGTCCGACAAAGAAGATATCCCTGCTGCTGCCGGAAGAGTTGCTTTGTTTGACACACTGGCAGCCCTTCTTGCTGCCATGGTCATCATACCGGCTATGGCAACCACAGGTGCCCGTCTCAATCAAGGTGGTCCGGGATTGATGTTTATTTATCTTCCTGCATTATTTAAATCAATGCCCGGAGGATATCTCATAGCAATCATATTTTTTGTGGCCGTTTTTTTTGCCGGTCTCTCCTCCCTCATCAACCTCTACGAGGCACCAATCGCAACAGTACAAGAGCTTTTCCACCTGGACCGGAAGGTATCCTGTGGTATCATTGCCATTATCGCTCTGGCAATCTCCATCTGTATCCAAGGTATTGTATCCAGCTGGATGGATCTTCTGTCTATCTATATCTGCCCTCTTGGAGCCGGTCTGGCAGGAGTTATGTTCTTCTGGGTATGCGGTCAGAAATATGTAGAAACACAGGTAAATACCGGCAGAACAAAACGTTTTACTAAAAAATTTCTTCCAGTTTGTAAATATATTTACTGTCCTGTCTGCCTTCTTGTATTAATTTTAGGCATTATTTTAGGAGGAATCGGCTGATGCCGTTCCTCCTTTTTACACATCATATTCCTTTCAGACTCATTATATTCTGTCTTTTGATTCTACAACGATCAAAACACCTGATCTTATCTGTATCTGTGCTATATCTGAGTTTTCCGCTATTTCATTACTGATTGCACGGGCAATTCCCACTTCTAAAGTATAATCCTCTATAAGGTACTTCAAGCCCCGCAATGTAACCCCTGTTACCTGCGTCGTAAGCGGTAGCAGCGACAGATACTTTCCATAAAACTCTTCCCGTTTGATCTGCAGTGTTTCATCCATCAGCCGGATCCTGTTTTGCGGATCCACAATATATGCCGGCACTCCCTTTCTCAAAGGAAGCATCAGAATATTGATATTGGCCAGGAAATGATCCAGTCTTCCTCCGGTTGCCCCCAGAATGTGAATCTCGGAAGCACCCTTTTCCAAAATCCATTCCATTACAAGCTGTGTGTCAACATAATCCTTTTCCTTTGGATATCGCACCCACTCACAGGATTCAGATCCGGCAACCGTCCCGGTCCGATATTCTTCCAGAATATTTTCATCAACACTGTCAAAATCTCCCATAAAATATTGTACCGGTATCCCCAGACGGTATGCTGTATTTAATCCGGAATCTGCGCAAACCACTGTATTATATTCCATGGAGTTCGTGTATTCCCGGACAAATTCCAGATCAGCCTTTCCCCCGGTAATCACCAAAACCTTACCTAACATATTATTTATTCCGTTCTTTTCTAATTTCTCTGACAGAAGCTTCAAATTCTCTACGATCCCTTTGTTTCTGAATCTGTCTGCGCTGCACATCATAAATATAACGGAGCAGTCTTTGATCAGACTCCTCATAAATACATCCATAGTAATAACGGAATCTTCGGTTTCCTTTTGGATGATCATCCACTCGTACAATATTGCATCGAACCTGCAGCGGCCCATAATCTGATGGTATTCTGGTATAAAAGCTGTTTTCTATCTCCAATGCTTCATTACTGAAAAATCCCATCCCCGTTTCACTGATATCATGAACGAAACCGCGTACCTTTTTTTCCACCGCTTCCTTCATGGGAACCATACGTAATCTCTTTTCGATAAAAACCTTGCCGGAACGGTCATCCTCTTCCTTTTCCAGTTCTACTCCATTCCCATCCACAAATGCCTCATACTCTTCTTTTACCAATGGCGCATAGGATAATCTTTGTCTGTTTCCCGGAATCTGAAAGAAACCGATCTCAATATCCGCATCAATGGCAACCCTGTAAGCCTGCCTGCGATTAAAAGACTGTCCCTTATTCACAATCTCAAAATAGTGAACCGGCTCATCATCCAGTTTTGCCAGCCCCGCTTTGACATTAAGCCATTCCCACATCTGGTCATCACTCCGATACACCAGACGTATTTTATCCTCCGGACGAAATTTAAATGCCCTGCCTCCAGCCATGATTGCCGTTAGACAGATCTTTTTCACGCCCGTTTTTTCGACCTTGCTGACCAGGCGATATCGATATCCATCCCTGTCCACATAGATCTCCATTGTTTTGCCAAGTGCAATATTCTCAAGAAGCACCGGCGATCACCTCCTGTAAATCCCTTACATTTTCTCTGATGTCTCCCCGAAAGACCGCAGTTCCTGCCACAGCTATATCCGTTCCCTGTTCTATGATCATCCCCAGATTTTCCCGGTTCACTCCACCATCCAGTTCAATCCGGTAAGCCAGCCCTTTCTCCTTTCGCAACCGTTCCAGCTCCTTCACCTTCTCCAAGGTCTCCGGAATCAGCTTCTGTCCGCCAAATCCCGGTTCTACCCCCATTACAAGAACCATGTCAACCTGATCCAGATAAGGCAATACCACATCCACTCCCGTTGCCGGATTAATACTCAGGGCTTTCTTGATCGGATACTTTCCCATGACATCAATGGTCTTTTGTATATCGCTGCATGCCTCCACATGAACCGTAATACTATCAGCACCGGCTTCCACAAATTCTCTGATATATCTCGCCGGCTCCTGTATCATCAAATGTACATCAAAAAACATACCACAATTCCGGCGTATAGAGTGTATCACAGGCATACCAAAAGAAATCGACGGTACAAATGCCCCATCCATCACATCAATATGAAGAACTTTTATATCACTTTTCTCCAGGGTATGCAGCTGTTCACCCAAATGCATAAAATCGGCTGACAATATTGACGGTGCTAATTCACTCATAGTGATACCATGCCTTTCTTGGAATCCGTTTAATATTTTTTTTGCTGACGCAATTCCTCATAAAATTGTTTATAATTATCGTATCTTCCTGACGGAATCTCCTGCCTATCCAATGCGTCCTTCACGCCACAGTCCGGCTCATTAATGTGAACACAGCCCAGAAAACGGCACTCATTGGAAGCTTCCTCAAATTCAGGATAATAATTTCTCAAATCTTCCTTCTCTATATCGGGCAAACGCAATGACGTAAATCCCGGCGTATCCATAATATAAGTCTGACTCCCGATACAGAATAATTCGGTATGACGGGTGGTATGACGTCCTCTTTTAATCTTACGGCTGATCTCCCCCGTCTCCATTTGTGCTTCCGGAAAAAGCAGATTCATGACCGACGACTTTCCAACTCCGGAAGGCCCTGCCATTACAGTTGTTTTTCCCTCCAGCATTTCTCTGAGTTCATCCATCCCCGTCCCATTTACGGTACTTGTCACCAGCACCTCAGTGCCACAGGAACGATATTGTGACACAATTGCCTGTATCTCCTCATCCTTCTGATCATCACATTTATTGAAACATATGATCACAGGAATATCCTGTGTCTTCATCATTAACAGAAATCGATCCAGCAGATTCAGGTTCGGCTTCGGATAGGAAAGTGCAAACACAACAACCGCCTGATCCACGTTCGCTGAAGCCGGACGTATTAAAGCATTTTTTCTGGGTAATATCTCTTGAATATTTCCCAATCCTTTCTCCTCATCCAGCATCTCAAACTCTACGTTATCCCCTACTAACGGTTTAATATTACGATTACGGAATATTCCCTTTGCTTTACACTCGATCAATACATCTTTGTCAGCAGATTCCGGATGAATATAATAGAATCCACCAATTCCACGAATAATCTTCCCTGTCATCATTTTGCCGTCTTTTGGAAATCAACCGAATAAGTTCCTATCGTCTGACCATCCTTACTTACAGTAATCGTACCGCTGTTTTCACTCCATCCCTTAATCGGAAACTCCTTCGGGAAATCATCGTATTGCAGGGTACCGCTCCACACCGCCTGTGACTTTCCATCCTGTGTTAAAACCACCTTGATCATTGCCGGATCTTCATCCGGACTGCTGAATGGATTATCACTTACGGTAACACTTCCTTCATAGTTGTAAGAAGTCTCATCTTTTTTCGGTGTTGCTGTCGGCTTTACCGCCTTTGCTCCCAGGCTGACAGAATACTGGACGACACTACCTTTTTCTACCTTGGACCCGGATTTTTGTGTCTGGCTGATAACAGTTCCTTTTGTTTTATCAGAATAGATATATGTCACCTTTGACTTCAAACCTGCCGCTGTCAGTCTCTCCAATGCCACAGATTCTTTCTTTCCAACAAGATTTGGAACAACCGCCTGATCACCTTCTGCCCCCAGACTGATCACCAGATTTACGCTGGTTCCCTCATCTACACTGGAGCCAATGACAGGATCCGTGCTGATCACATTGCCCTTTGCAACGGTATTGTTATATTCCTCTGACACAGAACCCACCTTCAACTTTGCTGCTTCTATCATGGATTTTGCGTCGGATTCTGTTTTGTTGGATACATCCGGAATCGTTACACCGGAACCCTGACTGTAATAAATCGTAACACGGGCTCCCTCGTCAACCATCTCACCTTCTGCCGGCTCCTGATCTGTAACAACATTTGGATCTTCATCGGCTTCCACCGGCTTTAACTGCCAGTGAAGCTTGTTGTCCGTCAACATCTGCTCAGCATCCTCAAGACTCTTTCCAACAATTCCCGGCACTGCCACCTGGCCATCTTCTGCCGCCACTGTAGTTGCCGTCGGTGCCGTTGTGGCAGATGCCGCATCTTTCTCCTTACCGGAGTGTCCCCACCATCCGGCAAATTTGCCAATAATAAGCACTACTCCAATAATAATGATCACAGCAACAACTGCACTGCAGATCTTTAATATTTTTTCCAGCTTCGGATCAATGGCATCATCTTCATAATACGGTTCCTCCGTATCATAAGCATCCTCCCGCACGGGATCCACTGCTCTGGAAGCCTCCTTGATGGCGTTTAACTCAATATCTGATATCTTCTTGGTCGGAGAAGGATCCACCACCATAGATTCCAGCTTTACATAATCTCCGTCCGGCTCATTGACTGCCCGCTTCAGGTCTGCGATCAATGCTGCGGCATTGAGATAACGTAGTTCCGGCTTCTTCTGCATACATTTCCGGACAATCTTAGACAAGCTCATAGGTATCTCCGGATCCAGTTCATGCAGCGCTACTGCTTCCTCCTGAATATGAGACAGAGCAACTGCTACCGTGCTGTCTCCCTCAAAGGGAACATTACCGGAAAGCATTTCATACATAGTAACACCCAGAGAATAGATATCGCTCTTTTCGTCGCTGTACCCCCCTCTTGCCTGTTCCGGACTGATATAATGTACAGATCCCATAGCATTCGAGGTGATCGTGTTGGATGTCGCTGCCTTGGCGATTCCAAAATCCGTCACCTTGACTTTGCCCTCTTTGGATATAATGATATTCTGCGGCTTGATATCCCGGTGGATAATATGATTGTCATGAGCCGCTTCCATCCCCTGTGCGATCTGAACCGCAATTCCTACCGCCTCATTGACATCGAGTTTTCCCTTTTTCTCGATAAACTTTTTCAGGGTAATGCCCTCAACCAGTTCCATGACAATATAATTGTAATTTTCATCTTCGTCAACATCATATACATTTACTATATTCGGATGTGAGAGTCCTGCTACCGACTGTGCTTCTGCACGGAATTTTGCTACAAATTTTGCATCACTGCTGTACTCCTGGCGCAGTACCTTTATGGCTACAAAACGGTTTAACCGATGATCCTTTGCCTTGTACACATCTGCCATTCCACCAGAGCCAACTTTATCTATAATCTCATAACGATCACTAATCATCATACCCGGACCTATCATGCTTCTCCTCCAATCTATACCTGAACAAGTACGGCTGTAATATTGTCACTGCCGCCATTATAATTTGCCTGATCAATCAGCTTATCTCCGGCTTCCTCCAGAGATCCTGCGTGATGAATGATATACTCTATTTCTTCATCCTCTACCATATTTGTCAATCCATCACTGCAAAGCAGGATCACATCCCCCTCCTGCACCTGCAGTTCAAAATAATCCGCCTGAACCATCTCATCAATTCCCAGCGCACGGGTGATAATATTTTTTTGTGGATGAACTCTGGCTTCACTTTCTGTGATATTTCCAATCTTGACCATTTCCTCTACCAGAGAATGGTCTGTCGTGATCTGCTGTAATTCATCCCGCAATAAATATAAACGGGAATCGCCAATGTTGGCAACATAAAGAGTCTCCCCCTGTAATGTACATGCCACCATCGTGGTTCCCATGCCTTCATATTCACTATCTTCCTGTGCCGATTCATAAACGGCACGGTTTGCATATGTGATGGCCTCCTCAAAAATCGTTACCGGTGTCTTGCTGGCACTTTCCTGAATCTGATAAACCATATTTTCAATACATAACCGTGAGGCACGGTCTCCTGCTTTATGACCGCCCATTCCATCCGCTACAATAAACAGATTTCGGAAACTACCCACTGGGTTGTCACTGCAAAACAGGCTGTCCTGATTCATGCTTCGCTTAATACCGACATCCGTTTTTGAATATGACTTCATGTAGTTTCCCTCCTTTGTCTTTATTTCGTAAATGATTCCAAACTGTAATTAATGTCTGAATATTTATTTTCTTCCGCATATACTCATGATAATACACAGTACATTTTACTATAGTGTCCATAAAAAGGCAAGTAAAATCAGGGAACCGCCATTATTTTTGATTTTTGTTTCGCAGTTGTCCGCAAGCGGCATCAATATCACTTCCCATCTCCCGGCGTATCGTCACATTCACATGATGCTTTTCCAGTTCCATCTGAAACTGTCTGATATTTTCCGGAACAGAACGACTTCCCATTCTGCCTTTCACTGCATTGAGCGGGATCAGGTTCACATGACACAACATCCCCTTCAGCCGGCTAGCAAGCTCCCGTGCATTTTCCCTGCTGTCATTGGTTCCCTGTACCATGGTGTATTCAAAGGTAACACGTCTTCCGGTTTCCCCAATATATGCCCGGCATGCTTCTAAGATTTCCTTCATGGAAAAACTGTCTGCCACCGGCATCATCTGCCGGCGGATCTCATCATTGGGTGCATGAAGAGAAATCGCCAGTGTGATGGTCAGCTCCTCCTTCATCAGATCGTAGATTTTCGGAACAAGACCACAGGTCGACAAAGTAATATTTCTCTGACTGATATGAAGCCCGTTTTCATCGGACAGCATCCGGATAAAACGGATCACATTTTCATAGTTATCCAGAGGCTCCCCGATTCCCATAATGATCACGTTGGAAACCCGTTCTCCGATATGTCTCTGGATCTCATAGATCTGATCCAGTATTTCAGAGGTAGCAAGGCTTCTTGTCAGACCGCCCACGGTAGATGCACAAAAGCGGCAGCCCATGCGGCACCCCACCTGGGAGGATACGCAGACACTGTTGCCGTGATGATATTTCATAAGCACGGTTTCCACCATATTTCCATCGGAAAGCTCCATGAGAAACTTTCTGGTGCCGTCCTTTCCGGAGATCTGTTCTCTTGCAATGGCAACGCCCCCAAGAGTGCACTCCTGCTGCAGCTTTTCCCGGAATGATTTTGAAAGATTTGTCATTTCTTCAAAATCTTTCACCAACTTCTGGTGCATCCACAGATACAGCTGTTTTGCACGGAACTTCTTTTCTCCCAGCTTCTCCACAAAAGCCTGAAGCTCCTGCAGATCCATGCTTTTAATGTCCGTCTTTTCCATTGTCTTCCTGCTCCTTTCTACGGAATGCTGCCAGGAAAAACCCGTCTCCTCCCGCCAGATCCGGCAGGATCTGAATGTATCCGTCCCCTGCCGTTTCGCATTTTGCCACAGCAGGTACGGCATCCTCCAACGAAACTGCCTCAAACGGCAGATTCTGCAGGATCCATTCTGCCTGCTGTTCATTCTCCTCCGGTGCAATGGTACAGGTACTGTATAATAATGTGCCACCCGGCTTCACATAACGGTACACCGTTTGCAGGATCTTTCTCTGCTGCTCTGCCAGAACCTTGATATCCTGTGGTTTCGTTTTATATTTAATATCTGCCTTATGACCGATCACGCCCAGACCGGAACAGGGCAGATCGGCTACCACAACATCTGCGGTTTTTTCCCATTCCGGCAGAAATTCCATGGCATCGTGCTTTTTTAATTTGACGTTATGAAAACCTGTCCGGATCAGATTCTGCCGGATCAGCGATACCTTATCCTTCGTCAGATCACAGGCACGGATCAAACCTTCTCCGTTCATTTTATCCGCAATATGAATGGACTTTCCTCCCGGTGCGGCACATACGTCGATCACAACACTGGATTCCTTGACCGGTGCCGCCGCTCCCACGATCAGGGAGCTTTCATCCTGCACCTGGACCCATCCCTTTTCAAAGGCCTCCAGTTCATTTAATCTGCCATAATTTCTGATATGAAGTGCCTGCGGAAATAATTTGCCGGACTCCACCTTCACTCCCTGTCTCTGAAGGGATGCTGTGATCTCCTCCACAGATGCCTTTGACAGATTGCACCGCAGACTGATCCCTCTGTCCTCCTGCAGAAAATTCTGCAGGATCGCTTCGGTTTTTTCAAAGCCATATTGATCCATAAAACGGGTGACGATCCATTCCGGCATGGAGTACCACACCGACAGATGACGCACTCCATCCTTCGCCTTCGGGTACGGGGTATCCTCATAAAAACGCACCACATTACGCAAAACTCCGTTTACAAAACCCTTAAGCGGAATCAGATGATTCGTGCAAGCGAGCCTGACCGCCTCATTACAAGCCGCACTGTCCGGCACCTGATCCATATACATGATCTGATAAACTGCCAGACGAAGAATTTCCCGTACCATGGGCTTCTGCTTTGCTACAGGCAGCTTGGAATACCGGTCGATCACATAATCAAGCTCAATACAGCGTTCCACCGTTCCTTCTACGAGACGCATCAAAAATGCCCTGTCCCGCTGCTCCAGGGGATATTTATCTAACATGCTGTGAAGCACTTTATCACAGTATTCTCCATTGTCCATGATCGATACCATTGCTTCCAATGCAAGCTGGCGGGTACTTTTTGCCGTCATATTACGAACTGTTTTTCCCGCTGCCGCTCTTCCTGTGTTATTGTTTCTTTGATTGTCCTGAGGCATTCTGTCTCTCTTCCTCCATTACTGAGATATCCCATCATATCCCGGTATCTTTTTCTATATTAAGATTTTCTGCATTCCGAGCTCTATATATATACTTAGTATATAGTCATCTTATTCTAATAATCTATCCATACATCAGGAAAGTATACTTCCCACTTCCAAAGTATATCCCCTCAGGAATGACTCGGCGTCCATACGTTTCTTTCCCTCTAACTGCAGGGAATTGATCTTTAAAAGATCTTTTCCGGTCTGTACCATAAAGCTCGTCTTTTCCATCTGTACAATCTGACCCGGCTCCCCCTTTGGCTCTGAGACGATCACATCGGCATCCCAGATCTTAAGCATCTTTCCATTCAGATGGGTATAGGCACTGGGCCATGGATTCAGTCCACGGATCAGACGCTCGATGACCTCTGCGTTCTGGGTAAAATCAATCTCTCCCAATGCCTTTGTAAGCATTTTGGCATAGGTATGCTTCTCATGCTCCTGGGGAACCGGAGATAATTCTCCCTTTTCCGCCAGATCAAGAGCCTGCAACAGCAACGGACCACCAAGCTCTGACAGCTTGTCAAACAGGCTTCCTCCTGTCTCCTTCGGATCAAGCTTGTATTTCTCCACCAGAAGAATATCTCCGGTATCCAGCCCCTTGTCCATCTGCATGATCGTAACACCGCTCTCTTCATCTCCGTCGATCACGGACCACTGGATTGGCGCCGCCCCGCGAAGCTTTGGCAGCAGTGATGCATGTACATTCATGCAGCCGTATTCCGGCAGGTTTAAAACTGTCTCCGGAAGGATCTGGCCAAAGGCGACCACAACGATCACATCCGGCTGTAATTTTTCAAGCTCCGGAAAAAATGCCGGATCCTTGACCTTTTCCGGCTGCAATACCGGCACGCCGGCCTTAACCGCCTTTTCCTTGACCGGGGAAGCCTGCAGCTTTCCGCTCCGTCCCTTCGGACGATCCGGCTGCGTCACAACGCCAACCACATCGTGTCTGCTGTCAAGCAGAGCCTGTAATGTCGGCACTGCAAAATCCGGGGTTCCCATAAATACAACTCTCATATTAATCTCCATTTCTGAACATCTTATAGCGTAAGAGGATGTCATCAGATCTGTTTATTCTGCTCTGAAACAAATCCCCATGTACTTCCATCTCCTAGTCCTGCTCCTCCAGATCGGAATTATTCATCAGCTCCCCCTCTACCAGAGAAACATACAACTGTCCTTCCAGATGAGCGATCTCATGCTGAAGTGCTCTCGCGAAAAGCTCTTCGCCCTCTACCACGATCTCTTCCATATTTTCATTTAATGCCTTTACCTTGCAGTAATTGGCACGGGTCACGATCCCAGTCTTGCCCGGTACACTTAAGCAGCCTTCATAACCGGTCTGTTCTCCGGATTTCTCTATGATCTCCGGGTTGATCAGGATGACCGGCTGATCTCCCTCCGGAGAAACATCGATCACAACGATTTGTTTCAGTACACCAACCTGTGGTGCCGCCAGACCGACGCCCTGTGCATCATACATGGTTTCCAGCATATCCTCGATCAGTGTCTGTGTCCGGGGAGTCATTTTTTTAACCTCTCTGGATTTCTGATATAATAATTCATCTCCAATAGTGCGTATTGTACGAAGTGCCATTATGCTACCTTCCTTTCCGGGAGACACCTGTCTCCATCTTTATAAATTAAAATCAAACTGCAGTCTGCAGTCCCGGTACATTTCCCGTGCTTTCATAGATTGCTCCAGCCTGTTTTTGATCTGACGGAGCACCCGGTAATCCCTGCATTTGGCATAAATAATATACCGATGCACGTCCTTTGCTTTTGATAACGCTGCCGGAGCCGGTCCCAGCACAACTACCTGCTCGTACTGTCTCATTTGCCCTGCCAGTTCCTCTGAAAGCTCCCTGACATGACGCAGACTCTCAGAAAGCACTAATACTCCTAGTATATTAGAAATCGGCGGATATTGCAAGATTTGTCTCTGAATCAGCTCCTGCTGATAAAATCCCGGATAATCCTGCTTTGCTGCAGCCACAATACTGTAATGCTCCGGCTGATAGGTCTGAAGCACCACATCTCCCGGCTTTTCCCCACGCCCGGCTCTGCCTGCCGCCTGGGCAAGAAGCTGGTATGTTCTCTCCGCTGCCCGGAAATCTCCCACATTCAGGGACAGATCCGCGGCAAGGATACCAACCAGCGTCACATTTGGGAAATCATGTCCCTTCACGATCATCTGGGTTCCGATCAGAATATCGGCACTCCCTGATGCAAAGTCCTGAAGAATCTTCTCATGCCCTTCCTTCCCGGTGGTGGTATCCGCATCCATCCGAAGCACACCTGCCTGCGGAAATCGTTCCCGCACCATCTGCTCCACCTTCTGGGTGCCGATTCCAAAGGTACCGATATATTTTGACTGACATTCAGGACATACCGCCGGCATCGGTGTCTGATATCCACAATAATGACATACCAGCTGATCCAGCCGGCCATACCGCATATGTGCAGTCAGAGAGACGGAACAGTGAGGACATTTTAACACCTCACCGCACTTTCTGCAGGAAACAGATCCCGCATAACCTCGCCGGTTCAAAAATAAAATGATCTGTTCCTTTTTGTGCAGACGATCCTCCATCAGCTCTGTGAGTTTTCCCCCAAATATGGAGCGGTTCTTCCGCTCCAGCTCCTCCCGCAGATCTGTCACCCAGATTTTGGGAAGCACGGCTCCTCCGGCACGATGGGTCATGGTAAATAACTGATATCTGCC
The DNA here is from genome assembly GCA_934339135.1 of uncultured Lachnospiraceae bacterium. Taxonomy (GTDB): domain Bacteria; phylum Bacillota; class Clostridia; order Lachnospirales; family Lachnospiraceae; genus Jutongia. The sequence goes on along the minus strand of CAKRHP010000014.1, from coordinate 87,642 downwards.
CTTCTGTGCCCTGTAATAGGACTCCAGGGACGGTGTTGCCGATCCCAGGATGACACTTGCCCCTGTCATGGCCGCCCGGTGGACCGCCACCTCTCTGGCATGATATTTCGGTGGCATCTCACTCTGATAGCTTGTCTCATGCTCCTCATCCATCACGATCAGTCCCAGCCGTTCAAAAGGTGTAAACAAAGCAGACCGCGGTCCGATCATAATATCAATCTCCCCCGCCTTTGCCCGTTCAAACTGGTCAAATTTCTCTCCCTGGGATAACCGGGAATGCATCACCGAAACCCGTTCTCCAAACCGGCGGTAAAAGCGGCTGACGGTCTGAAAGGTCAGAGCAATCTCCGGAATCAGCATGATCACCTGCTGCCCTTGCGCGATCACCTGCTCAATGATTCCCATGTAAACCTCTGTCTTACCGCTGCCGGTCACCCCATGGATCAGATACGTTTTGCGGACTCCTGCCAGATAATCCTTTGTCACCGCGTCAACGATCACCTGCTGCTCCTGATTCAGCACCGGCGGCCGGTCTGATATTCCCGACTGATGCACCGGATTCCGATACTGGCGGTTTTCCGATATCCGGAGCACCTCCTGCTCCTGCAGACTGCAGAGTACCGCAGGGGTTGCTTTATATTCTCTCTGCAGCTTCTCATAGGAAATGCCCTCTTCATAATCCTCCTGATCAAGAAGCGCCTGCAGCACTCTTACCTTTGCCCTGTAATGCTTTCTGGCACACTCCTGCAGAAGGTGCTCCATTTCACTTCGTACCACGAGAGGGTACACGGTACGGCTGATCTTCTTTTTGATCTCCCGGCGCACCGGAAGCACGGCCTTAATGGCATCATTCATGGTAGAGCCGTAATTTTCTTTGATCCAATAAGCAAGGGAAAGCAGGTGTGATTCTGCAACCACTCCCTGCTTCACAATTTCCTTTATTTCCTTGGTCTTATGGACATCAAACTTTGCCTCACCGGACAGGCCGATGATATATCCCTTCAGCTCCCTGTTGCCGCTTCCAAAGGGAATGATCACCATGGCTCCGATCACCGCATCCTCCAGCATCTCCTCCGGCACAATATACTGAAATGGCCGGTCAAGGCTTTTTACGGATATATCTACGATCACATCTGCAAATATCATATGTTTCCCCATTTCCCATTACTTTAAGAAATTACCATCCTTCACCACATCGGCAACCAGCTCACGCTCATCCATATGATGCTTTTGTCCTTTAATCTCCTGATAATCCTCGTGTCCCTTACCTGCCAGCACGATGACATCTCCCTCTCTGGCATTCTCAATAGCATAACGGATCGCCTCTGCACGGTCAATGATCGTGACATATTCTCCATCCGCCTTCTTGACACCTGTTACGATATCATCCAGAATTGCCTGTGGCTCCTCATTTCTTGGATTATCCGAGGTGACAATGGTCAGATCCGCAAGTTTGGAGGATACCTCTCCCATCTGGAAACGTCTGTCTCTGGAACGGTTTCCACCACATCCGAACAGACATACAAGGCGTTTCGGATGATATTCTTTTAATGTCGAGAGCAGACTCTCCAGACTCATGGCATTATGCGCATAATCGATCATCAGTGTAAACTTCGAAGAAACCGGCACGATTTCCACACGTCCCTTGACACGGATCTTGGACAGGGAATCCAGAATCGTCTCCTCTTTCACTCCAAAGTGACGGCAGATTGCAATGGCTGTCATGGAATTGTAAACACTGAACTGGCCCGGAATATCGATCTCCACATCCATATCCAGCTTCCCGCTCATATGATAGGCAACCCCCAGAGTGCCACCCTTATCCATCAGATGCACATCCGAAGCACGCAGATCGGCATTCTCTGAAAATCCATAGGTCTCCACCTCACAGGTATGCCCCTGCAGGATCTCCTCCAGATGAGAATCATCTGCATTAAAAATACCCTGACGGCACTGCCTAAACAGCAGGCTCTTGCAGTGAATATAATCCGCCAGATCCTTATGCTCATTGGGGCCGATATGATCCGGCTCCAGATTGGTAAAGATACCATAATCAAAAACAAAGCCGCTGACACGATGAAGCATCAGCCCCTGTGAGGATACCTCCATGACCACACATTTACAGCCGGCATCCACCATCTTGCGGAAGGACTCCTGTACCACATAGGACTCCGGTGTCGTGTTGGCAGATGGGATTTTCTCCTCACCGATAATGGTTTCAATGGTACCGATCAGTCCCGTCTTGTAGCCGGAATGCTCCAATATGGAACGAACCATATAAGTCGCCGTGGTCTTTCCCTTTGTTCCGGTGATACCGATCGTGGTCAGCTCCTTTGCCGGATGACCAAAAAATGCTGCTGAAGCCTGTGCCAGTGCCAGTCTGGTATCCTCCACCCGGATCACTGTCACGTTTTCTGACACCTCTACATCCTTCTGGACGATCAGAACAGGACAGCCCTTCTCCGTGACTTCCTTTGCAAAGTCATGACCATCCCGGACAGCTCCGCAGATACATACAAAAACAGCTTCCGGTGCCGCTTTGCGGGAATCATAGATCAGTGTAGAAATCTCCTGATCGGTATTTCCCTGTACCACCTGATATTCCATATCTTCCAACAATGTCTTTAACTGCATGATATCTTCTTCCTTTCTATTGTTTCATTATTTGATCATTTTCATGGACTCTTCACTGAGTTCTCCGTCATAAACAACACTCGCCGGTCCGGTCATCCATACGGTATCATTCTCCCGGTCATAAAAAATCTCCAGATCTCCTCCCAGAAGATGAACCGTCAGATGCTCCTTTGTCTTGCCGTTCAAGACACATGCCACCGCAGATGCACATGTTCCCGTTCCGCATGCCAGCGTCTCTCCGGATCCCCGTTCCCAGACTCTCATATTGATCTCATGATCATTTAACACCTGAACAAACTCGGTATTGATCCGTTTCGGAAACAGCTTATGATTTTCAAAGGAAGGTCCGATCTTTTCCAGGTCCAGCGACGAGGTATCATCTACAAATGTCACCACATGAGGATTGCCCATAGAAACTCCTGTCATCCTGTAAACAACTCCATCTACCTCCACCGGCTCGTCAATAAACTGCTCCTTCTCCGAAAGGATCGGGATCTGTGCCGGATTTAAGATTGGAGATCCCATATTGACCTTTACCATCTGAACCTTTCCATCTTCGACCGTCAGATCCAGATATTTCATACCACCCTTTGTCTCTACGGAAATGCTGGTTTTGTCTGTGAGACCATAATCATAAACATACTTTGCTACGCAGCGGATCCCGTTTCCGCACATCTCCCCCTCGGAGCCATCTGCATTATACATTGCCATCCGGAAATCTGCCTGCTCTGAAGGACAGATCAGGATCAGTCCATCCGATCCCACTCCAAAATGACGGTCACTGACAAACCGGGATACCTTTGCCGGATCCTCGATCATCTTTTTCATACAATTCACATATACATAATCATTCCCGCATCCATGCATCTTTGTAAATTTCATAAATACACCATACCTTTCCCGGCATTCCCTGCCGCCATATTAATCTTTCGAACAGATTTTCCATCTTTCATTTCCTATAGTATATACAACACTATACGCAACAAATATTCATTTATTGTCTCAAACATTGCAATTTCTGCCATCATATTTTAGTATGTAGCCTCTACCATAACAATTCTCGATCTGAAATGGTATCTGATCTAACTTTCTCCGCAGCTTTCGTATCATGGTATTTAGAACATCCTTACCGGCATCTTCCTTCCTCTCCCAGATTTCCTCCATGATTTTCCCGGAACATACCATCTGTTCTTTATTCTGCAAAAGCAGACGAAACAAGTGATACTCCTTGTCCGTCAATCCCAGTGTTTCTCCCTGCCATTCATAGTCCTGCCTCTCCTCCAGTTCTAATAAACCACGCCAGTAATGAAAGGCACCGGAAACACCAGCATATAACCGAATCAACCTCTGCAGGCGCAAAATCAGCACTGTCACAGGTGTTCCGGCTGCGACATAATCATCCGCTCCCATTTCCAGACACCGTACTTCCTCGTAATAGGGAACGGATTCCTGAAATCCCAGAACAACTACCGGATAAATACTCTGACGGCAAACATCTTCCAGCTTTTCAAACATTTCCTCCCGACCATCGAGACAAACCAGTACCGCATCGCATACCATCCCATTGGTTACAACAGTAACATCCTCTCTTTCAAGACTCTGTCTGATCCTTTCATCGTCTGCAGATATGTTCGTCCGAACCAGCAATCTCATGCTCCGCCTCCTGTAAACTCTTCCGAAATTCTCCAATATTTTCCAGACCGATTTTCCCCCGCATTGCGGATCTGCGGTAGCAGTGATATTGCTGCCGCCACTGCTCCTGTGTTAAGTCCACCGATACCATATCCGCACCGGCCCTCACTCCCTGCCGTATCCCGTCGCGGTCAAAAAGCTCCACCGTCTGAGCAACCGGCATATATAACTTTGGAAAAGACAGCCGCAATAATGCCATGACAAAATACGTAAGATCCGTCACCCCGTTTCTTTCCTTCTCAAACGGAGTTCCATCAGATGCCAGAAAAGTTTCCACCACTATCATATCCGGTGCAAGCTGTCTCAAAAATGCAAACTCATCTGCCAGATCCGTGATCCGTTGATACGGAGTACCGATCATAAAACCGGTTCCCACCAGATACCCCAGCTCTTTGAGTTCCCACAGACACTGCTTTTTGCGAAGAAGTGACATTTTGGCCGGATGAAGTCTGTGGTAGGAACGATCATCCGACGTCTGATAGCATAGCAGATATCCATCTGCTCCAGCCATTTTCCATGTCTGGTATACCGCCCGGGATCTTTCACCAAGGGACAACAGGATCGTAATGTCTTTTGACAGCCTCTTCATTCCCCGGATTATTTCCGTAACCCGCTCTGTGGTATACCACAGATCCTCCCCGCCCTGAATCAGATAATTCGTGATTCCCTGCTGCAGTCCGGCTTCACAGCATGCAAGAATTTCTTCCGTCTCCATGCGGTATCGCCCGGCAAATCGATTCTCCCGGCGCAGACCACAATAATAGCAGTCATTTTTGCAATAAGAGGATATGTCAATGGTTCCAAGCCACTGAATTTCTTCTGCTGCTCGTTCCTTTCGGGTCTGTAAGGCATATTCACACACCAGACTCGTCAGCTCTGCGTCCCGGAAACGCATCATCTCTCCATATGCTGACGCCTCCAGCTGTCCGGTCATCCTTAAACGCTGTGCATATTCCTGAAGCCCCTCATTCACTGTTTTCTCCTCTTTTCTGCCTTTTCTTATATTCTTATCTTTATGATGCCATATTTCTCCATAAAACACAAGATGGCAGTCCGGCTTCAACAAAAAAGAAAAAGACCTCCGCTATCCGGAGATCTTTCTTTTTTATTTTACTTCAAACTGCTTCAGCAGTCCACATATCGTTTTGTCAAGCTCTGCTTTTAATTCCTCCAGGCTGCAGGGCGTTCCATAAAGGATTACGCTGTAACAGGATGCACTAACAAGCTCCACGATCATATAGATCATCAGCTCCTTCTGCCGGAACTTTCGGTCGGACTCTCCCAGTATCTCATCAAAAATATCCATGCACTTGATATTTCCCATATTGCTGATACGGATATGAGAGAATACTGCCCAGCTGAGATTTTTAGAGATAAAACGCATCAATGCTTTATTTTCATCAAGCTGATCCACTACATGATTTACAAGAAAGACCACCTTTTCTTCCAGACCGGAGAATTCTTTCTCTCTCATTGCCTCCTCTGCTCTTTCGAAAAGGCGGCTCGCCTTATTGGCGATCAGTCTGTCTCTGATATCGTATTTATCCTTAAAATACAGATAAAAGGTTCCTTTTGCCATCTTTGCCTGTTTGGCGATATCGGATATGGAGGTGTTATTGATCCCCTTGGAGGTAAAGAGCTCAAATGCTGACATCAAAAGTGCTTCCTGCTTCTGCTTCTTTTTTTCTTCAACACGTTCGCCCATATAATTCCCCATTTCTATAGAACCGTCCGGAAACGTTATTCCGGGCAGTCCTTAAACACATCTTATCTGATCAATCTTCCTCTGCTGTAAGTTCTTCTGTAGCCATGATGAACTTCACACTGCCATCCATACCATCGGCATTTCCACTAAAGCTTGTGTAATCGCCGGAAATACTGCTGATCTTGGAAAGTCTGTCATTGAGATCATCTGCGCTGTCAAGCATCTCCGTCACGGCATCTGCAATCTTGCTGATACCATCTCTTTCAAACTTTTTCATTCCATCCTCTAAGGTAGAAGCACCATCATTGAGGCTGTCAATTCCGTCAGAAACCTTGCCGGTTGCATTGACAAGCTTTGTCATACCAGCAAACAGCTTGCCTGTTCCCTGATCCAGAGTAGCGACACCCTTGCGAAGCTTATTGCTGTTGCCTGTGAGCTTCTTTGCTCCCTTTGTAATGGTAGATGCATTCTTGATCAGACCGGCTGCTCCATCATTCAATGCTTTATTATTACTGGTCAGGGTACCTGCTGCCGTATCCATCTTGCCGATGCTGTCAGAAAGCTGATTTACACCTGCTTTCATCTGTGCATTTCCGTCAGTCAGTGCCTTGGAGCTGTCACGAAGTTGTGCTGCATATCCGGACATGGTTCCAGCGGCTGTTTCCAAAGAAGCGGCTCCTGTATAAAGGTTTGTTCCGGTAGATGTCTTGTCAGTTGCTGCCTTCATGGTTGCAAGAGCTGCTACCAGATCTGCTGCGCCATTCTTATCAGCATCTCCGTCTGCCTTACCGTTTGTAGCGGCATCTACTGCGGCTGCCACCTGCTCACCGCCCTGGATATACTGGATCGCACCCTGTAAAGCTGCAACTGCCTGCTTTGCACTGGCATCTCCTGACGCTGCAGCTGTCTGATACCGCTGTACCATTGTCTGCAAACCATCCACACAAGCATTGAGCTCATCCGTCTGCTTCAACTTTGATGCAGCAGCATTGAGCTGTGTCACACCAGCCTGTGCTGCGGCAAGACCATCGTCAAGCTGTCCGATGCCGTCCTTCAGACTCTTGGTTCCTGTGGTCATCTGATCCATGTTTTCTTTGGCAAGAAGCTTATTAACAGAAGCTACATAGGTATCAACACCACTTCCAAGCTTCTCATACTGTGCCGGCAGATCCTTAGTTGCCGTACGAAGCTGGTTGATGGCATCTACCAGCTGACCGGTACCGGAGGTGTATGCCTGCACACCCTTTGACAATGTCTTAGCACCCTTTACATAAGTGGTAACACCCTTCAAAAGCTTATCGGTTCCCTTTGTATAGCTTACAATACCGTTCTTTAATGTGCCGGTACCATCCTTCAAAGTGGAAACACCGTCCTTTGCACTCTTTACCGCATCGGCATACTCAGAAAAGCTGTCGCTTAATTTCTCTGTTCCATCATGAAGCTTCTCCGTTCCGTTGACCAACTGTGAGGATGCATCCGTCAGATCATCGATCTTATCCGTAAGCTCATCCATATCGTCGATCTTATCAAAATCAAGCTCGTTGAAAAGCTGATTGGTTGCTACCGTATAAGTGGAATTCATCTCGAAATCCTTTACATCCGCCTTGATGGTTACGGTATCTGTGATCTTGTCACTGATCTTGGAGGTATCAATATCCATGTCATCGCCAAAATCAAGATTGTCAAGATCCAGGCTCTCTGCCAGTCCCGGGAAACCATAAGCAACAACCACATCATTGTCTCCCTCGGATACCAGAGTACCATTATCGATGGTTACATTCTCAAAATTATCCACCGGAAGGATCATGCCGGTTACCATCATGAATGGAGTATAAAGCTCTGTCTGCTTACCGGCCAGAGAAACCGTCTGCTTAGAGTTATTTGTATACTTGATCGTCATCTCAAGCTTTCCGCTCTTACCGATGAGATCCTTTGGCGCTGTCTCCTTACCATCCAGTTTGTAGGTAATCTTCATGCTGACCGGAAGTTCCTTATCTGTTTTGCCCTGATAATAGATATCCTTATCTCCGGTATTCCAGGTAAGCTTATCTCCACTCTGCTCAAACTTCTCATCACCCTTAACATTTTCGATATCGGTCAGGTCTGATACATCTTTCACACTGCCATTGATACCGGAATTTTTCAGCCAATCGGAAACAACGACATCTTTCACACTTCCGGCAGCATCTGTATTGACATAAACCGTCTCCTGCTTGGATACTTCATCCTTATCCAATCCACCGGACTCATTTGTTTTTACCTTTTCATTGGATACACTGGCAGCCATGGCATCTACTGCAAATGTATGGCCGGCATATTCTACGCTGCCGGTAAGAAAACCGGCTGTCAAAAGACCGGTTAAACCTAACGCCAGGATTCGTTTCATATTCTTTCTCATAGTAATAGTCCTCCATTCTTTTCTCAGCCCGCAAACTTTGAGCCGCAGGCACAAATTTGTCGTGTGAAAATTTATTTTTCACACTGTTCTGCCTCTCTACTGATCTATGATAACTTTGCCTTTTTTGCTTCTTTCTCTCTCTGAATAATACCGGCTTTACGCATATCTAAAGAGGTTCGTACGATCACTCCGTCAAACAGCCACAGCATTGCCGGCAGGATAAAGATAACGACCACCATACTGATCACGGCACCTCTTGCAAGAAGTGTGACAATAGACTTGATCATATCAATCTGGGAATAGAGACTTACGCCAAAGGTTGCAGCAAAGAATCCAAAGCCACTGGTTAAAATTGATTTAACGGATGTCTTATGTGCAATTCCCACAGCCTCTGCCTTGCTTGCACCGTTGATCCTCTCCTTGTGATAACGGCTGGTCATCAGGATCGCATAATCCACGGTGGCACCAAGCTGTATGGTTCCGATCACGATACTCGTCACAAATGCTAACGAAGTGTTGGTATAATATGGAACCGACATATTGCAGGCAATCGCAAACTCGATCACAGATACCAGTATGATCGGGATAGAGATTGATTTAAAGGTGATCAGGATGATCAGGAAGATTGCTACGATGGAGATGGTATTGACGTTCTTCAGATCCACATCCGTAACATCCTGCAGATCCTTCATCAGCGGTGCCTCACCAATAACCATGGCTCCCTTCTGATAGCTCTTTACGATCTTATTGATATCGGCGATCTGTGCGTTGACCTCATCCGTCGCCGATTTGTAATCGGAGCATATAAACATTAGCTCATAATCCTTTGTCTGCAAGATATCCCGCAGACTGTCCGGAATCATACTCTCCGGCATATTCGGTCCGATCATGGAACTGAGACCGATCACCCATTTTACCCCATCGACCTTCTCGATCTTATTACTCATGTTCTTTTTGTCCTTAGCAGACAGATCTCCGTTTTTCATCAGGACGATATGCATATTACTCATATCAAACTCCTCGGAGAGCTTATCATTTGCAATGGCACTTGGGATAGTCTTTGGTAATGAAGAATCAATATTATAATAAATCTTATAATTTGCATTACCATAAGCTGCCGGTGCGATCAAAAGCACGAATAATGCCAGTGCAACCCAATGATGCTTCACAACTATCTTAGACAGACCGTCCAGATTTGGCAAGAGAGATTTATGAGAAGTTTTATCAATTGCCTTATCAAAGGTCAGGATCAATGCCGGGAGCACTGTTACACAAGCGATAACACCAATGATAACCCCCTTTGACATGACGATACCGATGTTAGTACCAAGACGGAAAGTCATGCTGCACAGTGCCAGGAAACCGGCAATCGTTGTCAAAGAACTACTTGATATGGATACAAAGGTATTCGTGATCGCATGCTTCATGGCACGCTTGTTGTCTCCCGGAAATCTTTCCTTATTGGCCTCGTAACTCTCCAGCAGGAAAATGGAATAATCCATGGTCACCGCCAGCTGCAGCACCGCGGCCAGTGCCTGGGTGATATACGATATCTCTCCCAGCATAAAGTTACTTCCCAGATTATATACGATTGCCATACCGATATTGATCAGGAAAATGAATGGAGTTACAAAAGACTCCATAGTGATCAGAAGCACCAGAAGCACCAAAGCTCCGGCGATCATGACATAGACCGGCATCTCCTTTAATGCAAGATCCTTAATATCCGTTACAACTCCGGACATTCCGGCGGCAAACGCTTTCTTGCCAACGGTCTTTCGAATATTTGCGATGGCATCCATGGTGTCATCAGCTGATGTCGTATTATCAAACAGTGCGATCATCATAGTGGCATCCCCGTTAAAGAATGCATCCTTCAGTTTCTTGGGCATCATCTTTGTTGGAACGGAGATATCCAGCGCATCATCATACCAAAGGACATCCTCCACATGATCGATCGCCTCAATCTTCTTTTCCAGATCTGCCGCGTCCTTCATGGACATATCCTCCACGACGATCATGGAAAACGCTCCCATTCCAAACTCATCCACCATGACATCCTGTCCCTTAACCGTCTCAAGACTGTCCGGCAGATAACTCAGGATATCATAATTCACTCTCGTAGAAACATAACCGATCCCACTTGGAATCAACAGTATCACAGCAAGCAGGATGATGATATTCTTATGCTTGGTGATAAATTCTGCAAGTTTCTTCATGTCATTCCTTCCTTTCTCTTTCTTTTTCAAAAATGACCAATAGTCATTTTCTTAATCTATAGGGTATGATATCACAAAAATGACCACCGGTCAATAATTTTATTAAAGAAAAAATGTCAAATATCCATACAAAATCTCCCATGTGTTTGTGCATGTTTTCCTATCGCTCTTTTTATGAGAATTTTATTCATTAACACAGACTTGTTCCTGTCACTGCATCAAAAAAACCGGCTCTGAGAGACAGTATTCTACCCGTCTCCAAAACCGGCTATTTTCTAATATTTTAGTTTTTCTTTTCTATTTCTGCTTCTTTCCCCTTACTGTATCAAAGAATACTGCCAAAATATTACTCCTGCGTCAACAAAAGCATGATCTCATTACTTCTGGAAACAAACTGTGTCATCTCCTCTGCGGATAATGGCTTATTGGCAAGCATTGCCAGATCATAAAGCTGCTTACAGAACATATCCACATGCTCTCCCTCGGTATTTTCAAGGATATACTTCACTAACGCATTGTTGGCATTGAGGATCAGGGTCTCTCCGCCGCCAAACATCCCCATATCCATTCCCATGCCACCGGCACTGTACATCTTCATCATATCCTGCATACGGCGTGTTTCCTCTGACAGAGTGATCATAGAGGAGATATTCTCATTTTTGAGATTCTGTACCTGTACCTCCAACTGATCCTTGCCCAGAGCCTTTTTAAATACATCGCTGAGAGTTTCTGTCTGCTTCTTTAAGGTTTCCTCGTCTCCCTCTTCCTTCATGGAATCGGAAATATCTGAGTCAATTCTCTGGAAGTGTACCTTGACCTCCTCACTCTGCTCCAACTGTGTGATAAACGGCTGGTCAATGGTATGTGCCAGGATCAGAGCATCCATTCCCTGCTCCTTAAAGAGATTGATATACTGGCTCTGCTGCTGAATATCGGTGACATAATAAACTGTCGTCGGCTCTTCTTCCTTCTCAGCAGTCTCCTCACCGGCTTCCTCCTTGGCAACATCCTCTGCGTCAACAACCTCAGGCTCCCCGCTGTCCTCTTTGCCCTTGATATTCTCTACATACTCCGGCAATGTGATATATTTATCATCCAGATTCTTAAAGATAATGAAATCCTTCATCTTCTCCTGGAACTTCTGATCCTTCAGGCAGCCAAATTTAATAAACGGACTGATATCATCCCAGTATTTCTCATAATTCTCTCGATCCACCTTATACATACCGGACAGCTTGTCTGCTACTTTTTTCGTAATGTAATCGGAAATCTTCTTGACAAAGCCATCATTCTGCAATGCACTTCTTGATACATTCAACGGCAGATCCGGACAATCGATCACACCCTTGAGGAGCATCAGAAACTCCGGAATGACTTCCTTAATATTATCTGCGATAAATACCTGATTGTTGTACAGCTTAATAACACCCTCTAAATTGTCATACTGGGTATTTACCTTCGGGAAGTAAAGGATACCCTTTAAGTTAAACGGATAATCCATATTCAGGTGGATCCAGAAAAGAGGCTCCTTATAATCGTTAAATACCTTACGGTAGAAGCTCTTATACTCCTCGTCGGTACACTCATTTGGATGCTTCATCCAGAGAGGTGTGGTGTCACTCAGAGATACCGGTCTCTTATTGATCTTTGCCTTTTCCTTTGCAGGGGAGATTTCTACGGTCTCTTTCTCACCGTTTTCGTTCTCCTTCTCCTCGGTCTTAGCTTCCTCCGTAAACTTCTCTACGACCACATCATCCTCGCGGATATCTGCTGCATCGATGGTCTCATACTCCTGCTCAGCACCTTCCTTTGACAGGTAAATATTGACCGGCATAAAGGAACAATACTTCTCAATGATCTCTTTGATCCGGTATTCATTGGCAAACTCTACACTGTCCTCTGACAGATACAGGGTAATCTTTGTACCAACCTCTTTCTTGTCTCCATCAGACATCTCGAAGTTGATGCCACCCTCTGACTCCCAGTGAACCGGTGTTGCATCCTTCTGCCATGACAGGGTATCGATCGTGACCTTATCTGCTACCATAAATGCAGAATAAAAACCAAGACCAAAATGACCAATGATCTGATCCTCGTTTGTCTTGTCCTTATATTTCTCCAGGAAATCTGTTGCACCGGAAAATGCCACCTGGTTAATGTACTCCTTAACCTCTGCCTCTGTCATTCCGATACCGGTATCAGTAAAGGATAACGTCTTATGCTCCGGACTGACCTCGACCTGAATGCCCGCCTTATAATCCTCCGGAAAATCATACTCTCCCATGACTTCCAGCTTCTTTAACTTCGTGATGGCATCGCAGCCGTTGGATACCAGCTCACGTACAAAAATATCATGATCCGAATACAACCATTTCTTAATGATCGGGAACATATTCTCTGACTCGATTGATAAACTACCCTTTTCCATCTGCATAACAACAACCTCCTAAACTCGCATTTTATTATACATATTCTTTTCAAAAAAATATCTACCACAGCCACTCGTTAGCAGTCGTCTCTCTTGACTGCTAACAATCATTCTGGTAGATATCTTATTACGAATTTCCAAAAAAGTCAAGACAAATTTAGCACTCTTTTCAAAAGAGTGCTAAATTTGTCTTCTGTCCATATATGCTCCATCTAAAAAAGAATACTACAATCCCGCATGAATCGCAGTACCGGAAACCGGAACCGCGATGCCTCCCCCGGAAACCACCTGTGCCGGACTTGGCGATGGCTCATCCTCAACAGGCTTGTCCCCGCTTACCGTCACAGTGCAGACTGCTTTCTTCCCATTGATCGTTGAAAAAACGATTCGTGCCTTTCCTTCTTTATGAGCAGTCACAACTCCTTTCGAAGATACAGATACAATTTCCGAATCCGAACTGATCCAGACTCCTTTTTTATTCGAAGCCAAAACCTTTTTAGGGGTAACTGTCGCTTTCAGAGTTTTCTTATGATCCACCTTCATCTTTAACGAAGTGGATGACATTTTTACCTTCGTCGGTATCAACTTTGCAACGATCACTTTGACTAATATCTTTAATTTTTTATTTTTCTTTGAGGTTACCCTTATGGTGGTCACCCCAATCTTTTTCCCCTTTATCACACCTTTTCGGGACACAGAAGCTATACCGCGATTAGCAGTCTCATATTTTACCGCTCTGCTTGCCCCTCCCGGCGCAATCGAAACAACCTTTAATGTCTGTTTTCCATGAAGCTTTACCAAAGCCGTCTTATAATTCAACGTCATCTCCAGCGGTCTTCCTGCCGCCACAACAACTTCCCCCGGCATCTGAACACTCAGAACTGCCACAATTACCATCATTACTACCATGCACTTCATAACGGATTTCATTATTATTCCCTGCCTTTCTAATATCCGCTATCGCCCCATAATATGTATACGCTCTTCCGTCACAGTTCCCCTTTATCTCCTCTGTGACTCCACACATGTCAAAGCAGATGCAATCACTTTATCCATATCAAAATACTGATACTGGCCTAATCTTCCCCCAAAGATCAATCCCCGCTCCTGCTTCGCAAGTTCCTGATACTTACGGTACAACTCCGTGTTTTTGGAATCATTGACCGGATAATACGGTTCATCCCCCGGTTTCCATTCCGAAGAATACTCTTTGGTGATCACCGTTACCGGCTGTTTTCCAAATGTAAAATGTTTATGCTCGATGATCCTGGTATATGGAACATCTGCTGCCGTATAATTGACAACTGCATTTCCCTGATAATTCTCGCAGTTTAGTTTCTCCGTTTCAAAACGAAGAGAACGATACTGCAAATGTCCCAGACTGTAACCAAAATATTCATCGATCGGTCCTGTATATACCGTTGTATCCGCATCAATCTCGCCCCGCACCTGGAAATAATCTGTCTCCAGACGCACCTCGATCCCCTCCAGCATTTTCTCAACCATTTTGGTATAGCCGTCTACGGGAATCCCCTGATAACGATCATTAAAATAATTATTGTCATAGGTAAACCGCAGAGGAAGACGTTTAATAATAAATGCCGGAAGCTCTGTACACTCCCTGCCCCACTGCTTCTGGGTATACCCCTTGATCAGTTTCTCATATACGTCTGTTCCCACCAGACGGATTGCCTGCTCTTCCAGATTTGCCGGTTCCCGGATCCCCGCCTCCTGTATCTGACGTTCGATGATCTCCTTTGCCTCAGCCGGCGTCTTAATCCCCCACATTTTGCTGAATGTATTCATATTAAATGGCAGATTATAGAGTTCATCTCCATAAATCGCCACCGGGGAATTAATATACTGATTAAACTCTGTATATTGATTGACATATTCCCAAATATTTTTATCGGATGTATGAAAAATATGAGCACCGTAACGATGTACATAGATTCCATCCATCTCTTCGGTATAAATATTTCCTGCAATATGGTCTCTTTTATCTATCACAAGGCATTTTTTGCCCATATTTGTCATTTCTCTGGCAAATACAGTACCAAACAGACCTGCTCCGACTACCAGATAATCATACTTCATTTTATTTTATTCTCCCTTCTGTCGCCTTATATTTTAACTCACTCAATTAAAAATGTAAAGCATTGTGATCGTTTCCCAAAAAATAGAATCTTCCAAACACTTCCATCCCCGGATTACCGTGAGGATCCTCTTTTTTAAACATCCTGTCCCACATGGCAAAGAACATTCTCCATTGTTCCCTCTTCTGTGCGGTTCTTTGCTTTCGTCCCGGCATCTCATTTTTTTTAACAAAAGATACATACGGTGTATAAACACAGTCTCCCCATCTTTTCTTTGCTTTCAGGCACAAAGAGAACCAGGTCTGATCCGAGAATGCTCCCCAGCCGTTCCACTTTTTCGTCCCGACCTCGAGATTTTCCTCAACCCAGTCACTATATACCTCTTCTTTGACGGCCAGAACTGCTCCTCCTGCCAGCGAAACATTTTGCCGAAAAGCCAGACGATACATATAAGAAGGATCTTTGCGGGGCACTCCACGGTACATACTGTAAATTTGTTCCGGTCTGGCTGCGCTGTAGCCATATCCCGCATGATAAACCTTTCCCCGGTTATCATATACTACCGGAGCCGCCACCATGTTCTCCTTTGGAACAAGGCAGGATAAAAGCTCCTGCATCCACTCAGCTCCGGTCTGCTCCGGCTGATAACCCTCCCGCACCAGCACGATCACATCAAACTGTTTCTCATCCACCTCAAAACGAGGCTGATTGACGGGATGTATTTCCATCTCATAGGGCAGCTCCTTCAAGGTGTGTTTCAGTTCTCCGGCGATTGCCTCCGTTTCTGCCATTACCAGAACCTTCGTAGATGTGGGAACCTCATAATGCACCCGGTAAAAGGGACCGTATTCCTTGGCACTGCTGACCCTTCCGGAAATTTTTTTCCGCTCAAGATGCGCTTCCAATGCTCTCCTTCCCGCATCAATCGTATATGGCTTCGCTGCGGACGAAGAAGCCACCGAGCCTTCATGGATCCGCCAGTAATACCGTACCTTCGGTACGTGATAGATATTGTCCGCTTCATCCGTCAGACGCAGCAGCATATCATAATCCTGGCTGCCGTCAAATTCCTTCCGAAATCCTCCCGCTTTTTCCAAAAGATGCCGTGAAAACACAGAAAAATGACAAATATAATTGTTGCTTCGAAAGCTCTCCGGGGAAAAGTCCGGTTTAAAATGAATATTCTGCACCCGTTCCGGTGTCCCGTCAAAAGACAGCTCATCCGTATAAATAAACTCTCCCTGATGATAATTGATCGCCTGCATGACATCATATAATGCCGACGGATGAAGAATATCATCATGATCCAGCAATGCAATATATTCTCCTGTGCTCATCTCTATAGCACGGTTGGTATTTTCTGAAATCCCCTCATTGACCACAAGCCGCTGATAACAGATTCTATGATCCGTCTTTTGAACCTCTTCCACGATCCTACGGAGCACCCGTCTGCACTCCTCCTGATCACTGGCGTCCACCAGACAAAGTTCCCAGTTTCCATATGTCTGGGACAAAACAGAATCCATCATCTGCCGGAAAAAATCTTCTCTCGTATTATACAAAGGAACGACGATGCTGATCTTAATTTTTCTGTCAGGAACCCACTCCTCCTGAACCTTCCTTTCCTCCGCCGATATCGTAAAAGGACAGTATTTTCTGCCCAGATAGTACTTGATATAACTGCGATATGCAATTTTCTTTGCAGTATACCACACTCCATAGTCCTTACAGAAACCAACTATTTTTTTCCATATGTCCATGAGCAGATCTTATCCTCCCTTGATCTCATTCGTTAGTAATTCCCTAACAGCAATATAATATGAAATATTCTGTCATCTTCCCGGCGCTGCCGATAAATCCCGGCATCTTTCAGGAAACGTTTCCTTGCCCCGAATGATTTACGCACCTCCAGAAATCTCTTTGCCATCTGCATATTTTCATTGTCCGGAGCCGTATCACCGAAAATTCTTATAAACTCTCCCAACTGATGGCTGATATTCCCCCGATTCCCCTGAAATCTTCTGAGCCGCATCTTCCATTCATCCATTTTTCTCGTTTTCGTTCCCAAAACATTCCCCTGATGCTGACGATAACAGATATACGGTGTCTCATCATAATAAATCTCCCCAAAACACGTTGCGATCAAATAAAGCCACCAGTCATGCATTACCGTAAACTCCGGAAGCTCTTTTGCAACCATCTCCCGAAGCGTCTGATCAAACACCGCCGTACAGCCGGTTACAATATTTTCAATCATGGCATTCCGAAATCCCGGCCGCATAAGCGGACGTTTAATCTCCGATTCCAGCGGCTGCAGATTCTGATCTACCAGCTTCGGCCTGCAGCAATACAATGCCGGTCCGTCCTGTTCCATTGTATGGAGCACCTCCAGCGCACGGGTCATCTTGTTCTTCATCCAATAATCATCCTGATCACAAAAGGCATAATAATCCGATGTTTCCACCTTTTGAAGTAATTCAAAAAAGCTCCGGATGACACCTCGATTTTCCCCCTGATACCATGAGATCTTCTCAGGGTACCTCCCGGCATACTCCTCGAGAATATCCTGTGTTCCATCCGAAGAACCATCATCACGGATCACAATGCGAAAGGCTGCTTTTCCGGTCTTCTCACAATCCTGTTCCAACAGAGAATCCAGCTGTTCTGTAATATATTTTACTCCATTATAAGTTGACATGAGTATCTGTAATGTTTTCATTGATTTCCTCCATAACAGACTGATATATGCTACGCATCTTTGCCTCTACTACCGGAAGTGCAAATTCTTGTACCTTTTCGCGGTTCCACTGTCCCATTTCCTGACGCCGCTGCTGTCGGGAGACCTTGCTTTTCCCCCCTCTTTCTGAAAACATCCGGCGCACCTTCACCGCATAGCTTTCCGGCTCCCAGTCATCTGACAGATAACCTCCCTTTGTATGCTCTAACAGATCCGTAATGCCACGTATCCTTGTAGCGATTACCGGCAGTCCCACTGCCATCGCCTCCATAACCGCTACAGGAAGTCCCTCCTGAAACGACGGAAATACAAAACAATCTGCCTGACGGAGCATTGCCGGTACCTGCTCTATATATCCCGCAAACTTCACCCGGCTTTCCAGTCCCAGTTCATGCACATGAGTCTTTAATTTTTCCTCCCATGGACCCGATCCGCAAATGACATATACTAAAGGAAGATCCAAAAGCTCTTTCATGGCATCGATCATAACAATATGGTTTTTTCTCTGTGTGATCTCTCCCACACTGATCAAAATCCCATAATTATCCGGAATTCCATATTTTTCATAGATGTCCTGATCAGATCCCGCCTTTCCCATGGAATAATCCGTCTTATACCAGGGACGAAACTGTTCCAGGCGCATGCCGATCCCCATAGTTCTCTCTACAGAACCTCTGACCGGAAATTTCTGTGCCCTTTTATAATCTTCTTCATTGATCAGGATCAGTCTGTCCGTAAAGCGGGACAAATATCGCTCCACCGGATAATAGATCCAATTCTTCAAAGGTGCCCCCTCATAAAAATGAAGTCCATGTGCGGTATAAAGAACAGGAACCTTTCTTCCTGAACTTCTCCTCACTGCCTGCGCAGCCATTCTGGCAACCACACCGCTCATGGGCATATGACAATGAATCAGGTCAAAAGCTTCCTGCTCCATAAGCTCCTTCAGCTGATGATAGGCTTTTCGGACACCGGGCGAAAAAGGAGATCTCTCAAAGTCGATCTGGTGACAGATAAGTCCCATTCCTTCCAGACGATGATTGTCCTTTCCATATACTATGGTATTAAAATTAGCAGCATAATGAACCTCAAAGCCCATTTCCTGCAATATTTTCACATTATTCGCCTCAAACTGCGGAAGAAATCCGCTGACTCTTGTGACAATTAACGCTTTCATGATCTGCCTCCACTACTTATTGACAATCTCCTTTACAATCTCTTCCACCGACTCCTGATCCGGATCCTCTTTTTGTGCTGTCACCTGACCCTCTGCAACGCCTTCTGTTGCATCCTTTTTCAAAACAGTTTTGACAGTCATCAGGATCAGCTTCAGATCCATCCAGAAAGAATAGTTCTCTATATAAAACAGATCCAGTTTTAACTTATCATATGGTGTGGTATTGTATTTTCCATATACCTGGGCAAATCCTGTCAAACCTGCCTTTACTCTTGTACGGAAATTAAACTCCGGCATGTCCTCGCAATACTCCCGGATGATCTCCGGTCTTTCCGGGCGCGGTCCCACAAAAGACATATCTCCCCGGATGATATTCAGCAGCTGTGGCAGCTCATCGATTCTCGTTGCACGGATAAAGTGACCGATCGGAGTGATCCTGCTGTCATTTTCCGAAGCGAGCTTGGCTACTCCATCACTCTCTGCGTTCACGATCATACTGCGGAATTTAATAATCTCGAATTCCCTGTTATGTTTGGTACAGCGCACCTGCTTATAAAATACCGGACCCCTGTCATACAGCTTAATTGCCAGTGCCGTCAAAATCATCACCGGTGACAAGATTACCGTCAATGGAATTGCGATCACCAGATCCAAAGCTCTTTTGGCCAGACGCTGGTCAAAACTCAAAGTATATCCCTTCGACAAAAGAAACGGTGTATCGAACACATGGATCCGGTCCGCTCCCATCAGTATAATGTCAGATACCTTTGGGATAACATAAGCACGTACCTTGTGCGCATAACAGTATTTTAAAATGTCATTTCTCTTAATGGCTGAGATATCTCCAATGATCACTGCCTGAAACGATTTCATCTTCTCGGCGATCGCATCGATTCCCTCATCAATATTGATGGCATCATAAATTGCATACTTATCTCTTCTGGCCTCTACTTTATATACCAGATCTGCTGCAGGGCGTTCCCCGTAGATCAGCAAAATCTTCCATGGCTGAAAGATCCGGTTGTAAAAGTGAATAATGATCACATTCCAGATTGTGGATACAACCATCTCTGCCAGAAGTACCAAAAGCAGATATGTGGGACTTACCACACCAAATGCCAGCAGACAGATAATAAAATATGCCACGATATTTGTAAAGATCAGACTCAGATACTGGGACAACATCACCTCAATCCTGCGAAGCTGCCCAATCTTTAATCCACCATACATCGTAGAAAAGAAAAACATTAACAATGCATATAATGCAAGCAGTGCATAATGTCCTTTCCGATAAAAGGTGATCTGAAACATTGTCGATGCATAATAACCATACCAGGCATAGGCAAAGATCAACGTCATCAATATAATGTTCACAAGTGACGCAAAAAACAGTATTGTACGTTTATATGGATCATAGTTTTTTGTTTCTTTTTCCATGTTCATATTTACTCTTTCCCCTGTTTATCCCCTACAATTTTCCATTGACCGCTCTATCACTGTCCGTATTTTATTTCATCAGATTCTCCATCCCCTGTTTCTTAATGTTTTCAAGGGACTTATAAATATGTTCATTAGCAAGCTTTTCTGCCAGTTCTTCATTCTTTTCCCGGACAGCATTCAAAATTGCTTTATGCTCCTGCGCTGCTTTGCCGGCACGCCCCTGCGAAGACAGAGTATTTTTCCGAACTCTCTCCACATAATGATGATAGTCCGACAAAATATGCTCCAGGACTGTGCTTCCACATGCTTTATATAAAAGCAGATGAAATCGGTTATCCAGTTCAAAGATCTGCTCCCAATGCTCTCTCTGGATATGGAAATCACTGAGATATGTGATCTCATCCAGATCATCCAGCTGTTCCTCTGTAATGTTACGGCAAGCCCATTTTGCACAAAGTCCCTCCAGATAAGAACGAATCTCATATATATCAAAAATATCCTTTGCCGTGATCCCATTCACATAGGCTCCCTTATTGGGGATAATTGTCACCAGTCCCTCAAGCTCCAGCTGACGAAGTGCCTCTCTCACCGGTGTCCTGGAGACACCCATTGATTTACTGATTGCAGCCTCCCGAAGCTCATCATTTTGTGCATACTTTCCGGACAGAATATCCTCCCGCAGACGATGAAATACCTTTCCCCGCAGTGAATACCGATCCGGCATTTCCTTTTCTCCATTATAATTATCCATAACCATCCTCACTCCGAAGCTCCTTTTACGGAACTCCTTTTTCTTAACCATTGCCGATATCATAACACATATTAAAATAATTTGAAAGAGCAAATAACTTTAATATAAGAAGTAACAGACATACATTTTTCTTTTTTGGTTGAGAAATCCCGCGAAAACGTATATAATTATTTTGTGGACAGCCACAACAAATATGATTTATGCGGAGGAAATTATGTCTTATAACAAAAACAAACGAAAACAACCCCAAAAGGAGCAAAAATATCCTCTTGGGTTATTACTTCCAATTATTGCTTTTCTGGCCATCATTCCCCTGATCACAATGATGCACCAGTATTCTACAAATCTGGATCAGTTTGAATGGTTCACTACGTATGCAGATGCAACTGATTTTTTCTTATATTTTAAAATGGTATGGATCATTCTCGCATGTGGATATGTGATCTTTTGCATGATCTATTTATTCTTTGCGGAAGAGAAAGATCCTCTCTGGATCAAACAATTAATTCCTATGGCAGTTTACTGCGGACTTGCACTTTTATCAGCGGTTGCTTCAAAATACTCCGGTTTTTCATTTCATGGTATCTTTGAACAGTTCGAATCCGTATGGGTGCTTGTAGGATACGGCTTGATGGTTTACTACAGTTTCTTTATCATGCAGAATGAATCAGCTCTGAAACGCACTATGAACTGGTTTATGATCGGCATTGCCATCATGGCATTTTTGGGACTCACCCAGGTATTTCGCCATGACTTTTTTCAGACAAGTTTCGGACAGAGTCTGATCAAACCTTCCACCTATACCGAACAGCTGGTATTCAATTTTGAACCCGGCCGTCCTTACATGACCCTCTACAACCCTAACTATGTCGGTTTTTATGTTGCCCTGACAATTCCTGTTTTATTGACAATTCTTCTGGCAGTCCAAAAAATATGGCAGAAAATTGCAAGCGCTCTTCTGATCATTGCAATGCTTCTGATCCTTTTTGCCTCCCAGTCCCGTGCCGGTATCGTAGCCCTTGTTGTTTCCCTTTTTGTTATGCTTTTATGTATGCGAAAGGTATTTATCAAAAACTGGAAGATTGGTGTCGGCGGGATTATTTTGATCATTGCTGCTTTCCTCTTCGTCAACAACATGAATGGCAATGTTCTGATCAACCGTCTGCAGGGCATGTTTACCTCCGAAGCGGAATATTATCCTTTAAAAGAAATCCAGACAAATAATAATAATGTCACGGTAGTTTATCAATCCTCAGATCGAAATACTGCAGAAAATGGTAAAGTAACAAAGGACGATCAACTCGTGATCAAAATGCTTCAGGATTCCAAGGGGGCGGATTATTTTGAGTTAAAAGACGGCAGCAAAAAAGATGTACCTTTTTCCCTGTCGGAAGACGGCATTACCTATACCATTTCTGACCCACGTTTTCCATTTAGTTTTAATGTATCCCGTGATGATTCATTCCAGGGATTTATTCTTACCATCGATGGATACCAGTGGGCCTTCTCTAATCTTATGAATACCGAAGGTCAAAAGGGATATTACTGTCGCGGTGGGAATAATGCCATGATGAAGCTCGCCAGGATCACCGATAGCGTACCTTATCTGGATAAACATTATAAACTTGCAAACATGCGTGGTTACATCTGGGACAGAACCATCCCTCTGTTGAAGAAATATTTCTTCCTTGGAAGCGGTCCTGATACCTTTATCATTGCTTTTCCAAACAACGATCTGGTAGGAATGTATAACTCCGGACATATCAATGAGCTGGTTACAAAACCTCACTGTATGTATCTGCAGGTAGGTGTCCAGACCGGTGTTCTTTCTTTGATCGCACTGTTAATCTTCTTTGGCTGGTACTTAATTGATTCCCTGCTGATCTACTGGAGATGTCATTATTCAGAGTACATGACATTCATTGGTGTTGGTATCTTTGGTGCAGTGATCGGATATCTGATCCTCTCCCTTACCAATGACTCCTGCGTAGCACTTTCTCCGATCTTCTATACACTGATCGGTATTGGGCTTGGCATCAATCACAAGATCCGCAAAGATATGGCATTTGTTTTTGAAAAAAGTAAAAGCAAAAACGAAGAAAATATGAAATAATAACATAGAAAGGAAGATGCCTATATGAATGCACAAAAGGTCAGCTTTATTATATGCACAGACAGCGAATCTGCATTTCATGAATGTGAGATCTATATCAAACAACTGGAAATACCGGACGGATTTGTCGTGAATATTCTCCCGATCCGTGGTGCAAACTCCATGGCAGAGGGCTACAATGCAGGAATGCTCCAAACCGATGCAAAATATAAAGTATACCTTCATCAGGATGCACTGATCCTTAACAGGCACTTTCTTTTGGATACCATACCAATCTTCCGGGAATATCCACAGATTGGTATGATCGGTATGGTAGGAACAAAACAGCTTCATAAAAACGGCTGTATCTGGTCAAATCCCATGAGAACCGGAGCCCTTCGTTCCCATCTGATCACCACAGCGGATGAATATTTTGACATTCCTATTCCCGCGGGACGGGCTTTTGCCACTGTAGAAGCGATTGACGGACTTCTTATGATGACCGATCAGGATTTCCTGTGGCGTTCGGATCTGTTTACCGGCTGGGACTTCTATGATCTGGCACAATGTCAGGAGTTTCTCCGGGCCGGATACCGGATCGCCGTTCCCTATCAGGAAACTCCCTGGGTACTCCACGACAGCGGTGCCCAGAATCTTAAAGATTACCATACCTATCGGAAAACTTATCTGGAAGAATACTGTCCTAATAATCAGGTGGAGATTGATGCCTGTACCCGCTTTATCGCCACACAGACAGAGTCTTCTCCACAAAAAGCCGCAGGAAAAGACACTGCGGTGGAGACACTGCTCTCGCTGATCCAGGAGAAACGATATAACGACGCACTTCATTTTACACAGGAAAATCTGTCCCAGAATCAGGACAATGAATTATTCTGTATACTGACGGTATTCCTGCAGATCTATCAACAGGAAAAAGAAAACGGCATTCATGAAGTTTTTATTCCACTGGAATCAGCAGAACAAACTGCCGACTGGCTTCCTTTACATTACCAGCGGATCTGCCGCTGCCTGTGGCGGGCAGAAAACAAGCTTCCTGAGGAATATCAAAAAGAAGCTCAGGATTATTTTTTACGCTGGCACGTATCAACCATTGCCTGCGATCGTATCCGTATCTTATGCCTGCCGGAGTAAAAGACGTATCAAAAGAAGATTGTCAGATATAAATATTCTGACAATCTTCTTTTTGTTTGTTCCTTTTGTATTCCAAACCTTCTACTCCCGTTTTTATCCCCGCTTCTCTTTTCTTTGTTTTCCCCTGCTGCATAACAGACACAGCACATAAACAACCGCCGCCGTGATCAGAATCTTTTCTGTCGGCCAGGCAAAGCAGATTCCTCCGGTTCCATCGGCAAATCCACCATCCTGATTTAAAAATACTTCAATAAATAAATAGCTCAGGCCATAGCCTGCACCAACACCTGCTAAAATTGCCATCAAACAAGTTACGGCCTTTTCCAGGATCAGCATTTTCTGCATCTGCCCTCCGGACATTCCGGCCACAGAAAGCAGATAAAATTCCTCCCGCCGCATAGTCATTCCCGCTGCAGTTACATTAAAGATCTGCAACAGACACACAAATAAGATGAATGCCCCGATACCTATGCCGCCCTTCTCAAGCAGCTCCATCTCCCGGTTGGTATTTCCCTTGTCCTCATCATACCACGACAGATCACCGGTTCCGTCCCTGTCAGATGCCAAAACAAAGTTTTGATCGGCAGACTCTGCATTCAACTTTTTAATATAAGCAGCCAGATCTTTTCCAGCCTCTCTGATATCACGCTCAATTCCGATATACACTGTACCGGTACCTGTCTTATTCTTTTCCATAAATGCCACAACACCCGTGCTATACAGATCATAGGTCTTATCTGCCATAAGTACACCTACATTACGTCCCCCTACAAGCCACTCGTCCATCAGATAAGCCGAATTATACGTGTCCTCTTTAATGATGGCCTGGATTGGAAGCTGTACGACATTCCCACGGTCTACCTCAATCTGCTCCAACACCATCTTCATGTAATATGGTCCCGTAATATGATTGCTTCCCCAACTCCTGATCTTATCCTGATAGTCCTGTATAGGATATCCTGTTTTCTTCATCAGCTTTTCTGCTTTCATCCAATATTTATTCAGTCTCTTTTCGTATTTACGATATCCGGCTGACTTTTTTGGTAACCACTCATCTTGAGGTGGCGACGGTTCCTCTCCCAACTTTTTCTCAATTATCTCTAACTGACTAATGACCCGGTTACATGCCTCATTGGTCAATACCGGAAACTTATCTCCCACCTTATAGTCGGTAAGACGTATATCCTTCTGGACCGCATTTCCATCCTCATCCTTGGGATTATATTTATAATCACATAAAATGATACCATTTTCCTTTACCATATTATCATAGTCAATCTCTCCCGATACAATCTGACTCTTTATGGTATCCAGATGTTTCCGGTCATATCCTATTGCCGTCAGATAACCGTACCAATCATCATCCCCTGCATACTTAAAATGCTCTTTCTGACGATAACCCGGGAGATACAGATTTCCCGGACGATAAAGTCCTGCCTTTTTTACCCCCTTCAGCCTGGACACATCCTGACCGATCTTCTCTTTTTCTGCCACGGAACAGTCCCCCTTCACTTCAATGGCTTCCGTATATTCTACATGAGTTCCCTGGGTACTGTTCTCGTAGGTGGAATATGTTGTCTCCACACTGCTGAAAACAACAGAAAATAAAACCATGCTGATAAATAGTCCGATAAACATATAAATCTGGCTCCCCGGATTACGGGTCATATTCCGGACCGCATATTCCCACTCCACACCAAAAATTTTTCCAAACAGATGACTGACAGGATGACGCTCCCCCTTTTTCTTTGTCCTTCCTCTGTGCAAACCATATACACCACCACGCAATGTATCCTGAACAGACCGGTTTCCTGCCTGCCTCGCCGGTTCCATCAAAGCAAGAAGCGTTACACCGATACAGAGCAGACAGCTGTACAAAACTGCCGAAGGATAAAAATGAAATCTTGCCGGCACCTGAAGCATCAGACAGTCATTGATCCATCCCTGACAGCTTCGCAATAGAGCAAATCCGATCCCCGTTCCCAAAACGGTACTGACAAGTGTCAACAGTATCCCTTCCACGGCCAGCATAAAGGAGAGCTGTCCCTTGGACATGCCCACGCACCGTAACATACCATACTCTTTCATACGTTCCAGCACCGGAAGCATCATGGTATTGCGGATCACCAGCATAACAAAAGAGGCAAACAGGGCACCGATCATCGCCACGATAGCATTGCCTGCCGATCTTGCCATGCTGTCTTCCTCTGTTCCCTGCCCCAAATGGGTCGCAATGTCAGAATTCACATGTACCGTATATCCCGTATCCTTCTCGATCTGATCGGCACATCCCTGCAGATCTGATCGATCCTTTGCGCCTACATAAAGAATATAATACACATGCTTTTTTTCATTTCCCCCATCATCGATATAATCACTATATCCTTTTTTGAGGTAAGTTTCCCGTACTTCCGGAAGCTGATCGAGCTTCTTCTTCATCCGGCGGTAATCCTCCGGCTTCCACTCATCATCCCCATCAAGCGTAGTTGCCCCTACCGGAAAATCATCCATCTCCATCTCGCAGCCATGCTGCTCCACCATTGCCGATTCATAGCCATAATTCATTATAGTAAACCCAACGGTAATACTGCAGTAGCACAAAATAACCGATACGGTGATCGCCAAGAGGGAATATACGGTTTCCATGGGATGTTTTTTACGGTATCGAAACATCAGCATACAATAATAACCCAACTGCTTCATTCGTTACACCTCCCCTTGATCCGATACAGTCTGATTCTGTTCCCCTGCATCGTTTCGAACCACCTCAGAGGACAATGCATGCTTTACTTTTGCATCGGAAATGATCACACCATCCGACAGCGTGATCACCCGATCCGCCATAGATGCAATTCCCGGATCATGAGTTACCACGATCAGTGTCAGTGAAAATTGTTCCACTGCCTGTTTTAATAACGACATCACCTCCAGTCCGTTCTGATGATCCAGATTACCGGTAGGTTCATCTGCCAGAAGCAGGCTTGGATGGTTTGCCAACGCTCTTCCAATCGCCACACGCTGCTTCTGTCCCCCGGACAGTTCCTCGGGCAGATGGTATTTTCTTTCCTCCAGTCCCAAAATTTTCAATAGCTTTGTCAGATATTCCCGGTTCATCTGTCTTCCGTCCAATCGTACGGGAATCTGAATATTTTCCTCTACATTCAAAACCGGCACCAGATTATATTCCTGAAACACAAAGCCAATCCTTCTGCGGCGAAAAATTGCTTTTTGTTTCTCTTTCATTCCCAGAACATCTTCCCCTTCCAGCTTCACAGACCCCTCCTGTGCATCATCCATGGTTCCCAGCAGATGAAGAAGCGTTGATTTTCCGGAACCACTTGCCCCCGTTACTGCCACAAATTCGCCTCTCTCCACCGAAAAGCTTACATGATCCAGTGCCGTCAGCTGATTCTCTTTCTTTCCATAAATCCTGGTAAGATCCTTTACTTCCAAAAAAGCCATATATCCACTCATCCTTTCTCTTGAGATATGTCTGTTATCATATACTCATCTTACCAGAGCCTTCTTACATTCCCATGAATGTAATCTTACAGTTTTGTAAGATACGTCGTTTTCTCTCTAACAGATAAACACAGCCTCAAACCGTGTAAATGTCGGCGGCTCCGTGCTGCTGTAAGCCACCAGGGATCCCTTCTGCCGCTCAATGATCTCCTTTGCCAGCGATAAACCGATTCCCACTCCCTTATGCTCCTGATATTGTCCCTTTCCACCTTTCACCTGATAAAACCGGTTAAAGATCTTGGGCAGTTCCTCCATAGGAATGCCCGGTCCCCGGTCCATAATCTGTACCGTCAGTGCCATCTGTGTCTTATTCCAGCGGATCAGAATTTCCTCTCCCACCGGACTGAATTCACAGCAGTTTTTGATCAGATTCTGAAATGCTTCTGACAGCCATTCCTTCTCACAAAGAAATATACATTTCTCCGGTCCCTCAAATCTGACCTTTAATGTCTTCTCCGGAAAACCGCTGACCACTCTTTCTGCACATTCCCGCAGCATTACCCCAAGATCGTTCTGCGTCTTTGCCACCGGAAGCATCCCGGATTCCAACTGTGTCAGTTTTAAAAGTCCCATCACCAGCCAATGAATCCTTGCGACTTGCTCCTGTGCCTGCAACGCCATATGATGCAGCTTATCCTGTGTGAAATTCTGCTCGAAGATCTCCAGAAACACCTGTAATGAAGCAAGAGGTGTCTTAATCTGATGAGATATGTCCGTCATCATTTCTTTTAAATATTTCTTTTCCTCAGCATGACCGTTTTCCCTTTGCCCCAGGACATATACACTTTCCATTACACGGCTTTCCATTCTTCCCACAGCTCCTTCATGAAGCGGATGTGGAAGCCGTTCTTTCCAATACTCCTCCGGACTCCTCCGGGACATCTCCAAGGAACTCTCTGCCAATATACCGTCAAACACATCTCCTACCTGATCCACCTGATTACATAATCTTCGCAGCGACCAGCCACCATATAACCACAAAAAAATAAAGACAGCCCCTACGGCAATGCACTCTCCGGCGCGATTCGTAAGTCCACAAAAATAAGTTCCGATCACGACACACGCAAAACCCAGCCCCACTCCTAACAACAGACTGCTCCCCAAAAACCTTTTCACGCATTTTTCCTGAAACATCTACCTTCTCTCCTCTCTCTCACGACCTGCCGGTTCCATACGGTATCCCACGCCCCGAATTGTAGTAATATAAGATTTCTCTTCCCGATCCCCAAGCTTTTGACGAAGTCTTCTCATATAAACAGATAGCGTATTATCATCCACAAAGACTTCATCCACAGACCACAACTGTTCCATCAGCTGTTCTCTTGTCAAGATCTGCCCTGCATGATGGATCAGTATCTGAAACAGCCGGTACTCACTGCGGGTTAGATCGATCCTTTTTCCCCGCCGATATACCAGCATTTCCTTCTCATTCAGAAGCAGCTCCCCATTTTGATATATGCCCTCTTCCGATGCAGGAAGTCCATCCTTCTTTCCAGCCTTCCATACCCTGTATTTTCTGATATTTGCCAGTATCCGCGCAACAAGCTCTTTGGTCCGAAAAGGCTTCGTTACGTAGTCATCCCCATACTGCAGACCATGTACCACATTTCCTTCATCCTCCAAAGCCGTCAAAAAGATGATAGGAATCTCCCTGTATTCCGATTTCATCCATTCGCACAGAGAAAATCCATCCCCATCCGGCAGCATTACATCCAGAAGAACCAGATCAAACACTTCATCCCCTTGTTCTCTCCAAATTCTTTTTGCCGATTGACAATCCCCCACACGGATCACCTGCATTCCTTCGTTTTCCAATACATACGAGGTTCCCATAGCCAATGCCTCATCATCCTCCACAAACAGGATCCTGTCCCTCATCCCCCATTCTCCTTTCTGACATTTGTATATTTCTGGGTTTATCCTATATTCCAAAAAAGTGAGTTTTTGCAGTAATTCACTTCAAAAACTCACTTTTCATATACATTGGTGTCTGCTGATCAGAACATAACGCAGGATAACAAGCATTCCAAACTACTCGCCATCCCCCTGAATAACCAGCCGCACCGTCTTTAATATGATCCGGATATCCTCTCCCACAGACCATCGCATAATATAATCTATATCCAACTCCACAATTTCCTCAAAATCCGTAATCTGGTTACGACCACTCACTTGCCACAACCCGGTAATTCCAGGCTTTGATGCAAGTCTGCCGCGATGATACACCTGATACTGCTCATATTCATCTACTGTGGGTGGTCTGGTTCCGACAATACTCATATCCCCCTTAAGAACATTAAAGAACTGTGGAAGCTCATCAATAGAATATTTACGTATGAAATGGCCAATCGGAATAATTCGCGGATCATCCTTCATTTTAAACATCAGCCCATCCATTTCGTTTTGCTGCATCAATTCCTTTTTACGCTCTTCCGCATCCATGTACATAGAACGAAACTTATAAATTTCAAAGGTTCTGCCGTTTTTACCAACACGCTTCTGTTTAAAATAAATCGGCCCCGGCGACTGGAAATAAATGATCGGTCCAATAAAAATACTCACAAGCAGTGTGATCAGACTCCCCACCAGACCTCCAACTATGTCAAGCAGCCGTTTCATCATAATCTGACGGGCACTTGCCAGACGAAGTCCCGTTGTCAGAACTGTGTAATTGCCCAGACGTTCCACCGTTCTATTGGGGATATCATCCGGCACTCGTACCAGATTGATATGTACTGTCACACCGGCACGAATCAATTCATGATTTAACCTGCGGCTTTTTTTGCTGTCAAGCTGCAGATTTAAAAATACACTGTCCACAACATGTTCCATCAGATACTCCCGTACTCCGGCATAGTCAGATACTACCGGAATACCGGCTATTTCCTCTGTGGCTGCCGCTTCTCTGGCCGCCACAGAGAAAACGTCCTCCCCGGAATCACTGTCTGCCGGCTGTTTCTTATCCGAATCATAAATATCATCCATAAGGACAACACCAATCACCTGATAATTACGATATTCATCCTGAGAAAGCTCCCGCACACATTGCTCTGCACCCTCGCGATTCGTCAGGATCAACATCTGCTCCACGTCGGGATTACTTGTCATTTTCTTACGAAGTGCATGCTTATGAATACAGCGTGCCAGATATGTGGCAATATTGTGCAGTGCAAAATAAATCAGTAAAGATTCTCTGGAATAAATCCCCGTTTCCTGTACCAAAAACAGAAAGAACAAAGCAAGCCCATCTACCGTTACACAATGCTTCACTGTTTCCAGCATTTCCCGTAGATAGCTTCGGCGGACAATCGACTTGTGGCTGGACCGGATCAAAGATACACTGATATCCAACACGATCAGGATACACAGCAGTCTCCAGTAATATGTCGTAAAATCACTGCCCACACCATGTCTGAAAATATAGCCGATATAAAATGTAACAATAATACAAAAAACATCTAAAATTGCAAAATCAATATGCTTCAGCCAGCTCTTTTCTCTTCTAACGTACAATAACTCTACCTCCCATAATCTTCTTCATTACTATGACTTTCACAATTTTTTACTGCCACTTCCGTGAATCAAACCCTATCTTACGCTTTTCTAAACTAATTACTTATTTCCTTCATGACCATAGGCACCATAATCTCCATACTCACCATATTTACCGTACTTGCCATAACCATACTTGCCATATTTTCCATAACCATATTTCCCATTTCCCATTGGCACCTTGTTTAACACAGTGCCCAGAATCTTTACGTCGCTTTTGGCAAGCTGGTTTTTTACATTCTGTACGAAACGATAACTGACGGCATCTGCCTCGATCACAATGATCGCACCATCACATTCCTTCGCCACAATTGCGCTGTCAATCACGGATCCCAAAGGTGGAGTATCGATCAATACATAATCATAATGTTCTCTGCAATACTGTACCAGGTCATGAAAACTCTGGCTCTCCAAAAGTTCCGCCGGATTCGGTACAAATGGACCGGAGAAAATAATATCCATGCCCTCAATATCTGTTTTCAAGCATACCTCATCCAATGTCTTTTGTCCAGACAAATAATGTGCCAGACCGGCATCCACTCCACCAACCTTATAACGGCCTGCCAAAACAGATTTTCTCATATCCGCATCGATCATAATGACTTTCTTGCCACTCTCCGCAAAGGAAACCGCCAGATTAAAGCTGACAGAACTCTTTCCTTCGTTTGGTGTGCAGCTTGTAAAGTCAATTACCTTTACCCCCGTACCACTGAACTGTACATTTGTACGAAGGGATTTATATGCCTCATTAACTCGATAATCTAACTCTTTTCGCCCTTCAAATGAAATTTTTGCCATTCTTCTCACCCATTCCCTTTCCTGGAACGATTTCCTAAGAGTAAACGATTCCATAATCCGCCAGAATGACCTTTACGTTTCCTTTTGTCCTTCATCATCTGCTCCATGGCACCTTCTTCGATCGGAATCAGTCCCAGAGTATTGAGACCAAGATATTTCTCTACATCATCCTCGCTGCAGATAGTATCATTGAGCAGATAAAGAACAATGATCACGGCAGCACTTGCTACAAGTCCTAATAAACCACCGATCGCAATATTTTTCTTAGCATTCGGACTGCTTGGACTGTTTTCCAGATGGCCATACTCCACTGTCGTCGGCTCATCCACATTCATAATAGAAGCAATTCGTGATACAGAAACCTGACTGATCTCATCTACAATCTCCTTTGCCATATATGGATCGTCTGCCGTTACTGTGATATCCAAAATACGGGTGTCGGACTGGTTGTTTAATGTAACCATCCCTTTCAATGTCTCATACTCCATATCAAGTCTCAAATTGTCAATGACCGTTTCTAACACCGGACGGCTCTGTACAAGAACCATATAGTCCTGTGTCAACTGGGCCCCTGCCTGAAGATCCGTTAACGATGTCAGAGCAGATGTCTGACCTACGATATAAAGTTTCGATGTAGACTGATACTTCGGTGTCACCAGAAATAACGTCCCGATGCCTGCCACTGCCGCCAAAATAATTCCAGTCATTAAAATACTGAACCATCTGGCACGTACCACTCCAAAAAGTTCCAATAAATCAATTTCGATTTCTTCGTCTTGCTGTTTTTCCATAGATTCCCTCTTATCTTTCTAATCTTCCGATTAATCAATATATTTATCAGCCAGCATTGTTACCGGATATTTCTGCAGAATATGTTCCAGACGGCGTTCTGCGTTCGGATTCTGTCCAAAATATCGCAGTGCATCTTTCATTAATGGTTTCCGATGATCCACTCCATGGCAGTCACTGCCCATAAATTGAATATATCCATCCAGTATCAGGCGTCTGTGATAGGCCGCCCGGCGCTGCAGAAAGCCTCCTACGATGCTTTCTGTATTCATCTGAAAATAACAGCCCATCTTAGCCAGTTCCTCAATATGATCATAATCCTTATACAATGCTTCATATCTCTCCATATGAGCAACAATCGGAATATACCCCGCCATAATATACTCATGAAGTGACTGATATAATACATGATACTTATCCGAAGGCAAAAATTCCACCAGAATATAACGGGTTCCCGCCATGGTTAATGCATTGCCCTTCTTTAATTCCTCAATCATCCCCGGACCGTTTAACAGTTCATTTCCCAGATCCACGGTAAAAGAGGGATCGATTTCTCCTGCCATCCGGCGAAGCAATTCCAATTTCTCTTTCAATTCCTCCACCGGATGGTTCTTTCCATTGACTGAGAAATGAGGCGTCGCTACAATGTGACGCACCCCCTGATCGTATGCCATCTGAAGCATTTGCTTCGACTCTTCCGGACTTTTGGAACCATCATCTACTCCTGGCAAAATATGTGTATGAATGTCATAAAAACCGGTTTCCATCACCTGTCCTCCTTACTCTGCATAAATCGTATGCAGGTATCGCTTCCAGATCAAGAGTGCAACCGCAACAAGGATTCCCATACATCCCACATACATCAGCACATTAATGCTCCATGCTGCATATTTCTGTAAAAACTGCAGATAATATACCGGTGTTGCTTTTATTTTACCGGTGACCTTCAATGCCTTTGCGATCACAGCCCCCCCACTGATCAGACAGGACGATACCAGTATGGCAATACACATAACACGCGCTGCCTTATGGGGATATCCATATAAACGACAGGTCAGAATAAACAATGTCAGAAGCATAATAATACTGACGATCATTGTCAGATAAAACCATCCGGTAAAGGATTGTCTGCTCTGATAGATTACCTTACCAAGATTAAACTGCAGCATATCGGTATAGGTCTTTTTTAATTCCGTGACCATCTTTTCGTTTGCTGCCGCATCTTTCCCAACAACCTCTGTATTTAATGCATCCTGAATTCCATCTGTAGATATCTTTGCATCTTCCTGACCGGCCAGTACCTTATTAATATATTGCTTTTCCTCAATATAAACACTGGAGAGGGAAAATACTTCCGATGCGATCTTTCCATCATATCCGGCATCTTCAAGCTGTCCCTGTGCCGTTTCACGGATCATCTGGGTCACACCGAGGAAATAATCACTTTCCATCATCTGACGCTGAATGGAACTATTATTATATACACCAAAATATAATCCCAGTGCCAGCATCAGAAGAAATGCCCAACCACTTGCGCATATGCCAACGCCAACGGCAATTCCTCTTCGCAGACCCCTTTTCTTTCTATGATGTCCCTTGATCTTAACCACATAATATAATGCCGCTGCGATTGCAACAACCGATAATCCCAGCACGATCCAGAATAAAATCTTCCATAAAGAAATATGTACCAGCTGACTGATAAAATTATCGGTCGTCTTCTGTACTCTGGTATCCGTTTTTTCTTGATCATCATTTTTATTATTAATGGAATATTTCTTTCCGTTTCCGGAAATCGTCACTTCTCCATTTCTCGCCTGTGCCTTGTCGGTCTTTTCAAAAGTGATAGAACTACCGAGGTCCTGCTCTTTATCCCAGGTGTTGTCCACTCCTGCCGGAGTTTGTGTTGCCGAAGCTTCCACCTGACCATCCAATTCATCGGTTTCCTGTTTCTTCTGATCTTTTTCTGCACTTCCCGGCTTTCCCAAAATCGTTTTTAACAGCAATTTGTTTGCCTCTGTCTTTTTCTTGGAATGCTCCGGCTCTGCATCCTCACCGTCATTCGATGGTGTCCCGGAAATCAGATCACAATAACCTTCCTCTACCAGTTCCTGATAGCTTCCATGAAACTGTGCGATGTAGCCCTGTGCCTGTGAAGCGGAAAGATCCACTCCATCTTGTGCAAGCTTCGCCTTACCCTGAGCAATATAGCTGCTCTTCACCACATAAGTGGCACCATTATAAGAAAATGACTGAGATACCGCAGATATCACACTCTGCTCATTGGCATTGATCTCTCCTGCCTGCACGGTAACGGCTGTGAGAGCAAATGCCGCGAAACCAATTATTAATCCAGTAATCTTACGTTTCATAACTTCCCTTTCCTATTGTATATTTGTCTGAAATCCCATCTCTGCACTTACATCACCCTTGACATAGATCACACCACAGTCAGCCCAGGACGGATCCAGAGAATTCGTTCGGTCCGCCTTTAAATAATATTCTTTATTTAGCACCAAATCCGTAACGGTCCAATACTCATCATTTTCGCCTCTTGATAAGCTTATCGTCCCTTCCTGGTTTACCTTGGGCCTATTCGTATACGATCTGTCGAGCATCATCAAAAGCGTCCTGCCGCTTATCTCATCACCATACACATAAGACTTTCCATTTAAACTTACCATAATATATCCATTATAGTTCTTATTTATCAGATATGCCGTCATGAGAATCCCGTCATGCATTACAAGACTTTGAGATACCACAAGTGTAGATGGATCAGCTTGTTTCGGACTGGCCGCCGGTGTCTCTGTGATCACAGGTGTCGATGTCTGTGTCACCTCCGGTGTTTTAGCAGCCCCCGGAGCCGATGAAGGAACATCCGTAGAATCTGGTACCGGTGTCTTTACGGGTTTGGCAGAGGAAGCTGCTTTTTTCTTTTGAACAGTCACCTGACAGGTAAGTTTCCTACTCTTTCCAGAAACTTTAACGGTAATCTTCGCTTTTCCTGCTTTTTTCCCTGTTACCTTACCTGTTTTTGAGACAATGGCAATTTTTTTATTGCTGCTTTTCCAGGTTACAGCTGTCTTTGGGGATCTTTTACCTTTCAGCTTAAGCCGAAAGCTGCCTCCAACAGTAATCGTTTTTTTTGTCATGTTCAGCTTTATTGCCTTTGTTTTGGCAATTACTGTATTACCTCCACACTGACCTTGCACAAAGAGACAGAAAGCAATCACTCCGCATAATGCCTTTTTTCCTACATTCATTAATTATATCTCCATTTTGAAGTATTTACAATCATTTTTCAAGAAAACAGGATCGTTACAAACGTAACGATCCTGTTCGTGTTTTCTTACTTATTACGCTTGGAAATTATTTTGCCTCAAGCACTAAAGCAATGCTCTCAGGAACTTCAAGCTTTGTAATCTTTCCAGTCTTATCCATAACGATGGTGCTGGTTCCGGAAGCAGTTTTCACTGTAGCAGTGATCGTATCATTATCATCAACTGCAGTTGTTACTTTATATGTTCCTGCAAATGTCTGCTCTCCGATCGTAAGGTTACTTACTGTACATTCAGCAGCAGTTCCCTTTACATCCATTGAGAATTTCTTGTCGCCGGTTCCGGTTACTGTTACTGTGTCATCATTCACTACAGCTGTCACTGCAACCTTCACTCCGTCTTTCGTAACATTGATCGTATTCTTTCCAGCTTCCTTGCTGTAAGTCAAACCTTTCACTGCAAGTGTGCTGTCCTTTGAATCATACTTCTTTTCGATGAATTTCTTAGCATTCTCTGCAAGATCCTTTGTAAGATTCTCTTTTACTTTAGCAGTATTCTTTCCATACCATGTGGCAACAGCAGTGATATCATCCTTAGAAACTTCTGCAGTGTCTCCACCAAATGTCACCTTATAAGACTCTGCTTTTTCAAGCTCTTTTACAGAATAAGACTTAACACCATCTTTTGTAGTTGCTGTAACTGCCTTATAAGTAGGCTCTACGGTTGGGTCAGCACTTGGAGATGTAGATGGGTCAGCACTTGGAACTGCGGATGGAGATGCGCTTGGAGATGATGAGGCATCTGCTGACGGTGTTTCAGTTGATGATGTACCTGCACTTGGAGTTGGAGATACCGTTGATGTAACTGCAGGACCTGTTGTAATAGCAGGGTTAGAAGTAACAGCTGCTGCTGTAACAACTACGGCTACGGTAGCTTTCTTCTTGCTGCCGTCAACTGCCTTTACAGTGATCTTAGCCTTACCAGCCTTAACACCTGTGATAACACCCTTTGCGCTAACCTTTGCGATCTTCTTCGCATTTGATGTAAATGTAAGCTTCTTAAGAGTTGCTTTCTTAGGCTTTACTGTTGTCTTAATCTTCTGTGTATCACCTACATTAACTGTTACATTCTTTGTTGCTGTAACCTTTGTTACTTTCTTCTTGATCTTCTTAACAACAACCTTAACAACAACTTTCTTCTTACCGGACTTAACTGTGATCTTTGCCTTACCCGGCTTCTTAGCCTTTACAAGACCCTTCTTGGATACAGAAGCGATCTTCTTCTTGTTGATCTTGTATGTAACCTTAGCCTTCTTAGGCTTTACAGTTACTTTCAGCTTTACTGAACCATAACCTGCTGCTGCGCCCTTGTAAAGAGTGATCTTCTTTGTCTTTACAGTAAGCTTCTTTGTCTTTACCGCTGCCTGAGCTGGTGCTGCAGGAACGATAGATGTGATTCCCATCGCTGCAACGACTGCTGCTGCAATGACTTTTTTGATTGTCTTACTTCTCATCTTTTTGCCTCCTAACACTTTGATGCCCCTCACCCTTAGTATACCAGTCTGAGACCGGACACATGTCATATCTCTTCTCCATACGGTATTATAATGATAGGCATTTTGTTGTTTGTAATAACAATTTTCGAAATTTATTTTAGTAGATAAGAATTTAAATGTCAAGGTTGCGCTATATGATTTCAGCACTTTTGTTAATTTCACCTATAATTCTGCTCTATTTCCGCAAAAAAATAACAAACTGCACATCTCCTGCCATTTATCATGACATGAATGTGACACATTTTATATCATTTTCTTTTTATTATGCTAAATATGCACAATTACTTCAGCTTTTCCAGTGACATTATGATAAAGCTTACTACCAGGAGGACACACGATATCCAGATCACATGGATTCCGTATAAATGTGAACTGATGCCTCCAATCCCTGCTCCAACAGCAAAGGTTCCAATCACTCCAAAATAATATCCCATCTGACGCAGCTGTTCTTTTCTGTGTTCCCTGACATAGAGTGACAGAGCCGCCATACCACTTCGAAGATTACCAATACACATGGTACTTGCATAAGAATATCCCCCCACCTTACGAAATGTCTGCACCTGCATGGCGCACGCAAAGGATACCAGAATGGTCGCTGTCATATTATAAGTCTGTGGAATAAATCCCACCAGTGCCAGAATAATGATCTCTGCCAGAAGAATCCCCTGCCGCCAGTGGATCTTCTTCGCATTGCGAAAACGATACTGTACGTTTTCTGCCAGAAAAACTCCCATGGCAAAGGACAACAGCGGCAATAAATATCGAAGCCCCTCCTGCCATCTTCCTTCCATAAAATGCTGACTCATCAACACGACATTTCCGGTCTGGGCGTTGGAGAATACCTCATCCCTGCAGTTATACGTATAAGCATCCTGAAATCCTCCCGACAACGCCAGAAAAAACGAATTGATAAACGCCTCTGACATCTGACGATCCGGCAGGATCTCCGCAAGCCACGACTTCTTTTGTTCCAATGATAACAACCTCTTTTCTTCCTATTACATATTCAAACTTTGCACAGATCATATACTGCTGTGCCCGATATACCTATATTATCTCCAAAGGACTTTTTAGTCTGCATAAAAGCCTTTTGAAGTATACCACGCACATGGTTCCTGTCAATACTTTTCCCCATAAATATCCTCTATCAGCATATATATAGAAGTTATTTGTATATCGCCGGACTTTATGATACAATTTATATAATTATGCAGATAATGTTCTTATTATATAAGGAGGGTATTTATGAGTGAATATATTTTAAGTTGTTGCTCCACCGCCGATCTGTCAAAGGAGCAATTTGAGTCACGGGGGATTTCTTACATCTGTTTCCACTATGAACTGGATGGGGTAAGTTACTCTGACGATCTGGGACAGTCCATGGATTTCAAGGATTTTTATCACCGCATGGCAACCGGTTCTGACACAAAGACATCACAGGTAAATGCAGAGGAATACGAAGCTTATTTTCGTAAATTTCTGGAACAGGGACTCGATATCCTTCACCTGACGTTGTCCTCCGGCATTTCCGGGACGATCAATTCTGCCAATATTGCAGCCGATACTCTCCGGGAAGAATTTCCTGACCGTAAGATCTATATTATTGATTCTCTGGCGGCTTCCTCCGGTTATGGCCTGCTGATGGATAAGCTTGCAGATCTGCGGGACGAGGGCAAAGATATTGATGAAGTGTGCCAGTTTGCTCTGGATCACCGGTTAAATGCCCAGCACTGGTTCTTTTCCACAGATCTTTCCTTCTATGTAAAGGGCGGCCGCATTTCCAAAACCTCCGGAGCCGTAGGCACGGTGCTTGGAATCTGTCCCCTTTTAAATGTGAACAATACCGGTCATCTGATCCCACGTTACAAGATCCGCAGTAAAAAGAAAGTCATTGCTGCCATTGTTGAGCGTATGAAAGAAAATGCTGAAAACGGTCCGGATTATGCAGATAAATGTTATATTTCCCATTCCGACTGCTATGACGATGCAAAAGCTGTCGCTGATAAAGTTGAGGCAGCATTTCCTCATTTGAAGGGTCATGTGGAAATCAATTATATCGGTACTACAATCGGAAGCCACACCGGACCCGGAACCGTGGCTCTGTTCTTCTGGGGAAAGGAACGAACTGAGTGATAAATATCAGAAATACGGAAAGATTTGAACATTTTCCTGCTATATAGAAAAAGTCCCATAAACACTATATCGCAAGTGCCTATGGGACTTTATAATTTCTATAATATTTTAAGATCGATTACTGCATCTGAGCTGCAACCTCTGCTGCGAAATCCTCTTCCTTCTTCTCGATTCCCTCACCGGTCTCGAAACGGATGAACTTCGTTACAACAAGCTTGCATCCCTCTGCCTTAGCAACAGACTCTACATACTTGCCAACAGACTCTTTGTTCTCGCCCTTGAAGTACTCCTGCTCCAGAAGACAAACTTCCTTGAGCTCCTTGTTCAGACGGCCTGTGATCATCTTCTCAATGATCTCATCCGGCTTCTTTGCATTCTTAGGATCGTTCTTTGCCTGAGCAAGAAGGATTGACTTCTCATGCTCCTTGTAATCAGGATCTACATCGTCAGTAGATACATACTGTGGACGAAGAGCTGCAACCTGCATTGCTACGTTCTTCAGGCACTCCTTCACTGCGTCGCTGTCAGAATCAGTATCCGCAACGACAAGTACGCCGATCTTTCCACCACCGTGGATATAAGGAACAACAAGACCATCTGTTGTCACCTTCTCGAAACGACGGATATTCATGTTCTCACCGATTACGGCGATCATAGCCTTGAGTTTCTCCTCAACAGTACCAGCATCCTCTGCTGCCCACTTCTCAGCCATAAAGTCTTCCATACTTGCAGCACTGGAATTCTTTACCTGAGCAGCTACCTCAGCAACATATGCCTGGAACTTCTCGTTCTTTGCCACGAAATCAGTCTCACTGTTTACCTCTACGATAGAAGCAACCTTGCCATCCTCTGCAACGTCAACAGCAACGATACCCTCTGCTGCAATACGTCCGGACTTCTTAGCAGCCTTTGCAAGACCATTCTCTCTCAACCACTCTACTGCCTGGTCCATATCTCCCTCTGTTGCAGTTAATGCCTTTTTACAGTCCATCATACCTGCACCAGTCATCTCTCTAAGCTCTTTTACCTGTGAAGCTGTAATTGCCATTGTGATTTCCTCCATTTATGATTTTTGATTATTCTGCGTCCTCTGCCGGAGCATCCTCGCTCATTGACTCACCCTGATTTGCCTCAATAACAGCGTCAGCCATTGTAGAAACAATAAGCTTAACGGCTCTGATCGCATCATCATTACCTGGGATTACATAATCTAACTCTTCCGGATCACAGTTTGTATCAGCGATACCGATAAGTGGAATACCTAATGTATGTGCCTCCTGGATACAGATTCTCTCCTTCTTAGGATCTACTACGAAGATAGCGTCAGGGATCTTCTTCATCTCCTTGATACCGCCAAGGTTCTTCTCAAGCTTCTCCCACTCCTTCTTCAGGCCGATTACTTCCTTCTTTGGAAGTACATCAAATGTACCATCCTCAGACATAGCCTCGATCTCTTTGAGTCTCTTGATACGGGTCTGGATTGTCTTGAAGTTTGTCAGCATACCACCGAGCCATCTCTCGTTTACATAGTACATACCGCAACGCTCTGCCTCAGTCTTGATAGAATCCTGAGCCTGCTTCTTTGTACCTACGAAAAGGATGTTACCACCGTTTGCAACGATATCCTTAACTGCGTTGTAAGCTGTGTCTACCATACCTACAGACTTCTGCAGATCGATAATGTAGATACCATTACGCTCTGTGTAAATGTACTCAGCCATTTTCGGGTTCCATCTTCTTGTCTGATGTCCGAAGTGTACACCTGCTTCCAGTAACTGTTTCATTGAAATTACGCTCATTTTGTTTACCTCCAATTGGTTAATGTCTTCCATATGCTTCCCGGAACCAGTCCGGCACATGACCGCGAGCACGGCACCAATGCTTGATCCGCATATGTGTTTACTTGTTTTTATGCGTCACGGACAAACTTTCCGCAAACACACTAGAGTAGATTA
Organism: uncultured Lachnospiraceae bacterium; assembly: GCA_934339135.1. Classification (GTDB taxonomy): domain Bacteria; phylum Bacillota; class Clostridia; order Lachnospirales; family Lachnospiraceae; genus Jutongia. Next base: position 45,536 of record CAKRHP010000014.1, on the reverse strand, counting down.
TCATAAAAAATGCCTGTTGACAAGGGGTCAACAGACATTTTTTCACTTTTTATCATTTCTGTCCGGAAATGCAGATAAATTTTGTGCTCTGATCCGGTTTTACCGCTTTTACAGGCCAAGAATACCCTCTACGGTCTTCTGCATATCTTCTGTCTCACAGACCGTATCATGAAGAACCGGTGCACTGCGGATCTCCTCAACTGCCTTTGGAACCTTGGTACCGGATACCTTTTCCAGCTCATCGATCAGTGCAAAATCATCCATTCCCTTGTACTTCTCATCAATGGCACCCATAACGCTTGTACCAAATTTATAAGGGCTTGCTGTGGATGCGATAATTGTCTTGGCTGTGTCACCGGTCTTTTCCTTATATGCATGGTATACGGCAGATGCAACTGCAGTATGGGTATCCATCACATAACCGGTCTTGTCATAAACACGCTTGATCTCTGCGGCACACTCCTCTTCACTTGCCCAGCCGCCGACAAAGTCCTTTAACTGCGCCTTCATCTCATCTGTCACCTCATACTTGCCATCGGCAGCAAGAGAGTTCATCATATCAGCCGTTGCCTTTGCATCCTCTCCGGCGATCTTGAAGATCAGTCGCTCCAGGTTGCTGGAGATCAGAATATCCATAGATGGAGATGTGGTGAGAATGAAGTCACGATTCTTGTCATATACACCTGTCTCGAAGAAATCAAACAGGACTTTATTTTCATTGGAAGCACAGATCAGCTTGCCAACCGGCACTCCCATGTTTTTAGCATAATATGCAGCAAGGATATTTCCGAAGTTACCGGTAGGTACTACAAAGTTCACCGGCTCTCCTTCCTGAACCACACCCTGTCCCAGAAGACGGGTATAAGAATATACATAATAAACAACCTGTGGCACAAGACGTCCAATGTTGATGGAATTGGCAGAAGAGAACTGATATCCCTTCTCAGCCATGTTCTTTGCAAGCTCCTTGTTATTGAACATAGCCTTTACGCCACTCTGGGCATCATCAAAGTTACCGGTAATACCAACAACCTTTGTATTCTTTCCCTTCTGTGTCACCATCTGACGCTCCTGGATCCGGCTGACACCGTTCTTTGGATAAAATACAATAATACTTGTGCCCTCTACATCCGCAAAGCCTGCCAGAGCTGCCTTTCCGGTATCTCCGGAAGTTGCTGTGAGGATCACGATCTCATTGGTGATGTGGTTCTTTTTGGCAGATGTAGTTAAAAGATGCGGCAGGATAGATAATGCCATATCCTTAAATGCGATGGTGGCACCATGGAACAGTTCCAGATAATATGTACCATCCTTCTCTACCAAAGGTGCGATCTCCTTTGTATCAAACTTGTCATCGTAAGCTTTTGTGATACAGTTTTTCAGCTCTTCCTCTGTAAAATCGGTAAAGAACTTTTTCATTACCTCATAAGCAGTCTCCTGATAATTCATCTTTGCAATATCTGCAAAGGACTTATCCAGTGACGGAATGCTTGTTGGCACAAAAAGTCCTCCATCCTCTGCCAATCCCTTTAAAATAGCCTGGGATGCTGTAACTGTCTTTCCTTCGCTTCTGGTACTTCTGTACATTGGTTCCATGTCTTTCCTCCATTCTGATCCGCGATCTGATACAATGATGCCGGTTTCAAAAGATATCCCCACACCAGCTGATGCCACGGATTGCTTCATCGCTATGCTTTTGGAAGAAATTTTACCATATCAAAGACCTTATTTCAAGACGCAACTCACAGCGTGAGACAAAATCCCACGCTGCAAAGCTGTCATCCTGTTCTTTATTATTTAAAAAATTCATGTCCCTGATGCCGGAACAGTCTCGTGAGGCTCCGGTCAAACCAGCTCACATTGCCGCCATCCGCATAACGTCGTTCCATAAAATACAATGCCCCCTGGGAACCGTCTACTCCATGAAGTGCCTCATCCACCGCTTTCCTGGTATCCCCGGAGGCTTCCGCTCTGGAATAGCTTCCGTCAGAAACAGGAGAAAACTGTCTTGGTGCAAAAACGACCTCTCGTATCGTGGATGGAAACTTTTCACTTCGAACCCTGTTCAAGATAACATTTGCCACCAGGAGTTTGCCCTGATGATCCTGATTGCCCGCTTCCGCCTGAACGATCTTTTCCAGAACCGTCCTGTCTCTTTCACTGATCCGGACGCCACAGCATTTCTGTATTTCCAGCATTCTCTGCTTTCTTGCCCTCTCTTCTTTCATCCGTTTTACTTCTAACTGATGCTCCTTCACCCGTACCGATCTTACCTGATCCAGTTTTTTTATTTTACAGGTCATTGTCGCAGTATCTGCCACCGGCAGACTGTCCTGCCACCGCTGCACCCGGGACGGCAGGACGCTCTGCTCACTGACCGGAGCCAGGGCAACAACTTCCTGAGACTGCATATTCCACAGAGAAAGACCTGCACTGATCGCAATCACCGCTACTCCCCGTACAACTTTTATTTTCCTCATGGTATTCTTCACCAAACCTTTCCCGGTTCATATCAACAATGTCCCTCAGAGACATTATCTTTTTTCTTTTATTTTATGAACCATTTTGAATTTTGTTACAAAAACATTACAAATTATATTTTCACTTTTCATCTTTTATTCGTATTAGTTTATATTTTTGTAATATTTGATGAATTTTATGCACTCATTTCCATATTTTTCTAAAAAAATTCGGGCATCCTTCGACAAAAAAACACAATTCTGTAAAGATCTTGTTCCTTAGAACCCTGCAAAAATCTCTCAAAATAAAAATGCCTCCGGAAAATCCATAAATTCTCCGAAAGCATTATTATTCATACGAATGACAATCCTGATATGTAATTTGAGAAACGTGGTTCAAAAGATATTTCATGATATATCCTGCGATATTCCTCCGATGACAACTCCGATATATAATTGGAGGTATACCGGATTTCAACGCCTGCCTCCTGAAGCAGATCCGCCGCCTTATTATAAGCAACAGCCGCCTCTGTATCCGTAGGATATCTACCGATAATGCGATCTCCATTCACATGGATCTTTGCCACGTATACCACCGGATAAACATTCTGCTGACGGGATACCCCATGATAAGAATTCAAAATCTCAATATTGGCATAACGGAAATCATGATCATTACCATTCACAAAACGGTAATCCCGGTTCTCCACCGCAAAGTTTTTAATTCCGTAACGGGACGCAATATTGACCTGCATTCCATAATCTGCCACGAACAGATGTCTCCCGCGGCGCATAATGGAATGATGGGAATAATAAAACAGATCATCCGCATCAAAAAGAAGAACATCCTCCTTCGACAGATAATATTCAAAATAATTAGTCTGCAGATATATGGGTGTCTTAATATAGATCCCATTATTTTTAAAATTATTTAAAATAACCCATTTGGAAAAGGGAAGCTCACAGGAACGGTAATCATCCGGTCGAAAATGGATCTCCGATTTCAGAAGTTTTAATGCGATCGTATACGTCTTATGAGCTTCCTCCTGTGTAGCAAAGCTGCCGAGACTGATATGTTTTCCCCGAAATGTCACAGAAGACCGGTAGTAAATGTCCCCGTTCTTTTTTTTGGCCTGAAATACCCCCGGAAGCAGCTTCATAATCCCATCCCTCCTGCGTTCTTTCGTATATAGTCCTTTTATTGCTTCTGTTTGCGGTACCCGTGCAACACGATCTTTTCCAGTTTACGTTTTAATACAATCTGGATCTCCTCGTGCTTTGCGATCTGCTTCACCAAAATCGAATAAATCCCGGCACGATTCGCCCCCCACACATCAGTAAAGATCTGGTCTCCTACAAACAACGTTGTCTCCGGTGTGGTCTGCATGCATTTCATCCCCTCCTGATATCCCTTAGGAGACGGCTTTCCTGCTTTATAAACATACGGCGTCTTCACCTGATCTGCAAATGGCTTCACGCGGTAATCCTTATTGTTGGAAATCACACAGGTCTGAAATCCCAGTTCCCGCAGGTGTTCAAACAATTCCACGGCACGGGCCGTTGCAGGCTGATCATGTTCTACAAGTGTATTGTCCACGTCAAACAAAACGCCCCGGTATCCCTTTTGGTAATACATCTCAAAGGGAATCTCATAAGTAGAAGCGTAATCTTCTCTGGGATAAAACTGCTGAAACATGGTTTCCTCCTTACATCTGCTTTGCCAGATTGATCATTTCAATGGCACCAAGAGCACAGTCATAGCCCTTGTTACCAGCCTTTGTGCCGGCACGCTCGATCGCCTGCTCGATATTATCTGTTGTCACAACACCAAACATCACAGGAACTCCTGTCTCCAGAGAAACACTGGCAATGCCTTTGGATACCTCTGCACAGACATAGTCGTAGTGGCTTGTGGCTCCACGGATCACTGCTCCGAGACAGATCACTGCATCGTATTTACCGGACTCTGCCATCTTCTTTGCCATCACCGGGATCTCAAATGCTCCCGGCACCCATGCCAATGTGATATCGTCGTCCTCCACATTGTGACGAACCAGACCGTCCCTTGCCCCGGCAACCAGCTTGGACACGATAAATTCATTAAAACGTGCTGCTACAATACCAATTTTAGCGCCTTCTGCTACTACTTTTCCCTCTAATACTTTCATGATAATTCTCCTTTTCTATGATATATATCGTTCACTCAAACTTCCCACATAAATAAAATATTGGAATCTCCCATAATATTTCTTATGTCAGTAAAATTTGATTATGATTTTTGCCTCTATAGGTAAATGAAACCGGGAGGCTGTGATCTAAAAATTGACGCAGGTCGCCAGGTTTTCTGAAAAATCTTTGCTTTGCAATGTTTCGATGAATACGTGTCTGGACGACTGAGCCTCAAGCGGGCTCAGATATTTTAGCAGGCACGCTCCCGCTACAATGCCCCACGCAATGGCACATAATCCCCCTCAGTACGGGGGATAAGTGCCAGCGGGGGCAAGTGCCTTACAAAATACCTGAATCCCGCTTTGAGGCGAGTACGGGAAGACACGTTCATCAAACATCGAAACAGCAAAGCAATTAGATTTTTCGAAAACCGTAGGCTGACAAGACAATTTTCAGACACAGCCCGCGGAATTCAAGAAATCAAAAAGCAAAAATCATATTCTAAGTAATTGAACATAAGAAATATTATGGGACACATCGTATTGAATGTGGGAAGTTTGAGTCATCTACAGTTTCAAAATGTGTCCCATTTTTTCTTTCTTCGTTTTTAGGTAGAAGCTGTCATATTTGCCCGGCTCCATTTCGATCGGCACACGCTCTACAATCTCCAGATCATATCCGGCAAGACCATATACCTTCGCCGGATTGTTTGTCATCAGACGAAGCTGGTGAATGCCCAGATCTACTAAAATCTGCGTACCGATCGTATAATCTCTTGCATCCTCCGGGAATCCCAGCTCCAGATTGGCTTCTACGGTATCCCGTCCGTGATCCTGCAACTCATAGGCACGGATCTTATTGATCAATCCGATGCCTCTGCCCTCCTGGCGCATATAAAGCAGAACACCTCTGCCCTCCTTGGCGATCATCTTCATGGCTGCATCGTACTGCTGGCCGCAGTCGCACCGTGCAGAACCAAGGGCATCTCCTGTCAGACACTCGGAATGGACACGGCACAGAACCGGCTCACCGTCTGTAATATCTCCCATAACAAGTGCCACATGATGCTCGCCATTGAGTTTATTCACATAACCGTAAATGGTGAACTGGCCATATCGTGTCGGCATCTTTGCCTTTGCCACACACTCCACCAGCACCTCATGCTCCTTGCGGTACCGGATCAGATCTGCGATCCTGCCGCATTTGAGCTGATGCTCCTTAGCAAACTCCAGAATGTCCGGAGTTCTTGCCATGGTGCCATCCTCTTTCATGATCTCACAGCACAGTCCCACCGGCTTTAACCCTGCCAGTCTGCAAAGATCCACCGTTGCCTCGGTATGTCCGTTACGCTCCAGCACACCGCCCTTCTTGGCCAGAAGTGGGAACATATGACCCGGACGACGGAAATCCGATGGCTTTGCATTATCATCTGCCACCATTCTTGCCGTAATCCCCCGCTCATAAGCGGAAATTCCTGTGGTAGTGTCCTTATAATCAATGGATACGGTGAATGCTGTACAATGATTGTCTGTATTTTCTGCACACATCTGCGGAAGATTCAGCTTATTGGTATACTCCTCCGACATCGGCATACAGATCAGCCCTTTGGCGTAGCTTGCCATAAAGTTCACATTTTCCAATGTGGCAAACTCTGCCGCACAGATCACGTCTCCTTCATTTTCCCGATCCTCGTCATCCATCATCACAACAATCTTTCCCTGACGGAGATCCTCCAATACTTCTTCCATGGTATTAAACTTTGTTTCCATAATCATCTTGCCTTTCTATTTGTCATTAAAACCCATATTTTGTAAGCATTTCAAGGGTAATTCCCTTTTCCTGGGGTGTATCAGCCTTCTCCAGCGTAGGAATCGTCAGAAAACGCTCGACATATTTGCCTACCGGGTCATTCTCCAGATTGACGATATCGCCCTTCTTTTTGTGTAACAGTGTGGTTTCCTCCCCTGTGTGAGGGATCACCGACACAGAAAAGCTTTTGTCTGTGAGGAGTGCCACCGTCAGACTGATCCCGTCAATGGCAATGGAACCCTTTTCAATGATATAACGCAGTATCCCTGCCGGAGCACCAATCTCCACCCACACGGCATTGCCTTCCTTTCTGGTCGAAAGGATCGTTCCGGTGCCATCAATATGACCCGCCACGATATGACCACCAAATCTGCCGTCTGCTGCCATGGCACGCTCCAGATTCACCTGACTGCCTCTGTGAAGCGAGCCTAATGAGCTTCTTCGCAGCGTCTCTGCCATCACATCCGCCTGAAATTTATTTCCCTGCATGGAGGTCACCGTCAGACAGACACCGTTGACCGCAATACTGTCACCGATCTGCGTGCCCTGCAGCACCTTATGTGCTGCCACAGTAAGCACCGCTGATTCTCCGCCTGCGGCAATGGAATCAATGGTTCCCACTTCTTCAATAATACCTGTAAACATCTTTTCCTCCTTTCCTGATACCTCCGGGTATGCTATAAGAAAGAAAAAAGTCCCCGAAAAAACGGGGACATCAAAAAATCATGTATCAACACTTCTCTCATCCAGACTGTACTGTCGGCCTTGGAATCTCACCAAATCATGTCATAGAAATGACTCACGGGCTGATGTGTCACAACAGGCAAGGCCATCTGTGCACAAATACCGTCGGTCGCGAATTTCACGCTGCCCCGAAGTTTATTTACTTTCCGTTCCTTATCATAGCACAGCCGCTTATGGTTTGCAAGAAAAAATATCTGTAACAGCCGCACCACACACCGGAATCATCAGAAATCACCGCAACCACCGGCGGTGCGATCACAAAACATCTGCCTCCATCAGAATATCCTCACCAAGGGATATAATCTTTCGATTCTTTAAGAGCCATGCCCGCGCCGGATCATCCACACCAATGCCTCTCACCGGGGTGAACCCTTCATCCCCTCCAAAGAGCTTTGGTGCAATATAAGCCTGGACATGCTGCACGATCCCTGCCTGCAGGGCACTGTAATTTAATGTACCGCCCCCCTCCAGAAGGATACTGTCGATTTTTTGTTCTCCAAGCTGTTCCATCAGATCCGCAAGATCCACTCTGCCATCCTTCTTTTTGGTCACAAGCACCTGCACTCCCTTTTCCTTATAGGCAGCAATCCTCTCCGGATCCTCCGTCACTGTGACAAGGATGGTTTCCACTTCTCCCGCCGTCCGGACGATCTGGCTGTCAAGAGGAGTCCGCAGACTGCTGTCACAAATGATCCGGATTGGATTTCTCCCTCCGGGAATACGGCAGGTCAGCAGCGGATCATCTGCAAGCACCGTCTGCACTCCCACCATAATACCGGTGTATTTATTGCGCATGCGCTGGACGTGGGTTCTTGCCTCTTCTCCGGTCACCCATTTGCTGGCACCCGTATGGCAGGCGATCTTGCCATCCATGGTCATGGCATATTTCATGACCACATATGGTGTCTTCGTCGTAATATAATGAAAAAATACATGATTCAGGGCGTCGCACTCCTCTTTCAGCACATGGGTTTCCACGGAAATCCCTGCATCCTGAAGCTGGCGGATTCCCTTTCCTGCCACCAGTGCATTGGGATCATCGGAGCCCACATAAACCTTGCGGATGCCATGCTCAATGATCGCCCGGGTACATGGAGGCTGCTTGCCGTAATGGCAGCATGGCTCCAGAGTCACATACATCTCCGCTCCTGTGGCATCTGTTTTCAGATTGGCAAAGGCACTCCGCTCGGCATGCAGATCACCGTAGCGGGCATGATACCCTTCCGCCAGGATCTCTCCGTCTCTGACGATCACGGCCCCCACCAGAGGATTGGGATTGACATGTCCCTCTCCCTTCTCTGCCAGCTCAATGGCTCTTCTCATATATTTTTCATCCATATTTCAAACCTCCATGGCTCTTCTGATATATTTGTTATCTATCCCTCAAACTCCACAGCACTTCTGATATACTTGTTATCTGTCCCTCAAACTCCACATCTCATATCTCCCACGCCCATCCATCAGGACTCCAATGCCTTCTGCTGCTTTTCCCGTTCTCTCGCCGCCTTACTGTAAACACAGCCGCAGTAATCCTGCCGGTACAGCTGATACTCCGCCGACAACTCAATGGATTTCAGATAACCACCTTTTTTCTTAAAATCCGACACCAGATAAGGAATACCATATTCCTGTGCCAGCCGCAGACCGATCTCATTGAGCTTTGCCGCATTTTTGTGAGGACTGACAGAAAGCGTCGTGGTAAAGTAGTCAAAGTGATGCTCCTTTGCATACTCGGCCGCCTTCCTCTGCCGCAGCTCATAGCAGGCAAAGCAGCGCCCGCCCCCCTCCGGGAGCTGTTCCATGCCCTTTGCCATAGCAAGAAATACCTCCGGCTCATATGCCCCTTCCACAAAGGAAATGGGATACTTTACCGGAAGCTCTCCAAGAAGCCTCTGCTGCTCCTTCACTCTCTTCTGATACTCCGCCTGCTCTGTAATATTGGGGTTATAATAATAAATTGTAATATGAAAATACTCTGCCAGATAGGAAAGACAATAACTGCTGCAGGGAGCACAACAGCTGTGCATTAACAGCTTCGGCACCCTTTCTTCCTTTTGGAGACGATCAATGATCTGATCCAGCTCCCTCTGATAATTCACTTTATTCATATCTGCATTCACCCCTTTTGATGGTTCTTCGCTGCCTGATCCGGCACAAACGCACTGAGCAGAACCGTCTGTTTTACCTTCTGATCCGTAAAGCCCCACTGTGAGCGAAGCTCCCCCGGCACATAGGTAAAAAAAACATTGCCAAGCAACATACACAGGATAAAGACCCATAAAAACCCAAGAATTCCTCCTGCCAGCTTATTCATGGTGCCAAGCACCGGTATATGATCCACCAGCTTGAATGCCCGGATACTATGCAGCAGTACAAACTGTAACACTGCGAACACCACAAAAAAAACAACCGAATACGCAATGCCCTCCGCTGCCGGTTCCAGAGCCTGTCCCGCAAGCTGCACCAGAGTCCCGCTTCCCATCTGCTTCTCAAGCACCGGCATAAATACCGTCTGCGCCAGTATCTTTTTCAATGTTCCGGCTGCCAGAACTGCCCCTATATATGAAGCAACCATTGCCACGATCCGGGCAATGGTCACTAAAAATCCTCTATGATATCCTACGAGAACGGACACCAGCATACAAACACCGATGACCACATCAACGCACGTTGTAATATCCATATCTATCCTCACTTCTATAACTACAGAAGAACATCCGCCATATCATACATACCGGCAGCCTTTCCCTTCAGGAACTTCGCTGCGGCGATAGACCCCTTTGCAAAGACTGCACGGGAATATGCCGTATGCTTAAAGGTGATCACCTCGTCGGTTCCTGCAAAGATCACCTCATGATCTCCCACGATAGTGCCGCCACGGACTGCGGAAATACCAAGCTCCTTTTTGTCTCTCTGTTTTCTTACCTGAGAACGGTCATAAACATACTCAAACCGGTTGTCCATTGCCTCATTAATGGAATCTGCCAGTGCAAGAGCCGTGCCGGATGGTGCATCCAGCTTTTTGTTGTGATGCTGCTCCACGATCTCCACGTCAAAGCCCTCCTCACAAAGCTTCTGTGCTGCCTCCTTCAAAAGCTTCATCAAAAGATTGATTCCCAGAGACATATTGGCTGATTTCAGTACCGCAACTTTTTCTCCGGTCTGGCGCAGATATGTAAGCTGCTCCTCACTCATGCCGGTAGAACACTGTACGATCGGAGTCTGTGTCTTTGCGGCATAATCCATACGCTTTTCAAAACCGTTAGCAGAAGAGAAATCAATAATTACATCTGCCTTTACATCACATGCATCAATATCGGTAAACACCGGATAACCATTGTCTCTGTTATCCACAATATCAATCCCTGCCACGATCTGACAATCTGCATCCTCCTTTACCAGTCCTGAAATCATCTGTCCCATACGGCCGTTACAGCCTACCATAATAATATCTGTCATTTGAATAATCCTGCCTTTCATAAATATAATATGATCTACTTAATTGACTGTCGTATCCTTCTCCAGCTCAATTTTAGAGATCACGTCCATATAATCCACCAGCTCCTCCGGCAGATTCTGTCCGGTGAGCACCAGTCTGGTATAATCATCCCGCAGCTCGATCAGATGAATGATATCCTCTATCGTAATGATCTCCAGATCGATCAGTCCCAGAATCTCATCCAGCACCAGCACATCACAGCCGCCGGTATCGATCACTTTTCTTGCGAAATTGACTCCATTTAAAATATTCTGCGTCTCCTCTTTCTTCTGGGAAGCGAGAAGCTCTGAAAAAGATTCCTTTTCCTTCTCAAAACGGAACAGCTTGATATCCGGCTCCAGCTTCTCCAAAAAATTAAACTCTTCCGCGTCATTTCCCTTCAGAAACTGGATAATGATCACAGACTGACCAAGACTTGCCGCACGAATGCACTGTCCCACAGCCGCCGAAGTCTTTCCCTTTCCCGGTCCGTAATAAACCTGAACAATACGCCTGTCCATAATTCACCTCTGTACTTTCTCGTATATTTGTCCGGTCTTCCAAAACTAAAAAATGACCGGAGACAAAGAATTTACTCCTTAACTCCAGTCATTCTATCATATTTATAATGAAAAATCCACTCTTTTACATTTCCTCCTCGTCAGACTGGTATTCCAGCTTACTGACAGAAACTTCATAAGCGACTCTCTTTTCATATTCCTCTTCACTGATCTTCTTCTGGTACTCCCGGCTCTGGATCCTTCCCCAGATCTGTACATGAGCGCCTACCTCAAACTGATCGGCATATCTGGCATTTCTGCCCCAGCAGATACACGGAATATAATCTGATTTACCATATGGTCTGTTCACTGCCAGCAGCACATCTGCGATCTCACGTCCCAATGGTGTTTTCCGGTATACCGGCTTTTTGCAGACATAACCATCCAGAAAGATATGGTTCGGGTCCTGTTCTTCCTCCTCCGGCTCCGCAATCTCCACTTCTCTGGCAAACACAGACAGTACAAGACGATTTCTTGTTTCCTCATGACGGTTATAGGAACGGAACTGGCCATTGGCACGCAGCACGTATCCACGGTAATCTCCACGGACATCCAATATCCTTTCTGATACCATAACCGGAATGATATCATTCGAGTTACTCAGGCGGCTTACTTCGATGTCTACCGTATAAAAATCCTCTCCGTATACCGTATGACTGTACGCAAATTCGCCAACCACCTTTCCTGCAATCGTCACCTGGTTATTTGTAAAAACCTTATCCAACATATTTTTTCCTCCCTTTTCCTTTACGGGTCTCCCGTCCCGTATGCATTGTAATTTCATTACTAAATGTATATTGAGCACCTCCTGGTGCTAGAACTATTATGCCACATTTTTCCTGCTTTTAAACAGAATTCCAGACGACAAATCACGACGTCTGCCATCATCAGCCACAAATGTCCTACCCATTTCGCCCAAAAATACATATTCCTTTCTACAATCTTATCAGAACCGGAGCAATACTTCATCATTTTTTTGTGACTTTTTCTTACTTGTATATTCATGCAACAATCGGTATACTAATGTATTGGTGATTTTATTTTGTAAAAAAGAGAAAAGCGATGAGATATCGCCGCATATTGAGAAAGGACTTGAACAATTATGATGCAGAAACGGGAAGACGTCAGAAATATTGCAATTATTGCACACGTTGACCATGGTAAAACAACTCTGGTGGACGAGCTTTTAAAGCAGAGTGGTGTATTCCGCTCCAACCAGGAGGTGGCAGAGCGTGTCATGGATTCCGGCGATATTGAACGGGAGCGCGGAATTACAATCTTATCTAAAAATACAGCGATTACCTATAAAGATACCAAGATCAATATTATCGACACCCCGGGACATGCTGATTTCGGTGGCGAGGTAGAGCGTGTTTTAAAAATGGTAAACGGTGTTGTTCTGGTGGTAGATGCCTTTGAAGGTGCTATGCCACAGACAAAGTTTGTGTTAAAAAAGGCACTGGAGTTAGAGCTTCCGGTTATTGTATGTATTAACAAGATCGATCGTCCGGAGGCACGTCCTGAGGAAGTTGTGGACGAAGTTCTTGAGCTTTTCATTGATCTGGATGCCAATGAGGAACAGCTTGACTGTCCATTTATCTACGCTTCCGCCAAGGAAGGGATCGCTTCCTACAGTGCCGATGAACCCGGCAAGGATATGGTGCCTTTATTTGATACGATCCTGGATTATATTCCTGCTCCGGAGGGTGATCCGGATGCCGGAACACAGGTACTGATCAGCACCATCGATTATAACGAGTATGTCGGACGTATTGGTATCGGTAAGATCGATAACGGTTCTGTGAAGGTAAATCAGGATGTGGTTATTGTAAACCATCATGATGATTCCAAATCCCAGAGAGTCCGCATTACGAAGCTTTACGAATTCGACGGACTCCAAAAAGTAGAAGTTCAGGAAGCAACCATCGGTTCCATTGTTGCGATTTCCGGTATTTCAGATATCCATATCGGAGATACTATCTGCTCTCCGGAAAATCCGGTTGCCATTCCGTTCCAGAAGATCTCCGAGCCAACCATCGCCATGCACTTTATGGTAAATGACAGTCCATTGGCCGGTCAGGAAGGAAAATACGTTACCTCCCGCCATCTGCGTGACCGTCTGTTCAGTGAGTTAAACTCCGATGTCAGCCTTCGTGTAGAGGAGACAGACAACATGGACAGCTTCAAGGTATCCGGCCGTGGAGAACTTCATCTCTCTGTCCTGATCGAAAACATGCGCCGTGAAGGCTATGAATTTGCCGTAAGTAAGGCAGAGGTTCTCTATCACACCGATGAGCGCGGCAAAAAGCTGGAACCAATGGAGCGTGCCTTTATTGATGTACCGGATGAGTTCTCCGGAAGTGTCATCGAAAAACTCAGCAATCGTAAGGGCGAACTTCAGGGCATGGGTTCCATCGGCGGCGGATATACCCGACTGGAATTTCTGATTCCATCCAGAGGTCTGATCGGTTATCGTGGAGAGTTTATGACAGATACCAAGGGAAACGGCATCATCAATACAACATTCGAAGAATATGGTCCATACAAGGGCGATATGAATTACAGAAAACAGGGATCCCTGATCGCATTCGAATCCGGCGAGACGGTTGCCTATGGTCTGTTTAACGCGCAGGATCGTGGTACTCTCTTTGTAGGACCGGGGGAAAAGGTTTACAGCGGTATGGTCATTGGACAGAATGGAAAAGCAGAAGATATTGAGTTAAATGTCTGCAAAACAAAGCATCTGACCAATACCCGTTCTTCTTCTGCCGATGATGCATTAAAGCTTGTACCGCCAAAGAAGCTGAGTCTGGAAGAAGCTCTGGAATTCATTGATACCGACGAACTTTTAGAGATCACTCCAACCAGTCTGCGTATCCGCAAGAAGATCCTGGATTCCACCCTTCGTTTCCGCAGCAAGAAAAATGCTCAGAATAACTAAACAGAACGACTGAATTTCATATAGAATTCTTTGATCTGCTGCCATGACAGGCGTTCCTGTTGTGGCAGCATTTCTATTCCCGCCATTGCCATATTCACCAGCAGATCCACATCCTCTGCCGGGATCCAGAGCTTCTCCTCCGGTCTTTCTTTTCTCCCTGCCAGTATTTGTTCCAGTTGTTTTCCTGTCCTTGTTCTTACCCCCGGATCCACATATCGTACCGACAGCAAAATTCCCATCCAGACCGGCAGCCCATAGCGCAGCCACAGTGGTTCTGCCAGTTCCTCCCATAAATACCGGTTCTCGGTTCTTTCTTCTTGACCGGCCGGCATGCATTGCGCAAGCTCTGTTACATTCCGGGATAACGCAGTGAAAAACCGCTTTTGCATTGTCCCATGTACAGATGGCAGCACAACCAGATCCTCGTCCTGCCACCTGGTTTTTCCCAGATACAGAGTTACACCATCACGATCACGTATCCATAAAAACTCTCTGTTTACCATCTTCTCCCATAAAATTTCTGTCGAAAAAAACAGGATAAAAGGTCTTTTTGCTGATTGTCCGGTGTCAGAAACTCCCTCATTTCGTCTCCGGCAGATCTCCTGAAGCATCCGGAAATTTCCAAAAACCAGGAGATATTCTTTCGGTGTCATCCCCCATAGTTCTTCTGCCATGTTTCTGTTTCCCTGCCACTGTACATGATCCACCTGACAATACAGCCGCAATTCCGTCAGAAACTTCTGCTGCCATGTTGTTTCGTTGAAATCCAACGTATGAGAACGCAAAAGGACAGCCACATGACTGCCCCTTCTCTCATGAATCCACGTTTTCCAGCTTTTTGCAAATACATCCGTGGTGGTTATTTTCATTCCTTATCTCCCTCATCCGTTTTATCCGCCGGTGTCTGCGTTGGATCTGCTGTTTTCTTCGGTGTTTCTGTTGCGTTGCTGTCTGCTCCGTCGCCGGCATTATCATCTTTTTCGATCTTGACCGTCACATACTCCGTCTTTACAAGGGCACTGCTGTCTCTGAGATCCAGATGAACCTTCAGGCGGTGTTTTCCCCGGCGCAAGCCCTCACAATCCACGTAGGCACTGTAATCATCCACATTAATCTCATCCAGTACGGAAGAAATCCCCTGAATCGTTATATTTACTGTATCTCTGTCTCCCAGGATCCTTGCCGACAGATGACTGGACAAGGAAGCAAATTTAATGTCTTTAACCGGAATTGCGATTTTTTTACTCATCAACTTTTCTATCCCGATGCGCAAAGAAACCTGTGCATAATCAGAAAGCACCGAAACACCATCCGGCAGATAATCCTGAATACTGATATTTTGCTCCACTGACCCAGTGGTACTCTTCATACCTGTAATATCCACCGGTACATTAACCTCGCTGATATTTGCAAGATCCTTTTTACCTCCTGCCACCTGTATGGTCTCCGGCTGACATTCCGCATCAACAAACTCATATCCTGATGCCGGTTTTCCTGTAATCTTTATATTAACAGGAATGGTCTTTGTCTTTAATACATGCACATTTACCCTCACCTTACGAACTCCGTAATCCAGTGTGCTGGATTCGATCATCTTTCCATCTGCATCATAGGCGATCGGTGTTACTTTCTTTTTAAAGTCCTCTCCAATCCCGCTGACGTTTACCGCTACGCGAACGGAATCAATCTTATCGATCACGCCCTTGCCCCCTGTTACTTCCAGCATATTCGGGCTTGCCAGACATTCCCCAACACTATATCCCGCCTGAGGTGTTCCATTTGTGACTACGGTAACCTTGATCTGTTTGCTGGCCTTGTCTTCCAAAGATACCTTCAACACAGTCTTGCATTCCAATACCGGTTCATCCGATACCGGCTTCTTCAGTTCCGGAACAATCGCTACCGCATTCACCGCCGACAGATCGGATAAATCTGCGGTGGCACGGATATCATCCGTCTTCAGTCTGTCTACAATGCTTTTTTTCCCTTTCACACGAACCTGTGCCGTACTTCCCTCAATAATTTCATATACTTTATTGACCGAGGAAAGCGCATCCTCATTAATGGTATCAACCTGCACATTAAAGGTCCTCTCCTTATAGGGATCTTCAATATTTACAATTGCCACCCAGACTACAATTGCCGTAACAAGAGCAAGCAGCTTAATCCCTATATTGTTAAATATATATTTCTGTACAAAATCCTTCTGTCCCACATTTCCGGGATAATTTTGCCGTACACCTTTCTCCTTCTTGTCATCCATATCTCTAACCATGCCTTTCCGCATGTGCCACACTTTTCCTGCCGACACAAAGCTACATGTATCATTACCGACGGTCACTCTGCCTTGCTGCCACTATCTATGCGGCGCAGCCCTTTCCAGCGTTTCTTTTCCGCTTCATCTCCGGATTTTCCCTGCATTTCTGTCAATTTTTTTCGTAACAGTTCTCCATCAATATTACGCAAAAGCTTTCCTCCAACAGCTACCGATATTCTGCCTGTTTCCTCGGAAACGATGATGGTCAGACTGTCTGTCACCTCACTGATCCCTACACCTGCGCGGTGTCTGGTTCCAAGCTCCTTTGATAATCCCATATTATCCGACAACGGAAGATAACAGGTTGCCGATACGATCCGGTTTCCACGAATGATCACCGCTCCGTCATGAAGTGGAGTATTATGCTCAAAAATATTGACCAAAAGCTGACTGCTTATGGTAGAATCCAGTTCTATTCCTGTTCTTTCGTACTCGGACAGATCAATATCCTTTTCCATAATGATCAGGGCTCCCGTTTTCGCCTTGGCCATTTCTACCGTTGCCTTTACGATCTCATTAATGCTGCGTTCGGAAAAACGCTCATTTTGATTTCTCGTATCATCAAATGGAATTAATGTAGAGACGATCTTCTTCTGTCCCAGTTCCTCCAATGCCCGCCGAAGCTCCGGCTGAAAAACGATCATTAACGCTGTAATACCAATAGAGATCGTCCTTTCAAAGATCCAGACGATCACATTCATTCCTAAAATGTAGGCGATCACATAGCATGCCAAAAGAACAATGATTCCCTTCAACAACGTCCATGCCCTGGTATTTTTGATCCACAATGCAACATGATAGATCACAAATGCCAGTATCACGATCTCAAGAAGATCGATCACAGATACCTTTGGTAAATTGATCACACGTATATATTCCTTTAAGGATGCAACAATAGAGTTCATACTTCCTCCTAATCTCGTTTATCCTGTTATTTTTCCTCGCCCGAGCCGGTTGTTCCCATTTGTTCCGATTGGGTCTGTCCAGACTCATTGTCTTTCCGTTTCGAGGACGAGACACCAAAATGTCCCTCTCCCAGTAAATGCGCATTAAATCGTTTGACTCTCTTTTCTCCTACCGCAATATTCATTTTCGGCACAGCCTTCACATAATAGTAGTATTCGTCATCTTCAAACTGAAGATACTCCACCGCCGAATAATTTAACACGAGATGAAAGAACTGTATCAGCCATGCAAGTGCTCCGCAGATTACAGATTGTACCAGGAGATATATAACATGTACCTGTATATTAAATGGAAAACTCAGTACCAGGATCAGCAGGATATTTACGATCACACCCGCAACAATAGCTGTTTCATAAACATAATGAAACTCCTGACTGCAGATCATATTTACAATAACCATCACAATGGCAAAAACCGCAATGACAAGATACATCTCCTTATTGGAAAATATCATCTGAAATGCCTGATTAAATAATACCATGCTTTCCTCGGTAGCCGTACCAATGACCGTAGTAATACACTTAACCGCATAATAACAGACCACGCCACAGCTCATGGGAATCACCGCAACCGGAGCCCCGATCAGTCCCATAAGGATCGGGACAAGATACGGCAGATGCAGCCCGTATAGAATCGGAACCGCCAGGATCACATAACCATGTTCCGGCAAAAAACGCAGATAGACCAGATAAGCGATCAGAAAGATCAGCAGAATCACCAGTGCCAGAGACACGGATACATAATACACATGAAACACAGTATATGCCGCCGCAAGAAACAATAGCACCGACATAGGAAGAACTGTATTGACCACCGAAAATGCCACAACCACATACCATGAATTTAAAACCGGATTATACCCCACCAGTTGATTGATGGAAAAAAATGTAACAAAAGAGAGGAGAAATCGAAAAAGCGCATTCACTATCCGTGCATGATCCTGATAAAACCGGATCAGCCGTTCTCTAATCACCAATAAATGCGTCATTCTCCGTTTACCTCCCTGCTTTGTTCATAAAACAATTCCATTTTCTTAAGCTCTGCCAGATATGCCCTGCGTTTATTTTGAATGCGATGGTATTTAGCTGAGTAGATGATCACCGTAAAAAAAGCACAGCCCAGCAACATCAGCAGATAAACAGCAAGTGTTCCCACTGCAAGACTGCCTAACTCGGGAAGTCTGACTTTAGATAAAAGATATTCAAAATGGTACAATGCGATCAAAAACAGTACCAGCACATATGCAACCGAATAGCTCCAAAGTGTCACCAGCAAATGAGAACGTATATAATCAATTCTGTAATATCCGGCTTCTTTCAGCTCCGTGTGCAGCGGTTCCTGCTCGTACCTTGCCAGATTTACCATAATCCGAAGCTTTTCCTCGTTTACCATACGAATTCCATTTCCCTTCATGATCACATTTTCAGAGACTTTAACCATATTTCATCATAACATGTAGATTTTCTGATTTCAACTCTTTCTTGTACAATTTAGATAAAAAACAGTGGAAAATTTTTACATAAAATCGTATCTCCGGGTATGTCTGTTTCCGGGAAAGTATGATAAACTATTAACGATAATCCCGAAAGGAGTCTCCATCATGATTCAAAACAAAAAAATAGCAGCCGTTTGTGTTGCTGAAATGCAAAACGATGATATCCAAAGTATATTATATCCTTTAAACGAGGCACTTTCTGAAACGGGATGGCGCATGATCATTTTTAACAGCTGCACCGATTTCTACCTGCAAAATGTCTTTGATGAGGGGGAAGCACATTTATTTCAGTTATTAAATCACGATTATATAGATATCGTTTTAATCTTGTCAAGAACCATCAAAAACGATACAGTCCAGAGTCAGATCATTAACCGTGCCAGACAAAACGGCACCCCTGTTGTTCTGATCGACAGCGATACGGAACCGGACGGCACCATTCAGATCAGCTTTGATGAAAGTGATGCCTTTGAACGGCTGGTTCTTCATCTGGTAGAAGATCATCATTTTACCAGGATCAATTGTATTGCAGGCATCAAAGACAACCCAATCTCCGAACACAGAGTACAGATTTTCCGTAAAATACTGGCGGATCACAACATTCCTTTTGAGGAGAATCAATTAGGCTATGGTAATTTCTATGCCAAACCAACCAGAAAAGTAATGGATACATTTCTTCGACAGGAAGAGCTTCCGGAGGCCATCGTCTGCATTAACGACAGTATGGCTATCACCGCATGTGATATTTTATCCGAAAACAATATTGCAATTCCGGAGCAGATCACGGTCACCGGATTTGATGGCATTGAGCAGGAGAAATGCAACTATCCCCGTATTACTACCTGTCGCAGAGATATGGATGCATTCGCCTCCTATGTCTGCAATATTCTGGAACAGATCACCCGGACAGCGACCCATGAGACTCATTATTCCTTTCCATACACCTTTGATCCATCCGAGTCCTGCGGCTGTCGTCAGTGCAAGATGCTCAACATCAACCGTTCCATCAATACACTGTATGCCCAGATGAATGATTCCGTCAATTATAACCGTTCCATGAATAACATGAACGCAAAAATGACCAATCTCAAAAATATTGATGATCTTCATACTATCTCCCGTTATTATATCCCTTTTGACGGATATATCTGTACCAACGCAGATTTCGATATGAAGAATCACCTGAAGCCTTCCGACGATTCGGTATTTACACCCATCGTGGATGCCAAATTCTGTTTTGATGAACTGGATTATAACAAAAGTCTCCCAATCCAGTCTGGAGAACTGATCCCTGACTGGTCTGCTTTCTTTGCGCAGCCGTCCCCTCTTGTAATATCCTGCCTGCATCATCAGAAGGACGTTTACGGTTATATGGCAATTTTTGCAGATCGCAGCAAATATCAGGGCTATGGTTATGGTCTGCACCGCCTGCAGCGCTTTGTTTCCAATCTGAACAACTGTATCGGCATGTATCTGCAAAAGAACGACCTGCAGGCCTCCAACCAAAAACTCCGCGATGTACAAAATAAGATCATCGTCAGTTTTGCAGATCTGGTAGAATCCCGCGACACCTGCACCGGGCAGCACATTAAACGGACCAGCGAATACCTTCGGATCCTTGTACAATACATGGCAACTCTGCCCAAATATGAAAACCTGCTTACAAAAGATTATCAGACATTAATGTATAAGGCAGCTCCTCTGCATGATATTGGCAAGATCAAAGTCTCCGATGTGATCTTAAATAAGCCGGGCAGACTGGATAATGACGAATTTGAAAAGATCAAATGCCATGCTCTGGAGGGCAGTGAGATCATCCGTGACACTCTGACAAATATCGAAGACAATGACTATCTCCAGATTGCCCATGATATGGCATTATTCCATCATGAGAAATGGGATGGCAGCGGTTATCCGTGCCACCTGTGCGGAGAAGAAATTCCTCTGTGTGCCAGGATCATGGCGATCGTGGATGTCTTCGATGCCCTTACCAGCAAGCGGATCTACAAAGAAGCCTACTCCGCCGATCAGGCATTCCGTATTCTGGAAGAATCCTCCGGCTCTCATTTTGATCCGGAGGTGCTTGCAGCATTCCTGACGATCCGGCCGGAGATAGAAAAGACTTTGTATAACAATCGCAAGGCTGAGATATAGCCATCGCAGATACGTCCGCAGCAGTGCCGCTCTCTGGCGCATGCCTCCTGACAACTGTGCCGGAATCAATGCATTAGTGATGCTTTGTAACTTTCTTTTCAATACTCAGTACCTCACCCTCCGGTTTGTATACAATCTTGACATAAGTAGAAATCTGATCACATCCGCCTGCTGCGATCGCAACCTTCTGACATCCTGCCACGATCTCCATGAGTTGATCATAATCTCCTTCTATGGTTGTTTCAAATGGTCCTACAGATGTAGAAAGTCCAAAGCTTTTAATATAAGCGATCACCTCATCTACAATACGGATCACTTCCTCATCATCTGTTACGTTTGGTAATACCTGAATTGCTACACTTGCGTTCATGATTATTTCTTCCTTTCATTTACCCATACGATATATTCCTGAAATTCCCTTTCAAATTTCTGCTAAAATTATACACATTCCTGAAGCTTTGTCAATGACACCCTGCCCCGGACCGTTTTATACGCTTTTTATTGAAAAAATCCTTCGACTAATGACTTGATTCCAACAATTCCGCATAACCAAACATTTCTTCCGGCTGATAGCATGCACATAAAACGGCATCCAGTTCATATTTCTGATTTAAACGGCTCATATTACATGCAGCCAACGTGGAATCTGCCAGCACCTGAAACATCTCCAGTGCATCCTTCTGTCTGTATGCGGACATATCCTGCCCAATGGTATCAAGATATCTGTGTTGCGCCACATACATGATCAGAGGAAGAATATCGTCTCTCTGAATCTGCAGACACCGGCGCTTGTTTTCCCGTCGATATTGCGTCAGCCATTTTTTTGCCTCTCCTGCCGTTTTCAAGCTCAAAGGGCTACGTCCGTATTCCTGCTGCAGCTGTACGATCCACGCCGGACACGCCTCCTCATCGTCAAGCCCGGCAAGAACCAGCTCTGCCTGTCTGGTCCGGAAAAAACGTTCCTTATGAAGGGGTACATTCAACAGATCCGACAGATGCTTCTCCGTCATAGAATGAACAGACGGAAACTTTGGTGTCTCCTCGGCTCCCTCTCCTTCAGACTGAAACACCTCCGACAAAAGTCTTGCATTCGACTCCTTTTGCGTATATGCCAGGGAACAAAGCTCTGTAATACTTGCCTTCAGGCCATCCGACATAGTGCTCTTGTTTCCCTTCGACTGTGCATTCACATATTTGCGGGCATTTTTCTGATAGTTCTGTGGATTTAACAGCCTTCTCTGACACCACACAGCATAATTCGTTTCCGACAACAGGCGTTCCAGCTCCTCCTGAGCATCCTTTTTGGCATACTGCAGAATAAGCTTTTTATATTTTCGAAAATAGTCCAGTGTTGTTTTACTATAGCCTTTAAAACTGGCAGCATTTTCCATCATCCATTCCCGAAATTCTTCCCATGGGAGATTTTTTCTTCCCTGAAATTCTCCCATCAGGGTCTGCGTTCCACAGGTCTGCTCAAAGGTAAGTACATGACTTAATCCTTCTTCAAAATCCCGGATCATTTCCTGACATTCCCGGTAATTTTTATGATTTTCAAGACCATAAACCAATATCACTTCCCGATAATCATTCACCTGAAATGCCGGTTCATGAATCCCATAAACAAGGTATTCCTGACAATCCTCCATGGACAGTCCCATCGCCATGCAGATCTGATATACCTGTTCCCGGTCCGGCACGGCTCTGCCTCCGATCCCAAACCATTTCCGAATCGTCGGAAGCGTTGCAAAGTCTTCCTTACCGGTTCTTGCCCGAAATGCCCGATACGCACTTCTCCTCATTTCTGCAGTCATTTCCTCTTCCTTCGGAATATCCAGTTTGTCCATGATAAAATCTGCAAAATCCTCAAAATGTTTATCCCGTTTTATTTTTTGTAATGCCATGGTAAATGTTTTTCTATGGGTTCCCATTGTTTTCTCCTTGTTTTATCTTTATGGTATCGCTCCCTCAAATTCTATGCTGTTTTTCCCTGATGTGTTTTGGGACGGAACAGAGGTATTATTATGCGGTACAGCAGTTGCCGGCGCATTTGTCTTTACCGGCACGGAAACCTTCTTTTTCCCTTTACTTACTGTAAATACTATTTTTTGATAAGCTCCTTCTGCATACCTCGTCCCCCTGGAAATACTCTGGGAGATAATTCTTCCCTTCTTTACTTTATTATTGTATTTATAAACCCACCGTATCGAAATGGATCCGTCCTGCTCTCTCAGCTTTCTGGCTGCCGCTTTCTTTTTCATTCCTGTGAAGCTGCCCATCTTATATTCCTGTATCCCGGTAGTAAAAGGCACTGCCGTCACAGCAGCTTCTGTCGTCTGTACCACAGCCGCCGGTGCCTTTGGCATTGTTTTATTTCTCCGGATCCCCGGAATCTGAAACGCTGCCGCCGCAGTCAGAACAACAATGCCGGCGGTCACACCAGCCACTTTCCAACGGCGGCTGATAAAGAAGCTTTTTTCTTCTTCCTGATATAATCCACGATACAACTCATCCATCGTCTGGTATCGGTGATGAAAATCTACGGTAAGCCCTTTCATTAATGCCTTTTTCTGGGACAGGCTCAATGACAGCTCCGGCATATCCATCAGAGATGGCATATCATCCTCCAGCATTCTCTGGATCGATTCATCCGGCGCCTTTCCTGTCAGAGCATAGTAGACTGTGGCACACAATGCATATACATCCGTCCATGCCCCCTGCCGCCCTCTGGTCCGATACTGCTCCTCCGGAGAAAATCCCCGTTTAAATACAACAGTCATGCTTCTCGTCATATTGATATTTTCTCTGCGGGCAGCCCCAAAATCGATCAAAACAAGCCGTTCATCCCGCGTAAGCAGAATATTATCCGGACTGATATCCCGGTGAAGCACTCCTGTCTGATGAACTTTCATCAGAGAACAGATCACCGGCTCCAGCATATGTAAAAGCTTCTCTCCCTCGATCGGACCATTTTTTTCTACATATTCCTTAACACTGACACCATCCACATATCCCATAATGATATAAGCTGTGTTATTCTCATAAAAAAAATCTCTTACCGAAACAATGCCATCCAGATCATAATATGCTGACAGACTTTTGGCTTCCTGAAGATATTTTTCCAGACTTTCCTGATATTTTTGTTTCTCTGCCTTCTCATATATGTAAACATTTCGATCCCCGTCTTCACTGATATGTCTGCTGACGAGGCTGGCCGGAAAATATTCTTTGATCGCTACCACAGTATCCAACAGACAGTCCCAGGCTATATAACTGATACCAAAGCTTCCCTCTCCCAGCACACGTCCAAGCATATATCGTTCCTTCAGATATGTTCCCGGCCGCAGACAGCGCGGAATCGGCTCATAACCATCCTGTACAAAACCGCAATGAGGACATTTTCCCTCTGCGTTCAACAGCTTCATACAGCCTATACAGCGTTCTCTCCCATTTACTTTCATAATCCACCAACTTCAGTTTTATCTCTTGTCATTTTTTGACATTTTTTATTATAATACAAACATGGTTGCAAAATCTTTCCGTTTTTTTCACTTTTTCTTTGCGATGATTTCTCCCAATTATTTTATCACAGAAGCTATATAAATGATAGTTGGATAATACGCAGAAAAAGCCTGTGCTGCAGATTAACACAGCACAGGCTCTAAGGAGTATGATGTTATCAAGTGATTTATGTTATTAATTATTTTACATGGAACGCATCCATACCAGGATATACGGCGCTGTCTCCCAGCTCTTCCTCAATACGCAGAAGCTGGTTGTACTTAGCCACACGCTCGGAACGGCTTGGAGCACCTGTCTTGATCTGGCAGGTATTTAATGCAACCGCAAGATCTGCGATATCACTTTAACAGGTTGTCGTTGACAAAATAGTCGATCCGCATTGCATGGCGTACATCTGCAAGGGTCTGTGCTGCAACGGCTTCTGCCTTTTTGCTTCCCTCTTTGAGAATATCATAAACATCCGGCAGACGCTTCTCCCACATCTGACGACGTTCACGGATCGGTGCCAGTTCTGCCTGCATGACATTATTTAAGAATTTTTTGACCTTAACATCTCCCAGGCCACCACGGCTGTAGTGCTCCTTTAACTCGTCAAGGCTCTTATAATCCGGAAGGAATTCCTCGAAATACTCCGGCTTGCAAAATGCATCCAGATAAGTAAATACGGTGTTGCCTTCGATCTGTCCCGGATCCTCCACACGGATATGATTTGGATCGGTGTACATAGACATTACCTTTTTCCTAATGTCCTCCGGTTCCTCGGACAGATAGATGCAGTTGCCAAGAGACTTGCTCATCTTTGCCTTACCATCGATACCCGGCAGACGCAGGCATGCGGAATTGTCCGGAAGAACGATCTTCGGATCGGTCAGTGTCTCACCATACACGGAATTGAATTTATGCACGATCTCCTTACACTGCTCAACCATCGGCATCTGATCTTCTCCCGCCGGAACAACCGTGGCACGGAATGCCGTGATATCTGCTGCCTGACTGATCGGATAACAGAAGAATCCTACCGGAATACTTGCTTCAAAGTTTCTCATTTTGATCTCAGCCTTCACCGTTGGGTTTCTCTGCACTCTTGCCACCGTTACCAGATTCATATAATAAAAGGTCAGTTCAGTAAGCTCCGGCACCATGGACTGAATAAAGATCGTTGACTTCTCCGGATCCAGTCCACATGCCAGATAATCCAATGCAACCTGCATAATATTGCTCCGCACCTTTTCCGGATGTTCTGCATTGTCAGTAAGTGCCTGTGCGTCTGCGATCATAATATAAATTTCGTCATAGTCTCCTGAGTCCTGTAATCTCACACGCTCCTTCAGGGAACCTACATAATGTCCTACATGAAGCCGCCCCGTCGGACGGTCTCCGGTCAAAATAACCTGTTTCATATCGTCTTGTCTCCTCCATTCCAAAGCACCTTCGGTCATCCAAACACCTTCGGCTGCCGTTCATCCCTTTTCATCTGTCTTCGTCTGAATCGTGCTTTCTCTCCATTATATATGGAAATGAAGGATGTGTCAAAAATCTGCTAAAACTTCAGCTTCATGGTTTTCTTCTGATACCCGGTTTTAGCGGTAAATAATTTTTTGTACTTTTTCCCACAGGAGGACGGCAAAGTAAAGACTGCTTTCCTGTGAATTCCCCGAAAGGCATTTTTCCCAATCTTCCGAAGCTGCTTTGACCGGATCTGTATCTTTTTGAGATTTTTACAGCCGGCAAACGCTTTCGTATCTACCGCAGTGATCTGATAAGATATTTTCTTTCCACCACGATATCCTTTGACCACTGCCGGAATCACTGCCTTTTTGGCTGTTTTATTGTTAAACCGTACCAGTGCTGCTGTCTTGTTCTTTTCATTGATAATGCGGTAAACTGCGTTATCATCCTTCACCAATGTTCCCTTTACGGAAGAATTATCCTGTGGTACCGATGCCACTCCGGCCGAAACCGATGGCTGTGGTGTCTGATCCGTTTTTACGGAATCTGCCGGCACAGTCTGATCCGGTTTCACAGAAGCTGGCGGTGTCTCGGAAGCCGCCGGTGTCTCGGAAGCCGCCGGTGTCTCGGAAGCCGTCGGTGTCTCGGAAGCTGTCGGTGCAGGAGTCCAATCCGCAAGCGGTGGCACGGTAGGTTCTGGTGTCGAAAGAACATCCGGAATACTTACTTCCTGATCCCCCTGTGGTACCGGCGTTTCGGTCGGAAGTACATCCGGATCCTTCGTCCGTTCATCTTTCCAGTTTCCGGATACGGTATTTTCGTCCTCCAGTGTGCAGTTGTCTCCCAATACACCAACCATGTCTACAGAAAAGATACCCTTCTTTAATGTAAAGGTCACTGTATGCTCCTGATACTCCAGACCTGTTACGGCACAGGTCATATTCATATTATCTGCCTTCTGCAGTGCCCGATTATCTGCCACGGTAGTTCCATCCACGTCAATCTTTACAATGCCATCCTTATCCGTCCCGGACAATATCTCTATTCCGGTACCGGTAAAACGGTATGTCAGTGAGGCTCCCGCCTCCCTTGTCTCCGACAGACTCCGCTGATAAACATACATTCCTTTTCCGTTTGCATGGCTCCAGTTCCCCTGATAAACCAGCTTTTCTTTTTTGTCCGCAGACAGATCATAGGTTTCCATATTGTCTAACAGCTCTGTATAATATGGAACATACCCCTTGATCTTCATCACCTTAAGATGATCAAACTCCGTATGGGTATAAGCAGAACCCAGACCGATCCTTCCGGATGTGATAGGGTTCTCATCCTTGTATTCCGCAATCAGATGGTTATTAACATATGCCCGGATGGTTGCTCCTGCCCCCTGTAATTTCAAATTGTTCCATACATTGGTGCCCTTTTTAAATCCCGCATCATCAGATACATTTCCAGACATCACCTCTGTATCTTTCCGATAAAGCTTCCATGCACCATCTGCACCGACGCGTAAAGTATATCCGGCACTTTTCTCCAGATTCTGGGAACCTCCTGTCTGGCGGATCGCCACGGAACCATAAGACTTTTCAGCATCATTTTCAAATAATACATCAACGGAAGCAGTATAATTGCACCACCGGAAATCTCCCAGCAGAGTCACGGCATCCCCGTCATTCCAGCTTTTTCCCACTCCGTTTTCCTTCTGATCCAACTGCTGTCTGAGTACGCGGTTGCCATCCGGTGTTTTATATGCCTCAAACGCTCCGTTGATCGTATTGGTGTAACGTGCCATTGCTCCATCATCACCACCACGTGACTGAATATAATCCTCTTTCTCCCCGGTAAGACCACCTTTTCCATCCAAAACATCCACGTTTTTATTGGTATACTCAAAATCATCGGCATACAAAATACCATTTTCCGTATTCTGACAATCTCCTGTCTCGTCGGTATCAAGAACAGTTCTTTCGCCCTCCACCGGCAGCTCCTGAGTATATTCCGGATTCTTTTCCACATCCATAGTTGTTACCGTCACAACAGAATAAGGCTTCACTTTTACCGTATAAATTCCGTCTCCATCAGCACATACCCCACCAAGACATTTCATATAATTTTCGTTAAAACTCCCCTTTTCTGCTGCTCTGGTCTCCCATACATACAGCTTCTGATCCTGCGGCAGCTTCATGTTTTTCACCTGAATGTCATAGGACATCGGATATTCACTGTCATTCACAATCAAAGAAGAAAAGGCATCCTTCGACGGTGCTGCCAGCGTCATATAATTCTCTCCGCCTTTTCTTCCGTTGACTGGATTTGTTCCGGAAGCTGTGGATTTACTTGCCTCCGGAACTGCTCTCCAGATTCCAGCTGTGTTGTCCTCATTTTCCCAGCCTGTCACAGCAAATTTACTCAGATGTGCCAAGACAAGCAGTCCCGCATCATAATGAATCCATCCGGACCATGGATCTCTGGCACTCACCAGCTCTTTAAAAGAAAACTGTCCGCCCTCATAAAAGGAACCGATCGCCGGCTGATAGATCACATGGGTTCTCCTTGATTTCACAAATCCCTTAATAAAGGTATTTCCCATTTCCAGTGCACTTCCCGTACCACCGATCCCGGTTCCTTCGGTATTCGGATCCTTTACATTATTGGATGGCCGGAATGCGGAATTGGAAAATACCGCCTGTGCTTCACTGTTCCAGACCTCCTTATCCGCAATTTCCGCCAGCCATTTCATTCCATTATTTGTATCATCCATCGGTGTATAATGATATCCTACCACATCCACCGCATGATAAAATCCTCCATCCTTCTTCATGGTATTCGCAATATTCGCAGAAATACTGATTGCCTCATCCGATACGATCAGCTTGATCTTCTGAAAAAGAGAACGGGCAGTATCATCCGTAATAGTCTTTTCATTTTCTGATGCAATCCATGCCGCAAATTTTTTAGTGTAATCCACATCAGTCTTTTTATTCCATCCTTCATTCACATTGGGATTGAGGTAATCCACCATATAACCATACTGACGATATGCCGCCAGTATCGCTGCTTTATACCATTTATACACATCCTCTATGGATGATACCCACGCCGGAGCATTCCACCGCAGGATACTTACCTTAACATCCGGGTTTATCTTTTTTGCATCTGCAGCCAGCTGCCATCCCGGATTTCGCAGAACATTTGTCATCTCATACCGGCTTCTTTTGGTGGAAGCTTCTGCACCGGTAGAATTATTACGGTCATTTCCCATTTCCAATTTGACATGAGTCATAATAGGATGTTCTCCACCAAACAAATACTGTAACAATTTGGCATACGCCTCCGGATTCTGTGCCTTATAATCCATCAAAAGATCACTGGTAGAATTGGCACTGAGCAGACCAAAGCCTTTGTAGGTCAGGCCACGGACATTGTTTGTCCGGATATCATCGCCGTTCAAAACAATAGAGCCTGTTTTTTCTGCAGCGGCATTCTTATTGTTTACCGTGCAAACCTCCTTATTTTCCATAGCATTCTGTACTTTGGCACAGACATACCCTCGTGCCGGCAAACTGCTCACCAGCATGGAAAGACTTATGATTCCAACCCCAATTTTACGAAACAGTGTTCCTTTCATGTTACATCCTCCTTTTCACAATTTTTCCCTTTGATCATATATCAATCTTACATATATTTGATATTCAGTACAATTAATGATATTATCAGAATTGAACAAAATGAACATAATTTTAGGAGGAAACATTTATGTGGTTTATCTGCTATCCGGATATCACACCGGTAAAGCACCTACCTTTTTATACGATCAGCGTCGGAATGCATCTTTGGCAGTATCCGACCCCCCGTGAAAACGGATATCCCTATCCTCAGTTTTTATACAGCAATAAAGGAAGGGGAAAACTCATTACCGAAGGTAAAACTTGGAGCATCCCGGAGCATTCCATTGTTTTTCTTCCCGCCAATGTACCTCATTATTATGAGGCGGTTACGGAGGATGTCTGGGATGTGCGGTGGTTTGTACCTTATGGAGACGGCACACTTACACTTTTAAAGGAGTTTGGCTTTGACCGATGCCGGATCTTTCCCATCACCAATCTGGGTGCTCTTGATGAAATACATAACAAGATCCATATGGCTTTCCAGATCAATACGAAAGAGAGCATCTTTTTCTCCGCTTCCTATACTTATGAATTTATTTTTGAATTTTACCGCCAGTACAAGGAGCATTCCTCACCAAAGTCGGCACAGTACCGCCGTCGGTTGACACCATTGATCGAATATATTGAGCATCATTTTGCTTCAGAGATCACACAGACTATGCTCTGTGAACAGCTTCATGTCTCACCGCAGCATCTGTGCCGCATGTTTCGGGAATGTTTAAACACCCGTCCCATGGCATTTGTGACCCAGGTACGTCTCCGCCATGCCTGTGAACTTCTTGCACATTCCACTCTGACTATATCTGAGATCAGTGAACATGTGGGATTTCATAATCTAAACTATTTCTGCAAAGAATTTAAACGATACACAGGTTCCACACCGACCAGTTACCGCAACACCACCAGAGAATCTTAATGAACAATTTCATCCTCCGGCATATGCCATACCGGAGCATTCCAAAACGCAGAAAGGAGATAACCTTATGAAAAATATGATACACCCCATCTTCGTCAGTCTTTCCGAGGCAGAACTGGAAGCATTAAAACAGCATACACGGATTCATGAAAAAAACATCAAAAAAAGTACCATCATATTTCATTTCGGAGATCTTGTCACCGAGACAGGCATTGTCCTTTCCGGCAGTGTGCATATCGAAACCACGGATTTCTGGGGAAATACCAGTCTTTTGAGCAATGTAGGGGCCGGAGGTGTTTTTGCCGAAACATATTCCCTCTGCCGGGAGCCTATGATGGTGGATGTAGTTGCTGCCAGTGACTGCCGCATTCTTTTTATGGATATGGAATTTCTCCACGATTCCGCTCTTGCAAGATATTCCTGGCATCAAAAAATGCTGAGCAATATGCTCAGCATTTCCATACGAAAAAATCTTACCCTCTCCCACCGCATTTTCTGTACCAGTCCGAAAACCATACGGGAGCGGTTACTTACTTACCTTTCCTCCCAGGCCGGAAAGGCCGGCAGTTCCAGCTTCCAGATTCCGTTTAACCGCCAGCAGATGGCCGATTATCTGAATCTGGACCGGAGTGCCCTTTCCAAAGAGCTTGGAAAAATGCGGGATGAGGGGCTTATTACCTTTCACAAAAATCAGTTTACTCTGCTGCATCCTGCTTTGAATGAATCTCACTAAGCTTTCTAAAGCAGCTGAATGCTACGAGAACACCAAGTACCATTAACAGGATCGCTACGATAAGCTGAAGACCGTCTACCAGGAAGGTTGCCTGACCGGCAGAGATATTGGCTACCAGAGCAATGGTCTTCTGAACCAGTGCGGTAAAGGTAACTGCCAGCATAACAAACATTGGTACATAAAGTGTCCAGCCTGTTCTCCCTGTCGTCTTTAAGAATACAGACAATGCGATCAGCACAAGGGCGGCAAGAAGCTGGTTAGCGGAACCAAACAGCGGCCATACATTGTTGTAACCACCTAATGTGAGCAGATATCCAAAGAATAGTGTAATGACGGTTGCAAAATATTTATTGGTCAGAACCTTCTGTGCCGGAGTCATCTTTGCGGTATCTGTAGTATCTCCAAGGAACAGCTCCTGGAAAGACATTCTGCCGATACGGGCTACCGAATCCAGAGAGGTCAGTGCCAGAGCAGAGACACACATTGTCATAAATACAGTTGCAAGCTGTACCGGTACTCCCATTTTCTCAAGGAAGCCTGCAACACCGGCTGAGAAAATTGCAAATGGTGTACCATCCGGTTTTGTACCATTGACGGCAACGGCACCTACAACAACCAGTGCAACAACACCCAGAAGGGATTCTACGATCATGGCACCATAACCGATCATTGGCATATCCTTTTCATTGCTGACGGTTTTTGATGATGTCCCGGAAGAAACGAGGCTGTGGAAACCGGATACCGCACCACAGGCGATGGTTACAAACAATGTTGGGAAAAGACTGCTTCCGCCAACATTAAATCCATTGTATGCATTCAGCTTCATGGTTGGATGTGCAAAAAGAACACCAACAACAGCACCGATGATCATACCTAACAGCATAAAGGTTGTCATATAATCTCTAGGCTGCATCAGAAGCCACATTGGCATAACGGATGCTAAGAACAGATAAACCATGATGATGTAGATCCATGCTGACTTTGTCTGATAGATTGGAAGGTGCATACCGATTGCAAACATCACAACCAGAAGTGCGATCGCTACGACTGCTTTCACGATCTCATTCATCTTTCCAACCTTTTTCTGGATCAGTCCAAATACAACTGCCACAAGAATAAACAGCATAGAGATGGAAGCTGCTGCTGAATTTGCATAAGCAACAGAGCTATCCTCCAGGCCTTTCCCTACGAAAGTACCTGCAACCATATCGGTAAATGCTGCGATGACCAGCAGAGTGAATAACCAGCAGAACAGCATAAACAGCTTTCTACCTGCCTTACCAATATATTTCTCAATGATCATACCCATGGACTTTCCTTCGTTCTTAACGGAAGCGTACAGGGAACCGAAATCCTGAACAGCTCCGAAGAAAAGACCGCCGATGATCAGCCATAACAAAACCGGTACCCATCCAAACACGGATGCAAGAATTGGTCCCGTGACAGGTCCCGCTCCGGCGATGGATGAAAATTGATGGGAAAATACGGTAAATTTAGAAGATGGTACATAATCCTCTCCATCCTCGAACTGATACGCCGGCGTCTTTGCCTTCTCGTCCAGTCCCCACTTTCTGGCAAGCCATCTTCCATAGAAAAGATAACCCGCACCAAGAGCAACAATACTGATCAACACGATTACTAATCCATTCATTTGAATTCCTCCTTTGATGTGTTCCTGTGCTGTCTGACCACGAAATCTTTCATTTCGAGTAACTGTTTCTTTTCTCAAAATGAAAAAAGCTTCCGTCCCAAACAAAATGCTCCTAACATTTTATTTAAAGACGAAAGCTGATATTCTTCCGCGGTACCACTTTATTTGCCGCTTCACGCGACCTCTCTGCCTTATCCCTCAGCGTATCCGTCAATGATATGCCCTCAATAAGCTTCTCTGTAACGGGAGAATCCCGGTGACACCTACCGTCGCAATAAAACTGCCATTTCAGTGCACTTCTCACAGAGGATAGCTTTCTCATCTGCATGCTGTCTCGCACCGGCCGGCAGCTCTCTGTAATGCGTTCCGATCAAGAAAACCCTGTTCTGTTCATCGAATTTGTTTTTGTTCGAGAAAAAAGATACCACTTTGTTTTTTGCTTGTCAATAGTTTTTTTAACTTTAAGAATGAAATTTATTCACGTTTCATTTATGCTAATGAAACTTTTTGTCATCCCAAGCTTCCCACCCAAAAATATCACAGCCCCCATAATATTTCTTATATCCCTATCCTAAATGCTTCTCCAACACATCAAAGATCCGTTCCTGTTTTGCAGGTTTTAACACATAATCCGCCGGTTTTAACAGCAGTGTCTTTTTGATATATTCCTTCTCCGCGATTCCCGAAAGGAAAACAACCGGCATTTCTGCATATTCCGGTTTTGCCCGCATCATCTGCAGCATCATCTTCCCGTCGATCACCGGCATCTCGCAATCTAAGAATATCAGATCCGGCCGGTCCTTCTGCATCAGTTCAAAAGCCTGGGATGCAGAGACCGCAATGGATACACGGTATTTATTTCCGACCAGTGTTTTCATACTCCGCAAAAGAAGGGGATTATCATCTACAAAAAGAATATGCTTTCTGCGATCCTCCTTCTCCTCCAGAGCCCCCTCGTAATCCTTATAGTCCAGCACAAGGATTTCACACAGAAGACGGATCACCTCCTGATTTCCTACCGGACGTACAAGCCGTCTGATATTTTTTACATTGCCGGCTTCAAAACCATATTCCCGGAATTCATACATGCTGCCCACCATAACCACCGGCAGCTTTTCATTTTTTTCCAGAACTATTTTCAATTCCTGCATCTGCGCTGTTTTCAACTGATTCAAAAATACCAGTATAATATCCGGCTGATAAATGTGGAGCAGTTTTTCTGTCATCTCCTGCTCTGCATTACTTAACTGCACCCGGAAAAAGGGCAGCAGCTCCTCATTCATGTTTTTTACAATTTCGTTCATATCTGCAATAAATAATACTCTTTTCATACCAAACCTCTCCTCTCATTCCCTTCACATTCTCTGATATGCAATGTTCTCCGAATGCTGCCGCACCTAAAACAATCTGTTTTCTTTTGCGACACGAACGGCCTGCTGCCTGTTCTTCACCTTCAGCTTGGTATATATATTTTTTGCATGAAATTTAACGGTATTGATACTGACATCCATAAAATCTGCGATTTCTGCATTGGATCTTTCATCAGCCATCAGACATAGGATTTCTTTTTCAGTTTCTGTCAGCGGAGGATAATCCTCCTGTAATTTTCTCAAATAATCCGGATACAGCAATGCCATTTTTTTCGAAAGAAGGATCAGCCTGTCCAGATATTCTTCTTTTAATTGTCGTTCTTCCTTGTAACTGCGGAGTATAAAATAGATTTTCTCCCCTTCATCCGCCACCAGCCGGTCAAACCGCCGTTCCCGGATCACAGGCAGTGTCTGATCAAGCATAGCATATGCCTCTGCCGTATTTCCTTCCAGAAAATATGCAATGGTACAAAGCAGGTTCATTTCACACAGATCCATCACACGGTCTCCCTGCTCCAGAGGCTTTCTGAGATATTCTGCCAGAGACAGCATCGCCAGATACTTTCCTTCCAGAATATACGCTCTCATTTTGACCATATACTTGTATGTATCCAGCATACAAAGCTCTCCGAACTCACTGGGAGCCTCCTTTTCCATCCACTCCTCCACCGTGCCGACATCACCATCGTACATCAGGCTCCATGCCTTTACAGCACTGAAATTTTCCAACAGCCAGCGGCTTTTCTCCTTATACAGTCTCTGATAAATATCATCCAATATAGGATATACAACGGCAATCTGCCCCGTGGCGATCATAATCTTCATCTGCAGGATCAGTGCCACAAACAGAACGGAAATCTCTCCTTCCCTCTCAATAAAGGGAATGATTCCTACCAGTGTGGTGATTGCTTCAAAACACTCATCCCTTTGATAACACACTTCCGCATAGGTAATCTCCGCAATTCCCACGGCGCTTTCTCCGTAAAACTGTTTGACCCATTTCTTTACCTGCGCTCTACGATCATGAATCAGGGAACTATAAGGGGTCAGATCACGGAATCCATTGATCAAGGTAATTCTACCCGCAGCCACCGGAAGATTCGGAAGAATCCCCTGAGACTCCTGTATCTGAGCCAGCCTGACCGCTGCACGTTCTGCCTTCTTACGGTCCGTTCCCGGAATCAGAATATCCAGATGCAGCTTCATTAACGGAATATCCTCTACATATGCAGCAAAATGCTCCGCCTTATCCAGATCGCCATAGATTGCACAAATAACAGCCGCCGCTGTGGCAAGATAAGGGGTCTGGATAATGTCCTCCTCTGAGAACACCTCCAGATATTTTCTGCAGTGCCTAAAACCATTAAGGCAGCATGGGGAAGCCAGAATCCTTCCCATCTGATCCTTCAGGGTATCGAGATCTCCCTTCTCCACCAGTTTATCCAGCTTTTCCTCCACAAAAAACTCATTATCCCGATTTTTCATACGTCTCCTCCATCATTCTATGAAATTCATCATTTTATGACTATATTCATCATATGTTCAAATCGAAGATTCGTAAACTACCCGAAAGTGTAGGGAGTCGTATGCAAACAAAAAACTTCATACGACTCCCTACACTTTGAAAATGATATAATAATTAACCGAATGACTTATTCCTTGCCGTCCCAGCAGTAAGTACAAAGCTTGCAGCGGTCAATCTCCACAGCATCCAGCATATCATCCAGACGGTTAAAGCGAAGTGATGTAAAGTTGAGCTCCTTGCGGATCTCCTCGACCATCTGTTCATACTTCGGAGACTCCGGATCGGTATACTCCTGCAGGATCTCGTCTGTCACCTCTGTGCCCTCCAGTCTCTCGATCACGCGTCTGGTGATGAGATCCATCTCCGAAGAAGAACGGGAAAAATTCAGATATTTACAGCCATATACAAGCGGCGGACATGCCGGACGGATATGTACTTCCTTTGCTCCACTCTGATATAAGAACTCTGTTGTCTCACGAAGCTGTGTGCCGCGGACAATGGAATCATCAATAAGCAGCAGGCTTTTGTCCTTGATCAGATCCTGTACTGCCAACAACTTCATCTTGGCGATCAGATTACGACGGCTCTGGATCGTTGGCATAAAGGAACGCGGCCAGGTCGGTGTATACTTGATAAACGGTCTGGAAAACGGAATCCCGGAGGCATTGGCATAACCGATGGCATGTGCTACACCGGAGTCCGGAACACCCGCAACAATATCCGGCTTTACATTATCTCTGGCTGCCATTTTGGCCCCACAGTTGTAACGCATCCGCTCAACGCTGATCCCCTCATAGGAGCTTGCCGGATAGCCATAATATACCCAGAGAAAGGTACATATCTTCATCTCCTTGCCGGGATGTACCAAAGTCAGACACTGCTCCGATGTAATAACATCAATCTCTCCCGGTCCCAGCTCCTTATAATCCTCATATCCGAGATTTTTATAAGCAAAGCTCTCAAAGGTCGCACAAAATCCCTGCTCGTTCTTTCCGATCACGATCGGCGTTCTGCCGTATTTATCTCTGGCTGCATAAATACCTGCCGGAGTCATCAGCAAAAGAGACAGGGAGCCATCTACCTGCTCCAGCGCATACTGAATGCCCTCGATCAGATTTTCCTTCTGGTTGATCAGTGCCGCCACAAGCTCTGTCGCATTGATATCTCCACCACTCATCTCCAGAAAATGAGCCTGACCCTGTTCGAACAGCTTCTGTGCCAGCTCATTCTGATTATTGATCTTGCTGACTGTGGTAATGGCATAAGTACCATGATGGGAACGAATGATCAATGGCTGTGGCTCAAAATCTGAAATACAGCCAATGCCCATGTCTCCCTTCATTTCCTGTACATCCTTATCAAACTTTGTCCGGAACGGTGCATTCTCGATATTGTGGATCGAACGGTTAAAGGTACCATCCTTATATACCGCCATTCCTCCTCGTCTTGTTCCCAGATGGGAATGGTAATCAATTCCAAAAAAAAGATCAAATACGCAGTCCTGCTTTGACGCTACTCCAAAAAATCCGCCCATGTCTCTCCTCTTTCCGTGCACTCATTCGTATAATGCCGGCCCACATCTTTACGTATGATCTCCGATCATAAAGTGAACCTTTTTCATCTCATTTTCCTGTCCACATTCGGTGCACCGGAATGCAGACATTTTCACGTTTTCCAGTTACTTGCAAGTCTATTTATTATTCTACCAAAACAAAGAAAGGTTTTCAACAGGAACCATATGGGTTATAATGAATCTATAATGCACGAACAAATCTCTTATCAACAGGGAGATCCCCGGAACAAGGAGGAGATGTCTATGAAACAGGGGCAAAAAGATCTTTGGGGTAAATTGGTGATGGCAGTTGCCGGAATGCTGATATTTTCCGCCGGCATCAATTTTTTTATCGTTCCGGCAGACCTTTACAATGGCGGAATGCTTGGTATCAGTCAGCTGATCCGTACCTTTCTGGTAAAATATCTCCACATATTTTCCGGCTCCACCGATATTGCCGGCATCATCAATATGCTGCTCAATATCCCGCTCTGCTTTATTGCCTGGTATTACGTAAGCAAGACTTTTTTTGTCCGTACCCTGATCTGTGTCATCAGCCAGACGATCTTCCTGAGTTTTCTGCCGATTCCTTCCACTCCGTTGGTTGGAGACCCACTGACAGCCAGTATGATCGGTGGCATCATCGCAGGCTCCGGCATCGGCATCGCTCTGCGTGCAGGCGGTTCCAGTGGCGGGCTTGATATTATCGGAATGTACTTTACGAAGCATTTTAAAAATTTCAGTGTGGGACGTATTTCTCTTTGTGTCAACGCTGTTATATATAGCATCTGTGCTGTCCTGTTTGGCGTACAGACCGCCATTTACTGTATTATTTATTCGGCAATCAGTATGCTTATGACTGATAAAGCCCACACCCAGAATATCAATACAGAAGTTCTGATCTTTACCAAAAATAATCCGGTAAAAATTATG
Source organism: uncultured Lachnospiraceae bacterium (assembly GCA_934339135.1). Taxonomy (GTDB): domain Bacteria; phylum Bacillota; class Clostridia; order Lachnospirales; family Lachnospiraceae; genus Jutongia. The sequence continues at coordinate 7,128 of CAKRHP010000014.1, read as the reverse complement.
GACTATATCGTAAATGCTTTTAACCGGGATGCGACCTGGTGGGAAGCAAGAGGCGGCTATACCGAGGGCAAGACCTTCATGGTAATGGCAATCCTTTCCAAATACGAATGTGCCCACCTGCGCCGTGAGCTCCGTCAGATTGACGAACACGCATTTATCGTGGAAAAGGATGGCATTGGCATTGGCGGAAAATACGAAAAACATCTATAAAAGAAAAACATAAAAATAAAACACAGATCAAAATAAAGTAAAACATGCGAGAGGCTGGTTAAAAAGTGAAAAACGAAAGTAAAATGAAAAACGAAAAAAGGATCATGAACATTTCCCTGATCGGCAGCATCCTTTTTATGTTGTCCGAGGGAATCATGGCATATCTGACGAAATCCCATTCCCTGTTGATGGACTGTATCTTTGATGTGACAGATCTGATCATGATCGGTCCTTTTCTGCTGCTGGTCCCTCTTCTCTACAAGCCCGTCACCGAAAAAAGGCCTTACGGATTTTCCCAGGTGGAATCTCTTTTTGTGGTCATTAAATACAGCGTTCTTCTGGCCATCACGGTACGGCTGGTCTGGGATAACTTTCTTGCCATCCTGCATGGCGGCCGTCAGGTGGATGGCGGCAGGATTGCATTCTTCGAACTCGCTGTCTGTCTGGGATGTCTGATCATTTATCTGCTGCTTCATTATTTCAGCCGGCGTTATGCTTCCCTGACCATCAAAGCGGAAATATATATCTGGAAGCTGGATGTGATCTCCAGTCTCGGCGTTTCTATCGCCTTTTTTGTGCAGATGGTACTTCACCGCACGGACTATGCCCGGCTTGCCGCATATATTGACCCGGTGGTTGCCATTGTTATGGCATGTCTGCTTCTGGTGGAACCGGTCAAAATGATCATATCCAACCTCAAAAGTCTTGTGTTATTTGCACCGGAGGAGGAAATTATGGATATGATCCGTCAGGTAGCAGAACATCATATGGATAAAGTTCATTATGATATCGAATTTCTTGATGTGATCCAGACCGGCCGCAAAACCTGGGTGGAGATCTATATGACAAGCCACAACAATCTGATCAACACAAAGATCCTTCTGCAGCTTCGCAATGAGATCCGGGAGGAGTTAAAGAAGTCCTTTGATCAGGTCTATGTGGAGCTGATCCCAAGTCTGCCGGATTGATGGCATATAATTATGGTTTACTTTCCCTGATAGCCATATTGTTTCAGATCGACTTTTCCGTCCACAACCCGGATACCGTCTGCTTCCAGACGTTTCTTCTGCTCATCTGCCCCGCCAAACGCGAAGGCTCCGGACAACTCTCCCTTAGCATTGACTACCCGGTAGCATGGAATCCCTGCCGGATCGGGATTGTGATGCAGCGCATTACCCACAGCACGACACATTCTCGGATTTCCCGCCATGGCTGCCACCTGACTGTATGTTGCCACCTTTCCCATGGGAATCCTTTTTACCGCCTCATAGATCCGTTTGGAAGGACTGTCTGACACCAGATCATAGCTTTCCCTGATCATCCGTTTGACGTCCTGATCCGGAATGCTCCCATCCAGTATGATCGTGTTCCAATGCTCCTTATTCTGGTGCCAGCCCGGAATCACTGCATCATAAGCACTTCTCCAGAAATCTCTCCATTCCGGATCTGTCTTTACATTCAGGTTAATATATCCTTCTCTCTCATACGTCCACAAAAAAACTTTTTTGCTTTTCTTTACCCGGACAAGCTGCCAGTTATCATCATGAAAAGGTGCATTCTGATAAGTATCCGGCAGGGATAATCCATATTTCAATGCTTCTTCTCTTGTTTTCATACACGAACCTCATTTCAATATTTATAACTCATACTTCGCACATGTAATATATAACTGCTTAACATTCCAGCTGCTGTGCCGTATAAATAGAGCGGTTTCCATTCACAAGATAGGCCACGGTGCACACCAAAGCAAACGCCAATGCATTGTCTGCTCCAAACACCTCCAGACCGATCAGCACCGGTGCCATCAGCGTATTGGTTGCACTGCCAAAAACGGCCGTATATCCCAAAGCAGCACACACCTCCGGCGGCAGCCCAAAAACTTCCCCCACAATTACGCCAAGCGAAGCTCCAATGGAAAAAAGCGGGGTCACCTCGCCTCCCTGAAACCCAATGGAAAGTGTCAAAACTGTCAAAAATATTTTAAGCAGCCAGTCATATGCAAAGATTGTCTGCCCTCCAAATGCGGCTGCGATCAGATCAGTGCCAAGACCGCTGTATCGCCCCTGATAAAGAAGGGTTAAAATAATCGCCAGCGGAATTGACACAAGTCCGATCCTCGCATATGGATTTTCAAAATAATAACTCATTTTTTCTTTGGCATACTTTAATGATACGGCAAAAAATCGTCCTGTCAATCCAAAGATCACACCGAAAAGAATTACTAAAGCAAGCCCACGGGGATGCGATATATTTAAGGCGGATCGAATCGGCACGGCAAACTTCGCAAGTCCCAGAAAATGCGAGGTATAAGAAGCGGTATAGGCTGCCACCAGAGAATTCAAAAGTGCTCCATATTCCATTTTTCCTGCCGTGATCACCTCCATTGCAAAAAAAACGGCTGCCAGAGGTGTCTGAAACAACCCGCCAAAGCCTGCTGCCATACCGGTGATCAGCATTTTCTTTTTGTCACCGCATAACTGAAACCGTTGCTCGATCTGACTGGAAACAACGGCTCCGATCTGAACTGCCACTCCCTCTCTTCCGGCACTTCCTCCAAACAGGTGAGTGATCCATGTTCCAACTAATACAAGTGGAGCTAACAACAGCGGAATTTCCTTTCGCTTTCCCTGTCCCATTTCCAGGACAAGTGTCATCCCCTTTGTGCTTGTCTCACTGAAATACTGATACATCCATACGATCAGAAGTCCCGCTATGGGTAAAAACGGGATCAGATATGTAAAATGTTCCGTGCGGAAATCAGAAATCGCCAATAGTCCCCTTCCAAATACGGCATCAATCGCTCCAACGATCACCCCGGTCAAAAATGAGGCTGCTATGGAACGTATGATATTTTTTCCTGTTTGGTATGCCCGTAACAACATATAATTCCTCCTGTTTCCATGTGATTTTTCATACAAAAAAAGCCGGTAACCCCTGTGAAGCACAGAAGTCATCAGCTTAATAAGCGGTTTCGAATCAAATCGAGGGAGAACCTCATTCCCTTTTCTGCATCAAAGACTACCATAGATTGTCCGGTGTGTCAAGAAAATGAAAAATCAGGTTACAAGGGGACTTGACATTTTCCGCAAAACAGTTTACTATATGCATAATTTAATAAATGTTTCATAATATTTAAGAGCGATGTGGTTCAAACGTCGCTCTTTTTGTATTTTGAAGCTACTACACATTTAAGAAAAGCGAGGGCAAATGTTATGGAAAGATTTGCAGAGATTATTTCAAAGGTAGATGATTTTGTCTGGGGACCGGTGATGCTGGTTCTCCTTGTGGGAACAGGAATTTTCCTGACCTTCCGGACACGTTTTTTAACATGGAGAAACTTAGGATACGCCTTAAAGAGCACCCTGAGCAAGGAGGCACGTACTAAAAGCCGTGGAGAAGGAGATGTTTCCCCGTTCTCCGCACTGACAACCGCATTGGCGGCAACGATCGGTACCGGAAATATTGTCGGTGTTGCAACCGCCATGGTTTCCGGTGGTCCCGGAGCCCTCGTATGGATGTGGATCTCCGCTGCATTCGGACTGACCTCCAAGTTCAGTGAATGTATGCTTGCCATCAAATACCGTGAAGTAAACGAAAAGGGCGAAATGAGCGGCGGCCCAATGTATACCATGAAAAAGGGGCTGAAAAACAAAACACTCGGAGCTGTTCTTGCATGGCTTTTTGCTTTATTTGCTGTGATCGCATCCTTTGGTATCGGAAATATGACACAGGGAAATTCCATTTCCGGAGCGTTAAAGACCACATTTCATGTGCCGGTGGGGATTACAGGAATTGTCATCACAATCCTCTCCCTTCTGATCATTGTGGGTGGAATCAAGTCAATCTCAAAAGTATCGTCTGTTGTTGTTCCGGTCATGGCAATTTTCTATGTAATCTGTGGAATGATTGTGATCTTAGGTAATATTTCGAACCTTCCGGCTGGTATTTCCATGATCTTTAAAATGGCATTTTCTGTGAAGGCAGCAGGTGGCGGACTTTGTGGAACGATTGTCGCCTCTATGATGAATGCCATGAGATACGGTGTTGCCCGCGGTGTATTTTCCAACGAAGCAGGTATGGGTTCTGCTGCCATTACCGCTGCGGCTGCCACGACCGACAATCCGGTACGTCAGGGATATATCAATATGACCGGAACCTTCTGGGATACCATCGTTGTCTGCACCATCACCGGACTGGCAATCGCTTCTTCCGGCGCGCTTGGTATGACAGACGCAAACGGCGAGCTGCTGACCGGCTCTGATGTTACGATCGCAGCTTTCCAGACAGTGCTTGGTTCCGGCGGCGGCTGGCTCGTAACGATCGGTATTACCCTGTTTGCATTTTCCACGATCCTCGGCTGGGAATATCACGGAGAGAAAGCATTTGAATACCTTCTTGGCACACACCGGTACAACATGGTATACAGAGTGATCTTTTCCCTGGTTGCATATCTTGGCTGTACACAGACACTGAGCCTTGTCTGGAATTTCTCGGATATTGCCAATGCACTTATGGCAATTCCAAACCTCATCTGTATGCTTCTGTTAAGTGGAGAGATTGCACAGGATATCCGCAATTTCCAGCCTGAGATAGAAGAAAATCGATGAGATAGATGTTACATCCTCAGTAAAAGATTTATAAGGCCACTGAGCCATACCTCATAGCTGTGACCACCATCCGGATACAGATACCAGATATGATCCACCCGGTTCTCCGTTAATATATTATGATATCCCTCCGGAATATCTCCCACGGTAGAATCACTGGTACCACTACATAGCAATATAAGTTTCGGCTTTCATAGAGATCCATTGTGATCCATCACAACCGATTCCATGAAGCAGATAAAGCACCGGATATTTTTTATGCTTAGAATATTGGGGAGGGGTATATACATATACCTCCCTCTTCTCCCCAATTACCTTAGAATAATAATGTACCTTTTTCATTTTACCCTTTGGTACATTTCGCTCCTTTGTATATGCATCCAGATCTCTTTTAAAATAGGCTTCAAAATCTTCTTTCCGTCCGCTTTGCTTTGCAATACTCCAGGTAGCAGCCGAAGGAATCGGCGTTTCAGGTATTTCTTTTGCAACAGACTGCCCCCCTGATTGTTGTCCCATTTTTCGTACAGTTTCTTTTTTCTTTGTGTATCCTTCATAAGACACCGCACATCCAACCCCTATAAACAGAAGTACAACTATAACAGTGACAACAAATATCCTGTTTCGATTTTCTTTCATAGATACCCCAACTTATATTAAAAATTTCCGTTTTCCAGTTTCTTTACTTCCCTTGCAAAATCGTCCAGCACCCAGTCATACATATGTGGATCTTCGTATTCGCGGTATCCCCGCTCCACCACCATTCCCAAACGCTGCCAGATACGATAGATCCGGAGACGGATCTTTTCATTCCCGGTAAATTCTGTTTTGCCATAGCCCTGCAGAAAATATGGATTTGGCACATCTCCAAAATCGTGAAAATCATGGCTTAATAACGGATCTGACCATAACACTGCCGCATAATCAATAAGTCCGGTCAGCTTTCCGTTTTTTATCATAAGATTTCCATCCCAGGTATCGGTATGTACATAAACCGGGACAGTTACTTCATCCAATTCCATTTCATACTTTCGTATCAGTTTCTTAAGTTCATCCGGTGTAATCCCGGGAATTGATATCTCCTTTTCTTCGGCACCACATAGCAGCCAGTCAAACAGCAGATTCATAAAATCACTGTTTTTCCTGCAATAACTCTCCGGAATATTGGGGACTCCAAAGATATCTGCCTTTAAGGAACAGATCTTTCGTGTGATCTCTCCCATTTCCTTCTTCACCTCTGCCCTCTGAGCATCCGTGATCATCTGATCATCACACAACGGTACTTCATCCAGATAACTCATAAAGAAATATGGGACATTGCATATATCTCTGCTGTCATCATAAAAGAGCAATTCCGGCATCGGAATATCCAGCCGTTCCTGAAATAATTTCAACATTTCCGCTTCCGTTGAAATATATTGCACTTCATGACGCATCACCTTTACTCCTGTGTCAGAAGCAAGCTTTAGTACCATTTTTTCTTCGGCTGTTTCGACCAGATATACTGCACTGAAAAATCCCCCGGATAATATCTTAATGTTTTTTATTGCAACCGGATGTCCCAACGCCCGATCTGTCATTTGCTGTATCTGCTCCTCCGAAATCCAGTTCTTCGTAATTGCATTCACACTATTTTCCTCCTATATTCACCTGATAAGTCTTGCAATTTCCACAACTGCAACCTTCAATACAACTCCACCGGACATAACATAAAACCATATCTCACGCATGTGCTGCGATTTTGCGATCGGTGTTGCAATTGCAGCAATAATTATAATTGCCGCTCCAACACATCCAATGATATTTGGAATACTCATAAGTGAAAATATACCGGGATCACAGCTTCCGTCTATCGTATACTGAATCGTTTTGTCCAGCCCATCTCTCGCAGCCGCAAAACAACATATCACAAGACCATATATCAGGACAAACAGACTTCTCCTTCCCCAGAAATTTATATTTCCTCTATTACTGATGGAATATCCAACAAATCCTGCTAACGATAAAATCATAAGTGTAGTGACTGTTGTCACCGTATTTCCGAAATAAAGTTTCATCCTTTTTCCCTCCTCCATTTATTTTTCATTTACTTTGATAACAGTTTCAAAAATTTCTTGTCATTCATCTGCTCGTTGGTTAAATATGCCCCATCATAAAACAATGCATAAGTTGTAACCGGAGTAGGTGCATTCTGTGCTTCTTCTTTACTCTGTAAATGAACAGCCCGAAATGATACACCATTTTCTCTTGCAACTTCTTCTACAATCGGAACATATTTCGCATTAAACGGACACTGGCTGGTATAATATAAAAC
>CAKRHP010000013.1 GCA_934339135.1 uncultured Lachnospiraceae bacterium | reverse complement strand
GTTTGGTCACTTAAAACTTTATACAAAGGAACTGCCCTTTTCAATATTTAATTTTCCGAAAACTTAATTACGCTAACTATTATTTTTTATATTTGGGCAGAACAAGGCATTGCCCTTCATAAATTGCATCAGCATCTTTAAGGCCATTTGCCTTTTTCACTTTCTTTTCATAAGAAAGATCGTGATACTGTTTCCAAACAATCTGCGACAGCGTGTCCCCTTTTCGAACAATATAGCTTTGTTTTTCCGTTCTGCCGCTTGTCCTCTCCGCTTTTTTCACATCCGTTTCCCCGGAACTCTTCTTTTCCCCGGAAGACCGGGACATTTTTTGATGCTTTTTCTGTGACTGTGGAATCTGTTCGGTTGTTTTCCGCTTTGATCTGTCTCCGGCAGAGGACGGTTCCGGCGTTTCTGTGGCACTTTCCGCAGTTTGAAACGGAATCTGCTGTACGGTTCCCTCCGCCTGTCTTGACATGGCAGCCACATCCTCCTGCTGTTTTCCTACATATTCTGTCAGAGTATCCACGGTCTGTTCCATTTTCTGGATCCTGGCAGTACTGTCAAGCATGGTATGTACCCCAAACAGCAGCGCAATCCCTGCAGCCACTGCCCCGCAATATGCCAGCAGCTGCAGATTCTTTTTGCGTTCCTCCTTTTCTTCTATTACGTGACGCATAGAGACCGTCACGGTATCCTCGTAGTCCCCATCTATGCTTTCCGGTTCCTTGCTGTCATCCAGCATAAAATTCTGCATCTGTGGATTTTTTTCAAAATATACATAATATCCGGACATTTCCTTCAGCATATTCCTCTGCCACAAAAAAATCTTTTCTTCCTTTTCGCTTAAATCCCACAAAAACAAGGTACTGTTTTCTTTCGGGAATTCCGCCTTCTGAAGCTTACGCACCTGACCGTCTACGCTCCCGCTCCACATAGGCACACCACATGCCCAGCCAAGCACCTGTGCTTCCGGAAAATTGTGGCGGATCATCTCATATACCTGATCCCATGTTTCTTTTGAAATTCCGCCCCGTTCCAGCACTCCCTCTTCTTCCAACACCATTGCTCCATATATAAATGCCGCTTTTTCCGCCTTCTCCTCCCCGTTCTTTCCCAACAGGAGAACAACAATAGGTTCCTGTGCATGAACAAAGCTTTGTTTCAGATATGTAATTACATAATCCTCCAGATATATTTTCTGTCCCGGAAGCGGAACACCTATCTGGCGAACATTTTTCGGAAATTCTCTGTAGCTGTAAATATTTTTTTCTTCTTTTGTTCCATTGATCGTCTCCTCCATCAGCCTCGCACCTCACTACTTATTTTTCGGATAATATAACACGTATGCAGTGATGTTTCCTGTCGAAGCAGTGCCCTCATCTCCTTTTTTGCAGGAAAGATTTCGACAGGAGAATCTAAAAATGGAGGTTTAGTTTTTTTCTTCGGGGGCATACTTATAGTACAAATTCAAACAACGTACAAGGAAAGGACATTACTATGACCAATACAACACTTTATTTCGCCCCTTCTGCAGCAAAAAGTCTCAATAAGTTCTGCAGCTCCTTTCAGGAAATGATCTCCCAGACCGGAAACAGACCGGTTGTTTTTTTATGCATCGGCTCTGACCGCGCAACCGGAGACAGTCTCGGTCCTCTGGTCGGGCATCAGCTGATCACCTCTCTATCTCTTTCCCACTGTACCAAAAAAACGGCTGTATATGGAAGCCTCCGTCATACCGTTCATGCCGGCAATCTATCGGACACACTGTCCTCCATATACAACCGTTATTCCAATCCTTTTATTGTTGCGATCGATGCCTCCCTTGGCATACCGGAACACATCGGCTTTGTGACACTGGGATCCGGAAGTCTGCGTCCCGGCATCGGTGTCAGCCATAAACTTCCTGCCGCCGGCGACATCCATATCACCGGAATTGTCAACCATTCCAGCACGAATAACCACCTCACCCTGCAAACCACAAAGCTCCTGACCGTTGCTGAGCTTGCCACTTTCATTTCCCAGGGCATTCTCCGGACACTACATGTCTGTTCTACCCTCCAAAGCCCGCAGGAGCGTCACTTCATCGATATATTCTAAGTCTCCGCCAACCGGAACTCCACTGGCGATCCGGCTTACCTTGATCCCTGTGGGTTTCACCAGTTTACTGATATAAGTAGCCGTAGCATCTCCCTCAAGATTTTTGTTCGTTGCCACAATAACTTCATCCACATCCTGCTGGAGACGAACCATCAGCTCCCGCAGCCGGATATCTGCCGGCCCAATTCCAAGCATCGGAGAAATCGCTCCATGAAGCACATGATACACCCCGTCATATTTCCCAGTCTTCTCATATGCCGCCAGATCTCTCGGATTTTCTACCACCATAATAACACGATGATTTCTTTTCTCACTGGCACAGATCGGACAAAGCTCCTGATCCGTATACGTACAGCATTCTTTACAGTAATGCACATTTTTTTTGGCATTGGTCATAGCCTGGGATAAACTCATCACCTGATCTTCCGGCATATTCAGTATATGAAACGCCAGCCTTTGTGCTGATTTTGCACCAATCCCCGGCAATCTGGATAATTGTTCCACCAGAGCAGTGATCTGACTGCTGTATACATCCATTTTGGTCACTTTCCCTTCGGTATGATTTTTGTGGTATTAGAATAATCCGCCACCCATGCCGCCAAGACCGCCGGTCAGCTGCTGCATTACCTGTGCATTTTCCTCTTCCATCTTACGAAGTGCCTCATTGGTTGCGGCAACGATCAGATCCTCCAGTGTCTCAATATCATCCGGATCCACGACCTCTTCTGAAAGCTTTACGGATAAAACCTCTTTTTTACCGGAAACCTTTACCGTAACGACACCACCGCCTGCAGATGCCTCGAATTCCTTCTCCTCAAGCTCCTTTGTCTTCTCTTCCATCTGACGCTGCATTCTCTGCGCCTGCTTCATCAGATTATTCATATTTCCCGGCATTCCTCCCGGAAATCCACCTCTCTTAGCCATTTTTATTTCCTGCCTTTCTAATCATCAATAATTTCTATTCCATCAAAATGAACAATATTTCCAATATCCTCGTATTGCTCCTGAACCTTCTCGGAAACAACCCGTATCTGAAGCTCCACCTGTTTTCCAAGAACGTTTTGAATAATGGTATCCAGCTCCTCCAGACGTTTTCCGTCATCCTGCTGGAATATTCCGCCATCCGTCGGATCTGAAAACTGAAGCACCAGTGCTCCGTTTTCCCCTAACGTTCTTTTGGCATTTTGCAGCGCCAGTCTTTCCACCGGTCCACACTGACTGCAGACCTGAGGCCAGATCTTAAGCAGTGCCTGTATATCCTCCGGCAATGCTTTTGGACAGATCTTTGGCTTTTCCTCTGCCGGTGCCGCCTGCGCCACAGCTGCCGTTGATGTTGCCGGAGCTGCTACAGGTACTCCGTTTTCCAGCTGCTTCTCCACTACCTCCAGCCGTTTCAGGATCGTTGTCAGATCCTGCTCATGATCCATCTGCGGTTTGCAAAGCTTGATCAATGCAACCTCGATGAGAATCCTTTTTTGTACTGCATAGCGAATCTGGTTCGATAGTTCCGACAATATTCGTATATACCGGATCATGGTCTCCTGAGACAGCATCGTACTTTCTTCCTGCAGATTCACAAGCTGTTCACTGGAAACATCCACCAGCTCACTTCCCTGCTCCGAGCTTCCGATCAGCAGAAGGTTTCTGATATACCAGATAAATTCATTCATAAACTGTGTCAGATCCCTGCCGCTTACCATCATTTCTTCCACAAGCTCCAGACATCCCACCGCATTGCAGTCTGCCACATAACGAAACATACGGCTGTACACCACAGTGTCCACAGCTCCCAATACTTCCAGTGCCTTATCATAGGTTAATGCCTGTCCCAGATAAAAGGCAATACACTGATCCAACAGACTCAGTGCATCTCGCAGGGATCCATCGGCTGTTTTTGCAATATAACGAAGAGCCTTATCCTCAACCTCCAGCTGTTCTTTGTCCACCAGCTCTCTTAATCTCGCCTGTATGGTATCTATGGTAATTCGTTTAAAATTATACCTCTGACACCTGGACAGGATCGTGATAGGAATCTTATGCACTTCCGTTGTCGCCAGAATAAAGATCACATATTCCGGCGGCTCCTCCAGTGTTTTCAAAAGAGCATTAAACGCTCCAGTGGAAAGCATGTGTACCTCATCAATAATATAAACCTTATAACGTCCCTCCGTGGGAGAATACTGCACCTCATCAATAATATCACGAATGTTTCCCACACCATTGTTGGATGCCGCATCGATCTCAATGACATTCATGGATGTCTGGCTGTTGATCTTCTGACACATGGCACACTGGTTACATGGACTGCCGTCTACCGGTGATTCACAGTTCACCGCCTTCGCCATGATCTTTGCCACCGATGTCTTACCGGTTCCACGGGTACCGCAAAACAGATACGCATGACCGATCCGATCCGTCTTGATCTGATTCCGCAGGGTCGTCACAATCTGATCCTGTCCCTTGACCTCATCAAACCCTGATGGCCGGAACTTCCGATATAATGCCGTATATGACATAATTATCTCCTATTCAAAGTTAGTCACCAAAACAAATACCCATTTCTTTAATCTCCTGAATAATGGAAGCCTTTGGATCTACCATTTTCAGCTTGCCTGCCACCTCAGAAAGTGGTACCGGTACAGTCTCTCCATTTACCATACCTACCATATAACCATACTTCTCCTTCATGATCAGCTGGGCTGCCGCTGCACCGAGACGTGTGGAAAGAACACGGTCGTAAGGACATGGCTCTCCTCCTCGCTGCATATGACCCGGAACCGTGATACGCACTTCCTGACCTGTCTTTTCCTGAATCTGTGCGCCGATTTCATAAGAGATGGAAGGATATGCCATTTTCTTTCTCTTTGCCTTAAGCTCCTTCTTGCTGAGTGCTGCGTCCTCTTTGGAAATCGCCCCCTCAGCTACCGCCAGAATAGAGAAACGCTTGCCTTGGGCACTTCTTTTCTCCAAGGCCTTTACCACAGAGTTAATATCATATGGAATCTCCGGCAGAAGAATGATGTCTGCGCCTCCTGCAATACCGGCATGAAGTGTCAGCCAGCCTACCTTGTGCCCCATTACCTCTACGATAAAGACTCGTCCATGGGAAGCTGCCGTGGTATGGATGCAGTCGATGGCATTGGTTGCAATATTTACTGCACTCTGAAAACCAAAGGTAATATCCGTTCCCCAGATATCATTGTCAATGGTCTTTGGAAGAGTGACCACATTGCAGCCTTTTTCACTGAGAAGATTTGCTGTTTTGTGGGTACCGTTTCCGCCAAGGATCACCAGGCAGTCAAGCTTCCATTTTTTGTAATTGTCCAGCATGGCCTTTACCTTATCAAGACCGTTCTCATCCGGCTCTCCCATCTTCTTGAAGGGCTGTCTGGAAGTTCCGATAATCGTTCCACCTTCTGTTAATATTCCGGAGAAATCCTTCGGCTCCATCTTACGACGGTTGCCGTAGATCAATCCCTTATATCCCTCTAAAATACCGTAAATTTCCACATCCGGATTTGCCTGATACAATGTCTTGGCCACACCCCGCATGGTTGCATTCAAACTCTGACAGTCACCGCCACTTGTCAAAAAACCAATTCGTTTCACGTTTTCCTCCAATTCTGCGCTCCCATAGCGCCATCAATGCTTTCACCTCAGTAATGTTTCTTTTCACACGATGGGTGTGATCTATCGTCAGAGGCACCCTCTTCCTTTGCCTCCTCCAATTCCTTCTCTCGCTCCGGTGTGTAGCCGTACTTTTTCTGAATGATCCGGTTCATCAGATATCCACCTGCAAGCACCACCAGAAGTACGACACCTGCCACCCCCGGAGATATGATCGCTGTAAGCATCATGTTTTATTTACTCCTACAGATGCCAGATATCCTCATTGTACTGTGCGATCGTACGATCGGATGAGAAGAATCCGGCCTTTGCAATATTGACTATCATTTTCTGTTCCCAGGCTTTTTTGTCTGCATAGTCTGCAAGCATTTTCTCCTTAACCTGAATATATTCCTTTACATCAAGCAGGGTCATAAACCAGTCCTTTGTCAGAAGCTCCATATACAGACGGATCAGACTCTTTTTGTTGCCTACTGCAAACATTTCCTTGCTGATAATGAAATCTACAAGCTTTGCAATCTCCGGATCTGCATCATAAATAGATTCTGCGCTGTAATCTGCCTTAGCATAATGCTCAATAACCTCTTCACTGGACTTACCAAAGATATAGATATTGTCATCGCCCACAAACTGGTGGATCTCGACATTGGCTCCATCCTCTGTACCAAGAGTGATGGCACCATTCAGCATAAACTTCATATTACCGGTTCCACTTGCCTCCTTGGATGCCAGTGAGATCTGCTCGGAAATGTCTGCTGCCGGAATCACCTTCTCAGCGTAAGAAACATTGTAGTTCTCCAGCATAACAACCTTGAGGTAAGGACTCACCTCCGGATCGTTATTGATCAGCTCTGACAGACAGAGGATCAGATGGATAATGTCCTTTGCAATGGTATATGCCGGTGCTGCCTTTGCTCCAAAAATAACCGTTACCGGTGTCTTTGGCTTGTTGCCGGCCTTGATATCCATATATTTGTGGATCACATATAATGCATTCATCTGCTGACGCTTGTACTCATGGAGACGTTTTACCTGTACATCAAAAACAGAATTTTCATCGACTGTGATGTTCTCCTTTTCCTTGAGATATGCTGCCAGCTCTTTCTTTTTCTGACGCTTGATCTCGTAAATATCATCGAGAACCTTCTGATCATCCTGATACTTTAACAGATCCTCCAGCTTGGATGCATCCTTCTTAAAGTCAGCTCCGATCTTATCTGTGATATAATCCGTCAACGGATGGTTGCAGTGAAGCAGCCAGCGGCGGAATGTAATACCGTTTGTCTTATTGTTAAACTTCTGCGGATAGAGATCATAGAACGGCTTCAGCTCAGAATTCTTCAGGATCTCTGTGTGCAGATATGCCACACCGTTTACGCTGGTGCTGTAGTGAATGTCGATATGTGCCATATGGACAGTATTGTTCTCATCAATAATGGCAACTCTAGGGTCAGAGTATTTCTCCTTTACCTTGACATCCAGCATCTTAATGATCGGAACAAGCTGTGGCACAACCTTTTCCAGATACCACATCGGCCACTTCTCCAGAGCCTCTGCAAGGATGGTGTGGTTGGTATAGGCACACATTCTGGATACAATGCCAATGGCATCGTTCATCTCAATGCCACGGTTGACCAGCAAACGGATCAACTCCGGAATCACCATGGTTGGGTGGGTATCATTGATCTGAACAACAGCATAATCCGGCAGATCGTAAAGGGTGCTTCCCTTTGCCAGTGCCTCATCAATAATAAGCTGTGCGGCATTGCTGACCATAAAATACTGCTGATAGATACGAAGCAGCTGACCCTGTACATCACTGTCATCCGGATAAAGGAATAATGTGAGATTCTTTGTGATCTCATCCTTGTTAAACCAGATGCTGTCTCCCTGCACAATAGAATCATCCACACTGTCCAGATCAAACAGCTTCAATGTATTTACCTTATTATCATAGCCTGTAACATCAATTTCATACATCACAGACTGAACCGTCTTATTATGGAAAATTACAGGATATCCCACATCGGTCCGGCGAAGCCAGCTCTGATCCTGAATCCAAGGATTCGGAGTCTCCTTCTGCATATTCTGCTCAAATACCTGCTTAAACAATCCCAGATGATAATTCAGTCCTACACCGTCTCCCGGCAGCCCCAATGTTGCAATAGAATCCAGAAAACATGCAGCCAGACGGCCAAGTCCACCATTACCAAGAGATGGTTCCGGCTCGATCTCCTCAATGTCAGCCATGGACTTTCCATTCTTTTTCAGTGCCTCATTGACCTGATCATAAAGCCCCAGATTGATCAGATTATTGGATAAAAGCTTTCCGATCAGAAACTCTGCTGATATGTAATAGACTTTTTTCTTTCCCTCAATCCGTCCCTTCTGATCAATCACTCTTTTGGTCAGATTCAGCAGATTGTAATAAATTTCCTCATTACTTCCTCCTGCTGCAATACTTTCGATCTCCTGTTCAAACATAATCCTCTTACATTCCTTTCTCTACCTGTCGGCTCTGCACCGCAGGCAAAACTTACCGGCAAAAAATCGCCATGTGCACATTTTCTCCTAATAAACAATATGGTATACCCATCTGCACTGGCCATATTGTCCCACGTACAGATAAGTATACCATACTTTCATTCTACGGTCAAAATAGAAACTATTTATAAAGAGGTCCATATGCGGCACATGCGCGGTAATCCTGACCCTCTTTATCCATACCAAATGCATTCCATGCAGATGGACGGAAGATATCCTCCTCCGGTACATTATGCATGCATACCGGAATTCTGAGGATGGATGCCAGGGTGATCAAATCTGCTCCGATATGGCCATAACTGATGGCACCGTGGTTAGCACCCCAGTTATTCATGACATCATATGCGGTCTTGAATGCGCCCTCACCGGTAACACGAGGAGCAAACCAGGTACAAGGCCAGGTATAGTCGGTACGCTTCCAGATCTTATCCGATACCTCATCCGGCAGATTGATGGTATAACCCTCGCAGATCTGCAGAACCGGTCCCAGTCCCTTGACCAGGTTCAGACGGATCATGGTTGCAGGCATTTCTGCTCTGGTAAGATATCTGGAAGAGAATCCACCACCACGGAAGTATCCGTTATCGGCAGCACACCACTCGGTCGCCTCCAGACATGCCTTCTGGTCTGCCTCTGTCATCTCCCAGAATGGCTTGATCACGCCGTTGCCATTCTCGTCCTTCACCTCTCCACAGGCATCCAGACAAGCCGCTCCGGAATTGATCAGATGCAGGAATCCACCTGCCTCTTTTGCAATGCCCTCCAGATCATAGCCGGTTGCTTTCTTGACAGCATCCGGGCTCCAGTATGTACGAACATCTGCGAAGATCTGTGCACGACCGGTAAGAAGCTTCATAAACAGCATGCCAAGGCCATTCAGGGTATCATTCTCTGTTGCCAGAATATAAGGCTCTCTCGCACCATTCCAGTCAAAGGACGAATTACAGAGTGCCTCTGCGAAATCTCCATTCGGATAGAAATCTGTCCACTGTCTCTGCCCCTGGAAACCGGCAGCGATGGCATTGTGTCCAACTGCCTCCTCTTCTCTGCCTTCCGGAAGATTTTTATTTCCATTCATCAGGTCCTTGATGATACACATCATCTTAACGACGAACTCCCAGTCACGCTGCTTCTGCTCGTCGTTTCTCTTTACGAAATCCGGGTTCTTGTCCCAGCCCTCTTTGCAGTGGGACTCTGTCCAGGATAATGCTCTCTCGAATTCTTCATGATCATAAATACCCTCAGACATACGACGGATGATCTCAACCTCATCCACGGACTCTACACGCATGCCAAGATATTCCTCGATGAATTCACAGTTTACAATAGAGCCTGCAATTCCCATGGTGACAGCACCGATCTGCAGATAAGATTTTCCACGCATGGTTGCTGCAGCGATCGCTGCACGTCCAAAACGAAGAAGCTTCCCCTTTACATCCTCCGGAATCTCCTCGGCATCTGCCTCCTGAACATCCTTACCGTAAATACCAAATGCCGGAAGACCCTTCTGTGCATGAGCTGCCAGTACAGCGGCAAGATATACTGCACCCGGTCTCTCTGTACCATTAAAGCCCCATAC
Organism: uncultured Lachnospiraceae bacterium; assembly: GCA_934339135.1. Taxonomy (GTDB): domain Bacteria; phylum Bacillota; class Clostridia; order Lachnospirales; family Lachnospiraceae; genus Jutongia. The sequence goes on along the minus strand of CAKRHP010000013.1, from coordinate 105,720 downwards.
TGCTTTGATGGTATTTTTATCCATATCCATCGTCTCAGATCCATAGCACCAGCAAGGAGTAACGGTCAGTGTAATATCAACACCTTCTCTGCGGAACTTGTCCGCACAGGCAGCCGCCTCTGCTACGCGTCCGATGGTTGTATCTGCGATCACAACCTTTACCGGCTCTCCATTGGAGTAACGCAGGTTCTCCTCAAAAAGCTTTGCGGCATTTTTAGCCATGCCCATGGTCTGAGCCTCCAGTGACTCACGTACCTTAAGCGGTCCTCTTCGTCCATCTATCGTCGGACGAATTCCAATTACAGGATAGTCCCCAATCATTCTGTTTTCTGCCATTCCATCTCCATCCTTTCAAAATAATTTATTGATGATATAAATTTGGCGGTCATTTCCGCCTGCTCTTTTATTGTACAACATTATACAAAAAAATGCACAAACTTTTTGTAGTTTGTGCATTTTTATTTAATCATTGTTGGACCGGTTTCCAAACAGAAGAACGAGACGCAGCAACTGCAGTAACGTAGAGATCGTCGCAGTCACATATGTCATGGCTGCCGCTCCCAACACCTTTCTGGCGCCTCTCATCTCCTCATGTCCCAGAATCCCTCTCTTATCCAGTATCCTCAGTGCTCTGCCGGATGCATTAAACTCTACCGGAAGAGTAACCACCTGAAACAACAGAGTCAGGCCAAATAAAATAATACCGATCTGCAGCAGACCCGCTCTTCCCAGGATCAGTCCGAGAATGATCACCGGCCAGGAAAGCTTTGAACCCAGATTCACTACCGGTACAATGGCATTGCGCAGACGGATCGGAATATAATTTACCTTGTCCTGGATCGCATGACCGCACTCGTGAGCCGCGACACCGGCTGCCGCAATGGAAGTAGAGCCGTATACGCTGTCGGATAACCGCAGAACCTTGGCAGAGGGATCATAATGATCCGTCAAGTCTCCACTGATATGCTCGATGCGGATATTGCTTAAGCCTGCTTCCTGCAGGATCTGTGCCGCTACCTGTGCCCCGGTCATATTCCGGCTGTTTCTCACACGATTATATTTTTTGTATGTGCCGCTGACATTGGCAGATGCGATCATACAGATCACGGCACCGATGATCACCAATACATACGTAGGATCCCAATAATATCCATAACCCATTCCCATTGGCATATGTCATTCCTCCTTATCTCGAACAAAACAATCTGTGTATCGAATTTGTGATATACCCTACCATATTCTTCCCCCAAAAACAAGAAACAATTTATAATTCTTTCTTAAAAAAATATAAATAGCCCTCTAACAGATAGTACCTCCCCCCAGCACCACACCATCCTCATAAAATACAACTGCCTGCCCCGGCGTCACCGCACGTACCGGTTCCAGAAAATGCACCGTAATTTCATCGTCCTGACAGCGTTCGATCACACATTTCGCTCCGGCATGGGAATACCGGATCTTGGCATTCACCTCCTGTCCTTCTTCAAAGTGGTCTGCCGCCATATAATTGATATGGTCTGCGGTAAGTCTGTCCGTAAAAACGTCCTCAGCCTCTCCGATCACCACTTCTCTCGTCTCCGGACGGATCTGTGTCACAAAGACAGGATGCCCCATAGCAAGATTTAAGCCTTTGCGCTGTCCCACGGTATAATGCGAGATTCCCTTATGCTGTCCGAGAATCCTGCCATCTGCTGTGACAAAATTGCCCGGCAGTTCCCTCTGTCCGGTCTCCCTCTCAATAAAGCCTGCATAGTCCTGATCCGGCACAAAACAGATTTCCTGGCTGTCCGGTTTATTCGCCACTTCTAATCCAATCTTTGCCGCAATCTCCCGCACCTGTGGCTTGGTATAATCGCCTACCGGCATCAGGGTATGAGCAAGCTGATGCTGGGTCAGGTTATAAAGTGCATAACTTTGGTCCTTCTGTGCCGTGACCGATGGTGCTATGGCGTACCGGCCGTTTTGACACTGTACGATCCTTGCGTAATGTCCTGTCGCAATATAATCCGCCCCGATCTCCATACTCCGATGAAGAAGGGACTCCCATTTTACATACCGGTTACAGGCAATGCAGGGATTCGGTGTCCGTCCCCGGCGGTACTCCTCTACAAAATAATCAATGACCTTTGCCTGAAATTCGTCCCGGAAATTCATCACATAATACGGAATATCCAGCATATGTGCCACTCTTCTGGCATCCTCCACAGCACTCCAGCCACAACAGCCACCTTCCTTTTCAATGCTGCATCGGTCCTCCTGCTGCCAGATCTGCATGGTGGCACCGATCACATGATACCCCTGCTCCTTGAGAAGATATGCCGCCACAGAGGAGTCCACTCCCCCAGACATCCCCACAACTACTGTTTTGTTCTTATTTCCTGTCATGTCAATAACCATGCCTTTCCAAAACCTGCAGACCAGCCCACAGGCATCCTGTCGGTAAAATAAAACCTTCCCTTTTTGTACCTTCGAAAAAACCGGACAGTCCAACAACCGTCCGGTTCTTAATTTAAAGCTCTTCCAAAATCCCAACTGTGAAAAGCGCTGTTTTAGAAGCTCCACTCTTCCAAAATCCCAACTGCGAAAAGCGCTGTTTCTGCGCTTTTTACTATATGAAGCATAGTGCTTCTTAGCAGCGTATTCGGCTGCTTTAGAAGCTCTCTTCATATTTAGTCCTCATCCGAAATATCAGTCTTCGGCTTTTTTAATCCTTCAATCGTAATATGATTTTTCTCTGCATAATCCCAAAGAGCTGCGTGGATTGCCTCCTCCGCAAGCAGAGAACAGTGTACCTTTACCGGTGGAAGTCCGTCCAGAGCTTCCATAACAGCCTTATTGGTTACTTCAAGAGCCTCATAGATCGTCTTACCCTTTACAAGCTCTGTAGCCATACTGCTGGTTGCCACTGCAGCACCACAGCCAAAGGTCTTGAATTTACAGTCCTTTACGATCTTGGTGTCCTCATCAATATCCAGATAAATACGCATGATATCCCCGCACTTTGCATTTCCTACGGTACCGACACCACTCGCATTTTCAATTTCTCCCACATTTCTCGGATTATTGAAATGATCCATTACTTTTTCGCTATAATTCATTGATAATCTCCCTTTCTTTTGTCTGATCTATAGGGTTGTATTTATTACTGCTCCTTCTGCTGTTTCACAAAATCATCATACAGAGGAGACATGCTGCGCAGTCTCTCTACAATCTTCTTTGCCTGATCTGCTACGAAATCCATTTCTTCCATCGTATTGTCCTCTGAAAGGGTCAGGCGGAGAGAACCATGTGCGATCTCATGTGGCAGACCGATCGCCAGCAGTACATGGGAAGGATCCAGAGATCCGGATGTGCAGGCAGAACCACTGGACGCACAGATACCATTCTGATCCAGAAGGATCAGAAGTGACTCTCCTTCAATAAAACGAAAACAGAAGTTTACGTTATTTGGCAGACGTTTTACACGGTCACCGTTGAGACGACAGTAAGGAATCTCCTTTTCCAGTCTCCCGATCAGATGATCTCTCAATGCTGTTTCCTTTGCGATCGTCTCGTTCATATTGGCATGAGCAAGCTGGGCAGCCTTTGCCATACCTACGATACCCGGTACATTATGAGTACCCGCACGACGGGAACGCTCCTGGGAACCGCCGTGGATCAGCGGACCAATCTTTACCTTATTGCTCAAATACAGGAAACCAATGCCCTTTGGTCCATGGAACTTATGACCGCTGGCACTGAGCATGTCGATGTTCATCTCCTGTACGTTAATTGGTACATGTGCATATGCCTGAACGGCATCCGTATGGAATAATACCCCATGCTCATGGGCAACCTTTCCAATCTCAGCGATCGGCTCGATGGTACCGATCTCATTATTTGCAAACATAATACTGATCAGTATCGTATCCGGACGGATTGCTTTCTCAACCTCCTCCGGTGTGACAAGACCATTCTCATCCACATCAAGGTATGTGATCTCATAACCGTGCTTTTCCAGATACTCGCAGGTATGCAGGATCGCATGATGCTCGATCCTGGATGTAATGATATGTTTCCCTTTGGACCGGTATGCCTCGGCAACGCCTTTCAGCACCCAGTTATCTGACTCACTGCCACCTCCGGTAAAATAAATCTCCGTGGCTGCTGCTCCCAGAGAATCCGCAATCACCTTTCTGGCATCCTCCATGGCTTTTTTGGCCTCTCCGGCAAAGCTGTATACGCTGGAAGGATTGCTGTAATTCTCCAGATAATATGGTTTCATCGCCTCAAACACTTCCGGTCTGACCGATGTTGTTGCTGCATTATCTAAATAGATCAATTTGCTCATAGTGTATACCACTGCCTTTCTGTGTCTGTCCCTCTTCAAGAACAGATATGTATTTAAAATATAGATAAGTCCATATTTCCTACTAATTCTATGGGCTGTCTGTAATTATACTCATTTCGCTGTTATTGTCAACCGCTGTCAGTTTCATTTACGGATATTACCGGGAGTGCACGACCCCTTTTGCTCCAATCTTCGCATTTTCCGAAATTCCATTGACGTAATTGACAAATTTTCTCACTTTGCTTTTCGCCGTCAGAAGATGAGTTTCTCTTCCGGACTGCAGACATGGCAGCATCCTCGCCTCGATGGTTCCGTTCTCCCGGATCGTAAGCTGAAGCAGTGTGGTATATAATGTCTTTTCATTAAACCAGTAGTTGCCCAGACTGTAAAAGATCGGCTTTCCTTTATAATATCCCACTCCCTGCAGACAATGGGTATGGGCACCGACCACAACATCCGCTCCGGCATTGATATAATCCTTTGCCTGACTTGTCTGCGCTGTTTCCAGCTTTGTACTGTATTCTGTCCCCCAATGTACAAATGCAATGACGACATCCGCCTTTTTCCTGGCCCTTCGTATTGCACGGACATACTGTGTGTCATCGTAGGTCCGAAAAACTCCCGGAGAATGCTTTCCTGCCGCCGGCGTGAGAATATACTTCTCCGCTCTTGTCGCTGCGATCACCGCGATGGTTTTCCCTTTGCTCTCAAAGTAAACCGGCTTTTTTGCCTCTTTGCTATCTTTCCCGCCGCCGGTATATTTTATTCCATTGTTTTCCAGAGTAGATAATGTATCCAGAAACGCCTGTTTTCCATAATCATAAACATGATTGTTGGCAAGAGAAACTGCATCAACTCCCAGCTGTTGCAACAGCTTTACATTCCTGCGGGGTGCCCGGAAGGTATATGCCTTTCCCTTCATCGCCTTACCACGGTTACTGATGGAAAACTCATTGTTCAGTATCATATAATCATAGCTTCTCATCTTTTGGATCAGGCGCGGATCAATACAGCCCTGAATGCCTTTGCCCTTCCGGCGCATATGCTTCATCACCGTCCAGGTTTCATCCAGATTGATATCCCCGGCAAAACCAAGGGTAATATCTCCCGTGTCTGTCCGGGATGCTTCCCCCGGAGTCCCGGCATCTTCCTCTGTCGTAGTAAGACCGGAGTCCTTTGTATCTTCCTCTGTGGTATCTAACTCCGGATCCTCCTTCGAGGTGTCCTCATCGGAAACCCTTCCTGCCTTTTCCTTTGTGACAGTCTGTCCATCCGAGGAATCTTCTGACTTCCCGGAATCGTCCTCTTTCTTATCCTGCAGATCCTCCGCTGAGCCACTATCCTCCTGCAGATCCTCTGCAGAAGACGAGCCGCTCCCCTCGTAGGGTTCCGATATTTCGGCCGGCTCCTTCTGCTCCGGCTTCGGATGATTCGTCCGGTAAAAATCCACTATGATCCATAATGCCAGCAATATCACAACGGCGATCACAACGCCTCTGCCCCTGCCATGCATCCAGTCCCGTAACTTACCCATATTTTGTCCTTTCCTCATTTGCTCTGCTTCTCATGTTTCGCAGAAATATCCATCATCCCAGATTTTTAATGACCACTCCGTATTTCGGTGGACAATTCAGGTGAAGGATTCCATTTTCCACGCTATACATCGCTGTCTCCAAAGAAAATCCATCCGTACCGGTATTGATCAGGCGTGCCATACGCGTTGCCTCTGTCAGTCCAAGACGCCATACCGGCAGATCTACCGATACCGGCTGCTCTCCGCTGTTGATGGCGACCACAAATTTGTCCTGCTCATCAAATCTGCCATAGCTGATAAACTGATACTGGCCATGCAGGAACAGGATCGACCCGGTCTTCATTGCCTGATAATCCTTATGAATGCGGATAATCTCCTTATGGAAATCGATCAGATCCTGATCTTCTCTGCCCCATGGGTATGCACGGCGGTTATCCGGATCCGTCCAGCCGCAGAGTCCCGCCTCATCTCCATAATAGATCGTCGGTGCTCCCGGCCATGTCATCTGGATCATAACAGCCAGACGCATGATCGCTTTATCGACACCCTCGTTTGCCGCCTCCGGTCCCAGATATGCGGTTCGTCCCACCTTACGGTTTGTTCTGGTAAGGAAACGGGAATGGTCATGATTGGACAGCTCATTCATCGCTACCTGAAGGGACTGTGTATGGAAACGTGTCATAAAATGACGCATGGAACCAAAGAAAGAATCCGGGTTGCCCAGCTGATCCTGACGATACTCATCACTGTGCTTCTCCACGCCTGTGAGGAACCAGGTCAACGGCTCCATAAAGGCATCGTAGTTCATGACCGTATCCCACTCATCGCCCTTGAGCCATTCTGTCGGATCTCCATAGTGCTCCGCAAGGATCAGAGCATTCGGATTCGCCTCTTTGACGTTGCGGCGAAACTCCTTCCAGAAATAATGATTGTACTCTCCGGACTGTCCCAGATCGGCAGCCACGTCAAGTCTCCATCCATCCACATTATATGGTGGGGAAACCCATTTACGACCCACATGCATAATATAATCAAATAATGCCGGGGATTCCTCATAATTCAGCTTCGGCAGCGTATCATGTCCCCACCAGCCATCATAATGAGGGTTATATGGCCACTGGCGTTCCCGGAATTTAAAGAAGGTATTGTACGGACTGTCCTCTGACACATATGCTCCCTTTTCATAACCCTCTGCGTTTTCATAAATGCACTCTCTGTCCAGCCATTTATTAAAGGAACCGCAGTGATTAAATACACCATCGAGAATGACCTTCATGCCTCTGCGGTGCACCTCTTCCACAAACTCAGCAAAGAGCCGGTTACTTGCCTCCAGATTCTCTTTATCCGTGACACGACAGATATAACGGGATGCCGCTTTATTGGGATAGTTCGGATCTGCTTTCCGGTTTCCATGTTCATCCTTTTGCAAAAGCTCCCCCTCGTCCTTGACGATCCGACCAAAATGAGGATCAATATAATCATAATCCTGAATGTCGTATTTATGATTTGACGGAGATACAAAAACCGGATTCAGATAAATAACCTCTACCCCCAGATCCTGCAGATAATCTAACTTCTGCATGACACCGGCGATATCGCCTCCGTAAAACTCCCGAACACCCATGGCTGCGGGATATTTGTTCCAGTCTGTCACTTTGCTGGTGCCTTCTCCGATATAAATGTACTCATTGTCCTCTACATCGTTGCTGCGGTCTCCATTATAAAAACGATCCACATAAATCTGGTAAAACACCGCTCCCTTTGCCCAGTCCGGTGTATGAAACCCCGGTGTCATGGTGAAATTGTAGTACTCCTCTACGGAATTACATAATCCCACATTGTTGTAGTAGCACACCATCTGACCACAATGAATCTCAAAGTAATAGAACACCTGCTCTGCACCAAGCTGCACAAATGTCTCATAATAATCAAACAGACGGTCATTATAAAGCTTCTCCATCTCAATGCGCTCATCGTTAAAGACAAGAATAACAGAATCCAGATTCTCCCTGGCACATCGAAGCCGCAGTCTCACCCGATCGTAGGGATCCGGCTCGGACGGACAGCGGTAAAACTCTGTTCCATCGGCAAATAACGCCTGCGGATTGAATATCGTTGTCAGATTATCCAGATACAGCTGCGTCTTCATCTGCTTTGACATCTTATAAAACTGCACATTTAAGTCCATGACATGCCTCCATTACCATATATCTTCTTTTTCATTTTCTCACAAATACACTATCTTAATCATTTTACATCATTTCAGGGCTTTTCACAAGTTTTTTAAAAAGCCGTATCTAACAAATGTCAGATACGGCTCTCATGTATATTATTCTTTGATTCGTTCCAAAAGCTGTTCCCTTGTATTCAGCTCCGGATCCTCTAACACCAGCTCCAAAAGCTGCAAGAGCTTCTGCCCAAGTCCCGGTCCCGGTGCAATTCCCGCCCGGATCAGATCTCTGCCGTTGACCGCCAGATCCTTCACCGAAAGAGGCTGGCTTTTGGCTTCAATCTCCTGATACTTCTCCATACATTGATCCAGCTTTTCTAACTTCTCCGGGATTGTCTGCGGACTTTGGGACAGCACATCTGCATACTGCACCACAAACTCCATCCACATGATATCTCTGCCAATCTTAGATGCAGCTCTGCGGACGGACTTCATACCTGATTCCATCCGGTAGTCATGATAACGGATCAGACGCACCACCGTGTCTACGGTGTCATTGTCATAGGTCAGACGTTTCAGGATCTTGCCGGCAGTCTTTGCACTCTGTTCCGGGTGGCCAAAGAAATGTCCCTCTCCCTGCTCATCCACCGTCATCACCTCCGGCTTTGCCACATCATGAAGAAGCATGGCAAGCACAAGCATCGTATACTGTTTTTTGCTGAGGCTGCCACAGATCTGTGAGATCCGCTCTGCGGCATAAGGAGACAACAGCTCCGGAAGCATTCCTGTCATAAACTTCTGCATCACTTCCACGCTGTGCATACAGTGCTCTCCCACTGTATAACAATGATGATGATTCTTTTGATCACATGTCATCATACGATCAAACTCCGGCAAAAATACCCCTGTCATTCCCGATGTATACGCCACCCGGAATCTTCCCGGATTCGGAGAAATTAAAAGTTTCGTCATTTCAACACGGATCCGCTCCGCACTGATCTTTTGCAGATTTTGTATTCTCTGCTCCATCGCCTGCAACGTCGCATCCTCGATCGTAAATCCCAGTTGTCCGGAAAAACGTACCGCCCGGAGCATCCGAAGGGCATCCTCGTCAAAACGCTGACCGGCATCTCCCACACAGCGGATCACACCACGCTTGAGATCCCCGACACCGTCAAACTCATCCACCAGACCGGAACGTTCATTGTATGCCATGGCATTGATGGTAAAATCCCTGCGCTCCAGATCCATCCGGAGGCTGGTGGTAAACGCCACCTCCTTCGGATGGCGTCCATCCTCGTACTCCCCGTCGATCCGGTAAGTGGTTACCTCATAGCCCTCTCCGTTTACCATAACGGTGATAGTGCCATGCTGCAGCCCCGTATCAATGGTTTTGCGGAACAGTTTTTTGACCTCCAGCGGCTTGGCGGACGTAGTAATATCCCAGTCCTCCGGCTCTCTGCCCAGCATGGCATCGCGCACGCAGCCTCCGACGGCATACGCCTCATAGCCATGCTGCTCTAATGTATTTATGATCCTGACAACCTCCTGAGGCATCGTCATCTGATACTCTGACATAGTCTCCCCCGTTTCATTCCGTTTTACTCGTCACGGTCACGCAAGGTCGCCTCATCTCCAAGATCTACCCGCTTCATTTCCTTCTTACGATAGAAGATATCATACAATGCAGGTACTACAAACAATGTCATCAATGTTGCATACGCAAGACCACCTATGGTAACGATCGCCATACCACGGCTCATATCCGAACCGGTATCGTGACTAAATACCATTGTACTCATTGCAAGAATGGTCGTCAATGCCGTCATTAAAATAGGACGCATACGGGTCACGCCTGTCTCGATCAGAGCCTCTCTCTTTTCTACTCCGTCAAGACGAAGCTGATTGACATAATCCACAAATACGATACCGTTGTTTACCACGACACCGGAAAGTACCAGGAAGCCCATAAGTGCCATCATGGAAAGCTCCTGTCCGGATATCAGCAGAGCGATCAGGCCACCGGTAAATGCTAACGGAATCGTAAAGATAACGATAAACGGCGACAACAGACTCTGGAACTGCGCTACCATGATCAGATAAATAAATACAATGGCAAGCGTGATCATCAGAAGCATATTCTTGACCATCTCATTGGTGCTCTCCGTCTCACCACCCATATCAATGGTATAGCCTGACGGAAGATCGTATTTGTCAATCTCCTTCTGCAGTTTACGGCTAAGCAGCGCCACATTATATCCATCCTCAACATCCGCTTTCACAGATACATAATTTACCAGATTTCTTCTGGAAAGACTCTCAACACTCTTTCCCTTTGTGATCTTTGCAAACTTGCTAAGCTTGTATGTCTTTGTAACTTCCTTGCCCTTGTCATTCATCTTGGTTGTTTCAAACTCGTAATCAGACAGATTTTTGGTATCCAGCTCATCGCGCTCATCCACGATCTTTACATTGTACTGCTGATCCTCTACGGTAATCTTCGTGGAGTCCTTCTCTGTGGTGAGTGCAGATGCCAGCTCCTGATAAACCTGAGCCACCGTGAGCCCGCATTTCATCGCCTCGTCCTTATCTACCGTAACGACATATTCGGTATCTCCTTCTTCCTGCTCATTGGTAATATCCTTAAAGCCCTTCTGCTTACCAACGATCTTCATAATATCTTCACTGATCTTGATCAGTTTGTCGTTGTCCTTACCGGATATTTCAATATCCAGACCGGAGCCAAGCATACTGGACATATCCATATTGGAAGCAGATACGGTATAGTCATCCAGATTCATCTTCTGCAGTTTCTTCTCGATCTCATCTGCAATCTCTTTATTTTTCCTGGCATATTTCTTATCCAGAAGAACCTCAAAGGTGTAGGACTTGTCGTCCGTTGACATCATCGATGTTCCGGATGTCATAACACCACCCACCGTGTCTACCCCTTTCGTTTTGCTGACAAGATCCAGAATCTGATCTGCTGTCTCGTGATCCTCTTTTGTAGAATTCTCCTTTGGCATCGTTGCCGAGATGGACATCTGCTCGCTTGCCATATCCGGCATCATAACGATGCCCATACGGAATACCTGGATCACACAGAATATCAGGAGCACCAGAGATCCCACCAGCACTACAGCCTTATGGGACAAAGAAAAACGTGCTGCCTTTTCATATGCATTTAATACAGCATCAAAGAAACGATGCTTCTTTGTATTTTCCTTTTTGAGGACTGTCGCACTCATACTTGGCACCACCGTCAGCGCAACCACCAAGCTGGCAGAAAGACTGTATGCGATCGTCAGACACATATCCTGCATAATGGATCTGGTCAGTCCGTCCGTAAAGATGATCGGAAGGAATACACAGATCGTTGTCAGTGTAGAGGAGAAAATCGCTCCCGCTACCTGATTAGCTCCCATGACTGCCGCTCTTGCTGCCGGCACGCCCTTATTGCGGAGCCGGTATATATTTTCGATAACGACAATGGAGTTATCTACCAGCATACCCACTCCCAATGCCAGGCCGGATAAGGAAATAATATTCATGGTAATGTTTGTAAAATACATCAGCACGATCGCAAACAATACGCTAAGCGGAATGCTGAACGCAACAACCACGGTGGGACGTACATCTTTCAGGAACAGCATCAATACCAGTACGGCAAGGAGTGCTCCAAATATCAGATTAGATAATACGGAGTTGATAATGATCTTAATGTAATCTCCCTGATCCATCAGATTGACAACATGAAGGTTTTTATCCTTCTTCTGTAATTCCTTAATCTTCTGTCCGCATCGTTTGGACACGGCAGAGGTACCTGCAGTACTTGACTTGGAAACACTTAAGATGACTGCATCATTTCCGTTGACCTTGGCGTAATTATCCTCCGAATTGTCGATCACCGTGACATCTGCCACATCACAAAGGCGGATATCCCCAATGTCTTTCATATTGGTCAGAAGTGTATTTTTCAGCTCCTTGATATTATTATACTCGTCACCAACCTTGATCAGATACTGTGTTCCATCCTCGCTGATATAACCGGCCGGCATAGAGAAGTTCTCTGCTGTCAGGATATTGGATAACTGATCCTGCGTCAGAAGCTGGTCCAGATTTGCCTTCTTTAACGCTTCTTTTCTTGACTTCTCATAAGACTTTCTCGCCTTCTCCAACTCCTTGCTGCTGTTATCCAGTGTGCTCTCCGCAGAGGCGATCTGGGCATTAGCCGCACCAAATGCCGCTGCTGCCGTAATCTTTCCGGCTTCTACCTGCTCATATTTGCCTTCCGCCTTCTTGATGGATTTCTCCACCTGTGCCAAAACCGCCTCGGCCGTCTTGATCTTGATCTTCAGATTGGCAAGCTCTGTGTTGATCTGTGGAATCCTTGTATTGACGATGTCATACATAGTCTGCAGATTCTTCTTAGTCAGATTCTTTGCCGCATCTGCCTGCCCCTGCTGTTTCATCATATCCTGCATTGCCGTTAATTTATCCGGATGATCAATCGCATCCTTTGCATCTGTCGGAATACTCTCCAGCTGCTTCTCAACCTGCTGCTTTGTGGTTGTCTCTGCCGTCTGGGCAACCGCTTTTTTGATCTCATCCGCAGCGCTTCCCATCTGACTCAGCAAATGATTCACGTTGTCTGCTGTAACGTTAGTTTTCGTACCGCTCTGATCCATGGCATTCTGCACTGCTGCAATCAGAACCTGCTGGTATACCTGATCATAGATTGCCTTGTAGCCATCCCCGGACTCCAGAGACTTTCTGGCTGCCGAAAAGGAGGCATTGATCTGATCATAGGATGCCTTGATCTTATTTTTCTTATAAGCGGCAAGCTCTGCATTTAAAGCTGTCTGGCTTGCTTTGAGACTGGTTACCTGAGAGGAATATGCCTCCTTGTTCGCCATTGCCTGATCCATCATTTTACTGAATTTGGCCAGCTCATTGCTCTTATCCGTCTGCTGTGCGCTCAAGCTTTCCTTCTGCTCCTCCAGCTTTTTCTTGCCATCATCCAGCTTCTTCTGGGCATCGTCAATCTTTTTCCGTGCATCCTTGAGGGTGCTGTCGGTCTTTTCCAGAATCTTTCCATTGATGTCGTCAATCTTATCCTGGTTAAGCTTTACCTCCACAGATTTCTCCACCAGGCCGGATGCCTTGACACTTGCAACGCCATCCTGACGTTCCAGTTCCGGAATGATATTGTCCTGCACATACTGTGTCAGCTCATATCCCTTTTTGCCCTTATAATCCACACTGACCATCATGGTAGACATCATATCAGCCGAAAGCTCCATAACCATAGGATTGTCCACATTGTCCGGCAGATCCAGCTGATTGACTGCTGATGTCACCTTAACCATAGCACTGTCCATATTCGTGTCATCTTCAAACTCCAATACTACCATGCTGTAGTTTTCACTTGATGTGCTGGTAACTTCCTTGACACCGTTTACGGTTCCTACACCATTTTCAATGACATCTGTAAGCTCCGTCTCCACCTTTTCCGGTGATGCTCCCGGATATGTAGTGATCACCATCATATATGGCATATTCATATTCGGCAGCAGGTCTGTGGTCATTTTACTGAAGCTGACACCACCAAGTACCAGTACCATCACAACCGCCACCAGGATCACATATGGTCTTTTTACACTAAATTTTGGCATGACTATTCTCCTTTTCCCTCTTTTTTGTTGTCATTGTAGCTGTCTACTCTTCTTCTCACAGAATCACAAATCCTGTCGATCATCGACAAAAACAGATCCATCTCCTCCCGGCTGAAATCCTCAAAGATCAGCTCTGTAAACTGTTCCCGCATTTTTCTTCCGTCTTTGACGATAGGATCCGCCTCACCGGTAAGTTTCAATCGTTGAATCCGTCGGTCTTTCGCATCACTTTCCCTGACGATATATCCCCGGTTCACCAGTTTATCAATGGTCATCGATGCTATGCTGTTTTTGATACAACGGCAGCGGCAGATATCCTTCGCTGTATTCCGCTCCGGATTATCCCCCAGAAACGTCAGAATCTGCAAGCCGATCACGGTAATTCCGTATTTCCGGCAGACCTGCTCACTGGCTTTCTCAAAATAACGTTGAAAATCCTCTGCTTCACATAAATAATCCTTCATTTGATTCCTCCAAAAACAAATATACTTCAAAATTGAACTATTCAATTTTGAAGTATATTCCTCTTTTCGTTCTGCGTCAATATACAACACAAATATATTCTATTAAATATTTATAAATATTTGATCCCGATCTCGGTTCCGTTCCCGGATGGGTCCAGACTCACCTCTGCCATTCCACCACTGATCACAGGCATGGATGGCGGCAGATGGCCAAGATCCACATCCATGACTATCGGCACATGGTACTCTCCCAGCACTCCATATACCGCTTCATACTGATCCAGGCCCAAAAACTCTTCTCCAAAGCATAATGGTCTGCCGATCAGGAAGCCCTTCACATGCCGGAACCATCCTGCTTCCTTTAACTGCCAGAGAGCTCTCCGGATCCCCATCGGATTTAGGTCGCATGACTCCATAAACCAGATGATGCCATCCTCCTGATACCGCTCATGAAATGCACCGACACGGTCAAATCTTGTTCCCACCAATGTATCCAGGCAGTCAAGACAGCCGCCGATCAGACGTCCCCGGAACGACATTTTTTCCCCATCTATACGCCTGCCGGTTTCATCGAAGATCACCAGCTTCTTTTCTTCTGTCACATGGTACGGCTCCAGCGGATGCTCCTCATCCTTTAGGGACTCCCTCTCCCAGAGGGGATACCCATGCACTTCCGTTATCCTGCCGGAAAGCAAATTCCACGCATCCTGCAGTGCCGGATGCCATTCCCGCATACCAAATGCCGGCGCACAGGGGCCATAAATCGCAGCGGTATCACACAATGTCGGCAGCAGGAAGGTCAGATTGGTATTATCCGAAAATCCCATATACCATTTTGCTTTTGCTCTGGCGATCCGCTCAAAATCAATGTGGGAAACCACCTCACACATTAATTCTCCACCGCCGCAGGAAAGAATAATATCACAATCCTCCTCTGTAAAGAAGTGATTGACCTCCGCCCCGCATTTCTCCGGGGTATTGCTGATGCCGATCCCGCTCCCCTCATAACAGTTTGGTCCAAGCACTGTGCGGTATCCCATCTGCTGCCATGTCTTTAATGCATTGTCGAAGGCACTCCGGTAAGGCTCAATATTACAGCCGAAGGATGGTGCAATACAGCCAATGGTGCCGCCCGCAGGTAAACTATCCGGATATCTCATATGTTATCTCCTTTTGTATATTACTCAAGCTTCGCACATGCAACATATTGCTGTACCCATAATATTTCTTATGTTCAAAGTGTCGATATGATTTTTGCCTTTGATTACTTGAACGACCGTGAGCGGGTGACATCAAAATTGTCTTGTCACTTACGGATTTCGAAAAGTCTAATTGCTTTGCTGTTTCGATGTTCGATAAACGTGTCTTCCCGTACTTGCCTCCGGGTGGAATTCAGGTGTTTCGTAAGGCACTTGCGCTCGCCACTACTTGCATCCTGTTTTGTAGGATGCTATGTAGTGCTGCGTAGCGCATTGTAGCGGGAGCGTGCCTGTCGAAATGACTGATTCCACCCTGGAGGCTCAGTCGTCCAGACACGTATTCATCGAAACATTGCAAAGCAAAGACTTTTCAGAAATCCTACTGATCTGCGTCAATTTTGATGTCACAGCTTCACGGTGTATCAGACATCCTGAGGCAAAAATCTATAATCATTTCTCTGAGACATAAGAAATATTATGAACTCATCACGATAATTGATGTGCGAAGCTTGAGTATATTATATTTCTTTCATTTGTCTTTTCGTACATTGTACCACATTTCATACTGGTTTTTCAAAATGAAATAACGTATAATAGCAAATGAGATTTGTCATTTTATGTATGGAGGATAATTATGGAATACGGATTACTTGGAGAAAAACTCGGTCACAGCTACTCAAAGGAGATTCATGAGCTACTCGCCGATTACACCTACGATCTCTGTCCCGTGAGCCGGGAGGATTTCGATAATTTTATGAAAAAGCACGATTTCAAGGCGATCAATGTCACAATCCCTTATAAGAAGGACGTGATCCCTTATTTGGACAGCATGGATGACAATGCGGCATCCATCGGTGCCGTCAATACGATCGTCAACAATGATGGTCGCCTGGAGGGACATAATACAGATTTTTCCGGTTTTCTTTATATGATCGAGAAGCATAACATCCGGATCAGGGACTGTAAATGTCTTGTCCTTGGCAACGGAGGTGCCGCCAAAGCCATTATCGCCGTATTGAAGCATCTGGATGCCGCCGAGATCAAGCTGGTTTCCCGCCGGGATACTCCGGACACCATCACTTATGAGGAATGCCTGGCACACCATACGGATGCAGATGTGATCGTCAATACCACTCCGGTCGGAATGTATCCGAATATGGACGCCTCCCCTCTGGATCTGACACCATTTACGAAATGTCATGCCGTTCTGGATATCATCTATAATCCATTGGAAACAAAGCTGACCGCACAGGCAAAATCTCTTGGGATCACCGCTGTAACCGGCTTAGAGATGCTTGTGGCACAGGCTCTGTATGCGGTGGAGTTTTTTCTGGATACGAAGTTAGATACCGCTAAGATCGACGAGATTTATCAAAAGATTGCTGCAGAGAAGACGCAATCATAAAAATATGATCTACACATTCCTGATTTAACATAAAAAAGACATTCCTTTTGATATGTTGTAATATCAAAAGGAATGTCTCTTTTTATTCATTCATTTTATCTTCTTATTTCTTCGTACATTCTACGATCAGTTCACCGGCACGCACGGTAGATCTTCCATCCAGATCATCAAAGAATCTCTTCTTAAACTCTTGAAGCTTTTCATTCTCAAAGTCCTGTGTCTCAATACAATTTACCAGATCACTGTACGTCCGGACAATCTTGCCCGGTGCCATATCCTCGTACTCATAGTAGAAACCTCTGGAGGAAATATAGCGATCCAGATCATAGGCATACATTACCATCGGAATATCCAGCAAAGATGCCTCAAATACAACGGAAGAATAGTCCGTGATCAGCACATCTGTTACAAACAGAAGATCATTCAATTCCGAATTGGCTGACAGATCAATAATATAATCCTTATATTTCTTCCGGATATGACTGCGGTTATTGACAAACGGATGATGCTTGACAATGATCGCATATTCCTTGCCCAGATCTTCATAAAGCTTATTTACATCCAGACGATCCACCGGATAATAGCCGCTCAGCTTACCATTTCCGCGGAAGGTTGGTGCAAACAGCAGGATCTTTTTGTCCTTAAGTTTTGGATACTTCTCATAAAACTCACCGGTAACCTTCTCTTTATATGCCTGATCAAAGAATACATCGGTTCTCGGAATACCTGTGGCTGCCACTTTATCCTCTGAAATACCAAAGCCCTCTGCATAAAACTTTGCGATATTCTTAGAACTGACCAGTGCATAATCATAATTACGATGGTTCGGACTCTTCTGGGTCTGTCCACCCGGACGGCCCATACGGCTGCAGCCGAAAGTCTTAAAAGCTCCACAGGCATGCCATAACTGGATCAGATAGGTATCCTTTCTCCTTGGCATCCGGAAGAAAAGCTCACAGTAATCATCTACCAGGATCACCTTGGCATTTCCAAAATACCATGCCATCCGGATCAGGCTGCTGATACGCATCTGTTTCACCTCATGGCTGTCCAGCACATAACGACGGTCCAGTTCCGGTACGCTGTCCAGATATTTATTTACAAATTCAAAGTTTCCCGTAAGATCGTCGCGGCGGTTGGACAGGAATACTACCTGGTTCTTTTTGATCGGGGTAAGTCTCGCAATGGTATTGACCACATCCATCATCCACATTTTCGTCGCAAGAATACCAATACGGATCCGGCTGAAGGTATCCATTTTGGCACGCACATGCTTGAGCAGGTAAATAATGCCATTTTCCGGAATCTTTGCGTTTTTGTTCTGACAACCGGTCGCCGCCAGCAGTGCATCCACAAAAAATACAGGAATCAATACAACGGAAAAGCAAAACAATACAAAATGCCACAACCACATAATCACGGCATTAAAGATCTGTCTGCCCTTGTGTGGCTGAAATATCTTTTCCTGTCCCGGTTTAGCATCCAGAAGCACACG
Source organism: uncultured Lachnospiraceae bacterium (assembly GCA_934339135.1). Taxonomy (GTDB): domain Bacteria; phylum Bacillota; class Clostridia; order Lachnospirales; family Lachnospiraceae; genus Jutongia. The sequence continues at coordinate 87,448 of CAKRHP010000013.1, read as the reverse complement.
ACGGGAATCCTCCGAAAATCCCATCTCATACTCAATATACGTCTGACGTTCCTGCTCTGACTCCTCCACACCAACGGACGTTTCGCGCACCAGAAGCTCCAGCGCCTTCTCATCTTCCGGATCAACGGTAAATGGCACACTTTCCAGTACGGTATGACCATAGCTCAATTCTAACGAAAACTCAATATGCTTATTCTTCGGCTGCTTATAGAACAAGTATTTCAGCACATAATCATAAGAGGCCATCAGATAAAAACTGCCATCCTTCTCACTTTGATAAAAACGGACCACGATCGGCAAACGTCGTGTCTGATCCCCATTATTAAAGATAATGGTCATTTTCGGATCACGTACCTTCTCATCCCAAGGGCCCGATGCACTGACTGCAATCTCCAGCTTTTCCTCGCGAAGCAGCAGTCGATGTATGGTTACTTTAAAATCCATTCCTTTCACCTCATTATTTCTCACGCGTTCTGCGTTTTACATAAATTTCATAAAACTCGGACTTTTCTATTATCCTCTCTTTCATCGAAAAAAGCAAGTCTCTTTCCAAAAAAAGACACATCAAAAAAGAAGACTCCCTGCACGAAGTCTTCTTTTCGATTCTAAAATGGCAAATTGTTATTATTACAGCCCTGCAAGATCACGTCCCGCAGACTTGCAGGAATCTAAAGCGTCATCATCCGGAGCGTTGTTGGCAATGATTCCTTCTCCATTCCAGACAGATGCACCATCAGAGGATACTCTGTCCTCCCAGTCACGCATCCAGTCACCGCTTCCCCATCCGTAAGAACCAAACAAAACAACGGTCTTACCGGAAATTGCTCCATCCAGTTCCTCCATCAAAGGCTCCATGATCGTTTCCTCAAGCTGCTCCGCTCCCATAGACGGACATCCCAATGCGATCGCCTTGACATCCTGTACATCTGCTGCGCTGGCGGTTTCCGCCGTAATCAGCTCTGCCTCTGCACCGGCTTCCTTTGCCCCCTCTGCGATTGCTGCAGCCATTGCTGCTGTATTCCCTGTACCACTCCAATAAATGATCTTGACTTTAGCCATCTTTGATAAACCTTCCTTTCTCCAGCCTCCTACTATGATACCCATAATAAGAACAAAATATGTCCGATATGGTTAGTCTGCCATATCTTATGTTAGTTATTTCTAACTGTAAATTCATCATAGCATAGTGAAGCCAAAGATGCAACAAGGTTACGTGAGAAAATTTCTTAGTAATGCATTTTACACAAAAGGCGTGATCCCATGAAAAAACAAAGTTTCCCCGGAACCACGCCCTTTTATTTCCGTTATGAAATTTAAACTCTCTTCATATACTCGCCAGTACGTGTGTCAATACTGATTCTGTCACCGGTCTCAACGAACAGTGGAACCTGTACAACGGCACCGGTCTCAACAGTAGCCGGCTTGCTGGCACCTGTTGCTGTGTCACCCTTAAATCCAGGCTCTGTCTCCGTAATCTCAAGCTCTACGAAGTTTGGTGGCTCAATAGCAAATACCTCTCCGTTATGAGAAAGCATCTGAACCATGTCATTCTCTTTAACAAACTTCAATGCATCCCCTACCTGATCTGCTGTCATATCGATCTGATCATATGTCTCTGTGTTCATAAAATGGAACATATCATCACTATACAGATACTGCATCTCCGCACGGTCAATGTGTGCCTGAGGACACTTCTCTGTTGGACGGAATGTACGCTCTACCACACCGCCACTCTTGATATTTTTAAGCTTTGTACGGACAAAGGCTGCACCTTTTCCCGGCTTTACATGCTGGAACTCGATAACCTGAAAGACATTGCCTTCCACTTCGATCGTAAGTCCATTTCTAAAATCACCTGCTGATACCATCTTAAAATCCTCCTTCATGTAGTGGCGGTCAAAAAACCGCACAATCCTATAAATATTTTACAGGAAACTCCTGTATTTTTCAAGTATTTTTCCTCGAAGACAAATATTTTATCATTTGAACCATTCTCTTTCCGGAAATCCGTCACCGTTTCCAGCCATTATTTCTATGTTTCCAGACTGACCGGAGTGCCATTTTTCAGTATCTCCACAATCTTCTCTGCCACCATCCGCGGTGTCATATCATCCGTCAACATGCAGATATCTGCTGCAGCCATATACTTCGGCTCTCTTTTTGCCATAAGCTCCGAGATGCCCTCCACACTCATCCTTCCCTTTAACAGTGGACGGTTGATGCTGTCCTTTACATGCTCATAAATCGTCTCCGGGGATGCCGTTAAAAGAAGTATTTTCCCCTGACGCTTCATACATTCTACATTTTCCGTACGCATGGCCACGCCGCCTCCGCAGGCAATAATCGACGGCGGATAACCTTTCAGATCCTCCAGCAGATCCGTCTCCATCTTCCGAAAAGCCAACTCACCGTCCTCTGCAAAAATCCGCGAAATCTCTCTTCCCTCTCTGGCTACGATCATACGATCGGTATCATACTCCTTTACTCCCAGCATTTTGCTGAGTATTCGGGCAATGGTACTCTTGCCTACCCCCATAAACCCGATCAAAAATATATGTTCCTCCAATTGATACACTCTGTTCCTCCTGTGTGATCCATAATATTTTTCCTGACAGTCCATCAAGATCTATTGATAATTCTGATGGATCATATCCAGCATTTCCTCCAGTTTATTGACGGGAAGCTGTCCCGGAGCACTCTCCTGACCAATACTGCCAAATGTCACTGCCGAACCAAAGGCCTCTCCGGAAATCCGGCTGATACTGCCGATCCGGCTCATAGACATAGTGATCAGCGGTTTATCCATCTGTTCTGCCATCTGCAAAGTAAACATCATTAATCTCATAACATCCAGGCGGTCCGCCGGCATCACTGCCATCTTGGGAATATCCACACCGCTCTCATCAATGATCTGCAGTCTGCCCCGCAGTTCTATATCTTCCGGTGTTCTGTCAAAGTTGTGATAAGATCCTACAACCACCACTTTCTGACGAAGTCCCTCAATCCATTGCTTGAGATTTTCAAAGTGCTCCTGCACTTCCGGCAACCTGTCTCCGGCAAGTTCCTCATAAGTAAACTCCTTAAAAATCTCTACATCGATCATATCCACCAGACCACTCTGTGCAATATGATCCAGCAGTTCCCGATAAGCCGCTGCCTCAATCTCCTGATTGCCTCCCTCCTCCTTGGTACGAAATGTCACCAGAAGCGGTCTGCCATACAAAGACATTTTCAGCCGCTGTAATGTCTCCAGAACCATATCCCAATGTCCTGCTTCTCTATAATAATCAATACGCCATTCTATTATATCAACTCTTTTTTGCAGCAAAATATCTGCCGCTGCAATGATAGATTTCCGGTCCGTTTCTGTGATCGATGCACAAATCTTCGGTTTCCCACTTCCAATAGAAACATCTCCAACCTGAACCATATCTTCCTCCTTCAAAATCTATTGATCATTCATCCTTTAATGTATCCTTTGCTGCCGCTACAATGGCTGACACTGCCCCTACGACAACTGCTACTACAATTACGACAAGTAAAATAACTCCTCCGATCAATGCACCCATATTGTCTCTCCTTTTATGCTTTCTTATGTAACGATCGTAATCCTTACATCTTATTATAACAGATAGTCTATTTCCGTCAATCACTGAAAAAGGATTTTCTTATTCACCAACATCATATTTTCTCAATAATATTTTTGTGTTCTCCCCTCCCAACGGGATCATATAAATATACCCCTTCATGCCCGTGGTTCCGCGAACTATCATGACATTTCCAAATACATGAAAGCTGTTCACATTTATATTTTCATCTCCAAAACGAGCTAAGGTTGTTTGTTCCTGCGTCTCCTGATCCCGACAGATGACTCTTCCCCCGGATACATAATATTCTTTTGATCCGACGGTACATTTCTCATCATTCCCACCATTCCAGTTCATTCTGTTGATGCTGTCCGCATTTATTTTTCCCAACTTCTTTCCTTTTACAGATATGCATTTATAGATGTATTTGTCAAAAGATTTCCAGGAACTGTATACCAGTGTATTACCGGCTGCTCCCAATTCATATACACCTCCCGACGGCATATTGCAGACCTTCCGGATCCCTTTTCCGGAAAAATTCATCACATAGATTCCTTTATCTTCATCTGCAAAGTAGTTTTTGTTATATTTTGTCCTAACAAAAAGAGCTGTGCACCACTCTCAGCACACAGCTCCTGTATGTACGATTTATCAAAAGCAATCGAATTAATTGTTGATCAGCTTATCGCTCTCGTTGTTCCAGCTGTACAGCTTACGGATCTCTTTACCAACCTTCTCTGAAGGGTGCTCAGCGTGAAGCTTTCTCATAGCCTTGAAGTGAACCTGACGGCCTGCATCAGACATGTCAAGCAGGAACTCTTTTGCGAAAGAACCATCCTGGATATCAGCAAGAACCTTCTTCATGGCCTTCTTGGTATCCTCTGTGATGATCTTAGGTCCTGTAATGTAATCACCATACTCAGCAGTGTTAGAGATAGAATATCTCATACCCTCGAAACCTGACTGATAGATCAGATCTACGATCAGCTTCATCTCATGGATACACTCGAAGTATGCATTTCTTGGATCGTAACCAGCCTCGCAGAGAGTCTCGAAACCAGCCTGCATTAATGCACAAACACCACCGCAAAGTACTGCCTGCTCACCGAAAAGGTCTGTCTCTGTCTCTGTACGGAATGTAGTCTCCAGAACACCGGCTCTTGCTCCACCAATGCCAAGTGCATATGCAAGTGCAAGGTCAAGTGCCTTACCGGTAGCATCCTGCTCTACAGCAACAAGACAAGGAGTACCCTTACCTGCCTGATACTCAGAACGTACTGTGTGGCCCGGTGCCTTTGGTGCGATCATTGTAACATCTACATCAGCCGGTGGTACGATACAACCGAAGTGAATGTTGAAACCATGAGCGAACATCAACATGTTACCTGCCTCAAGGTTTGGCTCGATGTCTTTCTTGTACATATCAGCCTGCTTCTCATCGTTGATGAGGATCATGATGATGTCTGCCATCTTAGCAGCCTCTGCTGTTGTGTATACCTTGAAGCCCTGCTTCTCAGCCTTAGCCCATGACTTAGAACCCTCATACAGACCGATGACAACATCGCATCCGGACTCCTTTAAGTTCAGTGCGTGAGCATGTCCCTGGCTGCCGTAACCAATGATGGCGATCTTCTTTCCACTTAAAAGATCTAAATTACAATCGTCCTGATAAAAAATTCTTGCTTCTGCCATTTTACATTTCCTCCTAAATAAATTGTTTTGATAAACTTGTCATACAACTCGTTCAACTTGTATGACATTGATTTTAAAACTATTTTTTCCTCTTGTCAATATATTCTTTGAAATTTATTGATATTTTTTTACTGCCAGTTCAACTGCTCTGTCAGGAACGCATGATGCAGATGTATGGTCACTGCACTTTTGATGCCTTCCGCATCCCGTTTTTCCAGAAAGTTCATGATAAGAATATGATCTTTATACGCATCTTCTGCGATCACATCCAGATTAAAATCCAACGCAAAGGTCTTTTCAATCGTCTCCGTGAGCATTGGCATAAAACGGCTGATAAATTCATTGTGGGATGCCTTCAATATCGCTCCATGGAAAGCACTTTCCGACTCGATCCGCTCCTTTCCGGTAGGATTTTCCTCCAGATGTCTCTGGCACTCCTGCCCCAGCTCAAGAATATGTGCGATCTCCTCATCCGTCGCTCTGCGGCATGCCAATGCTGCCGCCTCCGGTTCAAAGATCATTCTTGTCTCGTAGAGATCCCTCAGCGTCACCTGCATATCAGAGAAGCTTTTCATGCTGATCCTGCTGTCTGCCAACCGGTCGGCCTGTTCTGCCACAAAGGTTCCCTTCCCCCGCTGTACTACCAGAATGCCCTCGGATACTAACGTTCGAATGGCCTCCCGCAATGTTGTCCTGCTGATACCAAGCTTGTCAGACAACTCATTTTCATTGGGAAGTTTTTCACCAAACGTGTAAACTTCCTTTTCTAATATCATCTGCCGTAATGTATCAGCAGTCCGTTGTGATAAATTCTCTCCCTGGGTTCTCATGGTTTTCTCTGTCCCTTCCTGTTGAAGTCCCTCTCCTTAGATGATGTAAACCCGTTATTTCCTTCCGAAAATACGCTCTGCACGGATCAAAGGGTATCACTACATGGCCCCTCTTGTCAAACCTGCAATACCGGTTCGTACCATTTCCTTGATCTCATAACCGTCCAGCAGACCAATAAACGCATTGATCTTTTCATGATTTTCTGTCATCTCGATCATAATGGAATCTTTCTCAATATCTACAATATTGGCATGATGGAACGCATTCACCAGGCAGATCAGGCCGGTTCTCTCCTCCGGAGTTACACCAACAGTGATCAGTACAAGTTCTCTGCAGATGGACTGTCCTACCTTCAATTCCTTTACCTCACGGACATCCTCCAGCTTTGCAAGCTGTTTCTGGATCTGATCCAGACTGATATCATCTCCGTTTGCCACAATCGTCATACGGGAGATTGTAGGATCCTCTGTCTCTCCTGCGGTAAAGCTGTCAATATTGAACCCGCGGCGGTTAAACAGTCCCGATACACGACTTAGCACACCGGATGTATTATCTGCCAAAATGGAAAATACTTTCTTTTTCATAGTTTCATTCATCCTTTCTATTACATATCAGTTTTCTTAATGAATCAATCTATCCCATAATCAGGATCGTGTTTCCTTTCTCTGTTCCTGAAGCATCTGCAAAAATACAGGTTTCTGGGACTCTATAAAAGCTCTGCGGCTGTAATTATAATTGATCACATCCAACACGTCTTCCTCAGAAGCCAGAATACAATCATTGATATCAATATAGATTTTCTGACGGCTCAGATCGTCTATCTGAAAGATATTCTCACACAAATCAATTTCCGGAACATTTTCCGGGGCATCCGATGCCTCATACCACCGGATATCATATCCCATACGTTCTGCCCTCTCCCGGATATCCTGTGCCGTCCCCGGATATTGATCTGTATGCAGGACATATGCCGAAGACTGTGAAAATAACCTCTCCCATGGCCCGTCCGCCACGTCCAGTGCAAAGATCCTGTTTTCCCCGGCTTTGCCGGTAACTCCATGGATCGCATCATCATAGGCGAGCATCACCGTACGGGTACGATTTTTCTCCCCTTTATGAATTCCCTCATAAACAGTCTGAAACATACTGTCCAGAAAGGTACATACCATGGCCTCCCACTCCTGCGGTTCGGTATACCGCATAAAGAATCGGATCCAGTTTCTCCAGGCATAATAAGTCGGGAATGTATTTTCCAGTTCCTTTTTGGCTCCCATGGCATGGAGCGCCATGGCATTTCCCACGGAAGCCACCTTCCACCCGGCTCTGTTACAAAGATAACACCACTCCGTATCATCCCAGTACAAAAAATTTTCTTCCGGCATAAAGCCAATCTTCTCGATGACACTCCGCCGGATCATTAATGCACAGGCAGGGACTGCATCCGTATAAACGTATTCCGGCATACTTCCATCCTCATATGCATTGAGGTATGGCACATCGGTGCAGAAATTTTGAAAATCAATTCTTTGTCCAAACTGCTGAACATAATCCGGAGCTTCCCGGTGGTAAATCTTCGCTGCGGCAATCCCCGTCTCCGGATGCTCCTGCAAAAAAGCATACAGATTTCCTATGGCATTTTCATCCAGAAGTGCATCATTATCAATACACATCAAATACGGATATCCCTTTTCAAAGACAGTGCGCAGTCCCGTATTAAAGCCTCCGGAACCACCCAGGTTTTCCTGATTTACCAACAACGTAACTTGTTCTCCATAAACCTTTTGGATTCCTTCTGCAGACCCATCTGTGGAGGCATTGTCTACAACATAAATATCATAATCCTGAAACTTTGACTCCAAAACACTTTGGATACACGCAAGTACATCTTCCTTTTTATTATAATTACAGATAACAATTCCTATCTGTTTCATAAAGTACCATCCTCTTTTGGTGTGATCTTGTTGGAAATGTGTTTTCCATTTTCATAAACACGGTAATACAGTTTATTGTTCTCAAATTTGATCTGATCCAAAGTACAATTTGCAGAATACAGATCGGTTGTTTTCCAAACTGCCTTGGCTTCATTTGTCTTACAGGAATACAGGTAAATGCTGTTAAATGCGATAAAATAATATTTGTCTGCATCATACTGCGCCAGATTGTCTCCTGCAACATTATATAATACCGTTGCGGTTCCCTTATCCAGACTGTCCCTTTCCGTGATCCCATTCTTTGTCATATAAAGCCATTTTCCATTGTTATAATAAAAGCTGCTATTTACCTTTTTCCAATAACGATTATCATATTTTGTGCTTGTTGCATTTCCGGAACTAAAATCATAATGTTTTGTTTTTTGCATTTTCGCAGCGCTGCACAGAAAATTCTGATGGCTCACTCTTCCGTACTGATCCGTCTTATCACGGGAATCCATCGGATCATCCCAGGTCACATCCACATGATACCATTTTTTTCCAATTTTAATTTCATTCCACATATGTACCATTTTATTAGAAGATACAAATTTTACCGGAATACCTACTTTTTGCATCAAAATGGCATAAGCTCTGGAATAACCTTCGCAATTTGCCTTATGCTTCAAAAATACCCCGACCTCGGTCAGACGAAATGCATTACCGGAATCACCGGTATATGCCGTTGTACGAACCAGATAATCATGAAGCACCATAGCCTTTTCCACCTGACTCATAGATGGTTCTACATTTAAAAGAGCCTGATCAATGGCACTGTCCAGCTGTATTCTTGTCTTTTTGATCTTTGCCTTCCGTACCGTTCCATCTGACTTTTTATAGGCATCCGCGTACCCCAACGTGATCTTGACGATCTGATTCGTGGAAGTATTCCGTGAAACAGAAAAACGCGTCCCTGTGTAAAACAGATATGGTGTTTCACTCACTACCGCACTCATCATGCTTTTGAGATTGTCATACTCTGTAGCGTAATTCAAATTATAAGCACTGACATCTACGCTGGTCTGATATTTTTTGTATGCATTAATGACTGCCTTTTTGGCACCGTTCCAGTTTCCCGTCGCTGCGGATGCGCTGGATATATTCATAAATATTCCCGCTGTCAATACCGCTGCCAGCATCATCCCTTTAAACCATGTTGATCTTTTATGATTTCTCTGCATAAACGATTCCTCCTTTTTAATCATCCGCCGGCATTCCCGCCAGATGGTTGATAAACTGCTGCGCTGTTCTGCCGGAGATTCCCCCATGACTTAATTCCCATTGGTTGGCTTGCAGCTTCAACTCCTCCTCACTAAGCGTAATCTCCGGATAACGCTTTGCCAGCTGCAATACAATATCAAAATATTCCTGCTGTGATGGTCTGTAGTAGCCGATCGTAACACCAAATCTTGCCACCAGAGACAGCTTTTCCTGCATGGTATCGGAACGATGCAGCTCATCCTGTGACATATCCGAACGATCGCTCCAGGTTTCCCGGATCAGATGACGCCGGTTTGATGTTGCATAAATAAGGATATTATCCGGCTTCGTCTCCAGACCGCCCTCGATCACAGCCTTAAGATATTTGTACTCGATCTCAAACTCCTCAAAGGAAAGATCATCCATGTATATGATAAAGCGGTAATTTCTATTCTTGATCTGCGCGATTACCGAAGACAGGTCCTTAAACTGGTGCTTATATACCTCGATCATACGAAGTCCTCTGCTGTAATACTGGTTCAGAATTGCCTTCACACTTGTGGATTTACCGGTACCCGCATCACCGAAAAGCAGGACATTATTTGCTTTTCTGCCTGCCACAAATGCCTCCGTATTCTCGATCAGCTTCTGTTTCTGCTGCTCATAGCCGATCAGATCATCCAGCATCATATCTCCTGTCGTAGTGATCGGGCTTAACAGACCATATTCCGGATCATTGCTGATACGGAATGCCTTATTCAGGCCAAATTTACCCACACCATATTTCTTATAGAATTCCGTGACGATCTGATACAGTTCTTCCTCTTCGGATGCCTTCTCAATCTGACAGCTGAGCTCCTGCACCTTTTCACTGACACTCTTATTATAGATCTGCTCACTTTTTACGATCGCCTTATAATTCAGGATCGTAGAAAAGCAGGAAATCCCAAGTTCTTTCTCAATGGGACTGAAATCATAATCAAACAACTGCTTAAAAATATGAAAATCATTCCGGGCAAATATATTGACCGAACCATCATTGGCTCCCACTTTTTCGGAAACCATGGAAAATGGATTCTCATTCATTGCCAGTAGAAATGCCAGATAATTATGCCACAGATTTTTGTCAAAACCATAGCGTGTGGAAATATCCAGCAGATTATTTACCTGTGTAAAGATCTCTGTGATCAGACTTTCCTTGACATATTCTCCGGAATAAAACTTCTTGCAGATCTCTGCCAGAGAATATAATATATTCTGATCCTCTCCAAAATTTCTGTAAATTACAAGATTTGATGTTAAACGATACATGTGAACTACCTATGCCTTTCTTCTCACTGCCCCCATATCAGCAGATATCTTCCCGATAACCCCTCTATTTTGTATACTTCATATTGGAAAAATCTACTAAATGCATATTTTTAACCCGTTGTGCTTTCTGACGCAGTTCTGCATCAAAACCCGACTTTGCAAAAATATAATACTGATCCGGATCAACATCACAATGCACCAGATAACGAAGGTTTCTCTCCAGATCCTTTCTGGTAAAAGGCTCTCTGCTCCATTTTGTGTACATGAGCAGAATATGACCTTCCTTATCCTCCATAACCATCGGGATCCTTCCCTCTTCCCCATACCAGGCTCCGCTGCGTCCATTCAGTATATCCGAATTTTTATATTCTTTCATCAGTCCCAGATACCGGACACACATACGTTCAAAATAAACCGCCGTATATGCCTCCAGCTCCGGGGCAATGATCTGTTCATAAAACTGTTCCGGTGTCAAAACAGTTAGCAACGTTTTGTAAGGAAGAATAAAACGCGCCCAGAAATGTACTAATGCATCGGTTATCTCGTACATTCCCTTTTTCTCATGGTCCTGGCACTTCAATGCAAAGGTTTTGCATTTATCCACCACCCCAAGCTGTTTTAAATTTTTCATATAGACACTGATCTTTGCCCTGCCAAAACCGGTTCTCTCATGAATATCGTTCAGACGTACCACGCCCTCCTGCATAGAACCAAGCACGGTATTATACAGAGAAAGCTCTCGCAGCTCCGAGCGCAGATAACGTTCTGCTTCCCCTCGCAGCTTTCCCTCCTCCCGGACAAAAAGATCGATCACATTCTCCTGTATGGTCTGATCTGTGTTCCAATACTTCAGATATCCCGGAACACCTCCCAGCAATGCGTAGATCTGAATAACTTCCACCATGGAAAGCCCCTTGAAATATTTCACCATTTCCAAAAAACGAAACTCCGGCAAAATGATCCGGTCTGTGATCTTTCCCACCAGACTTCGGGGTTCCAGCTTCGCCTCCGTCTCTCTCCAACTCCAGGTCGATACCGTCAGCACAAGCATAAGATTGCTTTCCTGATGCAATAAATCATCCACATCACAATAGAACCCGGGATCGTTTTTTGCGATCCGATCAAAATCCTCGATCACGAGCAGGGTCTTTCCCTCCGTCCGATGACATATCTCCGTAAATATACCGAGATATGTATTACGGCTGACCGTCTGCTGTATCCGGCTGATAGCCGACTGCTCCGATGCCGTTTTTCCTGTAGCGTAAAGCCTGTCCCAACAGAGATTTAGCAGCTGCTTCTGCCTTTCCGTCGAACACTCCGCCGCCTGATAATAATATCCTTCTTTTTCCTGTACAAACTGGCGCATCAAAGTGGTTTTTCCCACACCAGATCGTCCAGACAGGATGATCAGTCGGTTTTCTTTTGCTTCATATGCCTCACTTAACTGTCGGTATTCTTTTTCCCTTTTTATGATCATACGCATCCTCTTTTCTGTAAGAGTACATTACATTCTGTCCGGAGCCTCCAGTCCCAGCAGATCGATGGCCTGCTCCAGAACTTTTCCGACAAGACGGCTCAAAGTGATCCAGGAATCTCTCTCTGCCGTATCCTCATTGGCAAGAATTTTATTTTCATGATAAAACTTATTATAGGCATCACAAAGCTCGTAAACAAACTGACAGATCTTGTGCGGTGCCTGCTCCTGATATGCAGCATTTACCGTATCACTCCACTTTGACAATGCAAGCATCACATCCGTTACTGTTTTATTCTGTGCCGGAAGGATCTTCACATCCTCTGCCACGTTGATGTTATTGGCCTGAAGCTTTGCCATCAGTGACTTTGTACGAACGATCGTATAAAGAATATATGGTCCTGTATTTCCCTCGAAAGAGGTAAATCTCTCTACATCAAAGACATAGTCCTTGGATGCCTGATTGCTGAGATCACCGTATTTGATCGCTGCAAGACCGATCTTTGCTGCCGCATCCTTCAGCACATCCTCCGGCATATCGCGGTCTGCCATCTTCTCGCGAACCTGTTCCTCGACATCACCTAAAAGCTGTTCCAGGCGAAGAACACCGCCATCACGAGTCTTAAACGGCTTTCCGTCCTTACCGTTCATGGTACCGAATCCTACAAAGATAAGATCTACATCTTCACCAATGATCTTTGTCTTTCTTGCACAACGGAACACCTGCTCAAAATAGAGAGACTGACGCTTATCCACTACATAAATGATACGGGTTGGATCAAAAAGCTTTCTTCTCTCAACGATCGTTGCAAGGTCTGTTGTATTGTATAATGTGGCACCATTGGATTTCAGGATCATACATGGCGGAATTTCCTTGGTGTCCGTCTCCTCCTGTACATCCACAACCAACGCTCCCTGATCAATATGAGCATAGCCGCCGTCCTTCATATCCTGCACCATCTGCGGGATATACGGCTGTGCATCCGACTCCTTTTTCCACAGATCAAAATCGACATTCAGGCGGGTATAGATCTTTCTGAGATCTGCAACAGACACATTGATAATATGCTGCCATAATGCAAGATATCCCTTTCTGCCGGCCTGCAGCTCAGCAGTAGCCGTCTGTGCCTCCTCTTTGTAATCCTCATGCTCCTTGGAATAACCACTGGCATATGGATAGATCTCCTCCAGATCTGCCATGGTAAACGGAGGTTCTGTCGGATATTCTCCCTCATAGCTCTCATCAAAATATACAAGCTCCGGCTGACGATGCTTTAACTCGGTAATGATCAGACCGATCTGGAGTCCCCAGTCTCCCAGATGAACGTCACCGATCACCTTATGACCAAGATAACGCGCGGTTCTCTTAATGCTCTCTCCAATAACAGCAGAACGCAGATGACCTACATGAAGCGGTTTTGCCACGTTGGCTCCACCGTAATCGATCACGATGGTCTCCGGCTGCTCCGCTTTGTCACAGCCAAACAACTTATCCTCATTCATTTTATTCATATAATCCGCCAGAAAAGCATCACTGACCGTCATATTGATAAATCCCGGCATCTGCGCCACAATCTCCTGAAACGTATCACTTTCTGACAGGCTTTCTACCACTTCATTGGCAATCTGAATCGGTGCCTTATGATACTGCTTTGCCGCCGCCAAAGCACCATTACACTGATACTGGCACAGATCCGGACGGTTGGATAAGGTTACCTTGGCATATTTCTTCTCATATCCCGCCTTTTCAAATGCTGCACTAAGCTCTTCCTGTAATAAATTCATTATGTTTTTCATGATCATCCTCTTTCCTGCGCACCATTCTCTATGTATGGCCTGTTTCCCGTGCGCCTGGGATAACATTCCTTTTTATTCTTCCTTTTGCACTGTATCCAAGTCTTCTGCAATACAACCTCATCCTGTTGTCAGATCTTCCAGCACCTCAAAATAATTTTCAAAGGTCTTACGACAGCACATGGGATCTGATATCACAATTCCATCCGTCCGGACGCCGGTTACCGCAAACGCCATGGCTACCCGGTGATCCTGATAAGTCTCAATCTGTGCCGGCTTAGGCATGCCCGGATAAATCTTTACACCACCCTCATATTCCTCACATCGGATGTTCATCCTGCCAAGATTTTCACAGATTGCATGTAAACGATCACATTCCTGTCCCCGGATATGTCCCACATTACGGATATGCACCGGACTGTCTGCATACGGAGCGATCGCCGCTAATGTCAGAGTCTGATCGGAAAAATCGCTCATATCCACCTCAATCCCTTTCAAATGTCCCGGTTCCGGTCCTGTGAGTACAAGTCCCTTTTCTCCCCAGGCAAGCTGACATCCCATCTGCTCTAACACCCGTAAAAACTTCATATCTCCCTGCAGCGAATCCTGATGCATATTTCTCACACAACACTCGCCTCCCGTGATTGCCGCCATCGCATAAAAATAGCACGCAGCGGACACATCCGGTTCCACAACATAATTTCTTGCATGATAACCACCGCCAGTCATCACCCGGTAACGATCATCCGCCTCCCGGATCACACCGGCATGACCAAACTGCTTCATCATCTGCTCTGTCATTTTAACATAAGACAATGCACTTCTGGTACCCGTCAGTTGAATGTCCAACTCGTCAAAATGTGTCGGTGCGGTCATGAGTAAGGCACTGAGAAACTGGCTGCTTTTATCTATATTCATGGAAACCTGCGCTTTTGGCCTCCTGTGTCCCATACCGGTAACCCGGACCGGAAAGTTTCCTTCTCCACAAAGGTACTGTATGTCCGCTCCCAGATCCTCCAGCGCCTTGAACAGGTCCTCCATCGGTCTTTTCTTCATCTGTGCGGACGCATCAATACGATATTCCCCATCCGACATGGCTACCATAGCCGTCAAAAAGCGGGCAGCGGTTCCTGCACTTCCAACATAAATATTTGCCTGGCTTCTCGGCAGACGTCCTCCTTTTCCCTCAATCGTCACACGCTTCTCCTGTGTGTCGATCTCCAAGGTGAAGCCCACATCCTTCAGAGCCTGCAAAAACACGTTGGAATCATCACTAAACAGTATTCCGGAAACCGTTGACTCTCCCTCCGCAAGTGCTGCCAGCAGAAGAGCTCTGTTTGTCATACTCTTGGATCCCGGTACTGTCACGTCCAATTTCGGATGGTATGGTAATTTTTTCACTTCATACATCTGCATAACAACTATGTCCTCCTGTCATTTGCTTCTAAACTACCGCGACCTTGTTTATCACATGTCAATTAATACCTTGCAAATGCGTAGTCCAACAATTTTTTGATATCCTTGTAAAGCCGCTCATAACCACCGTTTCCATAAAAAGCACAAATTACCGTATTTCCTTCTTCATCCACTGCCGTTGCCACAAGACAATGACCTGCGGCTCTGGTAGTTCCCGTCTTGCTGCCAATGATTTTATACTTTTTATTTTTAACCAGCTTCTTATAAGTACCATAAAAGGCATTTGTACTTTTTATGGTAAAAGATTTCTTAACACCCACCGGCTGTACCTTATACTTGTGTTTTGCCACGATCTTTGCAATAACCGGCTCTTCCATTGCCGCCTTTGACACCTTAATAAAGTCTGCTGCTGTGGTATATGTCTTATTATAACCGCTTCCCCGGTCTAATCCTATAGGATTATCAAAATGACTGTGCTTCATTCCAAGCTCTTTCGCCTTATCGTTCATCAGCTCAACAAAATCCTTGATATTTCCAGCGGTACCTTCTGCGAGTGCAATCGCAGAACCCGCATCAGAAACGATCAACAACATATTAAGATACTGTTCTACTGTATATACTCTTCCTGTTTTCAGATTCAGGGCAGACGCATCGGACGGAATCTTCTTTCGAAGCTTCTTGGTATATTTAATCTTTTGGTTCAGATCCGCATAATCAATTACCGTAAGTGCCGTCAACAATTTCACCGTGCTTGCCGGACAAATGCGCTTATTCGCGTGACTGGTCAGTATTTTCTGTCCGCTTTTTGCGTCAATCATATAATAAGCATGATCCTTTGTCTTTGGCTTTGCGGCTGCCTGTACATGGGCAGACGGTATTCCCGCAAACAGGATCGATAATACCAGCAACCATACTATACCTCTCTGTATCTTTTTCATATTCATCCTCATTTCTGTACATATTTACAGCCTGCCTGCGATGCATACCTGCTGTATACCCATATCTTTTCCGGTTTTTTAACCCTAGCTTAATATTATAACACATTTTTTTCATTTACGCTATCCGTGAAATGTGTTACATTATCTATCAGAAAGGAATGGTGATAACATGTCAAATCCTATAGAGGGACTCCTTACAAAAGAGCAGACGGATCTGGTCTTCAATAATATGAGCGACGGTGTGATCATGGTAAATGAGACCGGAATCATTACCTATATGAATTCTGCCTGTGCGACAATCTTTCATATTGAAGCCGAAGAGGCCATTCAAAAGCCCTTTGCTGATATATTTCTTCAAAACAAAAAAAACAAAGCCTTCAATAAGCTATTTCGCTCCAGTATGGAAAAAGGACAACTCACAGAAAAAACCATGGTAAAATACACCCCTTCCGAAGCAAAGGAAACTTCTTTTGTAACGGTAGATATCAGCTTAATGCAACAGGAAAATACCTCCATCCGGCGAAAGGAGCCTTTTCAGGGAATGATCGTTCTGATTGAAGATGTTACGGATACCCAGCTCCTGCAACAGCACGATCATGACTGTGCTTATATCTTCGCAGGACTGATCCTGTGTATCAGTATCTATCTGGCAGCCTGGAGCCTGTGTCGTTTCACACTCCATATTCCACTGAAAACCCAGGACTACACGATGATGATCGAAGTGATCACTTTTGTCCTTTTTCTTGAAATTGCCTTTTGCACCAGCTTTTCCCTGAAGGAGATTGGACTGATCCCCAACATTTCCCGATGGCGTACGAATCTGAAAGAAACGATCAGTACCGGCGTGATCGCCTGTCTGGTAATCCTTCTGGCAAAGCTTGTCCTGAACCTGATCGGTATCCGGATCAAAGGATATTTTATCGGAGGCTCCCTGCATGGTGCCTATATTTATATCTTCACAGCATTTATTCAGGAATTTCTGGCAAGGGGTGTGATACAGAAAAGTGTAAAATCTCTGCTTCACGTAAAATATCAGAAACAGCTCAGTATTTTCTTAACTTCGCTGCTTTTTTCCCTGATGCATCTGCCTTTCGGCTTCTACTTTATGTTAGGTGCCTTCCTGTTAAGCTGTGCATTGGGCGTTATTTTCGAACGGCAACGGGACATCTGGGGATGTGCTGTTCTTCACTGGGGATGCGGCTACCTCGCAATGTGCCTGTTCTTCTAGCCTTTCTCACAAACCGTAACATGTACACTTCCTGCCGTTGTACAAACGGTAATACAAAAATTTTCTTTGAGATAAAAAGGACTATCCATTGACAGATATCTCTCCGCCAATGTGACAGTCCTTTCTTTCATCCATGTTTTATTATAACACAGCCGTAATACTGCTATAATACTTACCGTATACAACTTATTACCGGCCGGTATGCTCCTTCTTTGCTCACAGTAACGCTTATACCGGTCTACATATCCAACATGCGTTTGATATCGCCAAGGCGAAACCCCTTGCGGTAAAGCTTCCCTGCAATTTTCTGCTTCTCTTCATAGGAAAACTCTGTCTCCCCCTTGGTGATCTTGCGAAGCGCATTCTGCAAGGCAATGTCATCATTCTCACAGACACTTTCCAGTGCCAGATCAATATACTCCTCCGGTACATGCTTCTGATACAGATCCTGACGCATCCTCTGTCTGCTTCGCTGTTCCTGATGGATCTCCACAAAATGAACGGCATATCGGTAATCATCCAGATAATGAAACGATTTAACATAGTCAATCGCTCCGTCCACAGCTTCCTCTGAAAATCCCTTCGCCGCAAGTTTATCCCGCAGCTGCCATTCTGTCCTGTCCATATATTTCAACAGAGACATTGCTTTTTTCTTTGCCTCTAATAATTCATCCTGCATAAATTACTTCGTCTTTCCTGCGGACGCCTTGTCAGCATCTGCTGCCGGCGCAGTGGTCTCATTTTCTGCATTTTCCTCAGCAGTCTCGTCAAGAGCATCTCCCTTCGGGATTCTCTTAGCACGTACCTTATCCTCAATCTCCTTCATGATATCCGGATTCTCCTTGAGATACTGCTTTGCATTTTCACGTCCCTGGCCAATCTTATTGCCATTATAGGCATACCAGGCACCGCTCTTGTTCACAATGTTATCATTGGCTGCCAGATCAAGGATATCTCCCTCTCTGGAAATACCAATACCATAAACCAGATCAACCTCTGCCTCACGGAACGGAGGGGCTACTTTGTTCTTTACTACTTTGATCTTTGCACGGTTTCCAATGGCTTCTCCGTCCTTCTTGATCACCTCACCCCGGCGAACCTCAAGACGTACCGAAGAGTAATACTTCAGTGCACGACCACCGGTCGTAGTCTCCGGATTGCCAAACATCACACCAACCTTCTCACGAAGCTGGTTGATAAAGATAACGGTACAGCTTGTCTTTCCAATGATACCGGTGAGCTTACGAAGTGCCTGAGACATCAGACGAGCCTGAAGTCCCACATGGGAATCTCCCATATCTCCCTCGATCTCTGCCTTCGGAACAAGAGCTGCCACAGAATCCACAATAATAATGTCAATGGCTCCGGAACGAACCATGGTTTCCGTAATCTCCAGCGCCTGCTCTCCGTTATCCGGCTGGGATATGTATAAATTATCAATATCAACACCGATACGCTTTGCATAAACAGGATCCAGTGCATGCTCCGCATCGATAAATCCCGCAATACCGCCGAGCTTCTGTACCTCTGCTACAATATGGAGTGCAACAGTTGTCTTACCGCCGCCCTCAGGACCGTAAATCTCAACAACTCTTCCCTTCGGAATACCTCCGACTCCCAATGCCAGATCAAGTCCTAACGATCCTGTCGGGAAAGTCTCCACATTCATGTGGGTATTATCTCCAAGCTTCATCACGGAACCCTTACCATATGCTTTCTCAATCTGTGCAACAGCAGACTCCAGTGCCTTTCTTTTATTCTCATCAATTTTAATTTCTTTTGCCATAATGTCCTCGCTTTCTAACGAACAAGTGTTCTTGTTTTCTAAATATAAACTATTTTCAGGCTGCTGTCAACAGTAAATTTCAGGTGGACAAATCGTATCATATATCCTCCTCCGATTCAATTACCTTTACAGGATTATCATTTTATTTATGAAATTTTAAGTAATCTGCATCCGGACGTTTTTTGCATCTGCAGCGTATGATCCAAAATATGATTTATTCGTTATTCTTCATTACATACCTCTGGGTATATTTTATCACATATTCCCGGGTGATCAGATGATAATGATTCATCGCATTTAAGGTACGAAAGAACTCTTCTCTGGTAATGGGCGCTGCCAACAGTTCCTCCAGCACGCTCTCCAGCTTCTGGCGATATTCCTCCAGGGAATAAATATTGTTTTTACACAAAATGCCATACCGGTAAATATCTTTAAAATATTCATCAAACCGATCCGAGGTATTGATCGCATCATCCACCAGAAACGGGGCCCTTGTAAGGATACTGAATATTCCCTTCATGGATGTGTTGGTAAAGGATATCCCCGGATGGATCGTAAACAGATTTTTCACATAGATCATCTGTCCATCCTTTGTATTTTCCTTATACTCCGGCAGATATGGTTTATATATTTTGGACATAAAACCGGAATATTGAAACGGTACATAATCCCTGTCCGGATCTGCCGTTACATTTTTGTCATAATAAATACCCTGAATATCATTAAACGGTATCTGAAACTCTTTAGCACTCTGATCCATGATCAACAGGTGAAGATGGGTATCGGTACGCCATACGATTGCCGGAGCCTGCCGGATCTTTTCTGCCGGATACATATCTACCATGGCAAATACGTGCTTCTGCTTCACCTTATGCTCCTTCGCCAGATTTTTTAATTTCTTTGCATTCATAGAAGAAAGATACTGCATTTTCGCCTTTTCTTTCTCCTTAGAATACCAGACATCCTTTTCCCCGTTATCCTCTTCTTTTGATTTCTCCGCGGAATCACCTCTGCCGGACTGTTCCTTTGTCTTTTCTTTCGGTTTCTTTTCTTTTTTGAGCTTTTCCTGTTTATCCCACCGTTCCATCTCCGTCAGAGATGCCGACTGGGATGTTACAAAGGCCGCCAGTCCGCACACAAAGGCTCCTGTTCCAAAGGTAAAGGAGCCAAGAGCCGCTGCCATCACACCCAGCAGGATCGTGGCAAGTCCCATAATAAAGACAGACCACAAAAATATTCTGGCTTTGGTACTTCCATGAAACATGGTATTAATGATCCTGTTCATCATCGCCGCAGACGCCCTCCTTCGTACTTTTCATAAGTCTCCAGACAATGAAGCAGTGTATCATAATGCTCCTGATTGCTTCCTTCTTCCAATACAATATCCAATGCGGCTGCCAGATTATTCAGATACAATTCATTTAAATATTCCCGGAGCCCCACAAGGATCTGCCTCTTTTCCCGGTATGTTTCTGCATCCAGAAGCGCAAGAAATCCTCTGCGGGCAATCTCCTCGTCCGACATTCTGCCGGTCAGAAGCTTTTCTCCCTGATCATTGATCAAAATTTTTCGAAGCTCCTGATCACTGATCGAAACACTCTGTTCTGTTTTTGGTACAATTTCCTGATCCGTTTTCTGGCTGCTCGTCGCATTTATCCCGGAATCTACTCCTCGTTCCTGTATCACATCCTGCTGCAATGTATTCTGAAAAACAACCTCCTCAAAACGGTATTGCTGGCGGCATTCCGGATATTTCTCATGATCCACACTGTCCAAAAACATGGACAAAGGTCTTACCCACACCTGAAACGGCGGATACATTCCTTGATACACCACCATATCCTCTCCCGTTTCAGAATGTTTTGCAAGCTCCCTGATCTGATATATCTTCCCTTTAAAGTGCCTGTAAAAATCTCCGGGCACCGGTTTCTTCCTCTCCATAAAACACTCATTCCTTTCTCTGTCCACGGATCTTCCGATCGCAGACAATCCTTCTCACAGGTATATTATAGGATGTTTTCCACCGATCCGCAATTCATTTTTGCCGACAGGCTTTTCCCTGTGGCTGTCTTGACTTTTCCTACAGGTATGCTATACTGAAGTCAGATTTTGTCAGAACATAACAAAAGGCAGAAGAAGGGGCATACCACCGCGGGTATGGTTTCTTTTTCTGCCTTTTTTATAAACATGAAAGGAAGGAGTTTACGAATGAATATTTTAGAAGAGGCAAAAGAAATTTTTGATAATATCCAGCGGGTAGCACCTGTGGTTCACAATATTTCAAACTACATCACAGCCACAGACTGTGCCAATATGACACTGGCCTGCGGCGGATCTCCCACAATGGCAGATGATCCGGACGAGGTGGCCGATATCTCTGCCGGCTGCAACGGCTGCGTCATCAACATGGGCAATACCGGCGGCTTTCTGGAAGAATCCATGCTCCGTATGGGACGAAAAAACAACGAACTGGAGCACCCGGTTATTTTTGACCCTGTGGGAGCCGGCGCTGCACACCGCCGCAACGCGGTACTGGAAAATCTTATGGATCATATCCGTTTCACCGTCATCCGGGGCAATATCTCAGAGATCAAATATGTGGGCGATAAAAGCTCCCATGCCAAAGGCGTCGATGCAGCCAATGAGGATCTTGCAAACGAGGACAACATTTATGAAATTGCGGAATATGCCAAAAAGATCAGTGCCATCACCTGCTCTGTGATCGCCATCAGCGGTCCCATCGACGTGGTTGCCAACGCAGACACCGCTTATCTGATCCGCAACGGTCATCCGATGATGTCCCGTATCACCGGCACCGGATGTATGCTTTCCAGTGCCATCGGCGTATTTGTGTCTGCCAATCCATACAAGGCTCTGGAGGCAACGGTAACCGCCATGGCAGCTTACGGTTATGCCGGTGAACTCGCCTATGAAAAAACAGTCCGGACCGAGGGGGGAACCGGATCTCTTCGCACCTTCCTGATCGACTATATGAGCAATATGAACTACGAAACCTTCTTAAAGGGTGCAAAAATTGAATTAGTATAACGACGAAAGGATGAAATTTATTATGTCATATCCATTAAAAAAAGAAGACCTCACCTTATATGCCATCACAGACCGTTACTGGTTAAACGGCAATAAACTCACTGATGTTGTGGAAAATGTCCTGAAAAACGGAGCAACTTTTCTGCAGCTTCGGGAAAAGGAATTTTCCCATGAAGAAATGGTTCAGGAGGCAAAGGAGATCAAAGAAATTGCTGCCAGATATCACGTACCATTTGTGATCAATGATGATATCTATGCAGCAAAGGAAATTGATGCAGACGGCGTACATATTGGCCAGAGCGACATGGAATACCAGAAAGCACGGGAGATCCTCGGTCCGGACAAGATTATCGGAGTTTCCGCCGGCAATCTGGAACAGGCTGTCGCCGCAGAAAAAGCAGGTGCCGATTATATTGGCGTCGGAGCTGTTTTTACCACCAGTACCAAACTGGATCATACACGCATTACCTTCGAAACCTTAAAGGAGATTACCTCCACGGTGTCTATCCCGGTGGTTGCCATCGGCGGGATCAGCGCTGACAATCTCACGCAGCTTAAGGGCACCGGCATCGATGGCATCTCCGTCATCTCAGCAATCTTTGGACAGCCGGATCCGGGCACTGCCACAAAGGATCTGCTTCACCGCACAAAGGAGATGCTCTCATGAATCCCGTAAAATCTGCAAAGCTCTATATATTTGATATGGACGGAACGCTTCTTGATTCCATGGGAGAATGGACACACCTTGGACGAAACTATCTGCTGTCCAAGGGCATAACTCCTCCTGCTGATCTGGAAGAAACCATCGACGCCATGACCATGGATGAATCCGCTGCTTATTTCCAGACTTTGGGTATCCACGGAGATATTGCCACGATCAATCGGGAAATCATGGAATTGATCCACCGATCCTACCGGTATCAGATTCCACTAAAACCCGGCATCAAAGAACTGTTACAGGAACTGTCCACAAAAAAGGACAGTATCCTCTGCGTTTTAACAACATCCGAGCGCGACTGCGCTGTGAATGCGTTTCAACGTCTTGGAATACTGTCCTATTTTAAGGACATACATACCAGCTTTGAAATCGGTCTGAGCAAACGAACCGGTGCGATCTACCGGCATGTATGTCAGCTCTATCAGGTTGCTCCGGCAGATACCGTTGTATTTGAGGATGCGCCATATGCCATCCATGCTGCCAAAGAGGCCGGATGCTATGTCTATGCCGTCCCGGAGGAAATCTACCGGGATGATTGGTCAGACTGCGAAAGCACTGCAGATGAGATACTCCAGTTGTGATCCAACGGTCCATTTCCATGACCCAGATCAAGCCCCGTAGACATAGCACTTCGCACATAGCCCTTAGCAATCCCTACCGCTTCCTCCAATGCGTATCCCCGTGCCAGCGCACTTGCAATCGCAGAGGAAAGTGTACATCCGGTTCCATGGGTATTCGCGCAGTCAATTCTCTGCGCCGGAAACCAGACTGCCTGCTCCTGATACAGCAGATCATCTGCCGCCTGCGTCATATGGCCGCCCTTTAGGAGTACATTACAGCCATATCTCTGCCGGATTGCCTGTGCTGCCTTTTCCATCAGAGTCTGATCCGTAATCCGCACAGGGGATGTCATTTTCGATATCACCTGTTCATTTCCCAGCGGTCTATCATCTGCTTTATCTGATCCGTCAACAGCTTTCAATATCTCCTCTGCTTCCGGAATGTTCGGTGTCACAAGCTCCGCCAAAGGAAACAGCCGTCGCAGCATCTGCTCCTTTCCTTCCGGTTCCAAAAGACTTCTGCCGCTGGTGGATACCATGACCGGATCAAGTATCACATGCTCAGGACGATACTTTTCCAGAATATCAGCCACAGCTTCCACTGCATCTGCCGTGGCAAGCATCCCGATCTTTACCGCATCCGGCATAATGTCACTCATCACAGCCTCAAGCTGCTGCCGGATCATTTCTCCGGTTACATTCTGAACACCTGTTACGCCACAGGTATTTTGTGCCGTCACTGCCGTGATCACACTCATACCATATACATCAAAGGCAGACATGGTCTTTAAATCCGCCTGGATCCCGGCACCGCCACTGCAGTCAGAGCCGGCGATGGTCAAAACTACCGGTGGATTTTTCCTGTTCATCATACAACCTCACATAAAATTATCAAAAAACGCTTTTGCATTTACCAATCACAAAATACAGAATTTATTCATCAAAAATGGATACGATCTCTCCATCCAGAATCTTGTTCATGTTCTTAACTGCACAGAAGTTACCGCACATAGAACAGGTATCCTCCTTCTCCGGAGCTGCCTCTGCACGATATCTTCTCGCCTTTTCCGGATCAATGGAAAGCTCAAACGTCTTCTCCCAGTCAAGGGCACGGCGGGCTGCTGCCATCTCATCATCCCAGTCTCTTGCTCCCGGAAGCCCTTTGGCAATATCCGCCGCATGAGCTGCGATCTTTGAAGCAATAATTCCTTCCTTTACATCATTCAGATCCGGCAGACGAAGATGCTCCGCAGGCGTTACATAACACAGGAAAGACGCTCCGTATGTTGCCGCAATGGCACCGCCAATGGCCGAGGTAATGTGATCATAACCCGGAGCAATATCTGTAACAAGAGGTCCCAGTACATAAAATGGTGCTCCCTTACAGATTGTCTTCTGAATCTCCATATTGGCCTTGATCTGATCTAACGGCATATGACCCGGTCCCTCGATCATAACCTGTACATCCTTCTCCCATGCACGTCTGGTAAGCTCGCCCAGTGTGATCAGCTCCTGGATCTGGGATACATCCGATGCATCCTTTAAGCATCCCGGACGGCAAGCGTCTCCCAAGCTCATGGTAACATCGTACTCTCTGCAGATATCAAGCACTTCATCATAATACTCGTAGAATGGATTTTCATTTCCGGTCATCTCCATCCACGCATAAATAATAGAACCACCACGGGATACGATATTCATCAAACGCTTGTCCTGACGGAAATGACGTGCTGTCTCCTTATTGACTCCGCAGTGAATGGTCATAAAATCCACGCCATCCTCTGCATGCATCCGCACGATATCGAGCCATTCCTTCGCTGTGATCTCCTTTAATGCCTTATGATAATATACAACTGCATCGTAGATTGGCACTGTTCCGATCGTAGCCGGACATTCCGCCGTCAGCTTACGGCGAAACTTCTGGGTATCTCCGCTGGAGCTTAAATCCATGATTGCCTCAGCTCCCATATCTACGGCACTCTTCACCTTCTCCATCTCCATATCAAGGTCTGTCCAGTCACGGGAGGTTCCCAGGTTGACATTGATCTTGGTACGAAGAGCGCTTCCAATTCCGTTTGGATCCAGAACCTTATGGTTCTTATTGGCCGGAATGATCACCTGACCTTTTGCGATCAGATCCCGAAGTACCTCTACATCCATCTTTTCCTTTGCAGCAACCTTCTCCATCTCCGGAGTGATAATATTTTTTCTCGCCGCATCCATCTGTGTCGTGTAATCCATAATCTACCTCACTTCTTCACAAAAAAACTTCATTGCTTATCCTCGCGGAGCCTTCCCTTTAACAGAAACAAAAAGTTCCGGATAAAAATAAAAAGTGCTCCGGATATGATCATCTGAAGCACTGTATATACAGAACCATCCACTGTACCACAGCGAATACAATCTATCTTCCTGCGACGGCATTACCCGGATCAGGTTCATGGGTCGGATCTTAATCCCTCTCAGCCGACTGTCAGCTCCCCAGACAAATCATCTCCTACAGTATAAAGGGGACAGGGCTGTCTGTCAAGCTGTCATTTTCATAAACCGATGGATATTTCCCGCCCATATCACACACATATAAAGAGATACGGACAACAAAACGGTTGCCAGAATCTGTACGGCATGATACACACCGGAGCCAAACACCATAATCACCAGCAGACACAGCTGAAAAACTCCATAGACAATGATCTCTGCTTTTCCATGATGATTCATTCGAATTTCCATGGCACTGTTTCTGCCAATACATACATAACCAATCACTCCAAACACCGCAAAAAAGACGATCATTGCGCATAATACCGGATACCTGAGAGCCAGGACCATTCCGTAAGAGGCCGATAGATTCACCTTTTCCGGATCTGCTGCCGTCACAGACTCCACTGTCATTCGATACAACATATCCATCCCCGCAAAACCACATAATACTGTGATCATGTACCAGATAATTTTTTTAAGCTTTTCCCCCATTATTTTCCTCCTGAATATACTGCTTGGTTATCGCTGTAATTTCATCTTATAACGGAGTACATTTCGTGTCAATACACCACAGGGTAAGGGTATAAACCATGAACTCAGGCTATCTGGAATCCCACAATTCCTATAATACAAACAATCCCTCCCAGCACGCTGAGCAGATCATGTTCTTCCTCCTTCCGTGCAATCCCCCAGAAGAAAAGCACAACCAGGATCATCGGCTGAATAAAAGAATAATTTGCCAGACTTACAGCGATGACTGCATTCTCACCTAAAAGACCGGCGACATTGGGAATCTTTGTCAGTACCACGAACAAACCGCCATTTCGTTTTTCCCGGAAGATCCGGACCGGATGCGCCATAGGAAGAAGGATCAGCGCCAGCAGGATCAGTGCAAAATAAAGACACATCGTAGATGATATATACGGTTCTGCTGCTGCGATCACCAGTCCATATCCATATTTTGCCGCCAGATAAACAATCAACGGAAGGACGATCTTTCCATAGCGTATTTTCTTTCTGCCGGCTTGTGCGATCAGAACCAGCCCGATCACAGTCACCGCGATAAATCCCAGACGAAGCCAGGAAAAGCTCTGTGTCTTCATCACTATGTCCGTAAAATAGGACACAAACAGACAGATTCCCAGCCATGCCTTGAGTTCAAATGCGGACATATCCTGCAGGATCAACGCCGACATCTGAAACTCCAGCATCTTAGATGCCGTCAGCAGCAGGATCGCCGCAACTGCCGGAATCCCCCAGATCACACGGGTATCCACAAAGGGCAAAGTAAATGTCATAAAAAGAGCTGTGGCTGCTGCCATCAAAAAGGTCAGCTCGTTTCCGTTAAATTTTATTTTTGCAACTGCATATTTGTCACTGAGAGAGCATATGGTGTAACATAGCACAACCATTAACATTAAAACCATTTTAATCCTCCTGATATGTAAGTGTAAATATGTCAGCACAACAGTACCATTGGCTCTGTCGTGCTGGCAAAAAAACAGGGACAGGCTTTTTCAGCGAGTGAAAAATCTGTCCCTGCGCTTTATTTCTGTTTCAATTATTTATTGGACATTGCGATCAGTTCCTCTAACATCTTTGGTAATTCTGTATCCATATTCTCATCGGAAAACTGGCAGGTACCAACTGCCTTGTGACCGCCACCGCCATACTTGAGCATCAGACTTCCAACATTGACATCAGAGGTCTTGTTTAAAATACTGTAACCAACGGCAGCAGAGCATCCCTTGCCGCCTTTTCCATTGACGATCCAGCAGGAAATATTCTGCTCCGGATACATACTGTAGATCATAAAACGGTTGCCGGAGTAGATTGGATCTACACCACGAAGATCGGAAATGATCACATTTCCCTCTACACGGGTATGTGCCTTTACCATCTCCTGGAACTTCTCAGACTGCTCATGATAAATCTCAATACGCTCTACCACATCCGGAAGTGCAAGAATCTGCTCTGTGGTCATGGTACGACAGGCATCGATCAGTTCCTCCATCAACTGATAATTTGGAATCCGGAAATTGCGCCAGCGTCCAAGTCCGGTACGGGGATCCATAATAAATCCAACCAGGATCCATCCGGTCGGGTGAAGGATCTCATCAATCGTAAGATTTGCAGAATCTACTTTATCAACCGCCTCCATCATATCATCAAACTGTGGAAACTTCTCTTTGCCACCATAATACTCATATATAATACGTGCACAAGATGGGGTGATACGGCTCTCTCCCTTATACTTTCCTGCAAGCTGCTGTCTCTCATGCTCACTGGAGTGGTGATCGAACCAAAGTCCGCAGCCCTCTACATAAGGGACATTGGCAAGACAATCGTCCTCTGTGATCTCGATCAATCCATCCTGCAGATCCTTGGGATGAGCAAATTTCCAGTGATCAATAATTCCTGCCTCTTTTAAAAGAGCCGCACATGCTAATCCATCAAAATCTGATCTCGTTACTAACCTCATGATAATACCTCCATTCCTATCTGTCACGTATAACTCTTCCGTCAAAACCAAAGTTTTGTCTATGCATATACTATAAGTATACTATATACAAATAAACAGGGCAATAAAAATCTAATTTTACCCACAAGCTTTAACGAAATATTTTTTCATTCGTTTACTCCTGTGCGCCTGCTTTTTCCAGCATCTCACATACCTTGATCAGGATCGCACTCTCCAGACGCTTTCTCTGAATCCTGCAGGACATCTCATGCACCTTGTGAATGTCTCCGTTATAAATATAATTATTTGCATTACATCCACCGCTGCAATAGAATTTTGCCCAGCATTTCTGGCAGGATGGCTTAGAATATACATGGGCTCCGGCAAATTCCTTCTTGATCTCCTCATTGAAAGTGCCCTCCTCAATATTACCCATACAATACTCCTCGTGACCAACAAACTGGTGGCAAGGGTAAATATCTCCATCCGGTGTAATGGACACATACTCGTTTCCGCTTCCGCAGCCGCGAAGACGTTTGATGACACAAGGTCCCTGCTCCAGATCGATCATAAAATGGAAGAAATTCAGGAAGCCGCCGTTTTTCTTTAATTCCATCAAACGGTCTGCCAGACGGTCGTATTCTTTGCAGATCTGATCCAGATCTTCCTCGGTAATCGCATACTCCACCTTTGGATCCTCCACAACAGGCTCCACAGAAATCTGATCAAAGCCCTGATCATATAAATGGAATACATCCTCTGAGAAATCCAGATTATACTTGGTATAAGTACCACGGACATACCATTCCTTATCCCCGCGCTTCTCTACCAGCTTTTTGAAATTCTTTACGATACGGTCATAGCTTCCGGTGCCATCGGCACGGACACGCATGCGGTCATTGACCTCCTTACGTCCGTCAATGGACAGAACTACATTGTACATTTCCTTATTGATAAAATCAATGGCATCATCATTGAGAAGCATACCGTTTGTCGTAATGGTAAAACGGAAATTCTTGCCGTATTCCTTTTCTTTGCTTCTGGCATACGCTACCGTCTGCTTTACTACATCAAAATTCATCAACGGCTCTCCGCCAAAGAAATCCAGCTCCAGGTTTTCTCTGCCTACGGATTTCTCCAAAAGAAAATCAATCGCCGCCTTGGCTGTCTCCAACGGCATCAGCTTACGTCCTGTGCCGAAATCACCCGTGGATGCAAAACAATATTTGCAGCGGAGATTACAGTCATGGGAAATATGAAGACACATTGCCTTGATCGGAGAATTGATCGCCGTCTCTGCATAAACAGCATATGGATCTCCGCTGAACAGTACCTTATCATGGTACAATTCCAGAATCTCTCCGTAACATTCCTTTAACTGCTCCGCCGTATACTTATCGCTAAGCTCATCCAGTGCCTTCTGCGGACAAGTCTCCTCTAATGGCTCCTCAATATAATCCAGCAGATCATATGTCATATCATCCACCAGATGAACGCCACCACTATTTACATCCAATACAATATTTAAATCCTTTGCTTTAAATTTATGAATCATTTTTATCCTCTTTATTCTTTCTGATCAATATTTCAACGATTAATTAGCTGCTGCGCTAATACATTGACAACACGTAAATAGCTGCTGCAATAAATTGCAGCAGCTATCCGCTTTCAGCAATCACAACAATTATTTGTCGTCATCCTCTCTTGCACACTTCTGATTTCCTACTGTACAAGATGTCTTGCATGCAGACTGGCAAGATGCCTGACACTTACCACAGCCGCCTTTCTTTGCGGACTCGCTTAAATTTGCTTTGTTTAATGTCTGAATATGCTTCATGATATCCTCCATCCTTTCCTAAGTTCTAAACACAATTATTTATTCTATTTTACCACATCCCACGAAAAATTCAACCTCTTGACAAAAATTTTGCAATAAAAAGGAAGAAACTGGCAAAATAATTTAAGTGCATTTGCAGATAATAGAAATCAGGATAAGCAAACAACGAAGCCTATCCCGCCGAAAAAGATATGAATCTGTATATACAGAATGAAATCCATCGGCAAAACAATTTCAAGGAGGTAGAAAAAATGACAAACAGTCAGAGTTCAAGAATGGAAGTTCCACAGGCAAAGGAAGCTATGGATAAGTTCAAGATGGAGGTTGCCAGCGAGTTAGGAGTACCACTTAAGAATGGTGGATACAACGGTGACCTTACTTCCGCACAGAATGGTTCTGTTGGTGGCGAGATGGTTCGTCAGATGATCAAGCGCCAGGAAGAGTCTATGGCAGGTAAATAATCACCTGTAACCGGGGCACAATGCCCCAATAGTTTCCATGGATGACCATGGAAAAAGGGCTGAGATTCCACGGAACCTCAGCCCTTTGTATATTTCAAAACAAATCTTACAGCTCGATATATTTTCCTTCACCATCGTCTCCGTTGATGACATAATATGCTTTGCCTTCCTCAGAGTTGATGTAAACCTTCAGATCCTTGATACGTCCGATCTGGTGTCCCTCGTTCTTATATGCCTGCTCGATCAAAGATACAACCTGGCCAGCCTCAACCTGCTTGCCATCAAACTCAAAGTATACTTCCTGTACACGAGGCTCAGCCTTCTTTGCTGCCGGCTTTCTTCCACGCTTCTTTGGCTCAGCTTTCTTTGCTGCTGTCTTCTTTGGTGCCTCAGCCTTCTTTACAGGAGCTTTCTTCTCTGCTGCCTTTGGTGCCTCGGTCTTCTTTGCTGTTGTATCTGCTGCCTTTGCTGCAGGAGTTGCAGGCTCAGCTTTCTTTGCTGCTACAGATGCAATCGCTGCTGCTGTGTTTGTCTTTGCTACGGTCTCTTTTTTTGCGGTAGTATTTTTCTTATCTGCCATAATACTTCTCCCTTTCATAACTAAAGAAAAAATCAACAATTCGTTCTACGATAAAAAGTTTATAGCGTTTTTCGAAAAGTTTCAACCCTTTTTTCAATTTTTGTTACTATTGTATAATTATTTGAATTTTCCACAAAAAAATTATAAATATTGCCTTGTTTTTCCAGTTGTTTTATTTCATTTTCGGTTTAAAAATCAACGAAGCAATATACCCAAAAATTAACGCACCGGAAACTCCCACGGAGCATGCCGTAAATCCTCCCTTAAATAATCCAATAAATCCTTCCTTATCGATTGCTTCTTTCATACCGCGAAATAAAACATTCCCAAAACCAAGCAGCGGAACGGTTGCTCCGGCACCCGCCCATTTTTCAAAAGGCTCGTACCAGCCAAGTGCACCAAGGACCACTCCGGTGCATACCAGAATTACCATGATGCGTCCCGGCAGTAATTTTGTATTATCCATCAAAATCTGCACTGCCACACAAATTAATCCTCCCACGATAAATGCCCAAATATAATTCATTTTTCGTTCTCCTTTTTCATGACAATTATTGAATGATTTTTTCAAAAAATATCCTTGAAATTTTATGATTTCTTTTCCATTTTTTCTTCTGCAGTTTCCAGAATAACACCGTGTGCGATTCCCGGCACACTTTTCCCTTCATTAAAGCTTACCGGCGACAAAAGTGCCCCTGTGGGAACAAATAAAACCCGCTTCCATTCCTGCTTCTGAAGCTTCTGCAAAATATATCCTGTCAGCATAACCGCACTGCAGCCGCAGCCGCTTCCACCGGACTGGACATTCTGATCATCCCGGTAAATTTCAATTCCGCAGTCTATATAACGGGACGCGATATCGTACCCCTTTGCTTCCAGAATATCTATCAGGATCTGTCTGCCAACCTGTCCCAGATCTCCCGTAATGATCTGGTCATAATCCTCCGGCTTTCTCTGAAAATCCTCTAGATTTGCTGCGATCACATCTGCCGCCGCAGGGGCCATACAGGCTCCCATATTCATACTGTCCTTCACTCCGTAATCTACGATCTTTCCTGTGGTCACACCACGGACTTGTACGATTTTTTGGACATTTGTTTTTCCGGAAAACTTCTTTTTCGTATCATACTGAGAGGAAAGTACAACCGCCCCGCTTCCTGTCACAGTCCAGGTTGCCGCTTTGGGTCGCTGGTTGCCGTATCCCAGAGGAAAACGAAACTGCTTTTCTGCACTGGCAAAATGACTTGAGGTGAGAGCCACCACCCGGTCCGCAAATCCACCGTCCACTAACATGGAGCCGATTGCCAGCGATTCTCCCATGGTAGAGCAGGCTCCGTATACACCAAAGATCGGAATATCCAGATTCATGAGTCCAAAGGAGGATGCAATCAACTGTCCCAGCAGATCTCCTGCCACCACATAGCGGATGTCCTTTTTTTCCAGTCCGCATTTTTCAATGGCCATTTCCGCAGCCATCTGTTGAAAACGCTCCTCAGCCTCCTCCCAGGTATCCTGTCCCGCCATAGGGTCCTTGATCACATGATCAAAATATTTTCCATAGGGTCCCTGCGCTTCCTTTTCCCCCACAACAGACGCCGCCCCTACGATCAGGGGCGGACAGTCAAATTCTACACTTTGTTTTCCGATTTCTTTTTTTGCCATCCGGCACCTCCTTTCCTGTACAAAAAATGCACAGGTCTTTTATGCCTATTTTTTCCAATGAAGATGACAATTATACATGATCAAATCAGAAAAACTGCCGATAATAAATTTTCCTAAGGTCTTAAAAACTATCCTAAGAATATGGGACAATCTCCATATCCTCCCGTCGGGAGCTTTCCTCCGGAATCACAAAAAACCAGGTTCCGATCCGCATCCCGATAAATTTCTGATTGATAAATCCCCGGTATTCTTTTTTCACAGGATATTCTCCTATTTGCTGCAGCTTTCCGGTTCTGTCATAATGATACAATACATAATAATTTTGCACAGGCTTCTCCTCTGTATCGTCATCACTGTCTCCATAATCTGTCCCGCCAAAGCCTGCTATATTATTTTCTTCATCCATAAAAATTTTCCGGTAATCCTCCAGTACATTGTTATATTGTATATGATCTATTTCTTTTTCATCATGAATACGGAGTTTGTTATTGTCCGAAATATCGTACAGTGAAATCCTGGCTTTTCCGTTCTCTGCCTCCCCGATCCCCAAAAGAAGATCATCCTTCACCGGATGAAGATAACCGGAAAATCCGGGCATTTCGATCTTATCCATCACCTTTAAATTTTTCGGATCAGAAAAATCAATGCTAAAAAGAGGGTCCTGCTGCTGATAAGTCACCACATACCCCATGTCCCCCAAAAAACGAACCGCCTTAATATCTTCATCTTTGGCAATATTTTTCTGCTTCGATAAAAGCCGGAAATTCTCATCAAAGGCATAAGCACACACCTCCGTGCTGCCAATAACATTACCAATAATATCCGGATCATCCTCATATTTATAATGAAGGATCTGCGTGATCACATAAAGCTTATCCTTTTGCTCCTGAATTCCAAAGCTGCTGGTGATCGTTCCCGGCATGGTCTCGGTTTTATCTCCGATCAGACGCCCCTGAAACAACTGCATTTTTACAATACGGGTCTGATCATATTTTTCTTTTTTATCGTTATCCGCATAAAGTGTCGTCGAAAGATATAAATTACTTTCTGTCATATACACATCCAGATACCTTCCAATGACCGCCTTCACATCCTGTCGTTGTATATCTCCGGATAATTTCCATGAGCTCACCATGGTATAGGCATTTCCATCCGAATCCGGCGGCAGAATAATGTTCTGCGTTCCCAAAAGCTCCCCGTCCAGCCCCGGAATATAACGATCTTTATTTTCCTCTTTCATGGCAGTTACCGGAACCTTTGCCTGCTGTGTGACCAGATATAAAATGCCATTATATTCCCGCAATGTATTATAGTTTCCGTTTTGTATCGTATGTCTGATCTCCTTCGGATGCTCCATATCGGAAATATCATAAAAATATGCCGCAGTCTTTATATTCCATTCAAAATTCCCCTGAATCTCCTCCACAACTGTCAGAATATTGCCGCTGACATAAAGCTCTGCATTATATTCCTCCCAAATCGGTGAACGGTAAAGCTTGTATCTTTTTCCACCCCCATCCTCCGGAAGCGGGACAAGGATGCTCTGCACCTCCTTCGTTTTCTTTCCATCCGGCTGAAATATATGAACCGTATACTGTTTTTTCTTACTGGATAATGTATAGATCCATCGACCATCCGTCACGGCATAATCTGCTTCTCCGATCCCTTTCTCCCGTTGATTCATCGGAGTATATGTTTCCACCGATCTTCCTACCCGGACAGCAGAACCATTCACTCCTCCCGTCGATGACGAAGACTTCATAAGAGCCGACAGGTTTCCCCCATCCTCCAGCATATAGCGGTCCTTTTTCTCCAGCAGTCCCGAAAAATACTGGTATATCTCATGATAGCTTGATACACATGTGATATCGGTTGTGTATTCCCCACTCCTTTTTCCCAAAAAGACTCCACAGAGTAACATTACTAACACCAGCCATATCAAGGCTGCCAACGCCAAAACCGGTTTTCTCCAACGACGTTTGCGAAACGTCACTTCTTTCATCCGCAGACCGATCAATTTTTCTGTTTCTGTCATTTTCATTACCTCCTTTTTCCGTCTTTTATCGTTTCCCTTTTTCACTTCCTATTAAACTGTGTCTCCAGAAACAGAAATGTTGCACTGAATGAAAAGTTTTTATTCACAAAAACTTTCCCCACCAGAATGTAAAAAATCCCGTAATGATTCTTATGTCGGAAAAGTGTAATTGAGATTTTTGCCTCAGAATATTGAAAGACTCCGTGAGGCTGTGATTGGAAAATTGACGCAGATCAGTAGGATTTCTGAAAAATCTTTGCTTTGCAATGTTTCGATGAATACGTGTCTGGACGACCAAGCCTCCCTGGTGGGTTCAGCTATTTCGGTGGGCACGCTTTCGCTACGTCGCACTACGCAATGGTGCATAATGCCACATAAAACGTGGCGTAAACACCAGCGAGTGCGAAAGTGCCCTCGAAACACCTGAATCCCACCCGGAGGCGAGTACGGTAAGACACGTTCATCGAACATCGAAACAGCAAAGCAATTAGATTTTTCGAAATCCGTTAGTGACAAGGCAATTTTCCAAAACACAGCCCACGGAAATTCAAAGTTCTCATGGCAAAAATCCGATTTACACAATATGACATAAGAATCATTACGGGCATCTTAAGGTATTCTTGGGAGAAAGTTTTTTGTGATTCAGTCGTGTCGTTCGTCAGGGTTATCGTAGCATTCGCAGAAACGGGCAGCGAATGCCGGTTCTTCCTTTGCTGCATACAAATGAGAGATATCACCAAAGGATGCCATCCGAAAGGACGCGATTCCCCGACGGCGTTCTTCGGTATAAAGGGTCGTGACGGAGGTCGGAGCCGCACAGAATCCATGCCACAGTACCATCGGCGAAACTCCCAGCAGATGGCTGAGGAGAACACATTCCAGGCCAAAATGGCAGAACAGAACAATGGTGTCATTATTTGCATTGACCGCACGGTAAAGCTGTCCCTGACGCTGATATCCGTGTCGGGCTAACAGCTTGTCAAATTCTTCTGTGACCCAGTCGTATTCTGCACGGACGTCCCCATGCTCTGTTTTTCCGGTTTTCAGCAGAGGATGATTACTCCAGATCTCTTTGTCATAAAATGCCGGAACATTTGTCCAGTCTGCCGGAAGCCAGTCCCACACGATCGTCTTTCCTACAGCATCCGGTCGGTTGATCTGCGCATCAAATTCCCGCATCCATTTCATTTCCTCTGCCTCTCTCCCCAGACGTTTTAATGTAAAGGATGCGGTATCCTTTGCTCTGCCTAATGGCGATACATAAAACGCCTTCACATCCATCTTACAGAGACGGTCTGACAGCAGTTCCGCCTCTTTCCATCCTTTCGGGGTCAGTGAATCAATGCTGTAGTCGGGATCTCCATGGCGCACGATCAGTAATCTCATAAATAAAAACCACCTTTCTGATATTTTTCATTTTCTCAAACTCTGAACATAAGAAACATTATGAGTATACTGCATTATACAAAATGTTTCTAATTTACGCAAAAACGGGATCTGTACGATAATTGGTACAAACCCCGTTTCTATCCGGCACTGTGAGATATTTAAAATCATTCCCTGTACCGATCACAGCAGTTAGATCAAACCGCTGTCAAATTCAAATCTTACTCTGCAGCAAATGCTTTTACCTTTGCATAAATGCTGTCTGCATCCAGTCCGTATTTCTTGATCAGCTCTAAAGCCGGACCAGACTCACCAAAGGTATCGTTGACACCGATCTTCATAACCTTTGTTGGTGCTTTTGCGGAAAGACAGTCACAAACTGCACTTCCCAGACCACCGATCACGGAATGTTCCTCTACGGTAACTACCTTGCCGGTTTCTTTGGCTGCAGCTACCACCAGATCCTCATCCAGTGGCTTAATGGTATGGATATTGATCACCTTGGCAGAGATGCCGTCTGCTGCCAGCTTCTCAGCAGCCTCCAGAGACTCTCCAACCTCAAGACCCGTTGCGATAATGGTCACATCCTTGCCCTCACGGAGAACAACGCCTTTGCCCATCTCAAACTTGTAGTCCGGTCTGTCATTGATCACCGGCACGGCCAGACGGCCAAAACGGATATATACAGGACCATCATGATCCAGAGCAGCCTTAACGGCAGCCTTTGCTTCTACATCATCTGATGGATTCATTACGATCATTCCCGGAATGGTACGCATTAATGCCAGATCCTCACAGCACTGATGGGTTGCTCCGTCCTCTCCTACGGAGATACCGGCATGGGTTGCACCAATCTTTACATTGAGATGCGGATATGCAATAGAGTTACGAACCTGCTCAAAGGCACGTCCTGCCGCAAACATTGCGAAGGAGCTTACAAACGGGATCTTTCCTGTTGTTGCAAGACCTGCCGCAATTCCCATCATGTCACACTCAGCGATACCACAATCTATATGTCTGTCCGGATATGCTTTTTTGAAGATTGCAGTCTTGGTTGCTGCTGCCAGATCGGCATCAAGCACTACAAGGTTTGGATACTCCTCTGCATATTCCTTCAACGCATTTCCGTAGCTTTCTCTCGTCGCGATTTTCTTTACGTCAGCCATGTTCATCCTCCTTTATTTTAAGCTCTCACCGATTTTGTCCAGATCAGCCATTGCCTGTGCATACTGCTCATCATTCGGAGCAGAGCCATGCCAGCTTGCCTGATTCTCCATGAAGCTTACGCCCTTGCCCTTGATACTCTTTGCAACGATTGCTGTCGGCATACCCTTAGTCGCCTTTGCCTTCTTGAAAGCATCTGCGATCTGGTCAAAATCATGGGCATCAATCTCGATCACATTAAAATTAAATGCCTTAAACTTCTCTGCGATCGGATATGGTGAACATACATCTGCAATATCTCCATCAATCTGGAGACCGTTATTATCTACGATCACTACAAGATTGTCCAGCTTACGGGCACCGGCAAACATAGCTGCCTCCCAGACCTGCCCTTCCTGGATCTCACCATCACCTAACAGTGTGTAAGTACGATAATCTGCATTGTCCAGCTTTGCGGACAGTGCCATACCAACAGCAGCTGAAATTCCCTGTCCCAGAGAACCGCTTGACATGTCAACTCCCGGAATATGCTTCATATCCGGATGTCCCTGCAGATAGGAGCCAACATGACGAAGTGTCTTCAGATCCTCCTTCGGGAAATATCCTTTCTCTGCTAATGTGGCATAAAGTGCCGGTGCAATGTGACCCTTGGAAAGTACGAAACGGTCACGGTCTGCTTTCTTTGGATCCTTTGGATCTACATTCATCTCTTCAAAATAAAGATATGTTAAAATGTCTGCTGCCGAAAGAGACCCGCCCGGATGACCGGATTTGGCACTGTGTACTGCTGTCACAATCCCCTTACGAATCTCATTTGCAGTTTTCTTTAATGCTAATGTATCCATTTTATTTTCCTTTCTGTCTTTACATTTTGGTATAAAGTGATGTCCCCCCGGACAACATATTATGTCCATCAGAGGTATTCTTCATACTGCTTACTCACCAAATACGGCAAGATATTCCTTCTGGAACTTCTCGATACCCTGATCTGTCAGCGGATGCTTGGTCATCTGCTCGATCACAGAATATGGAACCGTTGCGATATCTGCACCTGCAAGAGCGCAGTCTGTGACATGGATCGGATTGCGGATGCTTGCTGCGATGATCTCTGTATCAATACCATAGTTATCAAAAATGGCGGTAATGGTCTCGATCAGATCAATACCCGGCTGTGAGATATCATCCAGACGTCCCAGGAATGGTGATACATATGCAGCACCGGCTCTGGCAGCCAGAAGTGCCTGATTGGCAGAAAAGATCAGTGTAACATTTACCTTGATGCCCTCAGAAGCCAGTACCTTTGTAGCCTTGAGTCCCTCAACGGTCATAGGGATCTTTACAACCATGTTTGGATGAAGCTTTGCAATCTCGCGTCCCTCCGCGATCATTCCCTCAGCGTCTACCGTTGTTGCCTTAACCTCACCACTGATCGGACCATCTACGATAGAAGCGATCTCCTTCAGGATCTCCTCCTGGCTCTTGCCGCCTTCCTTTGCGATCAGAGATGGATTTGTAGTTACACCACAGATCACACCCATATCGTTTGCTTTTTTGATGTCCTCAATCTTTGCTGTGTCAACAAAAAACTTCATATTAATGTTCCTCCTCTTTCTTAGTGATTTCATACGCTATTTGCTCATTGCATAACATACAAACTACTGCTTTTAGTATACCTCTTTTCCCCTGCATGGTCAACAAAAATAGCGTTTTCTTTCGTCAATATGTCAATAAAACCAGAATCCTTTCCAGTCATTTTTGTAAACTCTGTACAATGCCCCCTTTACACGAAAAGACCGGATCTGTCTGCCCTCTTTGTCAATCTCTTCAAAGACATGATCCCCGGAACGGCAATATAAGAAGCTCTCCTCATACGGTGTCACATTGCCGCCTTTTTCATTTCGCGGCAGCCGCTCCTTTTCCAGAAGTGCATAGGTACCTGCCGTCTCGTCCACGAGATATTTATAATAATAGGAATTGTTCTTCTGACCGGAGGCTCCCCTTCCTGCATTGTTATTCAACATGCTTACATAATACTGCCCCTCTGCCAGATTATTGCTTTTCTCTACCACAAGTGCATTCTGTCCATACTGTGACCGGAACAACTCCGGTGTACTTGTCTTTCCACTGTCAAGGATCGAATTGACAAGCGGTGTTGCCTGTGTCGGCTCCGCCTGGCCCTCTGCCAACGCCTTTGTCAAAAGCTTTTTGCGCAGGTGTTTTTTCGCTTTTCCCTTCCCTGAAATATTCCATAGTTTCTGATCCGTCATCATGTAATCAAGCTTCGGCATCAGACTGTTGACATTGCTTATCTTCATGATGGTAGAATATTTGGAAGAACCCAGCAGGATCTGATTGGTCCCTGTCACCTGAATGGAATCCAAAGCCATATGATTTCTGCCCTTCAGCTTTCCATTCTTGTCTGCCCGCTTTACCAGCTTCACCAGAGAAGGTATATCCGATAAATTCAATGCATCCGATACATCTCCGGAATTTACCTCTACCTTGACAACACTTCCCAGGGATCTGGAACGCTGCACCGGCTGCGCCAGTACATAAACAGCCCCAGCCCCATCATAGGCAAACTCCCCATAAATATGATGCAGCGGGATTTCCAGACAATCCACTACCTGTCCCAGTGCATTGACGCGGGCAAGGGTATTGTCATCCACAGCATATACAAGAGTGTCATAAATCTGTTCTGCATTATAACCAATGCCCTTTGCAGGCAATTCTGCACGTAAAACACCGCTGTTGTCATATAAAAGAATGGCATTTTTCTTTTGGGATACTGTTTTAGAAAATACGGTATAAAGTCCATTCTGCAACGACTTTTTGCTTCTGCCTTTTTCCATGGAAAGGATCGTCTGTGCCCCACTGTAACTTTTGGGCATGTCCACTTTATAGTACAGTGTATTGGCAAGTTCATCCTTTTTATTGTACAGCTTAAAGATCAGATAATTGGTCTTACCCGGCACCAGACCGATAATCTGGTACTCATGCTCTCTGGCAACATTGCCTTCTGCCCCGTTATCCAATGTCCTGGTGAAATCCGGTATTTTCTCATCATCCACCGAAACCGTATACCGGCAGTAAAATCTTCCCTTGCTCTTAAAATACATATATAAAGACTCCGGATTCGTCCCATATGGGTTATACGCCCAAAGGGGATCCTTCTCCGAATAGTCCCGTTTTTTCTTGATATCTGTCAGCATCTCCTCTGCAGCCGAAGAGTTTGCCTTGTTGTAAACGGCATCCACACTTCCATATTCCCTGGTGACAACATTTTTCTTGTCCCCGGACAGATACAATGTCTGCAGTTCCAGCTTATCCACATCCTCCAATGCTTTGTCCTTCGTATCCGTATCCATCTCCTCCTGCAGAAGGGCGGCTTGTTTCTTTTCCAGCCGCCGGTTCACAGAATTCATCTTCCACAAAAATGCCCCCATCCCTGCGATCATCACAAGGCTGGTGATCAATATGGTTAACAGCTTTTTCTTCATCCGCTTCACATTCCCTTTCTACCTGCTCCTCCATCCTCATGAAGAGCATTTAACATAATATCATACAGTTCCGGAGCACTCTTACGGATCAACACCGGATGCATGTCTTTATCCAGAAAGCAGTGACCGGTCCTTCCGGTACTCCGCACGCCCCCGGTCGCTTCATCACGCACTTCATAGGCAAATTCCATCTTCAATCCGTCAAACTTCGCCATGCGGACAGAAATACAGATCGTATCCCCAAAGCGAACCGGCTGTTTGTACTGACAGTCCACAAATGTAACCGGAATGATCATGCCCCGTTCCTCCAGACCGCTGTAGGAAAGACCAATCTCATCCATCCAGCGAAGCCTTGCCTCCTCAAAATAGCGGATATAATTGGAATGATGCACAATTCCCATCTGATCCGTCTCATAATAATTAACCAGACGACTATATTTTTTCATACTGTCCCCCCAATTCTTATTTTGACAGAATAAACCTTTACGGTTATCATATGATGTGAGTTACAAATACTTTGAAGCTTCCATCATCACACGTTTATTCTTTTCTTTATTATAAAGGATTCCCGTGTCGTGTCAATGCAAAAGGAAATGGAGATTACTTATGAATCTGATCACAGCAGAACATTTAACACATTCTTATACAGAACGTAAATTATTTGATGATGCCTCTTTCTCCCTGAACGAGCAGGAGAAGGTCGGGATCATCGGCATCAACGGAACCGGTAAGTCAACTTTATTAAAAATCCTTGCCGGCAGAGAAGAACCGGACGAGGGTATCGTTATTATGGGAAGAAACCTGCGTATCGGCTATCTTCCTCAGAACCCGGTCTTTCCGGAAAGCTTTGATGCCCTGACGGCCGCCCTGCCTCTTGCCGATGATATTTCCGGTAGTCCCATGGATTACGAGGCGGACGCCAAGTCCATGCTCACCAAGCTCGGGATCACACAGCTTAACCAGAATATCACGGAGCTTTCCGGTGGACAACGCAAACGGATCGCCCTTGTGCGTACTCTGCTGACTCCCTCTGATATTCTGATCCTGGACGAGCCTACCAACCATTTGGACAGTGCTATGGCGGAATGGCTGGAGACCTTCCTGAAAAATACAAAAAGTGCCCTGATCATGATCACCCACGACCGTTATTTTCTGGACAGTGTGGTAAACCGGATCGTA
Source organism: uncultured Lachnospiraceae bacterium (assembly GCA_934339135.1). GTDB lineage: Bacteria > Bacillota > Clostridia > Lachnospirales > Lachnospiraceae > Jutongia. The sequence continues at coordinate 45,149 of CAKRHP010000013.1, read as the reverse complement.
GAGATCGACAAGGGAAAGCTTTACAGTTATAGCTGCAATTATCTGGGATATCTGGAGCGAAAAGCACAGAGAGAAGAGATCGAGATGGCCACAGAACGAAAACGCCAGAGTCTGCTGCGGGTGGAAATTGCCTGGATGCAACGTGGTGCCAGAGCCCGTTCCACTAAACAGAAGGCACATATTGCACGTTATGAGGCACTGCGGGATACTGCTGCACCTGTCCGTGACAGCTCTGTGGAGATGACATCCGTCTCCTCCCGTCTCGGCAAAACTACCGTGGAGCTGGAGCATATTACAAAATCCTACGGAGATCGTACATTGATCCGTGATTTTTCTTATATCTTCCTGCGGGATGACCGGATCGGTATTATCGGTCCCAACGGCTGCGGCAAATCTACACTGATGAAGATTATTGACGGTTCCGTGCAGCCGGACAGCGGTACCGTCACCATAGGCCAGACCGTGAAGATCGGTTATTTTTCCCAGGAAAATGAAGCACTGGACGACAACATGCGGGTGATCGACTATGTCCGCAGTGGTGCAGAATACATCCGCCAGCCGGACGGTTCCCTGATCACAGCCTCTGCCATGCTGGAACGCTTTCTGTTTCCGGGGGATATGCAGTACGCCCTGATCAAGAAGCTGTCCGGTGGTGAGAAGAGGCGTCTTTATCTGCTCCGCATTCTGATGGAGGCTCCAAATGTTCTGTTTCTGGATGAGCCGACCAACGATCTGGACATCGCCACCCTGACGATCCTGGAGGATTATCTGGATCACTTTGACGGCATCGTGGCAGTGGTTTCCCATGACCGCTATTTTCTGGATCGTGTGGTCCGCCGTATCTTTTCCTATGAGGAGGGCGGCAGACTGGTTCAGTACGAGGGTGGCTATACCGACTACCTTCATGCCCGTGAAGCCAGAAATACAGAAGTAACCGGTCATACAAACGCTTCCGGCACCACCTCTCCATCGGATGCAGAACCCGCCAAAACCGTGAACCGCAATAACTGGAAGGACGGGCAGACCAAAAAGAAAAAAATGACCTATCAGGAGCAGAAGGATTTCGAGACGATCGAAGACGACATTGCTGCCATAGAGGGGCGCCTGGAAGAGATTGACACGGAGATGGGACAAGCCGCCAGTGATTTTGTAAAACTCGGAAAATTATCCGAAGAAAAAGAAAATCTCTCCCGGGAACTGGAGCAGAAAATGGACCGCTGGATGTATCTGGAGGAACTTGCACAGGAACTCGGCATTGATAAAAATTAGCACCGCTTTTCATTTGATTTACATTGACAGGAACCAGTGAATATGGTAGATTAAACATGTTGTTGAAATCTGTGCTCACACAGGTTACAAAATTTTTTCATTATTTTAGGAGGCACTACTATGAAGGGTACAGTTAAATGGTTTAACGCAAAGAAGGGTTTTGGTTTCATCTCTGACGAGACTGGCAAGGATGTATTCGTACATTTCTCAGCACTCCAGATGGACGGATTCAAGGTTCTTGATGAAGGTGAAGAGGTTGAGTTCGACGTTGTCAACGGAGAAAAGGGACCACAGGCTGCTAATGTTGTTAAGCTTGGTTAATTGCAGACAACAGACAGACGTTATATTCATGGCATAAACCATTTTAGTTTTCTAATAAATTTTTTATTGCAAAATTATCTGGACATAGCTTTGAGGTGTAACAAAAGGCTGATACATCAAACGATGTATCAGCCTTTCTCTTTTCCATTCTATATTGAATTATTTCAATTTCATCCGATATACTACCGGCATATCACTCTTTACAAATGGTGCGTGGATCGTCATGGTATCCGCATCACGCTCATAGGTAACCTCCTCATCATATCCCAACGCCTTCATCTCCAGAATAATGCCGTGGAAGTCCTTACTGTCCTCTCCCATGGATTTTACAACCACGTCAGCCCCCTCCTGCTTCATAGCAATGATATAAATATAATCTGCCTTGCAGGTAAAACGGATATCGTCCTTGCCATACGCCTGACGGCCTTCCTCAGAGAACATACCCTCTACGCCCTTGGTGCTGCCCTCAGCCTGAATACGCCATGGATGCGTATCGTAGATTGCCTCTCCATTGACACTCATCCATTCACCCATCTCCTTAAGGATCTTGATCTCCTCATCACAGATGGTTCCATCTGCCTTCGGTCCGACATTCAACAGAAGACATCCGTTCTTGCTGACGATATCTACCAGATCCTGAATGATCTCTACGGTCGGCTTAAAGCGGTTCTGCTCTGTATAACACCATGAATTGTAAGCCATGGAGGTATCTGCCTGCCACGTAAACGGCTTTGCCTCTGTGAAGTGGCCACGCTCCATATCGAGAACGCCGGTTCCCAGCATCATCGCATCATGCTTGTAGGAGATCGTTACCTGCTGTCCCCATTCCAGACCGCGGTTATAATAATATGCTGCAAACTTCTTCAGATATGGCTTTACCGAATCGTGCTGGATCCACCAGTCAAAATAAACCATATTTGGATGATACTTCTCCACCAGCTCACAGTTTCTCGCAAGCCAGTCCTCCATGAAATCCTGTGGAGGCGCCGGGCTGAACAGATCCTGATTGTCCGGTTCCGGCATAGCAGGATAATAAAAATCACCCAGCTTCATCGGATCCTTAATGTCACTGTCAAACTCCTTGCCATGTCCCATAAAGAAGGAATGCTCTACACGATGGTTCGACTCACAGAAGGTCAGTCCCTCTTTCTCGATCGCAGCCTTCATCTCGCCCAGTACATCACGCTTCATTGCCATCTGCACACTGTTCCATTCACTGATCTCACTGTCATACATCTGGAAACCGTCATGATGCTCTGCCACCGGCATCACATATCTGGCTCCGGCCTCCTTAAACAGCTTGACCCACTCCTCCGGCTGAAACTTTGGTGCCGTAAACATCGGAATAAAGTCCTTGTAGCCAAACTTCGTATGCTCTCCAAAGGTATCTCTGTGATGTTGCCACTCCTCCATGCTCTGGATGTACATGTTTCTGGAATACCACTCATTGTTGAATGCCGGTACACTGAACAATCCCCAATGAATAAATATACCAAATTTACCGTTTTTGAGCCATTTTGGTGTCTCATAGTCAGAGAGGGATACCCAGTCCGGTTTAAACGGACCCTTTGCGATCACCTCATCCACAATATCCAAGTATTTCTGCTGTGGTGTCATTCTTTTTCTCCTTTTTCATTTCATTAACGACTTGCAAGACGATATGTTTTGTCGGACTGTGTATACTGAATATCCAGACCAAACTCCTTGAGGGCATGAATATCCTCGTAGATGCTCTTTCTCTCACCGGTAAGATTATGATCTGCCAGCCAGTCTATGATCTCCTGCATCGTCACTCCGTTTTCTGCGTCTGTCTGCTGCACAAACAGCTCCATTACATAAAGTACTCTCAGTCTTACATTTTTTTCCATAACTCTTCCTCCCAAATGTATTTACTCACATGATACACGGATCAGATTCATTCTGTCCGGAACTTCACTAAACCTCACCCGGATCTTTTGCTGTGGATGAGGACAGCTTTCCATTGCTTCTCCTTTTTCATCCTGCATGTCAAGCACCTTGACATGACAATCGCTGCCATCCGGCTTCATGATCTCTACCTCATCACCCACGCAGAATTTGTTGCGCTGTTCCATCACAGCATATCCATCCTCTGTGATCCCGCTGACGATGCCGAGATACGTATATTTCTTAACATAGGTATTGTTATCGTAGATCTGTCCCTCATGGGTCGGTTTCCCATAAAAGAACCCTGTCGTGTACTGGCGGTACGTACACTTGGAGATCTCATCCATATAATATGACTTCCGGGATTCGTACAGATCCGGTGATGTAAAGTAATCATCGATCGCCTGCCGGTATGTCCTCGCCACATCAGCCACATAAAGAGCTGTCTTCATGCGTCCTTCGATCTTGAAGCTGTCAATGCCGGCATCTACCAGATCCGGTATATGCTCGATCATGCACAGATCCTTGGAATTGAAAATATATGTGCCTCTCTCATTTTCCTCCACCGGAAGAAACTCTCCCGGACGGTTCTCCTCCATAATATAATACTTCCACCGGCATGGATGGGTACATGCCCCCAGATTGGCGTCCCGCCCTGTGAAATAATTACTCAGAAGACATCTGCCGGAATAGGAAATACACATGGCACCATGCACAAAAGTCTCAATCTCCAGATCATCGGGAATATGCGCCCGGATATCCTTGATCTCCCGGATTGAAAGCTCTCTGGCGGATACCACCCGCTTTGCTCCCATACGCTGCCAGAACAGATATGTGCCATAGTTGACATTGTTGCTCTGGGTACTGATATGCACCTCGATCTCCGGACAGACCTCTCTGGCAATGTCAAAGACACCCGGATCCGAAATGATCAGCGCATCCGGTCCGATCTCCTTCAGCTCCTCAAAATAACGGCGGATTCCTTCCAGATCCCCGTTATGAGCCGTTATATTTGCTGTGACAAACACTCTCTTTCCATGCTCATGTGCAAAGCTTACCCCCTCCTTCATATCCTCCGGAGAGAAGTTTTTGGCCTTTGCACGGAGTCCATACATATCTCCTCCGATATACACGGCATCCGCACCATATATTACGGCTACCTTTAAAACCTCCAAGCTGCTTGCCGGTATCAATAACTCCGGCTTTCCATTTGATAACAACCCTTTCACCTCACTTTATCCGCCTGGACACGGTAATCCCGTCTCCCACAGGCAATATGACTGTATCAAGCTCCTCCGAATGGGTCAGCCGGTACAGATACTCCCGCATACGACCATGGATCGTGCGGTCTCTGCGGTTAATGGCATAGCGTGACTGGATCACATCGCCATCCTGCAGTACATTGTCCGTTATCAGCATACCATTTTCGGGAAGCATCTTCAATATATCCGGCAAAAAATTAAGATACTGTCCCTTGGCAGCATCCATAAAAATAAAATCGTATTGATCACCTTTTGTGCAAAGCTCTGCCAGCACCTCTGCCGCATCTCCCTCCAGCAGACAGATCCTGTCCTCTTTGCCATAGCGACTGAAATTTTCCCTGGCCGCCCGGATCCTTGCCGGTACCTTTTCGATAGTGGTAATAGAAGTCTGCTCCGACACATATTCACTCATCAATATACTGGAAAACCCAACCGCCGCTCCAATCTCCAAAATGGATGCCGGCTGTGTCAGCCCCAGTATAAATCCGAGAAATGTCTGCATGGGTCTCCGGATAATGGGCACCTGATCCTCAAGTGCCTGTCGTTCCAGCTCTGCCAGATCTCCCGGCAGATTCCACTGCAGTGCATCGATAAATACTGAAAGTCTCTCATCAATTATCATTTGTCAAACCCTTCCGATACTGTCAGATGATTGATTACCTGCTCATATGTCATGGAATTATTCAGAATATACTTTCCTGCATAGATCTTATTGCGGTCGGTATCCATAATCCCCGCCCGGGCAAGAAAGCTGTACCGTTCACGGATCACACCCTTCTCCTGCAGCTTCGCCGCAATGTCCCGGAAGCTGTCTGCAGAAGATACCGAAAAAGTAATATCTTTTCCCGGCTGCTGCTCCACCCGGACATCCGCAAATACATTATAGCAGAAACGATAGCCATGAAAACACAGAATTGCCACACCGAACACCAGCAGCGAATACAGCACGATATAAACCGATGTCACCGCTGCCGGTTTCCAGCTATTCATCTAAAAACTCCAGTTCCAGATCCAGATGATCCAGAAAATATTCCTGCATCTTTTTGATCATCATGCAGTACTGATGCTCCGCCGCCAGAAATTCATTGGCAAGACCATTGGTCTGCAGATCTGCAAACTCCTTCTGCAGTGCATTATTCTCCTCAATAGGATTGGCATGATCCGTCATCTGGAACACGATGCTGCCTCTACGGAATTCCCCGATCCTCCGGTAAATATCCGGATGTTTTTTGACACTTTCCAGAAGCGTCTGGTACTGATTGTACTCCTGGGTACGCTTTACGGCTTCCATCAACTGCTCCATCAAAAGCTGCGTCTCTCCACTCATAGGCTACTCAACCTCCATAATAACCGGCAGGATCATAGGATTACGTTTCATCTTCTTCCAGAGATAATCACTGAGGCTGTCCTTGATCTCTGTCTTGATCTTGGACCAGTCAGATACCTGATTGTCCAGACATCTCTCCAGTGCTGCATATACAATGCTTTTTGCCTCGTCCATGAGATATTCGGATTCACGCACATAGACAAAACCTCTGGAAACAATATCCGGTCCTGCCAAAAGCTGATTGGTATACTTCTCTAATGTCAATACAATTATGATCAGTCCGTTTTCGGACAAATGCTGTCTGTCTCTTAATACAATATTTCCGACATCACCGACACCAAGTCCGTCTACCATGATGCCCTGTGCCTGTACCTTGCCCACCAGTGCACAATGCTCACTGTCGATCTCCAGCACATCACCGGAAGACAGGATCACGGTATTCTCCTTTGGCACCCCCATAAGCTGTGCCAGTTCTGCATGTGCCTGTAAATGACGGTACTCTCCGTGAACCGGGATCGCATACTGTGGCTTTGTCAGTGCATAGATCAGCTTGATCTCTTCCTCGCTGGCATGTCCGGATACATGGGCATCCTGCTCAATGACCTTGGCTCCCTTTGCCGCAAGCTCATTGACTACCTTGGCAACATTCTTTTCATTGCCCGGGATCGGACGGGAACTAAAGATGACAGTGTCCCCCGGCTCGATCGTGATGCGGCGGTGAAGATTCGATGCCATTCTGGACAATGCTGCCATCGCCTCTCCCTGGCTTCCTGTGGTGATCAGCACCAGCTTCTCCGGTGCATAATTTTTCATCTGATCCATATCGATCAGTGTATTGTCCGGAATGTCAATATATCCCAGTTCTGTGGCTGTAGTAATGACATTGACCATGCTCCGGCCTTCGACAACAACCTTTCTGCCGTATTTCACTGCAGAATTCACGATCTGCTGGACACGGTCCACATTGGATGCAAAGGTTGCCACAATGATACGATGCTTTGTATTTTCCGCAAATATATTATCAAAGGTTTTACCCACCGTACGCTCTGACATGGTAAAGCCCGGCTTCATTACATTGGTACTGTCTGCCATCAATGCCAATACACCCTTTTTACCAAGCTCGGCAAATCTCTGCAGGTCGATCGGCTCTCCCCGTACCGGTGTGTAATCCACCTTGAAATCTCCCGTATGAACAATGGTTCCAACCGGGGTAAAGATTGCCAGTGCCGCAGCATCGGAAATACTGTGGTTTGTGCGGATAAATTCAATACGGAAACATCCCAGATTGATGGACTGACCGTATTTTACGACTTTTTTCTTGACCGGCTTTGGCATCACATGCTCCTTGAGCTTGTTCTCGATCAGACCCATGGTAAGCTTCGTTGCATAAACAGGGGCATTGACCTCCTTGAGTACATATGGAAGCGCTCCGATATGATCCTCATGTCCGTGGGTGATCACAAAACCTCTGACCTTATCAATATTCTCTTTGAGATATGTGATATCCGGGATAACAAGATCGATTCCCAGCATATCATCTCCCGGGAAGGAAAGACCGCAGTCTACTACCACAATATTGTCCTCGTATTCGAATGCGGTAATGTTCATACCAATCTGCTCCAGACCACCCAGTGGAATGATCTTAAGTCCCTGACCAATAAGACTGCCCTTTGCCTTCTGGTTTGACTTTTCTGTCATACGACGTACCTTCTCTGCAACGGCTTTATCTGCTTTGGCAGCTACACTTTCCTTTTCTTCTTTGGCTGCTTTTGTGGTTCTGGTGGTTCTTGTTCTCTTTGGCTTTTCTGCTACCGTCTCCTTTGTCTCACGCTCTGCCTTTACGGATGGCTTTCTCCCTCTCCGGATGATCCGTTTCGCTCCTTTTTCTCCCTCCGCTGCTTTGTGCTGTACTGCACTTGATTCCGTTTCCTTTTTCAATGAAATACCCTGCCTTTCTTCGATTTATTATTTATTATTTGATTAAAATCCAGAAAATTGCATAAAAAAGCAAAGCCTTTCCAGACCTCGTCCCCGTCTGTCAGGCATCTCTCCCTGCATCCTTCTACATTTGAATATCCACGTCGTCCAGTAATTCTGCAAACACCTTGGAAAGTGCTTCTAATTGTGCCTCATCCTCCACAAACTCATAAACAGTCTGATCCTCCTGATCACTGATCTCCTGCATAATATAGACCTCTGCCTCATCCTCGTCCGTATCGCTGTCGGTCACCAGCAAAAAATCCTTTCCTGCCAATGTTGTCTGCTCAATTATATAAAAAGGGATCTCCTCCCCTTCATCCGTAATAAAATTAATACTCTGCATCTATGATCTCCATTCCTACTTTGTGAGCATATCAAGATAACCCTGCAGGATCAACGATGCCGCAAGCTTGTCAATATACTCTTTTCGATTTTCTTTCCGGACTCCACCCTCATTTAATACCGCATCCGCTTCCTTTGTGGTCAGACGCTCATCCTGATATATGATCTTGATTCCCGTACGTTTTGCTAACTGATCACCAAACTCTCTGGTCCGCTCACAGCGTTCTCCCTCCTGGTTGTCCATCTTCTTGGGAAGCCCCAGTACGATCCGGTCCACATCATACGTTGTGATCAGTTCCTCTATCCGTGCAAATGTCTTGCGAAGCTTCGCCGGTCTCTCTCTCTGGATCGTTTCCACAGGCTGTGCCGTCAGCAGCAGCTCATCACTAATGGCAACTCCTACGGTTTTGTCACCATAGTCCAATCCCATGATCCTCACTGTTTTTCCTCCATTCCTCTGCTTTCGTCACTCTGTGAAAACACCGGAAACCCTCTTCCGATCATATGCCTGGAATTATTTGAAATTATTCTGAATATAATCCTCCAGAAGCACTTCAATGATCTCATCACGTTCCACACGCATAATAAGACTTCTCGCTCCCTTATGACTGGTAATATAGGTTGGATCTCCCGACATCACGTAACCAACGATCTGATTGACCGGATTATATCCCTTCTCGGTCAATGCTTCATAAATCCGGGCAATGACATCCTTCACCTCGAAATCCATATCCTTCTGTACGTTAAAATATTGTGTGTTATTGATTTCCTGCATAATGGCACTACCTCCATCCTTTCACGAGCACATATCTATTCAATATAGTAATATATCTTTTTATAAATTACAAGCCCTTTCCCATGTTCCGAGTAAAATATCTCCCTCCAGTGAACCTTCAATATGCACCTCTATCAGGCTGTTACAAAGACTTTCGTCGCATATTCCCTCTTCATACGGCACGGTGATCCGGACATATCTTTCATTATATCCCACCATGTATTTTGCTCCGTTGATCAGGACCGGCTCCTCGATCAGAACCTTCTGTGTCTGATCCAGAAATTTCTGCTGATATTGCTTTTCCAGCTCTGATTCTACCGCTAACAGTCTGTCGCTGCGGCTGTTTTTTACCTGCTCATCCACCTGATCCTCCATGCGGTCTGCAACAGTTCCGTGACGTCTGGAATATTTAAAGACATGGATCTGCGCAAAAGACACCCTCTTTGCAAAATCACAGGTAGTCTGAAATTCCTCCTCCGTCTCTCCCGGAAATCCCACTATAATATCTGTGGTGATCGCAGGGTCTTTAAAATACTTCCGTAAAATCTCCACTCCCTGCAGATATTCCTGTGACGAATAATGACGATTCATTCTCTTTAATGTTGCATCACACCCGCTTTGCAACGAAAGATGAAAATGAGGACACACCTCCGGAATTCCGGCTAATTTTTTCACAAATTCTTCGGTAATGATCCGCGGTTCCAAAGATCCCAGACGCAGTCGTTCGATTCCGGAAACCTGTGCCATTTTCTGCAATAATTCCAGCAGATATTTTCCCTGAAGTTTTACAAAACTATTGGCATCTGTTTTTTCAAATTCCCGGTCCACACCAAAGGAGGAAAGGTGAATTCCCGTCAATACAATTTCATGAAATCCGGCAGCGGCAAGCTTTCTTGTTTCGGACAAAATATCTTCCTCGGAACGGCTCTCCAGTTTTCCTCTGACATAAGGGATAATACAATAACTGCAATACTGGTTACAGCCATTCTGGATCTTAATATATGCCCTGGTATGCAGTTCTTTTTCTGCTTTTTCTGACATTTCTCCCATGGAATGATCCGGACAATTTTCTTTACTTAAAATCCCCTTTTTTTCCATGATTTTTTCCACCATGGATATCATGGTTTCTTTGTCTTCATTTCCGATAAAAAGATCGACACTTTCATCCTCTTCTCCCTTCTGACGGGCAGAATCCACATAACATCCGGCAGCCACAACCACGGCATCCGGATTCATACGACGGGCACGATGAAGCATTTTTCTTGATTTTCTGTCTGCAATATTGGTCACAGTACAGGTATTTACCACATAAACATCTGCCTTTTCCGAAAAGGAAACAATTTCATATCCCTCGGTCTCAAATTGTATTTTCATTTTTTCTGTTTCGTAAGAATTCACTTTACAGCCCAATGTTAAAAAAGCAATTTTCATTTTGAACTCCATTTTTTCTTTTTTATTTCAATAAAATTTACATATTTTTTACCATGTTTTGGTGTTTTTACTAAAATATGGCATTCCACACGGGTTTTTCGTATTATTTTTTGGCAACATTGTATATTGACTTTTTGTTCCGTTGTGTCTAGTATAAAGAAGAACAAAATCAATGAGGAGGTAATAGTTATGAAAACAGTAAAGATTTCTTTAAACTCAATCGACAAGGTTAAGGCATTTGTAAACGATGTAACAAACTTCAATACTGATTTTGATCTGGTATCCGGAAGATATGTGATTGACGCAAAGTCTATTATGGGAATCTTCAGTCTGGATCTTTCCAAGGCTATCGATCTGAACATCCATGATGATGACAACATCGATGAGATTCTTACGACTCTCGCTCCATACATCGTAGAGTAATTTATTGCATACCTTTATGAGTTTCCTCAGGGATTCCTGAGGTTTTCCATGAAAGAGAAGTACAGAGAACACCTTTGGTGTTCTCTTTTTCTTTGCTCTTTTTTCTCTACTCCCCTACCGTAATGATCTCCACAGTATCCAGCGCTGTCTTTACCATCTCATCGATTCTGCCCACAAGCTTCTCCTCGGAACGGTGAAGCATCTTCAGCTCCGGTTTTGTGACCGGATGCTTTGCGACAAAAATGGTACAGCAGTCTTCATATGGCTGAATGGATGTCTCGTAGGTATTGATCTTCTCAGACAATTCCACGATCTCCTGCTTGTCAAAACCGATCAGCGGACGGTATACCGGCAGTGTACACACCTCATTGGTCGCTGCCAGGCTCTGCATGGTCTGACTTGCCACCTGTCCAATGCTCTCTCCGGTGATCAGACCGAGACAGTCATTTTTCTTTGCCAGTGTTTCTGCAATACGCATCATATAACGGCGCATGAGGATCGTTAATTCCTCATGAGGACATGTCTCATAAATATACATCTGTATGTCCGTAAAATTGACCACATGAAGACGGATGGGTCCGATATACTTTGATACCAGTTCTGCAAGATCCACAACCTTCTGCTTCGCTCTCTCACTGGTGTATGGCGGTGCATGAAAATATACCGCATCAATAAATACGCCTCTCTTGGCGATCATATATCCTGCTACCGGACTGTCAATACCACCGGACAGAAGAAGCATGGCGCTGCCGTTGGTTCCCAGAGGCATTCCGCCGGCACCCTTGATCACCTTGGAATATACATACGCCTTCTCACGGATCTCTACCCAGATACGTACCTCCGGTTTATGGACATCCACACGAAGCTCCGGAAAACGATCCAGCAGATAGGCTCCCGTCTCCACACATACCTCCGGTGATGTCATCGGATAATGCTTATCACTTCTCTTGGACTCTACCTTAAATGTGAAATCCAGCTTGTCATACTGCTGCTCAACGAAATCACCCACTCCTTTGGCTACATTATCCCAGGTTTTGTCCTCGATCACATTGACCGGACAGATTCCCGAAATACCAAATACATGCTGCAGTGCTTCGATCACATCATCCTCATCAAAATCTCCCTTTGCCTCCACGAAAATACGTCCCTGCTGACGCTCTACCACGAACTCTCCATCTAATGGCTTTAAGGTACGCTCCATCTGCTGACAGAGGGCATTTTCAAATTTATATCTGTTCTTTCCCTTAATTCCGATTTCCGCATATTTTACTAAAAATGCCTGATACATATATTCTCTCCATTTCTGTGCTGAATTAATCTATATTATCATGTTGGGGCAATGACCCCTGCATCATATTATTTCTTTACAAACCGCCGAAGCTGCGGCAATACCTTTGCGACTGCCTCCAGCGCATGATCCACCTCTTCCTCTGTGCTGAGCACCGAAAAGCTGAACCGCAGTGTGGAATCCAACAGCCTGTCCTCCACACCGATTGCCTTTAAGGTACCGCTGAGATCCGGGTGATTAGACGAGCATGCCGACCCGGAGGACACATATACCCCCTCCTGCGCCAGTGCATGAAGCATAACCTCACTTTTGATCCCGTCAAAGCTTGCGCTGACAATATGCGGTGCCGTCTCCGTCAGAGGAATCCCATTGATCCCGTTGATCGTCACACCCTCCATAGCAGTCAATCCATCCATCAGACGCTGCTTCAGGGCATAAAGACGTTCGATCTTCTCACTGTGCTGCTGATAGATCAGACGGACAGCCTCACCAAGACCTGCAATCGCCGGAACATTCTCGGTGCCGGAGCGCATGCCTCTCTGCTGGCCGCCTCCCAGAATGATCGGACTGATCTTTACACCGTCTCTGACATAAAGAAAGCCACTTCCCTTTGGTCCGTGTATCTTGTGACCGCTGACGGACATCAGATCGATTCCCAGACGTTTCGGGACGATCTTATACTTGCCGTATGCCTGAATGGCATCCACATGAAAGATCACATTGGGATTTTTCTGCTTTGCCACTGCCGCAAGCTTTTTGATATCCTCCACGGCTCCCATCTCATTATTGACCATCATAATAGAAACAAGCAGGGTATCCTCCCGCACCGCTTCCTCTAACACCTCCGGTAATACGTGACCGTTTTGATCCACCGGCAGATACTCCGCTTCATATCCCATCTGCTCCAGCCGTCCAAAGGGTTCATGAATCGATGCATGCTCAATCCTTGTGGTGATCACATGCTTTCCGGCTCTCTGATTGGCAATCGCAGTGCCGATCAGTGCCATATTGTTGCTCTCTGTGCCTCCGGAGGTCAGAATGATCTCCTTTGGCTGGCATTTCAATGTCCCGGCAATCTGCTGCACCGCTTTGGTAACATAGCCCTCTGCCTCAATTCCCTTGGTATGTCTGGAGGAGGGATTTCCAAAATCCTTCTCCATCACCTGCAGCATAATATCACGCACTTCCGGAAATACTCTGGTGGTTGCTGCATTGTCTAAATACGCTTCCATGTTCTATCCTCACTTCTGTAACTGAAACATCATAATAGAAAGCAGTGCCATTCCGGCCGTCTCCGTCCGAAGGATCCGCTTCCCCAGAGTGATCGGCTTTGCTCCGATCTCCATGGCCTTTTCCACTTCTTCCTTCTCAAGACCGCCCTCCGGTCCGATAAAGATTCCTACGGACTCTTTGGAGCATGCTTCCTCCACAATCTGTCTCGATACCTGTATCCCGTCCTGTAATTCATACGGTATCATATTGTACTCTAAGGAGGATGCCATGTCAAACGCCTGCTCCATGGTCACCGGGGCATGCACCACCGGGATAATGCCGCGATCACACTGCTTGGCTGCCGCTTCCGCGATCGCCTGCCAACGCTGCGTCTTTTTCTGGATCTTTCCCGCTTCGGACAGTTTGACCACACAGCGCTTCATCATAACCGGAACAATCTCATACGCTCCCAGCTCTACCGCCTTCTGAATGATAAATTCCATCTTATCCTTCTTGGGAATCCCCTGAAACAATGTGATCCGGGTGTCTAACTCCGTTCCGCTCTCCTGCTTCTTTTCAATGGAAAGCGTAACCTCCTCCTGAGACAATGACTGGATCCGACACACATAATCGGTGCCCTCCCCATCACATGCCACCAGCCAGTCTCCCGGCTCCAGGCGAAGTACGTTTTTGATATGATTCACATCGGAATCCAAAATACGGATCTGATCCTCCTCGATCTGATCCTGCCCAATATAAAAGCGATACAACGGCTCTGCCTCCTCTAAATCATTTTCCCTCATTATACTCATAATAACCAGATGGCGCAAGTGCGCAAAAACACCCCCGGATCCGCAAATCACCGAACTTACGGACCGGAGGTGTCTCAAATGTCATGCAAAAATCTATCCCGGACAATCTCCTTACAGATATCTGTCCATCACACCATTAGCTCCACCCAATGCGGAATAACGGCCGGAATATGTATAAGAAGATCCATTGCCTCTCTGATATGCCTGACTGTTGGCAAGCTGATAGCTCTGTCTTGCCAGATTCTGTACGGAATCTCCATAGGAGCCACTTCCCTGGAACAGAGAAGAAACATCATGTACACTGGCATTTTTCAGCTTATCCTCATTGACCGTGAGCTGGTTGTTCTCTCCGATCGTAATACCGATCTTGGAAAGCATTCCTGCATTCTTTGCCGTGAAACCGATCATGCTCACAGACTTCTTTAAAATGGACACAGAATCTACATCAGAAGAAGATTTCACATAAGAATTGTACTTGTCTACAAAATCCTTTACGCTTTTTGTGATCTTGTCCTGATCGTATGTGTTCTTCCCTTTTTCATCGGTGCCGGTCGGCTCATAAAGAGATTTACTCCGCAGATCCTCCAGGCTGTTATTTAAAGAAGCGGCCTGAGACTTTACACTAACTAACTTTGTCTGATCTGCCTTTGTCTCCTCCTCTGTCTTGGAGGAATCTGTCTTTCCTGTATTTTCCGTCGCATAATAAGCCTTCATCAGCTTGCCATAGGAGCCGTTGCGGATCATCGCCAGATCGCTGATCCCATAGGAACTGCCGCTGTCACTGTTGCTTCCGATACCAAAAATGCTGTTATAAAGACTTGAAATATTTGATTGATTATTGTTAATACCATTAATAGCCATAAATATAATACCTCCTTCTCTATATAGTATATCGTATATTTCTTACGAAAGTTTATCCTGGACATTAATTTTTTCTTAAATTTATCGTTTTTTGGTGTTTTTCCTGCTGCCGCTTTTCTGTGCCTTTTGCCGTCCGCCACTTTTTTCGCTTCTTTTGCGATCCTGCTTATTCTTTTTGTTTCCACTGTTCCTGTGGTCCTGACCGCCTTTTTCTGCTTTTCCGTTTCCCTTTTTGTTCTTTCCATGGCTGTGACGGTCATCCCATTTCTCCTCCATCCACTTCTCCTTCCGCGGATGGATCAGGCATTCCGGTCCAAAGCCGATCAGATCTTCTCTGCCCGCCTTCAGAAGGGCTTCCTTCACCAGATCATAATTATGGGGATTGCGATACTGCATCAGGGCACGCTGCATTGCCTTTTCATGAGGATTCACCGGCACGTAAACCTTCTCCATGGTCCGCGGATCCAGACCGGTATAATACATGCAGGTGGACAGCGTAGACGGGGTTGGATAAAAGTCCTGCACCTGCTCCGGCATATAACCCAGATCCCGCAGATATTCCGCCAGCTCTACCGCCTCTGAAAGTCCGGATCCCGGATGGGATGACATCAGATATGGTACCAGAAACTGTTTCTTTCCGGTCATTTTGTTGACACGCTGATACCTGTTTACGAAGCTCTCATACACAGCATTTTCGGGCTTTCCCATATAATGCAGTACACGATCCGCCACATGCTCCGGTGCCACACGAAGTTGTCCGCTGATATGATATTTACAGAGCTCCCGGATAAAGGAATCGTCCTTGTCCTCCATGACATAATCAAAACGGATGCCGGACCGGATAAAGACCTTTTTGACCCCCGGCAATGCCCGAAGTTCCCTTAAAAGCTTCAGGTAATCCGAATGATCCACCGTCAGATTCTTGCATGGTTTCGGAAACAGACACTGTTTATTGGTACAGACTCCGTACTTTAACTGCTTCTCGCAGGAGGTGTGGCGGAAATTACCGGTTGGACCTCCCACATCATGGATATATCCCTTAAAATCCGGATCCTTGATCATTTCCTTCGCCTCGGCGAGGATCGACTCATGACTTCTTGTCTGCAGGATCCGTCCCTGATGGAAGGTCAGGGCGCAAAAGCTGCAGCCGCCGAAGCATCCCCGGTTGCTGGTAAGGCTGAATTTAATCTCCTGCAGTGCCGGTACGCCGCCCGCCGCCTCATAAGAAGGATGATAGGCACGCATATACGGCAGCGCATACACATCGTCTAACTCCATCTGAGTCAATGGTCTTGCCGGAGGATTCTGCACTACATAAAGGTGGTCGTTATATTTTTCTACAAGACATTTGGCCGTGAAGTGATCTGTATTGCAATACTGGGTATAAAAACTCTCCGCATATACTCTTTTGTCCCGGCAGATTTCCTCATAAGAGGGCAGCATCTGAGCATCGTACACCGCATCCAGGTTTTTGGCGCGGTATGCCGTCCCCTCTACATATGTGATATCCTCCACTGCCATGCCGCTTTCCAGGGCGTCTGCCACGTCTACAACCGCAAGCTCTCCCATGCCGTAGATCAGAATATTTGCCTGAGAGTCTACAAGGATCGAATGTTTCAGGCTGTTGGACCAGTAATCGTAATGCGCCAGCCGCCGCAGACTTGCCTCTATCCCGCCGATAATGATGGGAACCTGCTTGTACACCTTGCGGATCAGATTACAATATACGATGGTTGCGTAATCCGGTCTTTTTCCTGCTACACCTCCCGGTGTATAGGCATCACTGCTTCTCCTTTTCTTGGACACGGTATAATGATTTACCATGGAATCCATATTCCCCGCCGACACCATGAAGCCCAGACGAGGCATACCAAATACCTGTATACTTTTTTCATCCTTCCAGTCCGGCTGGGCGATCATGCCGATCCGGTATCCATGAGCCTCCAGCACACGGGTGATGATCGCTGCTCCAAAGGAGGAATGATCCACATAGGCGTCTCCGCAAACGTAGACAAAATCCACCTGATCCCATCCCCGTTCCAGCATTTCTTCTCTCGTCACCGGCAAAAATTTTTTATCCATCTTATATTTTAATTTCCTTTCTGTGAACAAAATCTGTCTCTTGCATATTCCGTTTCATTCCATTATACTGATACAGCGAAAATAAGTCATCCGACCATACGAAAGGAATGAAACCATGATGCGTAAACTTCTTTTTTTTGATATTGACGGCACCATCCTGTCCGAAGGTGAAAAACGCTATGTTCCGGACAGTGCCATCCAGGCCATCCGCGAGCTGCAGGCAAATGGCCACCTCTGCTTTATCAACTCCGGCAGAGCCTGGGCTGAAATTCATAATAACATCAGCGATCTTGGCTTTGACGGCTTTGTCTGTGGCTGTGGCACCTTCATCAGCTATCACGGCGAAACTCTGTTAGCCGACGAGATCCCGATGCCTCTGGCAGATGAAATCTACGAAGATCTCCACAAATACCGTCTGGAATGGCTGTTAGAGGGTCAGCATGCAATCTACTACAGCACGATTCCTTATAAGACACATATCGGAGATTTCTACAAAGAGTTCCATGCCCTTTTCCCGGATCACTGTGTGGATTATCCACCGGAAACCAGAGGCCTTCACTACGATAAATTCTGCCTCTGCACCACCCCGGAAAGTGATCTGTCCGGTTTTATGGACAAATACAAAGACAATCTTACCTTTATTGACCGCGGCAATGATTTTTATGAGGTCATTCCCGTGGGACATTCCAAAGCAACCGGCATCCGATTCCTGATGGACTATTTTGATATTTCCCTGGAAGATACCATTGCCGTCGGTGACAGCACCAATGATCTGCCAATGTTAGAATACGCCGGATTAAGTATCGGAATGAAAAAAAGCGATGCCCCCGTTTTAAATACCGTAGATTATGTAACAGATACGGTAGAAAACGACGGCATCTACAAGGCAATGAAACATTTCGGATTAATCTGATGGATTATCCTGCTCCAACGCAGTTTTGTACAACATCATCAGATAAGCATCCACAAAACAGAAGCGGTTGCACACAAATTCGCACAACTTATATAAGAAACAGGCTCCCATCAATGCCAGACTGATATTTGTTACTCTGGAATCCAGCCCAAGTGCTACCAGAACGATACTGGCTATCACATAAAATACAAATACGAATCCAAACTGACGTGCGATCCGAAACGCATCCATAAGAGTGCCCGCAAGGCGCTCTTTTTTCTTTTCGATCTCTTCTTTGGTGAGACTCTGAATCAGCTGACACATCTCACTATATACAACCTTTTCATTCGTCTTGATCTGTTCCAGCGGAACGTTATTGTTTTTCTGTTCGATCTCCTCCCGGCACAGACTTACGAAATGACGATATAATTTTTTCCCAAATTCTGCCCGCAGGCGTTTCCGAAAAACATTCATGTTCTATTCCCCATTCCTTTTATTATGCAAAATATGATAAAGATACAAATGGGTGTCTGTCAAGTACTTTTGTATTTTAATATGTGCCAAAACGAAATACCGTATAGTGGCGGTACGGTTCTCCTGCCTTCAGCACAATATCCGGAAACTCCGGTGTATTGATGGCATTTGGGAAATTCTGTGTTTCAAAGCACACCGCGCTGGAAGGTCCGTATATCACACCATCCTTGCCATGCTCCCCGGAAAGCTCCGGTGCCGTATACATCTGAATACCCGGCTGGTCTGTAAGCACCGTCAGCGTCCGTCCTGTTTCCGGTTCTCTGCAGATGGCTGCGGTGACAACCTCTCCCTTTTCATGCTCCAGTACAAAGTTATGATCATATCCCTTGAAATAATCCGGGCTGCTCTTATCCGATACCACATCCGTACCGATCACCTTAAACTCCCGGAAATCAAACGGTGTCCCCACAACATCCACAAACTCTCCGGTTGGATATAAAAGATCATTGACCGGATTATACTGATCTGCAAAAATCTTTACCTCATGATTTAAGATCTGACCGCCCTTGTGACCACCCTTTCCCAGATTAAAGTAAGAGTGGTTTGTCATATTGACAACGGTATCCGCATCCGAAACACCATCGTACTCAATGATCAGCTCATTATCATCCGTCAGATGATAGGTAATGCTGTACGTAAACGTGCCGGGAAAATGCTGCTCTCCGTCAGGACTGACCCTGGAAAACGTCAGCACCTGCTCTCCGTCACCTTTTTCGTACTCTGCCTCATACATCATATAATTAAAACGAAGAAAACCACTGTGAAGACAGTTGGTGGAATCATTCTGATCCAGCTTATATTCCACTCCGTTGATCACGAAATGACCGTCAGAGATACGGTTTGCACAGCGTCCCACCGGTGCTCCAAAGCTTGGCTCATTGACCTCATAGGATGCCACATCATCATATCCATGCACCACATCATCCATGTGGCCATCCCGGTCCGGCACCCAGATATTGGTGATCACTGCTCCAAGATCAATAAATGATACCTTCATTCCATTTACATTTTCCAGTGTGTAACGGGTTACTTTCTTCCCTTCCTTTGTGGTTCCGAATTGTTCTTTTTTCATCCTTTTGCCTCCATACCTTTATTTTGCCAAACTCCCTGTTTCCAGTTACTTAATACATTAAGTATAACAAAACAAATGGTAGATGACAAGGCATTACTTGACAACAGATACATCCCGGATTCCATACTCTTCAAAGACCCTGATCATGCTTCTGCTGATCTCCTCGCCACTGACAGCGATTGGAATCGCCGGAGGACAGGATACCGTTTCCTGTGCCAGAATCCTTCCCTCCGCCTCACCGACAGGTATCACCTCTGACTCTGCAAAGACTGCTTCCCGGATCGTCATCCGGCGGACGGAAGGCTCCCCTCCCAGAGTCTTTGCCTGCGCAAATGCCTTTCCGGGCTGCAACAGTCTCGTCTGATCCAGCCAGCGATACAGCATCTGCCAGTCCTCCGGCCCATTCTGCGGACTCATCATAAACACAACCGTATGGTGATCTGCAAACTCACATTCAATCCCGGAGCGTTTCCTCTCCCCGATACAGCAGACAAACTCCCGGAGCTCTCCGGCAATTTCTTCTCCATCATATCCGGAGGCTCCGGTGTCAATCACAATCTTTAAGGGTTCTCCCTCCAGAATATGAAGCCCTCTGTCTCCGGCCGCTTTTTTAAACTGCAGGACCTTTTCCACACATTCCGCCAGTCCCCCCCGAAACTCCTGTTCCAGATATGCATTGCACAGGTCTAACGACTGCAGGATCAGATAAGAGGGACTGGTGGAGCCAAACATGGTCAGACCTTTTCTGGCACTGTCCAATACTTCGGACACAATATTTTCATGCAAATGAAGATATGCTCCCCCGGTCAGAACCGGTAACGTCTTATGTGCCGAGTCACAGCAGAGATCCGCTCCCAGATGAATGGGATGCTTACTTTCCTCCAGAAATGCCAGATAAGCCCCATGAGCATTGTCCACTGCCAGCAGTGTTCCATATTTGTGACAGACCTCTGCGATTGCCGCAATGTCACTCTGTACTCCGAGATAATCCGGAGAGGTGAGATAGACTGCCGCCGGAAGCTGACCGCAGTCTTTCAGGCTCTGCTCTACCTCCTGCGCTGTCACCACGGCAGAGCAGAGCCCCTGTACCCGTCCGCTTTGGATAAATTCCAGATCCAGATCTAACAGAGCACATCCGTCCAGCATGGCACGGTGCACATTTCTTGCCGCCAGAATAAACGGTCTGCCGTGTTCTTTTTCCTTTATCCGTTGTTTCCAATGCATCATTACGCTGTAAAGCATCGCCTTTACCGCCAGAGAAGAGCCCTCCGTGGAGTATAACGTCGCACCTGTCCCAAATAAGGTACAGGCATTCTGCTGGCTTTCTCCCAGAATCCCCTCTGACTCTGACAGGACATCCGCCCCGGCAATCTCTGTAATATCTCTCGCTTCGATCCCCAGCGGACCTGCTCCCTTATGCCCCGGCATATGTGCCCTCATGCCGTCTGCGGCAATATAACCGTCAATAAAATCAGCAACCGGTGTTCTCACGATTCCTTCTCCTGTGGTGCCGGCATCTGTGTTCCCTGCTGCATCTGTCCCTGTGCTGCTGTCATCTGTGTTCCCTGCTGCACCTGTCCCTGCGCTGCTGCCATCTGTGTTCCCTGCTGCACCTGTCCCTGTGCTGCTGTCATCTGTGTTCCCTGCTGCACCTGTCCCTGCGCTGCTGCCATCTGTGCATCCTTCTGCGCTTTTTCCTGCTCCGCCTTTGCTTTCAGGGCGTCCTTGATCTGGCGCATATACATCTCCTCGCGCATGCGGTTATTGGCTTCATTTCTCTTCTGAATGTTGATCAGCATATTGATCGCATAAAGGATCACCGGCACAAATACCGTCAGCATAATACTTCCGATAAACCAGTTGTGAGCACCATCCGATGCTGTGATTGCTGTAATGATCGTCATCAGATACATAAATACAAGTAACACCACTCCGATCATTGCAAAAACTCTCTTTAATTTGTCCATAATTCTTTTACGCTCCTTTCTATCCGCAGGTCTTAAACTGCAGACATAAACTTTTTGCAGGAAGGTTTATTTTATCTTCTTCCCGATCCGTTTAAAATGCTCCTGTATCGTTTTCTCATATCCGTTATCGGACAGATGGAAAAACGTCCGGTCCTTTAAAGCATCCGGCAGATACTGCTGCTTTACATAATGATTCGGATAATCGTGGGAATACAGATATCCGATCCCATGTCCCAGCTTTGCCGCACTCTTATAATGTGCATCCTGCAGGTGCGCCGGAATCGGGCATGTCTTGGAATGTGCCACCAGATCCATTGCCTCATCGATCGCCATGATCGCCGAATTACTCTTTGGGGCACATGCCACATAGGTTGCTGCCTGCGCCAGCACGATCCGTGCCTCCGGCATGCCGAGCCGTTCCACCGCCTGCGCTGCACTGGTTGCCACCACAAGTGCCTGCGGATCTGCATTAGACACATCCTCCGCCGCACAGATCATAATACGTCTGGCAATAAACGCCACATCCTCCCCGGCATAAAGCATTCTCGCCAGATAATATATAGCGGCATCCGGATCCGAGCCCCGCATACTTTTGATAAATGCCGAGATCGTGTCATAGTGATTATCCCCTGACTTATCGTAACGAAGCACCCGTTTCTGGATACATTCCTGCGCTACCTCCATGGTAATGTGGATCTGGTCATCAGCACTCCGCTCCGTGGAAAGTACACCAAGCTCCAGTGCATTGAGTGCACTTCTGGCATCTCCATTGGCCACATCCGCCAGAAAGTCCGCCGCATCCGGCTCCAGCACAGCACGGTAGCTTCCCATGCCACGCTCTTTGTCCTCCACGGCACGGAATAAAAGCTGACGGATATCCTCTTTCCTAAGAGGCTTTAATTCAAAGATCACCGACCGGGAAATTAACGCACTGTTCACCTCAAAATAAGGATTCTCCGTGGTTGCTCCGATCAGGATCACCGTGCCGTCCTCCACATAAGGGAGGAGATAATCCTGCTGTCCCTTGTTAAAACGATGGATCTCGTCTACAAACAGAATCGTTTTTTTGCCATACATACCCGCCTGATTCTTTGCCTCCTGTACCACCTCTTCCATGTCCTTTTTGCCTGCGGAGGTGGCATTCACCTGACGAAACACGGCACTGGTGGTGTTGGCAATGACCTTGGCAAGTGTTGTCTTTCCGGTTCCCGGCGGTCCGTAAAAGATCACAGAGCTTAACTTGTCCGCCTGGATCGCCCGGTACAAAAGCCGGTTCTTTCCCACAATATGCTCCTGTCCTACCACCTCGTCCAGCGTCCGTGGACGCATCCGGGATGCTAAGGGGGCATCGTCGTCCTTGGACTGCTCCCTCATATATTCAAATAAATCCATCTCTGATCTGTCCTTTCTTCGATCATATGATATTTTTAGTCGTTTATTTTTTGTCTATCCCTGCTGCCCCAGGGCTTATTCTCCATCAAAGATCATGGGCTGTCCATCAAGAACCGCAAAAAACAGTTCATCTGAAATGGCAAGCTCTGCTTTTCCGGCAGTCGCTTCGGTAATCTCCTTTGTTAAGGCTCCCACCTCTTCCTCCGGTACCAGCACATCCATCTCAACCGCCTCGCCATAGCGGGTGTCCATTACCGGAATCTGCCGTTTCCCTACAATGTACTGAAGCTTTCCGATACCGTTATAATCCGTCCCGATGGATATCTTCCGCCCCGGCTGCTTCGTCATGATCCGGCTCGCCGCAAGACCCGCCTGCGTTGCCTGGGAATATGCCCGTACCAGACCACCGGTTCCCAGAAGGGTACCTCCGAAATACCTTGTCACCACCACAAGGACATCATGGATGCCCTGTCCCTGCAGCACCTCCAGAATCGGTCTTCCGGCTGTCCCGGAAGGCTCTCCGTCATCACTGCAACGGCTGATCTCATTGTTCGGACCGATCACAAAGGCATGACAATTGTGTCTGGCATCCCAGTACTTCTTCCGGATCTGTTCGATATGACCGGCTGCCTCCTCCTCGGAATGCACCGGAAATACATGGGCAATAAAACGGGACTTTTTCTCTACGATCTCGTCACTGCCTCCTTCATAAACGATCTGATATGACTGACTCATAAAATCCTCTTTTCTAAGCAATCTTTGTAAATCCTATTGAAACTGTCCACCCCGGTTTCCCGGAAGACAGCCATCCCACTATGTTTCCGGATTACTCCGTAACCTTTCTGGCACTGGTATAAACCGCTACCGCCGCCCCAATAAGCATCAGAATATAAAAATTCACACCGCGGCTCAACAGCATTGCAGATACCGCATTGCTCCTGCTCATGATCTGTTTGAACAAGGTCACGAAAAAGCCTTCATTGACACCAACTCCACCGGGCATTGGCAAAATGTCAATACAGACTGCCACAAAACTCTGCAGCATCACAACCTCCCACGGAGATGCGCCATGCTGTCCCAGCGCAAGGCAGACAAACCATGTCACTGCAAAGAAGCTGAGTCTCTGCAGCACGGTAATTCCCAACACCACAAAGAACACCTCCCAATGTGTTCTCATATACACAGCTCCCTCCTGGTACAATTCCAGAGAGTGATCCAGCCGCTCCATAAAGCGTTTTTTGTTGCGGATGATCCGCAGTTTATGGCAGATCCAGGTGCCAAGATGTGCCAGATTCCGTACACCGTTTTTTGAAAAAACAACAATAGAGTACAAAACAATGGACACCAGATTGACTGCCATTCCCAACACAAAAAGCCAGTAATAATGCCCCAGATACTGGTGAAGAAAGCCACGGAAAAACAGAAGTACAATTCCTTCTATGACTATCAATGCCACTTTATAAATAATCGTCCAGAACAAAAGTGCCACGGAAGAAACTCCGATGGATACACCATCCTGACGCATATAATACACCTGCATGGGCTGTCCGCCACTGGCTGACGGTGTAATGGCATTAAACAAAAAACCAATAAATGTATATTTCACACCATCCTTAAGCTTCATGGATGTGCCTGCCGACTGCACGATCACTTTCAGGGATATTGCCTGCAGGATCAGATATGCAACAGCAAACGCAGCAGCAAATAAAAGCCAGCTTTTATCCGCTTTTTTTAAAACAGACAAAATCTCCTCGAGATCTTCTCCATAAAGAAGTGTATAAAAGGTAAAAACCAGAACCACGATCATTAATACGATATTAAATACATAGGTCTTTTTTTTACGCATTAAAATCTCCTTCCTGTCATAGTTTTCTCTCATACCTTTTCCATATCTCTCACAAATTGATAATGCCGGAAAGCTTATTTCCTGTGCAATGCCATCTCTGCCAAATGCGTTATTTCAACCGGAACGTCTTTGGTGCCAGCTTCCACACCAGCAGCAATGCTGCCACCAGAGTCACAATGGTCACTCCCAAAACGATCGCAGCAAAATATGTCGGCGGCGTATGAATCTGCAGACAGCTGTACGCCACAAGATAAATCCCTATGGTACAGATCTTATAACCAACGCTTGTGGTATTTCCTGCCTCTGTAAACGGCTGGAAAATATAATACATACACAGAAACAGTACCGAGAAAAATACCGACAGCATCACGATACAAAATAAGATCGCGATGATCTGCAACATATTCTGAAATCTTCCCAAAAGCATCAGATTGATAAATACTCCGGCGCAAAACGCCGCAATAAACGGGCACTCTGTCCGGATCATATAACGCAGACGGATCCGGAAGCTTGACATGATCGCCTCCGGCGTCCGGTAATATCCATACTTCAGCAGCGAAGCATCACAATGAAAGAACATTGCCTGTGTCAGCTTTTCTCCGGAAGAAGAACAATACATAACAAACACAAGGATCGCCAACAGCATATTCACCGTGCTCCAGACGCCATCACTCATCTCCTGAAACTGTGCCGCAGATGCCATAAAACGGCTAACGATCACAGCCACTGCGGTCGCGCCAAACAATCCTTCCACGATCCATGCCTTGATCCTGCTTGGTCTCGCCACGATCTTTTTGTGACGTTCAAAAAAGATGGCATGAAGATACTCGTAGCCGCTCTTATCCTGAAAGATCCGCTCCGTCACGGCATCCTCGTCCATGGTATCCTTTAATTTACTGTCGAGAGACTGAACACTGTCAACTGCCTGCTGATGCTCCATCACACGCTGATAGCTGCAGAGCAGTCTCGCTACCTGCAGGTATTTTGGATACGCCCACAGATATCTCACAGAAGCCACAGCTGCGATCAGCATAACCACCAGAAGTATCCCCTGTAATCCTAAGGAAAAACCACCTGCATCAAACAACGGATTCCAGACCGTCTTTTGTCCCTGTACCAGATACAGGACAGGATAAAGCCCATATGCCGCAACTGCCATCAGGAAATTGTACAGATAATAGCTTCCCTGTACCTCCTTACTTTTGTCCTGATAAGGAATCTTATCATAATGCTCACAAAGAAGCAGAGAAACCGCCTCACCGATCGGTCGACAGCAGATATAGCTAAGGATCACCCACACAAACATCCCCATATGTCCCGGAAAAGCATGGTTTAAGATCAGGAAAAATGCGATCATCCAGCAGACGGCAGCTTTGCCATATTCCCATAAAATACCGGTGAGATAATAGCTTTTGGCGTCGATCCGCATAAGATTCAATAACAGGTAATCCTGTTCGTCACCATTTGTAATGATATGACTGTTGGTGAAAGATCCCATAAAGCAGTTCAGGATCAAAAATATCCATACCATCATCGATGCCATCGTATGATCGCTCCAGCCGATATTGGACTGTAAGACCGCACACGGTACAAAGACAGCCAGCAGAAAATATAATGACTTCCACAGGATATCCTTGAGCCCGTTCCAGATCAGGCAAAGGATTCCCAGTGTCTTTTTGATATCACTGCGGGCATACCACTCCTCCGAGATCAGTCCCTTCAGTGGCTTGAAATTAATGATCGTATAGATCAGTCGATTCACCTGCTGGGCAAAAAACAACTGAAACTGACTTATTATCTGATTCATCTGTCTGTATCCTTTCTAACGGCTCAGAAGCTCCATGACATGCTCCTCAAATCCCTGATCATGACAATCCAGATCATCCACTCCGGACAATTTTCCCTGATGCAGCAACACGATCTCATCACACAGATCCTGTGCCAGCTGCAAAATATGAGTGGACAATATAATAATATGATCCTTTTTCATTGCCAGCAAAAGCTCCTTCATCTCA
Source organism: uncultured Lachnospiraceae bacterium (assembly GCA_934339135.1). Classification (GTDB taxonomy): domain Bacteria; phylum Bacillota; class Clostridia; order Lachnospirales; family Lachnospiraceae; genus Jutongia. Next base: position 18,141 of record CAKRHP010000013.1, on the reverse strand, counting down.
TGGGCCGCAACCACATCCAGCGATGTCAGCGGTTCATCCAGCAAAATGATCGGCGGCTTGCTGATCAGCAGACAAAGCATCTGCATTTTATTTTTCATACCGTGGGAATATCCCTTGAGCAGCCGGTCCAGATCCGGCAGATCCAGCCCCGCCATCTGGGCATACTCTTCCACCGTCAGAAGATTTTCTATTTTTCCTTTATGAATATCAAGAAAGAATTTAATGAACTCATAACCGGTAAGAAACTCCGGCAGAACCGGGGTAGAAAACGCATATCCCATCATATCAAAATCTACAGGTCTGTTTTCTCCGTTCTCCTCCAGAGAAACGGAGCCGCCCTCAAAATCAATCTCATGGCTGATACAGTTAAACAATGTCGTTTTACCTGCTCCGTTCCGCCCCAGAAGTCCGTATATTTTTCCCTTTTCAAAGGTGAAGGAAGCTCCCTTAAGAACCTCTTTCTCCTCAAAATGTTTCTCAATTTCATTAACGATAAGTTTCATTTATTCTCTCCTTGTTTTTCATTGCAGACTAAACACATCTACTCCAGCAGTTCCCAGACCGCCGGAAACAGCTCCACACTCCGCTTCAAAATGCCCTTTACATATGCGATAAAAATACCGTAATTGACGATCGGTACCTGACACTGCTGTGCCCGGAAGATCCGATGCTTCATTTCCTTTTCATGAAGAGTGCATCCTCCACAGTGAATGATCAGCGCGTAGGCGGACAGATCCGTTGGAAATCCTGTGCCGCTGCAGGTCTCGATCTGCAGATCTCTGCCTGTATATTCTTTCAGCCAACGGGGAATTTTCACTGTCCCGATATCGTCACACTGCCGCCGGTGGGTACATCCCTCCGCGATCAATACCCTGTCTCCATCCTTTAGCCGGTCTACCGCCGTAACTCCCTCCACCAGAGTCCGTAGATTGCCTTTGTGTCTCGCAAATAAGATAGAAAAAGAAGTCAGCGGGATCTGTGTGGGTACAATCCCGGACACCTCACCAAATGCCTGAGAGTCCGTAATGACCATCTTCACCTTATCTCCAAGCATCTCAAGAGTCATCGCCAGAGAAGGCACCTGTGTCACCACAGATACTGCGTGGTTGTCCAATATATCGCGGATCACCTGCTGCTGGGGCATGATCAGCCGTCCCTTTGGTGCAGCCGAATCCACCGGCACCACCAGAACCACCACATCATTCTCCTCCACCAGATCTCCGAGAATATGTAACTTCAGATCGGTATCCGGAGCAAGCATGATCAGAGCGTCCTTGAGCTTTTCAAGTCCCGTTTTACGGACAGTGCTCACATTGCAGACCGGTACCGCTTTGTTCTTTTCCATGATCAACTGACGGCGCTTCTCTGCCTCCTCCTGCGAAAGCTTGTCCTCCTGATTCAGCACGATCACATAGGGAAGCTTCTTCTCCTCGATCATCGCCTGGATCTGCTGTTCCTTCTCTCCGATGCCCCGGCCCTGTGCCAGCTCCTCCGGTGTGAGTCTGGAAATGTCCAGTACCAGCATGGCAATATCCGTGCGGTTCAGCACCTGTACCGCCTTCTCCACACGTTTCTCCCCCAGCTCTCCCTCATCATCCAGTCCCGGTGTATCAATAAACATGCACGGCCCGATAGGTAATATCTCCATTGCCTTATAAACCGGATCCGTCGTAGTTCCCTTCACATCCGATACAATGGCAAGCTGCTGGCCTGTCACCGCATTGATCACGCTGGATTTGCCGGCATTTCGTCTGCCAAAAATCGCAATCTGTACTCTGTCTCCATTGGGTGTCGCTGTCAAACTCATGATGTCTCCTCCTCACACATATCGGTTATTTATCTGATCTGTCCATCTCCGCAGATCAAATACTTCATAGTGGTCAGCTCCTTTAAGCCCATCGGTCCTCTCGCGTGAAGCTTCTGGGTGGAGATACCGATCTCCGCTCCCAGTCCAAACTCACCACCGTCCGTAAATCTCGTGGAACAATTCACATAAACACATGCCGAATCCACTTCCTCCTGAAACTTCCGGGCGTTGGCATAGCTTTCCGTCACAATGCACTCAGAATGACCCGTGGAATATCTGGATACATGGGCAATGGCCTCCTCCACAGAATCTACAACTTTTATCGAAATGATATAATCCAGAAACTCCGTGGCATAATCCTGCTCCGTGGCCGGAACCACGCAGTCTCCCAGAATCGCTGCTGTTCTTTCACAGCCCCGGATCTCTACCTGATGCTCATCCAGCTTTGCCTTTAACATTGGCAGAAACTCCTCCGCCACGTCCTTATGCACCAGACAGGTTTCCAGCGCATTGCAGACACTTGGACGCTGTGTTTTGCCATTGTCGGTAATGTTTACTGCCATGGTCAGATCTGCTGTGGCATCCACATAAATATGGCAATTACCGGTTCCGGTCTCGATCACAGGAAGCGTTGCGTTTTTTACAACCGCCCGGATCAGTCCCGCACCGCCCCTCGGGATCAGCACATCGATCAGACCGTTTGCCTGCATCATCTGCGTGGACACCTCTCTGGAGGTATCCTCCACCAGCTGTACGATATCCTCCGGGAAACCACACTCTGCAACTGCCTCCCGCATGGTATTCATCAGTACCTTATTGGAGCAGATGGCCTCCTTGCCTCCCCGCAGGATCGCTGCATTGCCGCTTTTGATGCAGAGAGAAGCCGCATCCACCGTGACATTGGGGCGTGACTCATAAATAATTCCTACCACTCCCATGGGAACACGTATCTTGGTGATCTTCATACCGTTGGGACGTGTAGAGCCCTCGATGATCTCTCCCACCGGATCCTCCAGATTAGTCAGCTGGATACAGGCATCGGAAATCCCCTGAATCCGCTCCGGTGTCAGACGCAGGCGATCCACCATAGTCTCAGAAATGCCGTTTTCACGGGCATTGGCAATATCCTTTTCATTTTCTGTCAAAATTTGCTCCTGATGCTCCAGCAGCTTCGCTGCGATCTGTGTCAATATCTCATTCTTCTGTCCGGTAGACGCTGTCGCCAGACTCTTTTTTGCCTTCTGTGCCTTCTGTCCTAATCCCTCAATATAATTCATCCCTCTGCCTCCATTCTATCTGCTGTAATCTGTCATCGACACCAAACTCTATGCATTCTTCTGTCTTATTTCGGAATCGCTTTGGAACATGCAATCGCCAACGCTCCCGGTCCGATATGGCAGGATACACTCAGTGAAAGCGGATTGCAGATGATCTCCTCCTTCACACCGAAATGTTCCCGAAGCTCCTCCACAAATTCCCTCGCTGCTTCCTCATTGGCTGTGTGTGCCACCTCTATATGAATGTTGTCTATATTGTCCAGACCGCCGAAACGCTCTTTAATATCGGTTTCCATGGCATTGATCATCTTTGTCACACCCTGCTTTTTGGTCCGGGCAATCGTAAATGCATCCAGCTTTTCTCCCTGGATCTGTAAAACGGGCTTTAAACGAAGTGCCGTCCCCAATGCCGCTGCCGCCGGCGTGATACGGCCGCCCTTCTTGAGGTAACTCAAGGTATCCAGCATAATATAAATACTTGACTGCATCTTCTCCTGTTCCAGAAGCTCCCGGATCTGCACCGCATTCATGCCCCGTCCGGCTAACTCCATGGCATCCATTGCCGACTGCCGCTGTGTGACTGAAATACGCTGATTGTCCACCACCTGCACTCTGCCACCATAGTCCTGAGACAACATCTGTGCAGTAGAGCAGGAACCTGATAACCCGCTGGACATCGGAATATAGACAAGCTCATCCGCATCCTCCAATGCCTTATCCCAATATTTTAATACATCCTCTACCGAAGGCTGTGATGTCGATACATCCGCATTCTGCGCAAGCTTCTCATAAAACTGTTCCTGTGTCAGACTGATGTCCTCATAGCAGGTCTCCCCATCAATAATAAAAGGCATAGGCAAAACAGTGATCCCTGTCTCCTTTGCCTCATTCTGCGTAATACCACTGTTACTGTCTGTCATTACTGCAACTTTGCTCATATTCATCCTCCATGTCTTCATCGACCAAACTACACCGTCTTTGAAAATATACATACCTTTCTAAATTATATATGATATCCACTTTAATAGCAACATTTTCCTTGATTCTTCACATGTCCCGTAGTAGAATAAATGGATACCGATTCTTAGTTTACTGAAAGGGGTGATCCCATTGCACCGTTTTTTACGTTCCATCGGTTTTAGTCATATCAATACCAGGCAGGACATGGACAAGCTGCTTGGTATCATCATGAATGAACCGGATCAAACCAAAAAGATTGCATTATCAAAGAATCATATATATACAGAATTTACCAAAGAATTCGCCAGCCATGCCGGCGTTGTTGTACGGGGCGAGTATGATGAAAAGGGTTTTTTCCATATCGAACATCACTTTCCATATTTAAAAGGAACCATCCTTTCCACCACATCCGACATTACCGTCAACAAACGTGTGGATACAGATGCTTTTACCGGAATGTGCGACGATATCCGTCTTGGCATATCCATGATCTTTTATCTGCAGAATGCCGTAGATTATCTGATATTGGACTGCAGTGACAATACACCTCACAAGGCACGAACCTATCTGTCCGGACTGGCTCTGGAGGGCAAGATCCTTTTGGGAGTTGAGGATAACGAAGAGATCAAGAAACGAAAATCCCACCGTACACGGATGCGCAACCAACTCATTGCCATGGCAAAGTCCGGGGATCAGGATGCCATTGACAGCCTGACAATAGACGAGATCGATCTTTCTGCTCAGATCAACCGGCGCATCCGCACGGAAGATCTGTACAGTGTCGTAGAGACAAGCTTTATTCCGTACGGCTCCGAATCAGATAATTATCAGATCCTTGGCACTATCGTCAATTGGAGCAGCACTAGAAATCAATATTCCGGTGAGGAAATCTATCAGCTGTTAATTTCCTGCAATGACATTGTTCTGACCATCGGTATCAATAAAGATTCCCTTATAGGCACTCCTATGATCGGCCGCCGTTTCAAAGGCATTATCTGGATGCAGGGATCCGTAGATTTCCAGAAAATCTAACTAACTCAAAGATGCAGTCCCCTTATTTATGGAGACTGCATCTGCTGTTTCTCATTTTTTTTGACATCACATACGGGCTGTCTTTTGTTTTTCCGGTTTCCTCTTTGATCAGATAAACTTTTTCTTCTACCTGATCCTCCGGACATTTTTCTGTAGCAAGTTTACCGCTTTTCTTGCAAATCCGATACTTCACATGACAATCACAGTTCTGAACCGGCTGCGAACCGTTTACAAAATATTCTCTCCGCACCGCACTGCCACCGGTTGCTTCTTCACACAATCCCTCCACTGCCAGACCGCCGCACTTTGTACAAATATCATATGCCACAATATCATCCGGGATCTTAAAGCTTCCCTTTTCGATCTTTTTGACTTCATGAACCCGGGTCATGATCCGTTTCCACAAAGCCTCACAGGATATTTCCGACGAGATACGCTTTTCATCATCATATCCGCTCCAGATCCCCGCAGTATAAAACGGCGTATATCCCATAAACCACTGATCCTTATGGCCTGCAGAGCTTCCGCTGTATCCGGCTGCTGCCAGCTTGTCTATCCCGAGGGATGCAGCACTGCCATCTCCGCTCTCAAGATATTCCCTCAGCACATTGGTCATAAGCCATGCCGTGGATTTACGAAGGATCTGCGACTGCTTCTGCTCATTTTTAAAAAGAATATTCCCTGTCTGATCCACCAGCTTTGTATAAAAGATAGGACTGACACTTTTTCCTTCATTGGCCAGTGCTGCATATGCCGCTGTCAGATCCAGATTGGTTACACCATCTACCATATTTCCCACTGCAAGCGACAGAGAAAGGTCGCTGATCACATTACCCTCGACATCCTCCTGTTTCTCGATCAGGCTGGAAATTCCAAACTTCTTAAGATAATCATAACCGGTCTGGATCCCAAAGCTTTCCATAGTCTGAATAGCTGTGGACTGCAAACGCTTCATAACGCTCTCCCGTGTCGTCACAAGCCCCTGATATTCCTTTTCATCCTTTATAGTTTTTGTGATACCATTCTCGGTATAGCTGTAAACCACATCATCCTGTACCGTCCCCAGTGTCATCCCTGCAGTGTCCAGAGCCGGCGTCCACACAGATAACGGTGTCAGCATCATACCCGGATCTCTTGTATAATCAATAGCTCGATTGCCTCCGGCCTGTGGCACCTCCCCGGATTTCCCGCCTATCAGTGCTTTAACCTTGCCATTAGACTGATCTATCAGAACCATGGAAACCTGACGTTTTCTTTTTCCTTTTTCCTGACACAGCAGCTTTTCTACTTCCTTCTCACAGATTTTTTGTATCTCCCCATCCAGACAGGTATAAATCTTCATACCACCCTGATATACTGCATGATACGCCTGTGTGGCACTGTAACCCCCGCGCTCCTTTAAATCTGAGATCACCTGCGATATTACTGCCGAAACATAATAATCCTTCGCCTCGGTTGTCCCATTTTTCTTCTGCAGGGCTGTCTGGAGTGTCATATAGACATTATCCCCCAAGGCATCCTCATACTCATCCTCTGAAATCATTTCCATGCTCAGCATCGTACTCAAGACTTCTGTTCTTTTATTGATATTTGCCTTCTGCTCATCTACCGGATCATACAACGCCGGATCCTGTGCCAGTGCAGCCAGCACTGCTGCCTCTGAAGCAGTCAGATCCTGTGGCTTCTTATCAAAATAATACTCCGCTGCCGCCCCAATTCCAATCCGGTTTCCTCCAAAATAAAGAGTATTCAGATAATACTCCAATATTTTATCCTTTCCGGACTCTGCCTCGAGCTTCAATGCAAGATACTGCTCCTGAATCTTTTCCACGATCCTCTCTGCGACAGAACAATTATTGCCATTTACAAAAATCTGATTTCGGATCAGTTTCTGTGTCAGCGTCCTTCTGCTGCCTGCATACTGCGCTGACGCAGAATCCGGATAAAACGCATAGAAAAAACTTCGGATATCCACGCCATGATGCTTATAATAATCCGTATCATCCGCGGCAATAAATGCATTTCTCACCACCATGGATATCTGATCCAGCTTCACATAATCCTGTCGGATGCCCGAGCCATCCAGACGCTGCAGCTCATTTCCATCCTTATCATATAAAACCGTCGTGCGGGAGCTGGTCAGGATCTGCTTCTCCCCAACCTTAGGTGCACTGTTGACAATGCCCCGGAATGCTCCTGCCAGACATACCGCCAGAACAGCCACGATCCCCAGCGTCAGAAACAGCTGAAAACAAAGCGCATCCAGACGCACCCTGTTAATAAATCTATGCTCAGGGGAGAACAATTTTTTCTCTCGCTCTAAAATCTCATTTTCACCATATTTCATGAAAACCTCTTCCCGCTTATTTGCAAGCAATTCTGCTTTTAACTTTTGACCCTTGCATCATATCATTATTTGCACTGCTTGACAAGGCACAGCAATAGTGATATGCTGTGCCTAAGATAGAGGTCGCACTCTTCATCAGTACACCATCTGATGTCTCAGGAGACAGAGGAGGATCGTGGAAAGGGAACAGTGCCGAAAGGATATTCTGCCTGACAGTTTATTCCTTGGGCATGGCGTGAATAACGACATGACTGTCATCAGTTTGATGGAGCGCTATCACGTATTATACCTTTGTATACTATGAGACGGCGCAACACCGTCTCTTTTCTTTTTTAAACAGGAATCCACCGCATTTTGCGTCACAGATTCCACAATCATTCATTTATATTATTAAGGAGGTAACATTATTATGGCATTATTTGAAGGAGCTGGCGTTGCATTAGTTACACCAATGAAGGAAAATCACGAGATCAATTTCGATAAACTGGACGAACTTCTGGAGGAGCAGATCGCAGGACAGACCGATGCGATCATTATCTGCGGCACCACCGGCGAGTCTGCTACCATGACCGAGGAAGAGCACATGGACACCATCCGTTTTGCCATCGACCGTGTTAAGGGACGTATCCCGATGATCGCCGGTACCGGTTCCAACTGTACAGCAACCGCTGTCCAGCTCAGCAAGGAGGCCGAGGAGGCAGGTGCTGACGGCGTTCTGCTTGTAACACCTTATTACAACAAGGCAACACAGAATGGTCTGATCGCACATTACACAACCATCGCGAAGGAAATCTCCATTCCGGCGATCCTTTACAATGTACCAAGCCGTACCGGATGTGCCATGGCACCGGCCACGATCGCATCTCTGGTAAAGAACGTAGGCAATATCGTGGGTGTTAAGGAAGCTTCCGGTGACCTCAGCAACGTGGCAAAGATCATGAATCTGTGCGACGGCAATATTGAGCTTTACTCCGGTAATGATGATCAGGTTGTTCCAATCCTTTCTCTGGGAGGACTTGGCGTGATCTCTGTTGTTTCCAACGTAGCACCGAAGTTTATGCATGATATGGTTACCAGCTATCTGAAGGGTGACGTCAAGACAGCAGCAAAAATGCAGATCGACAGCATTCCACTCTGCAACGCTCTGTTCTGCGAGGTAAATCCAATCCCTGTAAAGGCAGCCCTGAACATGATGGGCAAAGAAGTTGGCACACTCCGCGCGCCTCTGACCGAAATGGAACCACAGAATCAGGAGATCCTGCGCAAGGCAATGGCTGATATGAAGCTGATCTGATCGCCGCGAAAGGAGTCCCTCTTGTTAAAAACAATATTACACATTAACCCGGATAAAACCTTGAGCCACATCGCTCCGGAAATCTACGGACAGTTTTCCGAGCATCTGGGACGCTGTATTTACGACGGCATCTATGTGGGCGAGGATTCTGGTATTCCTAATGTCAAGGGAATGCGAAAAGATGTTGTGGAAGCCCTCTGCGCCCTGCATCTGCCGGTCCTTCGCTGGCCGGGCGGCTGCTTTGCCGATGAATATCACTGGCGGGACGGTATCGGTCCCAAAGAGAACCGCCGCCGCATGGTCAATACCAACTGGGGCGGCACCGTAGAGGACAACAGCTTTGGTACACATGAGTTTATGGAGCTGTGCGACCAGCTTGACTGTGAACCGTATATTGCCGTCAATCTAGGCAGCGGCACCGTACAGGAAGCTGCCGAATGGATCGAATATATGACCGCCGACGGAGATTCCACCATCACAAATCTCCGAAAAGAAAACGGCCGTACTGAGCCATGGCACTTAAAATATGTGGGGATCGGCAATGAAAACTGGGGCTGTGGCGGTAGCATGAGCCCGGATTTCTATGCAAACGAATACAAACGGTATCAGTGTTTCTGTAAAAACTATGGAGATAATAAATTATACAAGGTTGCCTGCGGCCCAAACGCCGAGGACTACAACTGGACGAAGGAGCTCATGAGCCGTATCGACCATTGGCATGCCAACGGCATCAGTCTCCACTACTATACGCTGCCGGGTGACTGGGACCACAAGGGAAGTGCTACGGACTTTAGCGACGAGGAGTATTACATTACCATTTCCAAGGCACTTCATATCGAAGATATCATTGAAAAACATCTGGCGATCATGGATGAATACGACCCGAACCACGATATTGACCTGCTTGTGGATGAATGGGGTACCTGGTACGATGTGGAGCCGGGCACCAATCCGGGATTCCTATATCAGCAGAACACCATGCGGGATGCCATTGTTGCTGCCGCCTCTCTGAATATTTTTAACAAGCACAGTGACCGTATCGCTATGGCAAATATCGCTCAGGTGGTCAATGTCCTGCAGGCAATGATCCTGACAGAGGATACCAAGATCCTGAAAACACCGACCTACGATGTATTCCAGATGTATAAAGAGCATCAGAACGCTACGCTTATAGAAAGCTATGCCGGGTCCGTTTCCGGCTCTGCATCTGCCGCAAAGTCTTCCGATACAGAGGCAGATGCCGCAGACACAGCAAATAAGATGAATGGACCGGCCATATCATATAACGATATCACACTCCCTGCATTGTCAGAGTCTGTATCTGTCACAGAGCAGAATGACCGGAAGCTTCTGACCATCACTCTGGCAAACACTTCACTGACTGACACCCTCTCTGTAGAGCTGGAGCTGCCGATGAGATATTCCTTCTGCGGGGAGGCATCCATCGCTATGCTGCATGCAGAGGCACACGCATACAATACCTTTGACGATCCGGATCATGTACGTGCCTTCGAAACAGAAGAAGATTGGAACGGCAATCTGCAGGTTGTCTCACTGCCGGCCTGCAGTGTATGCCGCATCTGCTGTTATGTCAGCTAAACCGTTCTGCATCCGCTGTCTGATCCGGGAGATGACCGACCAGACAGCCCTGCAACAGATCCTATCCTATCAAAGGCAGATACCGGATCACGAAAAAGCAGCCGCTCCTCTCTATGAGAAGCGGCTGTCTATCTGTAAGGATTGTAAATGGCTGCACATGGGCACCTGCCGGAAATGCGGAAGCTACGTGGAAGCAAGAGCCTTTCGCACGGACGATCACTGCCCGCTGGGTGAGCGGATGTGGTGATATCACGTTTTCGCTGATATAAACTCGCTGATATAAACTATCTAATATAAACTACGTTTATATCGTATTTGTACTATTTGATAACGTTATTGGATTTATTTTGCAGCCCGCCTCATGAAATCCGACATCCGGCACACTCCGGCTGCCCCGGCATCCATGCACTGCTGCTGGTTTTCATCACAGATGCCTCCCAGGGCATACACCGGGATATCCACTCTGTCACATACCTGGCGCAAAAAGAATGTTCCACGGGGCGGCACGCCCTTTTTGCAGTCTGTGGCAAATACATGACCGGCGGTAATATACGTTGCTCCCAGCTTTTGAGCCTCCACTGCCTCCTCTACCGAATGCGTCGAGGCTCCAATCTCATCAAAGTATTTCTTATCCCGGTCATCCAAAGATCGAAGCAGAGGCATCGGCAGGTGAACCGCCCGCACCCCCAGCTTCTTTGCTGCCTCCGGATAATAATGAAGCACGCAGGAAACTCTCTCCTGCTGACAAACCTTAAGCAACTTCTCTGCCAGCATCTCGTACTGCTCCTGCGGCAGATCCTTCTCCCGCAGAATGATCTTCTCCGGATGGAGCCCTGCCACATAGCGAAGCTGTTCCAGAAAATCCCCCGTCACCAGATGACGGTTTGTAATACAGATCTGTGGTATCTTACACATAAATATAATCGTTTAATACCGGCTGCAGCCCCTCTGACTCCATGTCCTGATACATCTGGTCAAAGCTTCTGCCATCCGCAATCTCAAACTGCTCGTCTCCGGTATCCTCCTCACTTTCTCCTGTATATTTTTCTTCATGATCACCAATGCCGGTAGACACACCTGCCGAAATCTTTGTTGCCGCAATCTTGGCAATACCGTCACGAAATGACTTTTCCTCCCGCGAAGACACCGTAATGCCCACATACGGCAGGAAAATACGATAGGCACAAAGCACCTGACAAAGCTGTCTCTCATGGACATCCAGCGGATTGATCTTGTCATTGTTGATAATAGGACGCAGTCTCGGACAGGACAGGGAGAACTCTCCCTGCGGATATTTTCTCTGGAGATAATAGACATGAAGTGCTGATGCCAACGCATCCTTTCGAAAATCCGCCAGCCCCAGAAGTGCCGAAAAACCGACGCCACGCATGCCTCCCATCAAAGCACGTTCCTGAGCCTCAAAACGGTACGGGAATACTCTCTTGTGCCCCATCAGATGAAGGGTCTCATACTTATCGCTGTCGTAGGTCTCCTGGAATACCGTCACATAATCTGCCCCGCATTCATGGAGATAACGGTAATCCTCCGAATTCACCGGATAGATCTCCAGACCGACATTTCGAAAATATTCCTTTGCCATTTTGCAGGCCTCACCGATATATTTGATATCACTTTTGACCGGACTCTCTCCGGTAAGCATCAGAATCTCCTCAATCCCGGAATCCGCAATGATCTTCATTTCCTTACGGATCTCGTCTGCATTCAGACGCTTCCTGTTAATGTCATTGTAGCAATTAAAGCCACAGTAAATACAATAATTCTCACAGTAATTGGCTATGTATAACGGCGTAAACAAGTAGACCGTATTGCCAAAATGCTTGCTGGTCTCACGTTTTGCCCTCTCCGCCATCTCCTCCAGAAACGGCTCCGCCGCCGGAGAAAGAAGTGCCTTAAAATCTTCTACGCTGCAACGGTCACTCTGCAATGCCCGCCGCACATCAACCGCCGTATATTTCGAATAATCATAACTCTCCATCTGAGAAAGCACCTTCTCCCGGACCTCCGGGGAAATCTGCTCCATTCCCTCCATATATGCCATATGATCCGTACGGCTCGAGGGATCATTCTCCAGACGGTGCTTCTTTTCCAGAGCCTTTTCACTCAATTTATCCGAATCCACAAAAAAATCATTTTCCATGTTGTTACTCCTCATCTCTTTGTTCGAAGTTCTACGATTTTACATTAATCTCTAAGGAACCCTGTCAACGGATCCGATGCGGATGCTCCCCGCTCCAGCACCCGGCCAAGTCCCGCCAGATATGCCGCACGACCTGCATTAATGGCATCCTTAAATGCTCCCGCCATTGCTGCTACATCACCGGCTGTCGCAATCGCTGTATTGGCCATCACTGCGGCAGCTCCCATCTCCATGCACTCACACGCCTGGGACGGACGGCCGATCCCGGCATCCACAATGATCGGCAGATCAATCTCATCCACCAGAATCTGTATAAACTCCTTCGTTGCCAGTCCCTTGTTAGAGCCGATCGGAGAAGCTAACGGCATCACGGCAGCTGCTCCGGCATTGACCAGATCTCTCGCCGCATACAGATCCGGATACATATATGGAAGCACCACAAAGCCCTCCTTGGCAAGTTGCTCTGTTGCCTTAATGGTCTCTGCATTATCCGGCAGTAAATACTTGCTGTCACGCATAATCTCAATCTTAACAAAATCACCACAGCCCAGTTCTCTCGCCATCCGTGCGATACGGACTGCCTCCTTGGCATCCCTTGCTCCGGAAGTATTCGGCAGCAGCGTCACATTGTCCGGAATATAATCGAGAATATTCTCACTCTGCCTGGTGTTAGTCCGGCGCACCGCCAGCGTAATAATCTCTGCCTGCGCATTCTCCACCGCCGCCTTGATCAGCTCCATAGAATACTTCCCTGATCCCAGAATAAAGCGGGAAGAAAACTCCTTGCCACCTAATGTAAATGTATCCTTACTCATCTTGCTCCTCCTCCCATAAACATCACAATCTCAACAACATCTCCGTCATGAAAAACCGTCTCCGGAAACTTCTCTCTCGGAACCATTTCTTCATTCAGCTCCACCGCCACCATTTCCGGCCGGTGTCCCTGCTCCTCCAAAAGCTCTAACAGCTTCTTTTCCTGATAATCATACTTCTGTCCATTAATTTTGATCATGTCCAGACTCCTTTCTGTCGTATGGGCTGCCAGTACAAAAAAAGGTACACGAGAAAGACACCCGCGGTGGTGTCCCCCTTCGTGTACCAAAATCCGGTCAGCACTCTGTCCTAAAGGATAACATGAGGCTGTGGAAATGTCAAATGCCAAAACCTTCCACACGGAATATTTTGATATTCGACAGAGGAAGTTCTTAATCTTTGATCTTCAATGTATCATAGCCAACCGCACATTGCAAAAATATAATCCTGACGCCGGCCTCCACAGCTTCCTCCCAAGCCGTTCCAAACTCCGGCTGCATCTCCACATTGGGACGCACTTCTTTGACTCCCTCCATCTGAATCACAAACGCCACTGTACACTGATATCCAAGACGGCTCGCCTGTGCCAGCTCCCGCAGATGCTTCACGCCCCGCTTTGTAGGAGCATCCGGAAAATATCCAACGCCATCCCGTTCCAGCGTACAGCCCTTCACCTCCATCAGATACTCCTGATCGTCCTTTATCATATAAAAATCAATCCGGGAATCTCCATAACCATACTCCGGTTTCACCATATCAAAATCCCTTGTCTGCAGCCACTCCTTCACAACCTTATTCGGTGCCTGGCTGTCAATATTCACCCAGCCCAAGGATTCCTTGTATACAGCAACCAGATCATACTTCGTTTTCCGGTTAGGATTATCAGACTTCTCCAGACGCACCGGTGCGCCGGAAAGCAACAGCTCCTGACAGCGTCCGGTGTTTTTTACGTGGACCGTCTCCGTATTGCCGTCGATGGATACGTGGGCAATAAAACGGTTGGGGCGGTCGAGGAAGATGGCGTTAATGATGTGAGTGTATTTCATGAAATTTCCTTTCCATACATTTTCGTTAATGACTGTACTCTCTCCTGCATCATTTGTAATACATTCTCCGGTCCGACAATTTTGATATCGTCGCCAAGTCCGATCAGCCATCCCAAAAAGTTATTACTGACAACCACATTAATGGTCGCCCGGAAATGTTCCTCGTCTACTTTACAGATTCTTGTTTCTATACCAAAACGATCCATAATAATTCCTATTGATTTATTGTGGCATAAAAGCTCTACCGTCTGCTCCTGACCGCTAAACATTCCAAAATGCATATTGGTATATTTTGAAACATCCACCTGACGAAATACGTTTTCTCCCTCCCGCTTTTGTTTCATCAGCCGAATGTTTCGCATCTTATCAACACGGAAATGCTTAATTTTTTGCAACGAACTATCATAGCCTATCAAATAATAATTCTCATTATCCCAGACAAGTCCCCAAGGTGATATTCTATAATATGTACCATTGTGACGAAGTTCCATTTCCTTCTGCAGATTCCACTGACAATACTGAAACTGAATCATCCGGTTCTCATCAATCGCATTATACACCTTGTCCACATTATAAAATATCTGCTCATTTCTTGCCTTCACTCGACTCTGCACATAGACCTGCCGATGAAGCTTTTTGGCATCATGCTTACTAACTAAATGTTCCAGCTTTTTGATCAGCTGACGCGATTTTTTTGCCGTAATAAATTTCGATGACTGTACCGCATCTACCAGAAGTTTCAACTCGGCAACTTCCAATTCACGCTGTCCCATGTAGTAATAAAATGTCCTGTTCTTTTGAATTTTATGAATGTCCAATCCAAATACCTGCAGAGCTTCTATATCCGAATACAGGCTTTTTCTCTCCACCTCTATACCATATTGACGAAGCTCTTCAATCAGATCTATCACCCGGAGACCATGATTGTCATCCGTCTTTTCATGAAAGATCTTCATAAGATATAAGAGTTTTAATTTTTGATAGGGAGATTTTGCCATGGGAAACACCTGCCTTTTCGTTTTATTGGTCAGCACAAATATCAAATTGCTTCATGCCACTTAATTGCGCATATTTCCATAATCGTTTCATCCTACTATTATCATATTTCTTAAAATCTTCATATACTAAATCATTGTGAATTTGAGATGCTTTTTTATTTCGTTTCTCTATTTTAAGCAAAAACTTTTCTGCTGGAATTTTATTATTTTTTCTTTCATTACATCGTGAACACGCTAAAACAAAATTCCACATTTTATCATCTTTCACATAGGACCAAGGTATAAAATGATCTACGTGAATTACTTTCGTTAATTTTCTCCCACAGTAAAAACAAGTATTTTCCTCAAATTCTTTCTTAAGTATTTCCCGATAAACTGATAAGTTTGTTCGCTGTGGTGTCGATAATTCCAACTTATCCAACAAACCAATTAAAACATTCCCATCGTTGACATGCTCCAAAAATTTTGCCCAGCTATAATAGTTTAATTTTTCTAATTGTTCTTTGTATTTTAGCATAAATTCATATGCTACAGAGCTAATATATAGTCCATCCTTTTTCAGATCAAAAGAATACAACAACCCCTCTGTATCCTGATACAATGCGCCAACCACATTTTTTCTGCACTCTTTCGAAATCTCCTGAACCATTCTATTTCTTTCTATCTCTCCAATTACATCAAACTCCAGAGTCGCAATAATCGGATTTGCGTTTACCATATTTCGAAAAACACTCTCCACCTTAGAGTAATCCGATCTTCCATCCGAGCGCATTTGTTTCAAATGATATTTTACGACCAGATTCCAATAATTTTGAGCAAATTTTTCAAATATCATTTGATATGTAATAAAATAATCTTCACCCTGTAGAGTCATATTAAACAAATTGTCCAGAAGTGCTTTAATTAAACCAAATTTGTACGTATTACGTTTTTTACTATTTTCAGAAAATACATAATTAAAAACAGACCACAATTTGTCATTACTTACCTGTCTGCTTAATATTTCTCCCGACTTTAGTTTCCAACCCGCGGTCAAATAAATCACTTCTTTCTGGGTATATTTTTTTGATAAATTTTATCTTTTGCCAACAAATTAGCACTGCACTATCACATGTCTTTATACATGTGAATTTTCAAACAAAAACCATACAACTTATATACAATTTCAATCTCCTATGGATTAACACTGCTCTCAAACAGGGATGAATGTCTGTCCCGGCTTCAGTGTGCTTCAATCCCCTATGGATTAACACTGCTCTCAAACTATTAACAGTCCCTCGGCAGCGGAAAGTCGCTTCAATCCCCTATGGATTAACACTGCTCTCAAACCTACAGGTGGATTGTAAATGGTAATACTTGCTTCAATCCCCTATGGATTAACACTGCTCTCAAACACAAAGTAATGCAAGCCATTACTACGGTGGCTTCAATCCCCTATGGATTAACACTGCTCTCAAACATACGAAACGTGGCAAACTTAAAGACAAAGCTTCAATCCCCTATGGATTAACACTGCTCTCAAACTGCTGTAGTAGAGTGGGTATGGAAAAAAGTGCTTCAATCCCCTATGGATTAACACTGCTCTCAAACTGTTGCCGGAGTCGGATTTGCTGGAACATGGCTTCAATCCCCTATGGATTAACACTGCTCTCAAACACCAGATGATGAATGCTTTAAAAGGATACGGCTTCAATCCCCTATGGATTAACACTGCTCTCAAACTGAGAGGTATTCAAAATCCGGAAGATCCACGCTTCAATCCCCTATGGATTAACACTGCTCTCAAACTATGCTTTTAGTAATATGAGTTTGAACTTGGCTTCAATCCCCTATGGATTAACACTGCTCTCAAACATATCCACGCTATGATTCGTCACAATATGGCTTCAATCCCCTATGGATTAACACTGCTCTCAAACATGGGGTTGAGTTTGATGCGTTACTGAACGGCTTCAATCCCCTATGGATTAACACTGCTCTCAAACTGATCCCTTTCAGTGTTACTTACTGGGGGGCTTCAATCCCCTATGGATTAACACTGCTCTCAAACAGGCATAGTGATGATGGCTCGTGCCGTCTGCTTCAATCCCCTATGGATTAACACTGCTCTCAAACTAACGCTGTGACTGTCACTGCTGATATGTGCTTCAATCCCCTATGGATTAACACTGCTCTCAAACTGGATACTGATAGTTGCAAGTATTTATATGCTTCAATCCCCTATGGATTAACACTGCTCTCAAACTGGTTTTGGGGCTGTCTCCTCCTGACAGGGCTTCAATCCCCTATGGATTAACACTGCTCTCAAACAGAAAAAACAGAGGAAACAAAAATTGACGGCTTCAATCCCCTATGGATTAACACTGCTCTCAAACTGTTCTGATCTGATTCTCCAATATATTTTTGCTTCAATCCCCTATGGATTAACACTGCTCTCAAACACGGCTTTGAATTGAACAAATGGTTATTAAGCTTCAATCCCCTATGGATTAACACTGCTCTCAAACGGATTGTCGGATCTTTTATCACTTTTCCGGCTTCAATCCCCTATGGATTAACACTGCTCTCAAACCACACATTCGTTCATCCCGTCCTCAAGGGGCTTCAATCCCCTATGGATTAACACTGCTCTCAAACGTGATGACTGGTGTGTCGATGTTGGTTCCCGCTTCAATCCCCTATGGATTAACACTGCTCTCAAACGAAGCGTGACGCTTATGTCCGCATGATTGAGCTTCAATCCCCTATGGATTAACACTGCTCTCAAACGAAGCGTGACGCTTATGTCCGCATGATTGAGCTTCAATCCC
>CAKRHP010000012.1 GCA_934339135.1 uncultured Lachnospiraceae bacterium | reverse complement strand
CTGAGCATAGTCTGCATATGCGGATTACGTGGTTTTGAATTACCGCCACGGAAAATATCTTCTATCGGCAATTTCAAAATTCCGGGATTCGTAAATTCGTAAGTCTGAATAATTGTAAATTGCAATCATCGCAAAAAAGAATACAAAAACAATATTTCCATCAAATAGTGCTTCCATAAACGCCTCTCACCCTCCGTATTTCAAATAACATCATTTTGTCGTTAAAAAAGTAATTGCACGAAACAATCTTACGCCACTTCTTTGTACCTCATGTACACATATTTCATCCATAGCATTAAAAAATTCTTCACGCTTTGTTTTCTTTTTGCGGTTTGAATATTCCATATCAGTTAATGTATATTGGTTATTCATAGGTATCACAGCCTTTCATCAAGATACCTATATTATAACAAAAATCACTGGAAATTGCTTGAATTAATCAGCATTTCCCTAGGTATATTCGAAACATGCACCTTTCAGAGTTCGCTCATAGCACAAAAAAATCCCCATCCCGGACGAAAACCTAGCCCGGAATGGGAATCTATTATTCTAATATGAATGCTGTATCACATCAGACCATATCTTATTTATCAGCGATTGCTGCCTGTGCTGCTGCAAGACGTGCGATTGGCACACGGAATGGAGAACATGATACGTAATCCAGACCAATCTTGTGGCAGAACTCAACAGATGAAGGATCTCCACCGTGCTCACCACAGATACCGCAGTGAAGGGAAGGACGAACCTTCTTACCTTTCTCTACAGCCATCTCCATCAGCTGGCCAACACCTGTCTGGTCAAGCTTGGCAAATGGATCGCTCTCATAGATCTTAGCATCATAGTAAGCATCCAGGAACTTACCGGCATCATCACGGGAGAAACCGAATGTCATCTGAGTCAGGTCGTTTGTACCGAAGCAGAAGAACTCAGCCTCTGTTGCAATCTGATCAGCGGTCAGTGCTGCACGAGGAATCTCGATCATAGTACCAACTTCGTACTTCATCTCAACGCCTGCTGCTGCGATCTCAGCGTCAGCTGTTGCTACAACGACATCCTTAACATTCTTAAGCTCTTTTACATCACCAACAAGTGGGATCATGATCTCCGGCTCAACTGTCCAATCAGGATGTTTCTTCTTTACATTGATTGCTGCACGGATAACAGCGCTTGTCTGCATCTTAGCAATCTCAGGATATGTTACAGCAAGACGACATCCACGATGACCCATCATTGGGTTGAACTCGTGAAGTGAATCGATGATTGCCTTAATCTCCTCTACGCTCTTGCCCTTAGCTTCTGCAAGCTTCTTGATGTCAGCTTCCTCAGTAGGAACGAACTCATGAAGTGGAGGATCCAGGAAACGGATGGTAACTGGGTTACCCTCGAGTGCCTCATAAAGAGCCTCGAAATCTCCCTGCTGATATGGAAGGATCTTAGCAAGTGCTTCTTCTCTCTCTTCTACTGTATCAGAACAGATCATCTCACGGAAAGCAGCGATTCTGTCTTCCTCGAAGAACATATGCTCTGTACGGCAAAGACCAATACCCTCTGCACCAAGCTCACGAGCTTTCTTAGCATCTGCAGGTGTATCAGCATTTGTACGAACTTTAAGCTTTCTATACTTGTCAGCCCAAGCCATTACACGGCCGAACTCACCAGCGATCGTAGCATCAACAGTTGGGATAAGACCATCATAGATGTTACCTGTTGTACCATCGATAGAGATCTCAGAACCCTCTGTATAAGTCTTACCTGCGAGCTCGAACTTCTTGTTCTCCTCGTCCATAACGATGTCGCCACAACCGGATACACAGCATGTACCCATACCACGGGCAACTACGGCTGCATGTGATGTCATACCACCACGAACAGTCAGGATACCCTGTGCACTCTTCATACCTGTGATATCCTCTGGAGAAGTCTCAAGACGAACAAGTACAACCTTCTCACCGCGCTCAGCCCACTCTACAGCGTCCTCTGCTGTAAATACGACCTTACCGCAAGCAGCTCCCGGAGAAGCACCAAGACCCTTTCCGATCGGAGTAGCTTTCTTAAGCTCAGCAGCATCAAACTGTGGATGAAGAAGTGTATCCAGGTTACGAGGATCGATCATTGCTACTGCTTCTTCCTCTGTCTTATGTCCCTCATCTACAAGGTCACAAGCGATCTTTAATGCAGCTGGAGCTGTTCTCTTACCGTTACGGCACTGAAGCATGTACAGCTTCTTGTTCTCAACAGTAAACTCCATATCCTGCATATCATGGTAGTGATTCTCAAGAGTATCACAAACCTTAACGAACTCAGCATATGCCTCTGGGAACTCCTGCTCCATCTGAGCGATTGGCATTGGTGTACGAACACCGGCTACTACGTCCTCGCCCTGTGCGTTGATCAGGAACTCACCCATCAGCTTGTTCTCACCTGTTGCAGGGTCACGGGTAAATGCAACACCTGTACCGGACTCATTATTCAGGTTACCGAATACCATAGGCATTACGTTAACTGCTGTACCCCATGAATAAGGGATATCATTGTCACGACGGTATACGTTTGCACGAGGGTTGTCCCATGAACGGAATACAGCCTCTACAGCCAGCTTCATCTGCTCTACAGGATCAGATGGGAAGTCTGTACCTAACTGGTTCTTGTACTCAGCCTTGAACTGCTCTGCCAGAGTCTTAAGATCCTGAGCAGTCAGATCAACGTCATACTGAACACCCTTCTCCTCTTTCATCTTGTCGATGAGCTGCTCGAAATACTTCTTACCAACTTCCATAACGACATCAGAGAACATCTGGATGAAACGTCTGTATGAATCGTATACGAAACGCTCGAATGCAGGATCGTCATTACCCTCGATCATAGTAGCCACTACGTCATCGTTAAGACCAAGGTTCAGAATTGTATCCATCATACCAGGCATAGATGCACGGGCACCGGAACGAACAGAAACGAGAAGTGGATTCTTAGAATCACCGAACTTCTTGCCGTTGAGCTCCTCCATCTTCTTTACGCCGTCCATGATCTGAGCCATGATCTCATCATTGATCTGACGACCATCCTCATAATACTGTGTACAAGCCTCTGTAGTTACTGTAAAACCCTGTGGTACAGGAAGACCGATGTTGGTCATCTCTGCAAGGTTCGCACCCTTACCACCGAGTAAGTTACGCATGGTCATGTCGCCTTCGCTAAACATATACACCCATTTGTTTGCCATTGTAAAGTTACCTCCTATATTTGTAATTGTAATGTTGATATCGACAGACGGACGCACTACGCCCACGGACTGCCACATCGCTGTTTCTAGTATAACACACTCCTCCCACGTATGAAAAGAGTTTTTTGACATTTTTTATACTGGAATCATTTCTACCGGTCATCATCGTCATCAAAATCAGCGTCGTCCCCCATAAATTCACGGTTTGTCACACGCTTTTTGTCACGGTTTTCCTCTACTAACCGGGATAACTGCTCCTTCACCTCTCTGGGCTTCTTGATATTTTTTATCTCGAAGTCTTTCATGCTCTTATCCGCTGAGGAAACCTGAATGGTTCCGATCCCGAAAATCTTCTGGGACAGGGTCTGGCTCAGGGACAGGTCCATAATACGATACAGACGCACCTCGTCCTCAACCGTCTTTAACAGGCCGGTCGTGATAAAAAGTCTGTCGTCTGTCAGGGCATACTTGGTAAATGTCCATGGCAAGCCCAGTGCATTTCTTTTTCGTTCTTTCCAGATAAAATTTGTTTCCATATCATCCTCCGTTCTACACATCATGTGATTTCAATTTACTTTGTATTTCCTTTTACAAATCTCCACCGGCAGATCCTTAGATCTCCCTGACAACGTAGCCGCAGGGTTACAGGTTCATTAGATGCTTCCAGACCCTCCACCGGTATCAGAAGCTGGCGGAATATTCTGCCATGAGGTGCGTTCTTTGCCGTCGCTGCTGCCGCCCATCCCGGATTATCCCCGGCACTGGACAGATCCTCGAAATCAGGCACAATATAGGACTTATTATGTATGTCATCGATAAATACATCCACCGTACTCTCCGACACGGCATCTGCATCCAGCACAAGGTATGCTGTCTCCTCCGGCAGGCGGACACGGTCATACTCCAAAACCAGACAATCATCAAGCCGCTCCCCGGACTTCTCCTCTCTGGTCACCTCATTTATATTCTGCCACAAGCCGCCCACTTTTTCAAATAATTCTTCCGGGACATGCGCATCGGCTCTGTGTGCGACACTGTCATACCCCATATGTCCTTCCCACAAGTATCCGTTCCGTGAGCGGTCATAGTGATCTGCCGGCTGCCAGAGACCGCCGTCCCGGTATCCTCTCTCCTGCCCCTTCAGTGTGGTTGTAACCACAACGTCTATGTCAGCGGAGGAATGACCTGCCTGTATCTCATACATTCCCGGTTCCAGAAGCTTCTTTCTCTGGATCGTATCATAATACATCAGATCCTCGACCGGAATCCGAAATGAAACTGTCCGCTCTTCTCCTGCTTCCAGATCCTTTACTCTTTTAAATGCGATCAATGTCCGGATCGGGCGTTTCACGGCCGAATCCTTCTTCGTATAATAAATCTGAACCACTTCATCCTGCGGCGGAAGTGCATCTCTCACTTGTCCCATATTTTGTACAGTACAGGTGACATCAATATACTTTTCATCCCCAGAAACCTTCGCTGTAAGTGCATCAATCTCCGTCGGTGTATACGTCAGACCATATCCAAAGGGATACAGCACCTCTCCCTTAAAATACTGATATGTTCTTTCCTTCTGGATAATGTCATAATCATCCATATCCGGAAGCTGCTCTGTATCGCGGTACCATGTCATATTTAACCGCCCGGCCGGTGCTTTTTTCCCAAACAGGATATCTGCCAGACCGTTTCCCAGCTCCATACTGCCGCCTGCCATCGTAAGGATTGCCGGCAGATGCTGTTTCTCCCAGCCGACCGCATAAGGCACACTTGTTACAAGTGCTGCGATGACCCTGTGATTTTCCTGATATACCGCCTGCAGAAGCTGTCTCTGATAAACCGGAAAGTCAATATCCTTCCGATCCACTTCCTCCTTACAGGTGATCATCGGATGTGCCCCGCCCACATAGATCACGGTATCTGCCTGAGCTGCTGCCTCGCGTGCTGCCTGGATGCCATCCTTGACCAGAACCGGACAAAGTGCGGGCAGTGTCCGGTATTTCTGACCTGTCACCGTCTCATAGATGCCGCCGCTTCGCTCCGCTTTAAAATCTTCTGCAAATACCTGATGTCCATGGACATCGGTGCAGCTTACGATCCGGCGCACCTCTCCATCCTCCGCAAAGCCCTGACCATCCCGGACACGGATCCGGTTCTGCCCGTCCACATAAAGTCCGCCGCTATTCCATGCCTTCAGCTGAAATTCTTCCCCGTTTTCCAGAATACTTTTGAAGTGACTGCCAACCGCCAGGGACATGCCTTTTTCCTCTGTCTCTTTTAAATCCGTAAGATTGACCTGTGCATGGAATGCTTCCTTGACAAACCATCCAAATGCCCTCTCAGAGCAAGCCTTAAAAATACCGCCACGATACACTTCATCCTCATCACAGCCGTCCAGAGCGGTCAGATAACGACCATTACTCTCTGCTTTTAATGTCAGTTGTTCCTTGTCCCATAAAACGGACTCGAAGATTTCTGCCTTGTCCTCTTCGACCAGGCCAAGGGTTTCTCCATCCTCCAGCAGACCCAGATATTTATCTCCGCAGGCGATCTTAAGCTTTGGCACACCTGACTCAAAGATTACATTTTCCGGATGAGATATGACATCACGGATGCCCTGCAGCGGCGTCACCGCATAGGGCGGAATGCCGGAGTACCAGTCCAGGAACCATTCCTCTGCGGAAGGTCCGATCACAGCAATTTTATGATCCGATGTGATCTGTGTCTTGTCTAATGGCAACAGCTTCTGTCCGTCGATTTCGTCATTCTTAAGGAGTACAACGGATTCTGTGGTAACCTCTCCCGCCAGCTTCTGAAACTCCGGAAGATTCAGTCCGTAATCCGGGACAGTCTCCTGAGGATCAAATAATCCCAGACGGATCAGAGTACTAAAATGACACCGCAAAGCACGATCAATATCTGTCATGTCGATCATCCCCAGCTCATAAGCTTCTCTCGCTCCCTCGATCACAGCATCAATATCATCCGTGAAGCAGTCAATGCCCGCCTTTAATCCCTCGGCAATGGTCTCTGTATGAGAACCAAAATAATGATGACAGTCTACGGTCTGTTTCATATCGCCGCCATCGCATACCACATGATGCACACCCCATTGCTCCTTGGCAATCTTTTGTACTTCATGATTCAGGATCGCAGGTACACCGTTAATCTCATTATAAGAGGTCATCATCGCCTCGGCGCCGCCCTCCGTCACGGCACGACGAAATGGCTCCAGATAATACTCCTGCTTATTTCGAGGATCAATGGAGGAGGATTTCCAGACACGACCATCCTCTACATTGTTGGCATAAAAATGCTTTAATGTAGCTCCACAGCGTATCGTTTCTCCGTCACCCCGCATTCCGCGAATATATGCGGACGCCATCTTTCCCGTGAGATACGGATCCTCTCCATATGCCTCCTCCGTACGTCCCCAGCGTGGATCCCGTTCCATGTCAATGGTTGGAGCCCAAAGACACAGGCCACCCCTTCGTCCGTCCTTTTCAAAGACAGCTCTTGCCTCAGTTCCTACTACCTCCCCTGCCTTACGAATCAGCTCCGGATCCCAGGTAGCACTCATACCGACAGGATTTGGAAAAATCGTCGTCGGCTGCGGCTCCCCCTTGTCAAAGCTTTGATCATGGCGCATCTGCAAGCCATGGGCACCCTCACAACCCACATAAAAGGACGGAATGCCCAATCGCTCTATGGTTGGATTTCCTGTACCCAGACAGGAGAATTTCTCTTCTAAGGTTAATTCACTGACCAGATAGTCCAATCTTTCTTCTATGTTTTTTTCAGAATCCCACAAGGGATTATTTCTGTTCATATTATTATCTGACATGATTGCATCCTCCCGAAACATTTTCGTCTATAACGTATAGCGTATTTCTTAACAAACAAAACAGGACCCGGCATCCTTCTGCCAGGTCCCATCAAAATGTCCTAATCTATCAGAATTCTCTTTTATTGTTTTTAATTTTCATCCTCTGTGGATGTGGAATATACAAGCTCTCCGTCAGAAGAAGCAAAATCTTTTGCAGACTCTTCTTCGATCGCTGCTTCTTTCTCTTTTGCACGATCCTTCTTGTCGTCCTTTTTGTCCTCATCCTCAGACTTTGCAGCTTTGGCAGCACGGATTGCAGCAATCTCGCGCTCTGCCTCTTCATCGCAGTCCAGTTTTACGGAACGATATCTCTTCATACCGGTTCCAACAGGGATCAGCTTACCAATGATAACGTTCTCCTTCAGACCGACCAGTGGATCGATCTTGCCCTTAATAGCGGCATCGGTCAGAACCTTTGTGGTCTCCTGGAAGGATGCGGCTGACATAAAGGAATTGGTTGCCAGTGCAGCCTTGGTAATACCAAGCATAACCTGACTTCCTTCCGGTGGCTCCTTGCCTTCTTTGGTAAGTGCCTCTACCGTGTCCTCATAGTCAAGAGCATCGACCATAACACCCGGCAGATAATCAGAATCACCGTTATTCTCGATACGGATCTTTTTGAGCATCTGACGGACGATAACCTCGATATGCTTATCGTTGATATCTACACCCTGCAGACGGTAAACACGCTGTACCTCGCGGATCATGTAATCCTGTACGGCACGGACACCCTTGATCGCAAGGATATCATGTGGATTTACACTACCCTCTGTAAGCTCATCACCGGCTTCCAGCTCCTGTCCCTCAAGTACCTTGATACGGGAACCGTATGGGATCAGATATGCCTTGCTGTCGCCTGTCTCTTTGTTGGTAACAACAACCTCACGCTTCTTCTTGGTATCACGAATGCTTACGGTACCGCCAAACTCAGCGATAATGGCAAGTCCTTTAGGCTTACGTGCCTCAAAAAGCTCCTCGACACGAGGAAGACCCTGTGTGATATCATCACCGGCTACACCACCGGCATGGAATGTACGCATGGTCAGCTGTGTACCAGGCTCACCGATGGACTGTGCGGCAATAATACCAACAGCCTCACCAACCTGAACCGGCTCACCGGTTGCCATGTTGGCACCGTAACATTTTGCACAGACGCCGATGTGTGACTTACATGTCAGGATCGTACGGATCTTGACTCTTGCCTTAGAACCGGCATCCATGATCGCCTTTGTGTTTACAATACGTGCAGCTCTCTTTGGTGTGATCATATGGTTTGCTTTTACGATCAGTTCACCATTGTCATCATACATATTCTCACAGGCAAATCTACCTGTAATACGCTCTTCCAGAGACTCGATCAACTCCTTGCCATCAGCAAACTCACCAATCTCCATACCCGGGATCTCATCTCGATCCACACTGCAGTCTACCTCACGGATGGAAAGCTCCTGAGATACATCAACCAGACGACGGGTCAGGTATCCGGAATCGGCGGTACGAAGGGCTGTATCGGACAGACCCTTACGGGCACCATGGGCTGAAATGAAGTACTCCAGTACGTCAAGACCTTCACGGAAGTTTGACTTGATCGGGAGCTCAATGGTACGTCCTGATGTATCCGCCATCAGTCCACGCATACCGGCAAGCTGCTTGATCTGTGCCTGAGAACCACGGGCACCGGAATCAGCCATCATGAAGATATTATTATATCGATCCAGACCGGCCATCAGAGCCTTTGTCAGCTTATCATCGGCTGCGAACCATGTGTTTACAACTGCCTTGTAACGCTCCTCCTCGGTCAGGAGACCACGGTGGAACTTACGTGTGATCGTCTCAACTGTCTTTTCTGCATCTGCCAGAATATCCTTCTTGGCTGCAGGCACGGTCATATCAGAAATGGATACGGTCATGGCCGCGCGGGTAGAATACTTATAACCTAATGCTTTAATATGATCCATTGTCTCAGCAGTACCTGTAGCACCGTGTACATCAATACACTTCTCCAGAATCTGCTTTAACTGCTTCTTACCTACATGGAAGTCTACCTCCAGTGTCAGGAAATTGTCCGGATTGCTTCTGTCTACAAAGCCCAGATCCTGTGGCAGGATCTCGTTGAAGATGAAACGTCCCAGAGTAGACTCGATATTTTTGATCTCAACCTGTCCCTCTGCATTGACACCGCTTCTGCGGACTGTAATGCGGGAGTGAAGTGTAACTACGCCATTCTCATAAGCTGTGATCGCCTCATTGACAGACTTGAAGAACTTGCCCTCACCCTTTACACCAGGTCTTTCCTGTGTCAGATAGTAGATACCAAGCACCATATCCTGTGAAGGTACGGCAACCACACCACCATCGGACGGTTTCAGCAGGTTGTTTGGCGAAAGAAGAAGGAAACGGCACTCTGCCTGTGCCTCTACGGACAGTGGCAGATGCACAGCCATCTGGTCACCATCGAAATCGGCGTTGAATGCGGTACATACCAGTGGATGAAGCTTGATCGCTTTACCTTCTACCAGTGTCGGCTCAAATGCCTGAATACCAAGACGGTGAAGTGTAGGGGCACGGTTCAGCATAACCGGATGCTCACGGATAACCTCCTCAAGCACATCCCATACCTCCGGCTGGAGCTTCTCAACCATCTTCTTGGCCTGCTTGATATTGTGCGCCGTTCCGTCTGATACAAGTTCCTTCATTACGAAAGGCTTGAACAGCTCAATAGCCATCTCCTTTGGAAGACCACACTGATAGATCTTAAGCTCTGGTCCTACGACGATAACGGAACGACCGGAATAGTCGACACGCTTACCTAACAGGTTCTGACGGAAACGTCCCTGCTTACCCTTTAACATATCAGACAGAGACTTGAGCGGTCTGTTTCCAGGGCCGGTAACAGGACGGCCACGACGACCATTGTCGATCAGGGCATCCACTGCCTCCTGGAGCATTCTCTTCTCGTTACGCACAATGATATCCGGTGCACCTAACTCCAGCAGTCTCTTCAGACGGTTATTTCTATTGATGATACGACGATAAAGATCGTTCATGTCAGATGTTGCAAAACGTCCTCCGTCCAGCTGTACCATAGGACGAAGATCCGGCGGAATTACCGGAATAACCGTAAGGATCATCCACTCCGGCTTGTTTCCTGAGCCACGGAATGCCTCGATCACTTCCAGTCTCTTGATAATACGGGCACGCTTCTGGCCGGATGCATTTTTCAGCTCCTCCTTGAGGGTGTTGGACTCTTCCTCAAGGTCAATGCTCATCAAAAGCTCCATGATAGACTCAGCACCCATGCCGGCACGGAATGCATTGCCATAGTTTGCTCTTGCCTCCTGATACTCTGCCTCAGACAGGATCTGCTTCTGCTGCAGACCGATACCGTCCTGAGCCTCCAGTACGATATAAGATGCAAAGTAAAGGACCTTTTCCAGGTTCTTTGGAGACACATCAAGGATCAGACCCATACGGCTTGGAATACCCTTGAAATACCAGATATGTGATACCGGTGCTGCCAGCTCGATATGACCCATACGCTCACGACGTACACTCGCCTTTGTTACCTCGACACCGCAACGGTCACAGACAACGCCTTTATAACGAATCTTTTTATATTTACCACAATGACACTCCCAGTCCTTGCTCGGTCCAAAGATCTTCTCACAGAACAGACCGTCCTTTTCCGGCTTTAATGTTCTGTAGTTGATGGTCTCCGGCTTTTTTACCTCACCGCGGGACCACTCTCTGATCTTTTCCGGAGATGCAAGACCAATCTTGATCGCATCATATGTGATATGCTTTTCTTCCTTTACAGTACTATCGATCATAGTAACCTCCATTCTTCCACATCCAGGTTGTGTAAATCCGAAGTTTCGTCTTATAACAGATCCGGCTCCTCTGAAGCTTCAAAATCACCAAAAATGTCGTCATTCTCTAACTCTTCTGCAGTTCCCTCTTTAAAACCGGCAGATTCAAAGGACTCACCACTGCCAAATGCAAAGTTGGCATCGCCATCGATCAATGGTTTGATGTCCTCATCATGATCCTCTTCAACACTCTCCGTCATCGGTACTTCATTACCGTTCTCATCCAGAACAGTTACGTCAAGAGCAAGTGCCTGCAGCTCTTTGAGAAGTACCTTGAAGGACTCAGGGATACCAGGATCAGAGATATTCTCTCCCTTGATGATCGCCTCATATGTCTTCACTCGACCGACCACGTCATCGGACTTCACAGTCAGGATCTCCTGAAGTGTATATGCAGCACCATAAGCCTCCAGTGCCCATACCTCCATCTCTCCGAAACGCTGTCCACCGAACTGGGCTTTACCACCCAGAGGCTGCTGTGTTACCAGTGAGTAAGGACCGGTAGAACGTGCATGGATCTTATCATCAACCAGATGATGCAGCTTCAGGTAGTGCATGAAACCAACGGTAACTTCACCATCGAAGTACTCTCCGGTACGTCCGTCACGAAGACGAACCTTACCATCACGGCGAATCGGTACACCCTTCCACTGCTGACGGTACTCTTTGTTCTCTACCAGATAGTTCATAACTTCCGGATCAAGAATATCTTTATATTTATCAACGAAAGGAACAACGTCTGCCGGATATTCTGTGCCATCCTCAGCAGCCTTTGCCTTTTCTGCTTCCAGCTCTGTCTGATCCAGCGGTGTATTGGCATAATCGTTTGCCAGTTCCAGTGTATCCATGATGTCGTGCTCGTTTGCACCATCAAAGACAGGAGTTGCCACATTAAAGCCAAGCACCTTGGCAGCCAGACTCAGATGAATCTCCAGGACCTGACCGATGTTCATTCGGGAAGGCACACCCAGAGGGTTCAATACGATATCCAAAGGACGTCCGTTTGGAAGGAATGGCATATCCTCCACAGGAAGTACTCTGGAAACCACACCCTTGTTACCATGACGGCCGGCCATCTTGTCCCCCACCTGAATCTTACGCTTCTGGGCAATATAGATACGAACATTTTCGTTCACTCCCGGTGGAAGCTCATCACCGTTCTCCCTGGTAAATACCTTGGCATCCACAACGATACCAAACTCACCATGAGGAACCTTCAGGGAAGTATCTCGCACTTCTCTTGCCTTCTCACCAAAGATCGCACGAAGAAGTCTCTCCTCTGCCGTCAGCTCAGTCTCTCCCTTTGGAGTAACCTTACCGACCAGAATATCATTGGCACGAACCTCCGCACCGATACGGATGATACCTCTCTCATCCAGATCCTTCAGGGCATCGTCACCAACGCCCGGTACATCACGGGTAATCTCCTCCGCACCCAGCTTGGTATCTCTTGCCTCGGCATTATACTCGCTGATGTGTACAGAAGTATAAACGTCTTCCTGAACCAGTCTCTCACTTAAGAGAACCGCGTCCTCGTAGTTATAACCTTCCCAGGTCATGAAACCGATCAACGGGTTCTTACCGAGAGCAATCTCACCGCCACAGGTAGAAGGACCGTCTGCGAGAACCTGACCGGCCTTTACCTCGTCACCCTTATTGACCAGAGGTCTCTGGTTCATACTGGTTCCCTGGTTGCTTCGCTGGAACTTCGCTAATTTATAATTATGAACGGTGCCGTTTGTCTCCTTTACAATGATCTCATTGGAAGCAGAACGCTCAACCACACCATCTGCCTCTGCGATCACACAGTTACCGGAGTCAATCGCAGCCTTCATCTCCATACCTGTACCAACTGCCGGAGCCTCTGTCACCAGAAGCGGCACTGCCTGACGCTGCATGTTGGATCCCATCAGGGCACGGTTCGCATCATCGTTCTCCAGGAATGGGATCATGGCTGTTGCCACAGAGAACACCATCTTAGGAGATACGTCCATCAGATCGATCTCCTTCTTCGGGAACTCAGATGTCTCTTCACGACGGCGGCCGGATACGCTGTTTCGTACAAAGTGGCCATCCGCATCGATTGCCTCGTTCGCCTGTGCAACCGTATATTTATCCTCCTCGTCAGCAGAGAGATATACAACCTCATCGGTTACGCGAGGGTTTGCAGGATCTGTCTTGTCCACCTTACGGTAAGGAGCCTCGACAAAACCATATTCATTAATACGTGCATAAGATGCCAGAGAGTTGATCAAACCGATGTTTGGTCCCTCAGGAGTCTCTACAGGACACATACGTCCGTAATGAGAGTAGTGGACATCTCGCACCTCGAATCCGGCACGGTCACGGGAAAGACCACCAGGTCCCAATGCAGAAAGACGACGCTTATGAGTCAGCTCACTCAGCGGGTTATTCTGATCCATGAACTGTGACAGCTGGGAACTTCCGAAAAACTCCTTCACGGCTGCCGTTACCGGTTTAATATTGATCAGGGACTGTGCTGTGATAGAAGAAAGATCCTGTGTGGACATTCTCTCACGAACAACACGTTCCATACGTGACAGACCGATACGATACTGGTTCTGAAGCAGCTCGCCTACCGCACGGATACGACGGTTGCCCAGGTGATCGATATCGTCATCATTACCAATACCATACTCCAAATGGATATTGTAGTTAATGGAAGCAAAGATATCTTCCTTGGTGATATGCTTTGGAATCAGCTCAGAGATATTGTACCGGATCTCCTCAATGATATCCTCCTGGGACTCATTCTCATCCAGGATCTGCTTTAACAGTGGATAATATACATCCTCTGTCACACCGATGCTCTTTGGATCCACATCCGGGAGATAATAACGAAGGTCAACCATCAGGTTAGAAAGAACCTTTGTCACATGCTCCTCATGCTCCACCATCACGTAAGGAACTGCAGCGTTCTGGAGCTGAACCGCGATCTCCTCTGTGATCAGTGTACCTGCTTCCAGCTTTTCGCCGGTCACAGTATCCACTGCATCCTCTGCCAGTCTGCATCCTACGATGCGGTTCTTGAAGTGCAGTTTCTTATTGAACTTGTATCTTCCGACCTTTGCCAGATCATATCTCTTTGGATCAAAGAACATACCATTGAGAAGATTCTCGGCACTGTCTACGGAAAGTGGCTCGCCCGGACGAAGCTTTTTGTAAAGCTCAAGCAGACCATCCTGATAATTTTCTGTTGTATCCTTCTCGATACTTGCGAGGATCTTTGGCTCCTCACCGAAAAGCTCTTTGATCTCTGCATTGGTGCCCAGTCCAAGAGCACGCAGGAATACAGTGATCGGGACCTTTCTATTTCTATCTACACGGACGAAGAAGACATCATTGGAATCCGTCTCATACTCCAGCCACGCACCACGATTCGGGATTACTGTAGATGAAAATAACTCTTTACCGATCTTGTCATGACCGATCGCATAGTAAATGCCTGGGGAACGTACTAACTGACTTACGATAACACGCTCAGCACCATTGATGATAAAGGTACCTGTCGCTGTCATAAGAGGCAATTCACCCATAAAGATCTCATGTTCCTTGATTTCCTCAGTCTCTTTGTTGTGCAGACGAACCTTAACCTTTAAAGGTGCGGAATAAGTAGCATCCCTCTCCTTACACTGGTCAATATCGTACTTACTCTCGTCTCTGCAAAGCTTGAAATCAACAAATTCCAGGCTGAGATGACCGCCAAAGTCAGAGATTGGGGAAATATCCCGAAATACTTCCTTCAGACCATCATCCAAAAACCACTGGTAAGAATTGGTCTGCACCTCAATGAGGTTTGGCATCTCCAGAACTTCTCCCTGATGGGCATAACTCATTCTCACACCATTGCCTACTTTTACCGGACGTATTCTGTTTTTCTCCATCGCCGTTTCACTCCTTAATTTTGTAGAGTATTTTGTGGCTTTTCAATCCTCACAAACTATGATATAATATATTTTATATCAGTTTTATTTTATAGGGTGCCACAATAAGTGCATTTTCCATCTTACCATCTAATCTGATGGTTGTCAAGCTTTTCCAGGTTATTGAATAATTTCTTTCTATAAAATTTATATATAATAAGGAAGGAGACATATATGAACATTAAAAAAATGATACAGGACATGACATTGGAGGAAAAGGCAAGCCTTTGCTCCGGTGCGGATTTCTGGCACACAGAGGCAGTAGACCGGGTCGGCTTAAAGAGCATTATGGTTTCGGACGGACCTTACGGACTCCGCAAGCAGGAAGAGGTCGGAAACAACATGGGATGGGCTGAGAGCATTCTCGCCGTTGGCTTTCCTACGGCTTCCTCCATGGCATCCTCTTTTGACCGTGACCTCGTCCGCGAGGTAGGCAATGCTCTCGGAGAGGAATGTCAGGCAGAGGATGTTGCTGTTCTTCTGGGACCGGGCATCAATATGAAACGATCCCCTCTGGGAGGAAGAAACTTTGAGTATTATTCAGAGGATCCTTATGTTGCCGGAGAGATCGGCGCCGCTTTTGTAAACGGTGTCCAGGAACAGAATGTCGGAACCAGCCTGAAGCATTTTGCGGCGAACAATCAGGAAACACGCCGTATGAATGTCAGCGCCCAGGTGGATGAGCGCACGCTTCGCGAGACATACCTTGCCGCCTTTGAGCGTGTGGTCAAAAAAGCACAGCCATGGACCATCATGTGCAGCTACAACCGCATCAACGGCACCTATTCCTGTGAAAACGACTGGCTGTTAAATAAAGTTCTCCGGGATGAATGGGGATTTGAAGGTCTTGTTATGACAGACTGGGGTGCCATGAATGACCGCGTGAAGTCCATAAATGCCGGTCTGGATCTGGAGATGCCGGACTGTCACGGAGAAACCGACAAACAGATCGCAGCGGCAGTCAAAAACGGCACGGTTTCCATGGATACTCTGGATCAGACCGTAGAACGAATCCTGACTGCGGTAGATAAATATTATTCTAATAAGAAAGAAAACGCTTCCTATGATAAAGAAGCACACCACCAGCTTGCCCGCAAAATGGCAGGCAACAGTGCTGTTCTTCTGAAAAACGATGGGATCCTTCCGCTAAAGGAATCCCAGAAAATTGCCATCATAGGCGAGTTTGCAGAGGTTCCCCGTATCCAGGGTGGCGGCTCCAGTCATATTAACTGTTTCCGTGTGGAAAGCGCACTGGATGTTCTGAAGGATAATCCAAACATTACCTACAGCAAGGGCTTTTGTTCCGAGCAGGAAGAAACAGACGAAGCTCTGTTAAAAGAAGCCATTGACGCTGCAAAGTCCTCTGAAGTTGCTGTGATCTTTGCCGGATTGCCGGATTCCTTTGAAAGCGAGGGCTTTGACCGGACTCATCTGGACATGCCGGAAAACCAGAATCGTCTGATCCATGAAATCTGCAAGGTACAGCCAAATACTGTGGTTGTCCTGCACAACGGTTCCCCAATCCGTATGCCTTGGCTTTCTAAGGTAAAGGGTGTACTGGAAATGTATCTTTCCGGTCAGGCAAGCGGTGCTGCTGCCGCGGATCTGCTCTACGGCAAAGTAAATCCATCCGGCAAACTTGCAGAGACCTTCCCGCTCCGCGTTCAGGACAATCCAACCTATCTGAATTTCCCGGGTGCACAGAACGAGTCTCATTACAGTGAGGGTATTTTTATCGGATACCGTTATTATGATAAGCGGGAAATGGATGTACTTTTTCCATTTGGATATGGACTCAGTTACACCACCTTCCAGTACTCCAATGCCAAACTGATCGTCAACGGTCAATCCGTCAGCAGTTCTGCCACAAGCACAGCAGAAGGCACCGAGCCAAATGTGATTCCTTCTATTACGGCAAAACCACAGGATCAGATTCTGGTATCTGTAGATATTACAAATACCGGTGATGTATATGGCAAAGAGGTTGTCCAACTCTATGTAAAAAATGCTGCATGTGATGCGATCCGTCCGGAACAAGAGCTGCGCAACTTCACCAAGATTGGTCTGGAGCCGGGTGAAACGAAAACAGTCATTTTAGAACTGGAGGAACGTTGTTTTGCCTATTACAACACACAGATCCATGACTGGTATGCACCATCCGGAGACTATGAACTGTTACTCTCCGCTTCCTCCAGAGACGTCCGCCAGCGTCTGACTCTTCATCTGGAAAATGAGCAGAAGCTGCCGTTTATCGTAACGGACATCACCTCCTGCGGGGATGTATATGATCATGCAAACGATCCGTCTCCTCTTGATGATCTGATGGTCAAAAGCGGCTTTATCGATGCCGCAGACACCGAAAACGACAGTATGGGCGGTGGAACAGCCATGATGATGCGGGCAATGTATAACGATACCCCGTTACATTCCATTCTCTCATTCAGCACAGACCAGCTGACCTGGGAAGATATCCAGGAAACGATCCGTGCCATCAATGAGAAACAGTCATAAAACAATTTTCAAACTCTGATAAAGAGTTTCCTGAAACAGGAGAAACTCCCCTGCATTTAATATGCATTGCGGTATTTCTCCTGTTCTTTTTCTTTCAAAAGATATTTTTCCTTTGTGGCAAGTCCCCCCCGGATATGGCGTTCCGACTTATTGACATCCAGCACTTCCCGTACCTGCGATGCCAGAGCATGATTGATCGCCGGAAGTTTTTCCGTCAGATCCTTATGTACTGTGCTTTTACTGACCCCGAATACTGCTGCCGTCTGACGGACGGTCGCTTTATGTTCGATCATATACTGTGCCAGCAAAACAGCACGTTCCTCCAGGCATTCCGACAACGAGCCTAACCGATATTTTTCATATTTTTTCTTTTCCACTGAGTGTTTCTCCTCATTTCATACCTTACTTCATCCTATGCAGGAAATCCCGTCTTATGATTCCATATAAATTTTTCTTGAAACTTGTGAAAAAAAAGAATATAGTATAGAGTGTTTAGATATGTCATCCTGGCTTCCACGTTTTTCGTGTGTCGTCCGGGTATTTGTTTTGGGAGGTAAGATTTATGTTAATCGCAAAGAAGCCGGCGAAACAGGGATTAAATATTATTATCGTTGGCTGCGGAAAAGTAGGACTTACACTGATCGAACAGCTTGTCAAAGAGGGACATGATATTACGATCATTGATCAGGATGCCAAAAAGGTTCAGGAAGTCGGAAGCATTTATGATGTCATGGGCGTAGCCGGAAACGGCGCCAGCCACCGTATTCAAATGGATGCCGGCATCGCCTCTGCCGATCTGCTGATCGCTGTAACGGAATCAGACGAATTAAATCTTCTGTGCTGTACCGTAGCAAATCAGGTGGCAAACTGTTCCACGATTGCCCGGGTCCGCACACCGGATTACAGCGGCGAGGCAGCATACCTGCGGGATAAGCTTGGTCTTGCCATGATCATTAATCCTGAACTGGAGGCTGCAAAGGAGATTTCCCGCATTCTCTATCTTCCTACGGCACTGGAGGTCAACTCCTTTGCCCATGGCCAGGCGGAGCTGATCAAAATACAGATTCCGGAAAATAATATATTAGATGGCATGAGTGTCGCCTTGCTCAGCAAAAAGATCAATACCAGCGTTTTGATCTGTGGTATTGAGAGAAGCGGTGCCATGTATATTCCATCCGGTGATTCCCTGCTGTTGGGAGGGGACAAGATTTCCTTCGTAGCACCAAAAGGGCACGGTCGTTTCTTTCTGGAGGATATCGGCATCAAAACAAACCAGGTCAAAAGCACCATGATCATCGGTGGCAGCAAAGCGGCATACTATCTTGCAAAGCAGCTTCTGCCGATGGGCGTTTCCGTTAAGATCATAGAGCAGGATCTGAAACGCTGTGAAACCTTAAGCGAGCTTCTTCCAAAGGCAACGATCATCAATGGGGATGGTACGGATGAGGATCTGCTGGAGGAGGAAGGCATTGATTCTGTCGAGTCTTTTGTCCCTCTGACCGGTATTGATGAAGAAAACATTCTTCTGACACTTCACGCCAAACAGATTTCCAAGGCAAAGGTCATTACAAAGATCAACCGGATGAATTTTAAGGATGTGATCAGCCGTCTGGATCTGGGAAGCGTTGTGTACCCACGTTATATTACTTCTGAGACCATCGTTGCGTATGTCCGTGCCAAAAAAGATTCCATGGGCAGCAATATTGAAACTCTGTACCATATGTTTAATTCCCGTGCAGAGGCCATCGAATTCCGTGTCAATGAACCATCTGCTGTCACGGATATACCATTAATGGATCTGTCTCTTAAGGACAATCTGTTAATCTGTTTTATCAGCCGCAACGGATCCATTCTGATCCCTACCGGTTCTGATTCCATTCAGGTCGGAGATACCGTCATGGTAGTAACTACCCATACCGGTTTTAACGATCTTCAGGATATTCTGAAATAAAGGATGAAGGGTTATGAATTATTCAATATTAAAATATGTTCTTGGTTATGTATTAAAAATAGAAGCAGCGTTTATGCTGCTTCCTTGTGTTACATCTCTTATTTACCACGAGGAAGAGGGACGCTATTTCTTTCTCGTTGCCTGTGTCTGTATGCTTTTAGGCGTACTTATGACATACCGCAAACCCAAAAACACGGTTTTTTATTTAAAGGAGGGCTGTCTTGCCACTTCTCTAAGCTGGATCATCCTAAGTCTTTTTGGTGCGATCCCGTTCTGGATCAGTGGTGAGATTCCCCGCTGGGAAGATGCTCTTTTCGAAACCATTTCCGGATTTACCACTACCGGAGCGACCATTCTGGGAGATGTCGAGGCTCTGTCACACACAGCTCTGATCTGGCGGAGCTTTACCCATTGGATCGGCGGTATGGGCGTTCTCGTGTTTCTTCTGGCAATCCTTCCTTTAAGCGGCGGTTCCAGCATAAACTTAATGAAAGCAGAAAGTCCGGGACCATCCGTCGGCAAACTGGTACCAAAGGTTCGTTATACCGCAATGATCCTGTATACCATTTATTTTGGCATGACAGTCATTGAATTTATCTTTCTGCTGGCCGGCAAAATGCCTCTTTTCGATGCATTGACCACCGCCTTCGGTACTGCAGGCACCGGAGGCTTTGGCATCAAAAACGACAGTATGATGGGCTATTCCCCATATATTCAATGGGTGGTTGCCATCTTTATGATATTATTTGGTATCAACTTTAACTTTTATTTTTATATTATATATCGTCATTTCCGCAAGGCAGTATCCATGGAGGAGATTCATTACTATCTCGCCATGATCCTGATCGCCGTGACGATCATATTCTTAAATATCCGCGCCATGTACCCAACCGGATTTGAGGCAATGACCCATTCCGTCTTTCAGGTAGCATCCCTTGCCACCTCTACGGGATTTTCCACCACGGATTTTGACCTGTGGCCACAGACCAGCCAGACGATCCTGATCATTGTCATGTTTGTGGGGGCCTGTGCCGGCAGTACCGGCGGTGGCATTAAAGTGTCACGAATTGTGATCCTGTTCAAGACCGTTTTAAAAGAGTTAAACAGCTATATCCATCCAAAAAGTGTCCGCAAGATCAATGTCGAAGGCAAACCGGTAGACCACGAGGTCGTCCGCTCCATCAATGTATTTTTTATTACATTTATGATCATTTTTGCTCTTTCTGTTTTTGCAATTTCCTTTGAGGATAAGGATCTGGTCACCAACTTTACCGCAGTACTTACCACGATCAATAATATGGGCCCCGGTCTCGCCAAGGTAGGACCCACACAGAACTTCGGACAATTTAATGTCTTTTCCAAACTGGTACTGATGTTTGATATGCTTGCAGGCCGTCTGGAGCTGTTCCCTCTTTTAATCCTGTTCCACCCGGCTATCTGGAAGGAATCCTTCGAAAGCCACCGCAAAAAGAAACAGAAAGCATAAAAAAAACCTTCGAAAGCCGCCGTAGGCTCTTTCGAAGGTTTTTTTTCACAACGCCGCAAACTTTGGGCCGTATCTATAGCTGGAAAAACGCTGCTTTAGAAGTATTTTTCACACTATTCGTATCGCAGTGCCTCGATGGGATCCAGTCTGGCGGCTTTATTGGCCGGATAATATCCAAAGAATATCCCGACGATCATGGAGAACAGCACAGCAACCATGATCGCTGCCACCGGCGCTGTCGCGGAATATCCCAGCACGGATGCCGCCACAGAACCAAGGATCAGGCCCAGCACGATTCCCAGACAGCCGCCTACCAGGCAAAGCACCATGGATTCTATGATAAACTGAAGACGGATCGAACCATTGGTTGCTCCCAGTGCCTTTCTCGTTCCAATCTCTCTTGTCCTCTCTGTAATGGAAACCAGCATGATATTCATAACACCAATACCGCCCACCAGAAGGGATATGCCCGCGATCAGCGAAATCGCCAGAGAAACGGTCTGGATCATTTCACTCATGGACTCTGTCATAGACTCCATGGTAGAAGTCGCGATCTCATAGTCATCATTGCTCATATAATATGGTGCAAAAAACGTCTCAATCTGGTCTGCAAAATTCGATACACTGGATACAGAAGTGTCCGTAACAATGGTGAACTGTGTATATCCATCGTCGGAATGCATGATCTCCTTGGCGGTCGTCAGCGGGATATACGCATTTGTCGTAACATCCTCTGAGCTGTCACTGACCGTTCCCTCGCTTTCATACTGATACACCCCCACAATATAGAAATCCTGATAATTTCCATTAATATTCAAGCTGATCTTCTGCCACAACGCATTTTCATTCTCTCCATCAAACAGGGTTTCCACCATCTGATCCGATACCATAATAACATGCTTGTTTCCGTCCAGATCGGCCTTTTTGATAGAACGTCCCGCCAACAAGGTAACCTTATCACTCTGAAAATAATCTTTATTTACGCCTGATACGTTCAGACTGGCAGAATTGCCGTCCTTTTCTACAGTAACAGATCCTGCCGATTCGCTGATCGCCACTGCAGAAATCTGGCTCTGAAATGTTTTTTTCATTTTTTGAAGCATGGTATCTGTGATCCTGTCATCCTCCGTAATGGATGCATTCCGGTTACCGGCGCCAAACCTCATTCCATTGGCACGAACCTCTTCCTCCTCACTTTTAGCGGATAATCCTACCGTAATATTATTGGCTCCCATCTCCTGAAAGCTGTTGGATATGGATGTGGTCAATGATTCACTCACCGTCATGATCGCAATGACAGAACCAATACCGATAATAATACCCAGCATCGTCAGTAACGCTCGAAGCTTATTAGAAAACAATGCTTTACATGCAATCCTGATATTTTCCCAAATCAGCATTTTCTGCCTCCTTTCATACTAATCCTCAGAAATCTGCATATCCCTGTTTATATTCTGCCATCCGAAATACGAATGACCCGGTCCGTTTCCTCTGCCAGCTCTTTGGAATGTGTGATCAGTACAATGGTTTTTCCCTGTTCCTTATGAAGCTCATGAAAAATATCCATAATCTTTCGGCTGGTCTCGGAATCAAGGGCACCTGTAGGCTCATCTGCCAGTATGATGGAAGGGTCATTCGCCATGGCACGGGCAATGGCCGTTCTCTGTTTCTGTCCTCCGGATAATTCCTCCGGTTTATGAAGCATCCGTTCTCCCATCCCCACCAGATTCAGAAGTTCCTTAGCCCTGGCACGGCGTTCTGTCTTTTTTACCCTGCTATACAGCATTGGAAGTTCCACATTTTCCAGGGCAGTGGTCCGCGGAATCAGATTATATGTCTGAAATACAAAGCCGATCTCCTGATTTCGTATCATGGACAATTCCTTGTCTCCCGTCTCTCCTACATTTCTTCCCCGGAGATAATATTCTCCCTCCGTAGGACGGTCCAGCGCGCCAATGATATTCATCAGCGTGGATTTACCGGAACCGGATTCCCCCACGATGGATACAAACTCGCCCTGTTCCACATGCAGGTCGATCCCATGAAGAATTTCCAGTTCGTTCGGCTTGCCGATATAAAACCTCTTCACAATGCCGTGCAAAGAGATCACAGAAGAATCCTTTTGTTGCTTTTCCATTTATTTTCCACCTCCCGGTCCGCCACCGAAGCCGCCTTTGCCGCCCATGTTACCACCGTCCGGCATACCGCCTCCGTTCATGCCCCCCATACCGCCAAGGGCATTGCTGCTTTTGTCAGAGGAGGAATCGCTTCCGGAAGAAACCTTGTCGGTCGGAACCACAACCTCCAATCCCTCCTGCAGATCATCTCCGGAAATTTCCACATAATAATCCGTCTCCATTCCTTTGGTTACCGTGACCTGGCGCGTCTGCGCCCGGCTGCTGCTCTTTGCGCTGTCCTCTTTACCGTCACTGTCCTGTGGTTTCTGCCCCTTCTTGTCGTCCGGCGGATTTCCATTCATCTGTCCGGCATCACCCTGCTGTGCACTGCTGTTGTCACTATTTTGCTGCTCTGTATTATTCCCTGTCTGCTGGCTTTCTGTACTATTTTCCGATTTCTGATCACCGGTATTATCATTATCTACCACGGTAATATAATAGCTGCCATCCTGTGCCTCGCTGACCGCATCATATGGGACAGCATATACATCATCTGCTTCCTCTTTGATAATGCTGCATTTTGCTGTCATTCCCATTTTGAGACGGCTGTCCTTTGATTTTATACGAATGCGGACCTCGTATCCGTCACTGCTGCTATTCCCTGTATTTCCGGCATTTCCGGTGCTTTCTGTAGAAGAACTGCTTCCGGTAGACGGCGCCACGAAGGTTACAACACCCTCCAGCTCATCCTCATCGGTAGCCTCCGTCAGGATCACCACACGCTGTCCCTTTTTCACATCGCTGATATCGTATTCATCTACACTTGTTGTAATTGTATATCCGCTGGTATCATCCAGCTCCGCAATGGTTCCACCGGTATATGTGTCTCCCTCAGATACATTTAATGTGGTCACAACACCATCCATAGGAGCTGTTACCGTGCATTTATCCAATGACTTCCGGGCTTCCTCCACCTTCTTCTGTGCCTCTTTCACATTCTTGGTCTGATTGCTCTGCGCATTGCTTACGGAGCTTTTCGCCTGGGTCACAGAGGATTTATTTTGTCTTGCCGTATCTGTCTGATTGTCCTTTGCTGTCTCCAGCGCGGATTTTGCCTGCTCATACGCCTCCTGCGCCTTTGTCAGTGCCTCCTGCGCCGCCGTAAGCTCCTGACTGTTCTTTCCCTTTGCACTGCTTTTGAGCTTCTTTACTTTATTTTTGGCAGTCTGTAACGCTTTTGCTGCCGTTTCCTTTGCTTTTTGCGCCTTTTTTACATTTTTCGTGGCCTTCGCATTATTGTAGCTCTGGTCGCTGAGTGCGGTGTCATACTGTTCCTGCGCAGATTCCACCTCGGATGCGGCAGAGCTCTGTGCCTCTGATAAAGCATCCTTCGCTTCCGTCAGACTGCTCTCCAGACTGTCTGAATCAAAAAGAACAATGGTATCTCCCTTTTTTACTTCATCCCCGACCTTGACATAGACCCTTTTGACCGTCACATCATTAACTGAAGCCGATACGCTCTGTGTCTTCCGGCTCTCAATGGTTCCGGATGCACTGATGGAATCGGTGAGATCCATTTTCGTCAGAGTGGTTGTACTCTGTCTGGTCACTCCCTCCGAGGAGGCTTTCTTTGCCTGAAGAAAATGTCTTCCTGTCAGAATTCCTCCTGCCAGCACCAGAACAACACCTCCACAGACAATCACCTTAAACTTTTTCCCACGTTTCTTTTTCATATGACACCTTACCTTTCTAACAAAAAAATCGAATGATATGTTCCATATCATACCCAAATTTCTTGTTGATAAAGTGTAGAATCCGTGTTCAAACTGTGAAACGAAGTTTCTGTTGATAAAATACTCCAATACTAATATAATAAATTAGATAATAACCTGTTTATTCTTCAAGAAAGGATTGGTATATAAAATGAAAAAAATAGTTCTTACTGGTGGTGGTACTGCCGGTCATGTAACACCAAACATCGCCCTGATCCCAGAACTTCAGAAGCAGGGATACGAGGTTCACTACATTGGCTCCTACGAGGGCATTGAAAGCCGTCTGATCCCGGAGCTGGGTATTCCTTATTACGGTATCTCCAGCGGTAAGCTGCGCCGCTATATTGATCCGAAAAACTTAAGTGATCCCTTCAAGGTGATCCGCGGATACAGTCAGGCACGAAAGCTGCTAAAGATCATCCACCCGGATGTGGTATTTTCCAAAGGCGGTTTTGTTTCCGTTCCCGTAGTTGTCGCAGCGAAATCCCGTCATATCCCATGTGTGATCCATGAGTCCGATATGACACCTGGACTTGCCAATAAGATCTGCATCCCATGCGCAGACAGAGTCTGCACAAACTTTCCGGAGACATTGAAGCATCTGCCGGAACACAAGGGTGTTCTGACCGGTTCTCCGATCCGTCAGGAGCTTTTCCGGGGCAGCAAAGAAAAGGGACTTGCCTTCTGTGGTTTTACCGGCGAGAAACCCGTGATCCTGATCATCGGCGGAAGCCTTGGTGCTGTCCGGGTCAATGAAGCTGTACGTGCCATTCTTCCACAGCTTCTGGAGCGTTTCCAGATCATCCATCTGTGCGGCAAAGGCAAGATGGACGATTCTCTCAAGGATACAAAAGGCTATGTACAATTTGAGTACATAAAAGAGGAATTACGAGATCTTATGGCAGCCGCAGATATTATGATCTCCCGTGCCGGAGCCAATGCCATCTGTGAGATCCTCGCCCTTCGTAAGCCAAACATCCTGATCCCGCTTTCCGCACAGGCAAGCCGTGGCGACCAGATCCTGAATGCCGCTTCCTTCGAGAAACAGGGTTACAGCATCGTAATTCAGGAGGAGGATCTGACCAACGAAAAGCTTCTGAATGTCGTCAATACCGCATTTAATGAAAAAGAGCGTTTCATCAAGGCAATGCAGCGAAGCCAGCTCAACAATTCCATCGAAAAGATCGTGGAACTGATCAATGTTTCTGCAAAAAACAAAAAGAAGTAACCTGTGCCACTAAAGAATGGAGGTTCCCATGAATATTCCAAACGATCCTATGATGCTGGTCAGTTACATTAATACACAGCTTCGTGACTTTTATCCCAGTCTG
Source organism: uncultured Lachnospiraceae bacterium (assembly GCA_934339135.1). Taxonomy (GTDB): domain Bacteria; phylum Bacillota; class Clostridia; order Lachnospirales; family Lachnospiraceae; genus Jutongia. The sequence continues at coordinate 92,467 of CAKRHP010000012.1, read as the reverse complement.
GAAGAGCTGTGCAAATCACTGGATGTAGATCAGCAGCATATCTGCGATAAATTAAAATCGATAGATTACAGCTATGATGCTGCTGCCAACCGATTTGTATAACAATGATTATAACAGATATTGCAAAACAGCCTCGGATATCACCTTTTCACATTTCGGTGATATCTGAGGCTGTTATTATTGCACCATTTTACTCTTTGATCATTAGATTTATGAAGTGATAATACTGCCGTCTGCAATCCGGGAAACCCACATAGACATTCCGGGTCCATGATTGCCAAAGGGACGGGTATGGAAGCCAAACCGCTCATAAAAGCTCTCTCTTTCATATGCCGCCATCAGGCTGACCATCACAGTCTCATCATCCATAACATCCCGCTTGATATACTCCAAAAGTCTGTCGATCAAAGCCGTGCCGATATGCTCTCCCTGACACTCCGGCCGCACGATCACGTCTGTTATGAAATAAGTATAACCACCGTCACTGACGATCCTTGCCATGCCAACCGGTCTGTCATTCTTCCGGGCAATGAGTTTATAGAAAGAATTGGTCAATGCCTTCTGTGCTCTCTTATCTTTTACAGTGATCCAATTTACGGAACGTCGCAGATCATTATACTCCTCCACCGTAATCTCATCTGTATATGTAAGCATTTTGTCTTCCCTTTCTTTCTGCTGTATTGATCGTTTATGCTTCTGTGATATCGTGAATGCTTTCCCGGATATTGTCTACACGGAAGAAGGAAATATTCTCTTCCAGAGACTTGGACATCTCCTGAAGCTGCTGTGCAGACTCTGCCAGAAGATTGATCGCTGCATTCATCTCCTCCATAGAAGCCGTCGTCTCCTCTGTGGATGCCGCGTTCTGCTGCGAGATTGCAGAGAGATTGGAGATCACATCTGCCACACTGGCACGAGCACTGTTGCAGTGCTCTGTCTGCTGGCGGATCATTCCTGCTGCCTGGGCAGCACCACTGATACCATCGCCAACCTCCACGATCTGCTTTCTGGTTGCATGCAGCTTCTCCTGCTGCTCATTCATAATCTTCTGAACCTCTTCCATGACCTCTACGGAATTTTCCGAATCCTTCAAAAGATCTCTAATAATATCGGCAATACTTCCTGCGGATTCATTACTCTGCTCCGCAAGCTTCTGGATCTGTCCTGCTACCACTGCAAATCCGCGTCCCTGCTCTCCGGCACGGGCTGCCTCAATAGAAGCATTTAACGACAGGAGATTTGTCTCTTCTGCAATGGAAGTGATCAGATCAACCGCCGCACGGATCTTTAATGCAGACTCATTAGTTGCATTTACCTGACGGGAGATCTCCTTGACCGCTTCCATGCTCCTGTCATTGGAATCTGTAAGCTCCCGGATAATGTCGATCGAACGGTCGCTGGAACCTTTGATCTCCTGCGTACCCTGATCCAGCTCTGCAACATTATCTGCAATATGCTCGATCAGCTGCCCCATCGTATCCACGTCATGAGATGCTTTTTCAATCTCATCTGCCTGGGCAACCGCTCCCTGTGAAATCTCCTCGATCGCTTTACTGATATCATCTGCGGTAGAGCTGGTCTGAGATGCCATATTGCTGAGATCTGTGCCGGACTTCAATAACTGTTCGGAAGAAGCACGGATATTATTTACCACCTCAAGAAGCTGGTTCATAAGTACTGCCACACCCTTTGCCATATCGCCCAGCTCATCATTGCGCCGCATTGCTTTTGACTCGACTACTGCTGTCAGATCACCGTTAGACAAACTGTGGACAGCCTTTTCTGCCGCCAGCAGTCCTATCTGGATGCTCCTTGTCAAAATAAATATCACAACCAAAGCGATCAAAACCATCACCGTCTCCGCAATAATAATCCCTCTGGTACGCTGACTGATCAGTGCCTCTACCTGCTTTACCGGCTTACCGGCAAATGTCATACCGATCACCTTATCACCGGAATCCTTCAGTGGTGCATAGCACGCATAATACTTTTCCCCATCAATAGTAATATTATAGTCCTCTACTGTCCTGCCATCCTGTGTCACAGCTTTGGCAACGGATTCATCTGCCTTGGTACCGGTAAGACGCTTCCCTGACTGATCCTTCAGGGTTGTTGCCATACGGGTATCTCCATAAAATAAAGTCACCTGCATGTCGGTTCCTTCCACAAGGGAATCCAGAAAATCTGTCTCATCGGTAACATTAAAGCTTCCCTTCATCAGCTTATCGCCGCTGACCGAATATGCATCGTCATTGACTGCATTATACAACTGCTCCAGGGAATGTGCCTCTGTCTCCAGTGCATACATCATCTCCTGCTGCATTCCTTCTCTCATATTACGTGCAGCGGTAATCCCCACGATCACTGCCATCAGTATCATTGGAAATAAAGCTACCAGCATGATCTTGATCCGCAATCTGCTGTTGCCATTTTTCTTTCCATGCTTTTTCTTTTTAACCATAATTACCCTCCTCGTATTTCATATAATTCGTTCAAAATATAACAATATTATAAATCAGATAACCGTTTCTGTCCAATCTTTTTCCCTGCTTTTTAGAATATCTGCGCAACAATTTTCATATATTGAAACATACGGGACAACAAATCACATATATGGAGGAATTCCCATGAAATTATCCTTAGAAACCATGATTACGAACCGGATAAAATGCCACGGCAGCATCCAGACCACATTGGAGGATGATGTAAATGTTCCGGACACAAAGCCGGATATTGATCATATCATAAAACAACGTGGCTGCCTGGAACTTACTGAGATCATCTGTGAACAAAATAAATGTATTTTACATGGACATCTTCAATTTGAACTGCTGTATGCCAGCAATGATGATATCCGCCCTATACATAATATGAAAGGGCAGATTCCTTTTGAAGAAACAGTAAACATGGACGGTCTTTCCGATGTGGACACTGTTTTCTGCAGTTACGACCTTGAGGACTGTCAGATCAAGCTGATCCATTCCCGTAAGATCAGTGTACGCGCTATTGCAGGTTTTCACTGCCAGGCAGAGGATGAAGCAAGCTATCCTGCCGGAGTCGATATCATATCAGATGATGCCGCCCGCGCCGGAATGGACTCTCTCATACCGGAGGGACTGCACAAACGCTTTGACAATATCACCTACACCCGGTCCACTCCGCGCCAGAAGGATGTCTTCCGCATCAAGGATGAGATCACCCTTCCCAAAGGAAAACCAGATATCGACACGATCCTGTATTATGAAATGACTCCTGTAAATCTCCAGACACGTCTTTTGGAAGACAGTATCCGCATCACCGGCGATCTGCATGTGTTTGTCCTGTATGTGCCGGCAGACGAGGAACGGCGAATGGAATATCTGGAAACAGAAACCTCTATTGATGGAATTGTGCCGTGTGACCAGTGCAACGAAGAAATGATCCCGGATATTATATTCCAACCCGGGTGTGGCTCTCTGGAGGTCAAACCAGACGATGACGGAGAACAACGCATCCTTGAGATCGAACTTCCGCTGAATATGACTATGAAGTTTTACGAAGATATCAAACTCCCTGTTCTGAAAGATGCCTATTCCACAGCCTGTGAATTATCTCTCTCTACAGAACCTGTCACCTTCGAACAGCTTTTATTGAAAACCCAGAATGTGATCCGGGTTGCTGACCAGATCAAGTTGGATGACAATCAGGAACGCATCCTTCAGATCTGCACCGCTTCCGGCAGAGTACAGATAGATGAGCAGGAAATCCGCGAGGATGGCATTGCTCTGGAAGGAATTGTCGCATTAGATATCCTGTATATCACCGAAAATGATGATCAGCCTTTAGGCAGCCTGAGTGCTGTCATCCCATTCCAGCATTTTATGGAGATTAAAGGAATCTCTCCTGACGATCATTATCTGCTCCAGACGGATATCAGCCAGATCAGCGTGATCATGCTGGATGCCTCAGAAATCGAAGCAAAGGTGGTTCTCAGCGTCAGTGCCATTGTATTTACCTCTACCGGCTGCAACGTGATCACACAGATCGAGGAAGCCCCGCAGGATCTGGAACGTCTTCAGAATATGCCCGGCATCGTAGGATTTATCGTTAGTGATAACAGCAGTCTCTGGGATATCGCCAAAGAGTACCAGACTTCACCGGAAAGCATCATGGAACTGAACGGACTTACCTCAGAGGAGATACATCCGGGGGACCGGCTGCTCCTTGCCAAGCAGGTTGACGGACTGTGATTTCTATATGAGATTCGTCTCCCAAGTGTACTGCAATTTTTATATAAAATCCATCGCACAAAAAGAAAACGCCCGCATTTTGCCCACTTACAATATATGCAAGTTACATCAACACTTTGTCTGATAAAACAACAAAGACATCGAATATGTCTCTGTGTCTCTACCAAAATAATTTCGGAGAAACATAGTCCTACATTCGATGTCTTTTATTTTTCTAAAGTTTCTGCCTGTCCGGCCAACTTGCTTTATATTTTTGTATTACTCGATCACCTTGATCCAGCCCTTTGGAGCCTCAATGCGTCCCATCTGGATACCTGTCAGTGTCTCATACAACTTCTTGGTAATTGGTCCCATCTCCTCCATACCACTCGGGAAACAGATTTCCTTACCATGATCATTGATCTTGCCAACCGGAGAGATAACTGCAGCTGTACCGCAAAGACCACACTCTGCGAAGTCCTTCACCTCATCGAGATAAACTTCTCTCTCCTCAACCTCAAGACCAAGATACTCCTTGGCTACGATCAGCAGAGAACGACGTGTAATAGATGGCAGGATACTGTTAGACTTCGGTGTGACGACTTTATTATCCTTTGTAATAAACAGGATATTGGCTCCACCAGTCTCCTCGATCTTTGTACGGGTGGCTGCGTCAAGATATACATTCTCAGCAAAGCCCTGATTATGTGCATCTACAATAGCATGTAAACTCATAGCATAGTTCAGACCAGCCTTGATATGACCTGTTCCATGAGGTGCTGCACGATCAAAATCAGAAACACGGATTGTGATTGGCTTTGCGCCACCCTTGAAATATGGTCCAACAGGTGTAGTGAACACACGGAACTGATATTCATCCGCCGGCTTTACACCGATAACTGCATTGGTTCCAAACATATATGGACGTATGTAAAGAGTTGCACCGGAACCATAAGGTGGTACATAATCAATATTCGCCTTAACGGTCTGTACGATTGCATCTACAAAACGATCCTGTGGAAAAGCCGGCATTTCCAATCTCTTTGCTGACTGCTCAAGACGCTCTGCGTTTAAATCCGGACGGAAGCACACCACATGACCATCCTCTGTAGTATACGCCTTCAGCCCCTCAAATACGGTCTGTGCATACTGAAGCACTCCGGCACACTCGCTGATCGTAATCGTATCATCACTGATCAGTGCACCATCATCCCATGCATCATTTTTGAAATTGGACACATATCTTTTGTCCGTTTTTACATAACCAAATCCAAGGTTATGCCAATCGATATCTTTCTTTGCCATAGCTATTCCTCCATTCTGTATACATTCCATGCATGTATACGATTGATTCACTGAATCCAATTTTAATACTTGACAGGAAGAGTGTCAAGGGTATTATTCCTCCAACATATCAATTCTTTTCTGATGACGTTCTGCGCTTGAGAATTCAGTATTCAAAAAGGTGTCTACGATCATTAATGCAAGACCGGGACCAACCACGCGTGCTCCCATTGCAAGCATATTTGCATCATTATGTTCTCTGGTTGCTTTCGCACTAAACACATCATGACACAACGCAGCCCGTATTCCTTTGATCTTATTGGCAGCAATAGAAATACCAATACCTGTCCCACAGATCAGAATGCCCTTTTCACATTCTCCGGAAGCTACCGCCCGGGCCGCCTTCTTTCCAAATACCGGATAATCACAGGGACTCTCATCATAACATCCGTAATCCTTATACTCGATTCCTTTCTCCTCCAGATGCTTCATGATCTCCTGCTTTAATCCATATCCACCATGGTCACTTCCCAATGCAATCATTCTGCTTGTCCTCCTTCATCTTTCTCATTTTTCATTAAAATCTGTATCACCTTGTGGATCCGCCGGGCAATGTCATGATAGCACATATCATACTGCTCCTCTTCTCCACCATAAGGATCTGTAATATCCGTATCTTCTCCGACATATTCCCCTAAAGTAAATACCTCGCCTCCCTGATACTTCTCAAGATAGGCAACCTTCTCACTAAAGGTCATAGTAAGTACCAGTGTATCCTCTGCAATATCAAACTGCTCTAATGGCACAGAATTCTCATGGGAGCAGGGCCGCAGATCATGCTGGCTCAAAGAAACATTTACCTTTGGACTGATGGGCTCTGAAAAAAGTACCACCAATCCTCTGGAACAACATGGCGGAAATGATGGTACTCTCTCGCCATGATCTCTCGCCTGTTCTCTTTCCTGCTCTGTGAACTGCCGGTACATGGCCTCTGCCACAGGACTTAAATACGTATTTGCCGTACAGACAAAAATAATTTTTGAATAATCCAATAATCAGTACCCCTCTCTATACGTTGATCACATGATAAGCTGCTGCCTTTAACATTCGATTCATGATCGCTTTCCCCAGCGTATCCTGTTCAAAACTCTCTGCAAATATATATTCTGCTCCAATATGATCCATCTCTCTCAGTATATCATATAATCCCGCTGCAATCGACCCCTCAGTCCTGCGGGATCCAACACTTCGTACGTTTTCACACTGATACCGTGTTTTCGTTTCCTCTGTAGCAATCACTGCCACAGAACACCCCTCGGCCATCTTCTCCTGACAGAGACGATTGATCTCTGTGATCACTCGTTCACTTTCGCCCTCTACAATAGTCATCTGTCCCTTCGGTGCATAATGACGGTATTTCATCCCCGGTGCTTTAGCTACAATATTGGGATTGATGGTCCGGGAAAGAATCGCCGGATCCACCTGTACCTGTCCCAGCACCTCCTCCAGCATCTCTTTTGTTATATATCCCGGACGCAGGATCGTCGGGGTACCCGTACTCATATCCACGATTGTGGATTCCAGACCGATTCCAACAGCCCCACCGTCAAGGATCATATCAATCCTTCCCTCCAGATCCTCCTGCACATGCTCTGCTTTCGTTGGGCTTGGTCTGCCGGATGTATTGGCGCTGGGTGCCGCAATATAAACACCGGATTCCCGGATCAAAGCTCTTGCAACCGGATGACTCGGCATCCGTACCGCCACTGTATCCAGACCGCCTGTTGTAGAATCCGGGACCTTTTCCTTTTTAGGAAAGATCATCGTCAAAGGTCCCGGCCAGAAATGCTGTGCCAGCTTCACTGCCTCCCCCGGAATCGTCTGTGCGATATCCTCCAGAGATTCCATATCTGCAATATGAACGATCAAAGGATTGTCTGAAGGACGTCCTTTGGCTTCATAAATCTTTGCCGATGCCTCCGGCCGCAGGGCATCCCCCCCAAGACCATATACTGTCTCCGTAGGAAATGCCACCAAACCTCCATTCTGCAGGATCCTGCATGCCTCCTGCAGCTCTTCATCCTGAAAACTCTCTGAATTTATCGTTTGCATTATCGTTTTCATTTCAATTATGACCTCCGCTCACATATTGCAGCGTTCCAAGAGCTACCACCCATGCTACCCGCCGCTGATACGCCTCCTGCGTCAATAGCTCTGCCTCCTGGGAATTTGACAAAAATCCACATTCCACAATCACCATCGGTGCCTGAGTATTTTTTAACATATAATAATCATTATTTGCCTTTGCCACCCTGTTATTTTCCGGATCCAGTCCGGATACCAGCTGCTCCTGCAGAATTTCCGCAAGAACCTTTCCCTCACCGGATGTCGTCTGGTAAAAAACCTGCGCCCCCTTTGAACTTTCCGATGTAAAGCTGTTCTGGTGAATACTGATCACAGCATCTGCACCACTGTCATTAATGATCTGGCACCGAGCATGCAGATCTTCCACTTTTTTATTGGAATCTCCCTCCTGATAAAGTCCCTGATCCGTCTCTCTGGTCATGATCACCCTGCAATCATTCTGTTCCAATATTTCCTTAAGCTTCCACGAAATCGCCAGATTAACGTCCTTTTCCAGCACGTCATTAATTCCAATCTTACCGGGATCATTGCCTCCATGTCCCGGGTCGATCACAATCGTATAACGCTTTCTCTGACCATTCTGCTTTGACCATGTATAAACAGCATTTCCTGTCTCAAAGATCATCGCTATCAGTGCCAGTCCCAGAATTAAAAATCCCATCACTCTGTTTATTTTGTTATTCATTCCTTCCGCTCCGGTATACCCTTTTGTTTCATATTTATGAATATACCAAACCAGATAGAATCACTACATATACTTGATGATCATATCCCAGACAGCGGAATCCTCAAGACCCAGCTTCCAGAATGCATATCCCGCTGTCTGACGATCGGATACCTCTTTCATTTTCAGCTCCAGAGACGTCTGATCCTCCAGCCACATTTTATAAACCACACCTTCCTTGGTGTACTCTGCATAATTCATGCCACTTTCATCATTCCATCCAAATTTTGCCCCTGCATCGGTCATATTTTCCTTCGCTGAATGCATGCCATATGCTTCAGAACTCAACTTCACCTTTCCGTCCTTGGTCGTCTCCTTCCAGAGACGACTGTAAAATGGCAATGCAATGATCGTCTGCTTCGCAGGAACTTCCTTCAAAGTATTCTCTGTAGATTCCTTTACATAATTCAGAGAAGACACAGGACCGGCTTCCTTCGAACCGGCATAATGCTCATCATATGCCATAGTGATCACATAATCTGCTACAGCAGCCTGTTCTTTACGGTTATAATACATGGAATAGGAAGTTGGCGGATAATTATCAATGGATAAAACAACTCCATTATTACGGCACATGATACCAAGCTCCCGAATGAACTGAATAAAATCATCGCCATTGGCTTTTCGGACATGCTCAAAATCAATATTGATGCCATCCAGGCTATACTTGATCGCCTCAGCGATCAGATTTTTTTCCAGCTTCTGCCGTGTCGTTGTGCTTTCTAGCACTTTTCCGATCTTACTGTCATTACCGAAATCATTGCAGACGCCCCACACATCAACTCCAAGACTTCGTGCTCTGGATACATATGTATCACTGGCAAGCGAAGTGATCTCACCGTGATTGCCGGAAACCGTAAACCATGTCGGTGCTACCACATTGACGCCCTTAGTCGCATTGAGCAGATTCAGTACACCATCATTCGCTGCGTTGGTGGTAACCTGATGCCATACCAGATTCACCTTGCCATCCTTCAAAATATGAGTATACTGCTCCTCCTTAAAATCAGTCGTATACTCTGACTGATACAGCTTTCCAATATCTTTCTTGCGGATATATCCCACAACTCCATCCTCAGACATTACTTTATCAAAAGAAGATACGTTTCCATCCCTGGATTTTGTGCTGTCTCCCTGTTCCAGTACACGCACCTGGGCATTCTCCTTTAGCTTCACCAATATATCGCTTTTGATGCTTGCACGGTAACGTATCTTTGCTTTCTTTTTGGCCTTGGCATAATCTGCCTTCTCATTATAACGATACGTGATCACGACTCTGTCCGGATCATCGTACTTCTGATAATCCAGTGCAGTATGCTCCTTTACGTAATCCAGCGCCACATACGCTGTATCTCCCTTTACCTTTACGATCGGGTAATCCATAGAAGCTTTGCTCTTATTGGTATAATAATCCGCACTGTCCACAGCAGCAGATATCACTGCGGTAGAAGTGGTATATAACAACTGATTCTCCTTGGAATCCCAGTAAAAACGAGGATTCAGATAATCATGAACCATCCCATAATCCACATAAATCTGCCCTCCCTCATAAAGAGCTTTTGTATCATAAATCTGATCCTGCAGGATCACCTGCATCTCCCCATCAGACACTTTAAAATAATCTGTCAGTGCCATTTCCTTATTGCTGGGCATATACTTCTTCACTAACAATGCAATTCCTGCAATAATGACTGCAAAAACCAAAAGTACAATAAAAGTCAGCGTCAATTTCTTTTGTTTGTTCATGGCTCAGTCCCTCTTTTCTATATAAAATAACGTAAACGAATCAAACCACATCAAATACGTATACTTAAAAAAAGTATATCACTTTTCCCATGCACAATCAATCCTCGCATTTTATACCACCGATGAAATGCCACCAATGAATCCTGCAAACATCCGTCCATGATATTGGTCAAAATGAAAACCAGATGTGCCTGTCTGTTCCCCGGGCCAACGGTTTGCAAACGGCACATCTGCTTAATTAAAAGGTTCTAAGACAAGTTCGCTTTTCATGGCATATATCTACCATACACTATATGATCTTCTGTCAGACATGCTCCAAGTGTTCAAAATCTATCTGTGTAATCCGTCCCTGCTGATCCCCGACGTAGTCTTTCATATAATAGGCCTCCTCCATCATCTGATGGAGTTTGTCCGTCTCAGCCAAAGTATAGAGTCTTCCATCAACAGAAACACTCAAACCGGCGGCCTCCGCCTGCTCCATCTCTGCCAATATCCACGAATACATCTGCTCTTTCAAATCACCTGAGTTTTCCTTCATCGACACACCCTCCTATGATAAAGATGATACGGAAGTACAAATTTGTGATACGTTTTCCTGATCATCCCGCCTGAAATAAACTTTTTGTTGACCGGAGAAACTTCTCGCTGAATACGCTGGATATGTGTCTCCCTTCGTCTGACATTCAACAACCTCCTTTCTACATTTTCCAGGTCGTCTCTCCATGTCCTATTATACGTCAGTGAAACCACCCGTGACAACCTATAAACAGGGCGTTTCACGCCGAAATCCATCTTCAATTCCTGTTATATTTTCACAAAAGAAGCTCCCGAATAATCAGTTTTTAGTCAGTTTTTGTCTGTAAAATACAAATAATAGAAAACACACAAAAAATGCCAGTATTTCTTAGTAAAAATCAACAAAAAATAAAGAGGAACGCAAAATTGACTTATGCGTAAGAATATTCTATAATCAGACTAACCAGAAGAATTGCTTATTTGGATGATAATTATTTCATCTGTCACAAAACCATAGAAAGGAAGTGAGCCTATGCATATCGAAAAAATTAACGACCATCAGATCCGTTGTACTTTAAATCAAAAGGACTTGAGTGACCGGGAGCTTCGAATCAGTGAGCTTGCCTATGGCAGCGAAAAAGCAAAGGCTCTTTTTCGCGATATGATGCAGCAGGCATCCTACGAATTCGGTTTCGAGGCAGAGGATATCCCCTTAATGGTAGAGGCGATTCCTATGTATCCGGACAGCCTTGTTCTTGTGATCACGAAGGTGGATGATCCGGATGAACTCGACACACGTTTTTCCCGTTTTACCGATGATGACGACGATTTCGAACATACAGATGACGACGATATGGATAATGTCTTTACCATCGAGGAGGAGGATATGTCGGATATAGATCTGTTTGACAGTGATATCCTGATGGAATCAGACACACCGTCAACCGATACGTCATCTACCGGTTTATCCGACAACAACAGTCACAATCAATCTGATGGAGATTTCATTTCTCTCTCTGAGGCTTTGGGCATGGAACATCGTCCCAAAACCAAAGACTATACTGCAAGCCGCGATGTGATCAAGATCTTCTCTTTCCAAAGTCTTCGGGATCTTACCAGTCTGGCAGAATATCTGGTATACACCTATTATGGTTCCAATACTGTTTATAAGGATGAAAAAAGCGGCTTATATTATCTGATCGCCCACAAATCCGAGCATAGCCCGGAAGAGTTCAATAAAATCTGCAATGTGATGAGTGAGTACGGCAGACCGGTACACAATATGTATGCCAGCCATTCTTATTATGAGGAGCATTATGAACCACTGATCCAGGAGCATGCTCTTCAGGTACTGGCAAGCATCTGATCTAAAAGAAAAGCCCTGTTACAAACCGGTGCAGCAGTTTGTAACAGGGCTTTTTATTTTGTGTTAATTATAATTCATTATTATTTCTTTGCCAGATATCCGTTCACATTCTCAATCAGCTCATCCGCATTGAGACCATGAACCATAGCGGCCTCCTCCAGGCTCTCTCCCTGTGATGCAGGGCAGCCCACACAATGCATACCGGATGCCATCAATACAGCGGCAATACCCGGATCGATCTGAAGCATATCACTAATGATCATATCTTTATTTACTCTAGCGTCCATGTTAATCCTCCGTCTCATACAGAATCCAACGCACTGTCAGATCTGCTTATTTTCTAAAAAACTCATTGTTTGTGTTGAAAAGGAAAAAGACTGTCCACGGTGAAGCCATCGAGGACAGTCCGGTAATTCATGTGTAATGATTACTCCTCTGAAATAGCTCCAGAAGGACATGTACCAGCACAAGCGCCACAGCTGATGCAAGAATCAGCGTCGATCTCATAGTGCTCAGCACCTTCTGCAATAGCTCCTACAGGACATCCGCCTGCACAAGCGCCACAACTTACACAATCATCTCCAATAACATATGCCATTTTAAAAATCCTCCTTTTCTTAGTATAACCACATTCTAATACAATTTTTTGTTTTTTACAAGAGGAAAACCTTACTAACTCAATTTTCTCATTTGTGTTTAGCGAGAAAATTTATCATTAATGTCCGCGTCCTGTCAAAAGCATTGACTCCGAAAAGTACAAAGAGGTACTTTCACATGGAAAAGTGATCGAACATCAGAAGTCCACTTCTGTATCATAATAGCAGCACTTCAGTAGCTTTTCCATCTCCTCCTGAGATGGCTGGCGAGGGTTGGAACCGGTACATGCATCCAGAATTGCATTGGCTGCGATCTCCGGCAGACGTTCCAGGAATACCTCCTCCGGCACAAAGCCTTGCTCTGTCGGATAACTGTCCGGACCATAATTCTTAATACAGTGAGGAATATTTAATGCATCATTCATTCCACGAAGATACTTGATCAGAAGTTCCACTTTTTCATCATCATTACTGCCTCCAAGCTTCATGAAATCTGCGATTTCTCCATAACGTTCCTTCGCTGTCGGATCCTTTGCGTTAAACGCAATAACCTTTGGCAGATACATGGCATTGGCCGCGCCGTGGATAATATGTGCGCCATAATCCGCAAAAGCAGCTCCTGTCTTGTGTGCCATGGAATGTACAATACCAAGAAGTGCGTTGGAGAATGCCATACCGGCAAGACACTGTGCATTGTGCATGTTATCTCTCTTCTCCATGTCTCCTTCATAGGAACCCACGAGATCTCTCTGGATCATTTTGATCGCATGAAGTGCCAGCGGATCTGTATAATCACAATTTGCCGTGGAAACATACGCCTCGATCGCATGAGTCATGGCATCCATACCGGTATGTGCCACCAGCTTCTTCGGCATCGTCTCCGCAAGCTCCGGATCCACGATCGCAACATCCGGTGTGATCTCAAAGTCAGCAATCGGATACTTAATACCCTTTTCATAATCCGTAATAATGGAGAATGCCGTCACCTCGGTTGCCGTTCCTGATGTAGATGAGATTGCGCAAAACTTTGCCTTGGTACGAAGCTTTGGCAGACCGAACACCTTGCACATATCCTCAAAGGTTACATCCGGGTACTCATACTTGATCCACATTGCCTTGGCAGCATCGATTGGTGAACCTCCACCCATGGCAACGATCCAGTCCGGCTGGAACTCCTGCATCTTTGCCGCACCCTTCATAACCGTATCTACGGACGGATCCGGCTCAATTCCCTCGATCAGATCAACCTCCATACCCGCTTCCTTCAGGTAACCAATCGCCTTGTCCAGAAAACCGTTTCTCTTCATAGAGCCACCGCCCACGCAGATGATCGCTTTCTTTCCTTCAAAATCCTTCAGAGCCTCCAGCGCCCCCTTGCCATGATACAGATCTCTTGGTAACGTAAACCTTGCCATAATCATTTACCTCCTTTAAAATCTGACAATTACATCGATGCAATCGATTTGTCGTACAATTTGATAGCTCTATTTTACACCTAATGAGATATTTCATCAACAGAGAATCTATGGAAATATATGAAAGATTTGTAAAGATATGACCCACTTTATGGAGTAATCTTCCTTGAATCACAAAATGTATTCTGATAGAATATGTGACATGACACAATCTTAGACTTAGAATCCACTTAGTTAGCAAACCAATAATTAATAACTATAAATGAACACTCGGAAATGAGGATTACTATGAATAATTACAAACTCCTCCTGCAGTACGATGGCACCCGCTACAGCGGCTGGCAGAAACAGGGCAATACAGACAATACCATACAGGCAAAATTAGAAATGATTGCCGGGAAGCTCACCGGCACACCTACCGATGTCAACGGCTCCGGCCGGACAGACGCCGGTGTCCATGCTTTGGGACAGGTGGCAAATTTCCGCTGTGAGAAACTGCTTGGGAATACCGATTATATCCGGGATTATTTTAATCATGCACTTCCTATGGATATCCGCGTCATTTCCGTAGAGGAAGCCCCTGCACGCTTCCATGCCAGACTCAATGCGAAGGAAAAGCACTACCGCTATGTGATCGACAATGCAGTAGTGCCAGATGTATTTGAACGCCGCTATGCTGCCAGGATCCCGGCGGAACATGAGCCACGTATTCCTTATGATATGGAAGAGATGCGAAAAGCTGCCGCATATCTAATGGGGGAACATGATTTTAAAAGTTTTTGCGATAACCGCCACATGAAAAAATCCACTGTCCGTACCATCCGGGATATCCGGATCGCAAACGATAACGACCGAATCACTCTGGATTTCTACGGCAATGGATTTTTATATCATATGGTACGTATCCTGACCGGAACACTGCTTGAGGCAGGAAGTGGTCAGATATCCGCCGGGGATATTCCCCGCATCCTGCAGTCACTTGACCGCCGGGAGGCAGGATTTACCGCACCGGCACTGGGTCTGTTTTTGGTGGAGGTAATGTACTGACAGAATTTCCACCCTATTTCCCCTGCATTTTCTCCATAATCTCTTCCAACAGCTTTCCTGCCACTTTCTCCTTGGTCTGCAGCGGCAGCTCTGTGGCACCGTCTGCTGTGATCATCGTCACCACATTGGTGTCACCGCCAAATCCGGCACCCTGCACTTTAAGATTATTGGCAACGATCATGTCCACGTTCTTTTTCGTCAGCTTCTGACGGGAGTTTTCCAGCATATTTTCCGTCTCCATAGAGAAACCACAAAGGAACTGTCCCTCTCTGCGGTGTTCTCCCAGCCACCCGAGAATATCCTTTGTGCGGGTCAGTGCAATGGCATTATCCCCATCCTTCTTTTTGATCTTTTCGGTTGCTGTGGTGACTGGTGTGTAATCCGCAACCGCAGCCGCCTTGATAATAATATCCTGCTCCTGCGCCCGGCTGGTCACCGCTTCGAACATGTCTGCCGCACTTGTCACCGGCACCACGTCCACAAACATTGGCGGGTCGATCGCTACCGGTCCGGTCACCAGCGTTACCTGTGCCCCCCGAAGCATTGCCTCCCGCGCAATAGCATATCCCATCTTTCCGGTAGAATGATTGGTAATATAACGGACCGGATCGATCGCTTCCACAGTAGGGCCTGCTGTTACAAGAACCCGCTTACCTGCCATGGTCTTCTCGCAGGCGGCCTCTCTCAAAATATACTGTAACAGGATATCCTCGGACGGCAGCTTTCCGGCTCCGACATCGTGACATGCCAGTAATCCCACTGCCGGTTCGATGATCTCCATACCGTAATGTTTTAATTTTTTAAGATTGTCCTGGACGATGGGGTTCTCATACATAGCCGTATTCATCGCCGGAGAAATGATCTTTTTGCAGCGGCATGCCATAACCGTTGTGGTCAGCATATCATCTGCAATGCCATTGGCAAGCTTACCGATCACATTGGCAGAGGCAGGTGCGATCAGAACCACATCCGCCTGCTTGGCCAGAGCCACATGCTCTACACTGTACTGAAAATTGCGGTCAAATGTATCGATCAGACACTTGTGGCTTGTCAGCGTCTCAAATGTCGTTGGATGAATAAAATTGGTGGCATTCTGTGTCATAAGCACCTGCACATCTGCATGAAGCTTTACCAGCATACTTGCGAGATTTGCAATTTTATAAGCGGCAATACTGCCTGTCACACCCAGTACGATTGTTTTTCCCTTTAACATGTCCATTTCTCCTCGCTGTATAAGCTGTCCTGTTTTTAGGACAGCTTATCGTGATATAAATACAACATCCCGATCAGATCTTTTCAGCCTTACGATAACTGTCCGTGCTTTTCATAATTTGTCACACGGCTGATATGATTTTGTTCATCGACAAAAACTACCTTCGGCTTATGATCCTTTGCCTCCTCCGGCGTCATCTGGCAATAGCACATAATGATCACATGATCTCCTACCTGTGCCTGTCTTGCCGCTGCTCCGTTCAGGCAGATCATGCCGCTGCCCGGCTCTCCGGCAATGGTATATGTCTCAAAGCGGTTACCGTTTTCCACATCGACGATCTGAACCAGTTCATATTCCAGAATCCCTGCCTGCTCCATCAACTCCGGATCTACAGTAATACTTCCTACATAATTGAGCTCCGCCTGCTGTACCACGGCACGATGGATCTTGCCCTTTAACATTGTAATCTGCATATTGTTCAATCTCCTTTTATTACTTAATAAAGTTATCGATCAGTCTTGTTTTGCCGATATAAACCGCCATTGCCGTCAGGATTTCTCCCTCTGTGCTCTCTACCGGTTCCAGAGTATTCCAGTCTACGATCTCTACATAATCAATCTTTGCCAGAGGCTCCTTCCCGATCTCTGCACGAATGGCTGCGATCACCTTCCTGGCATCCTTCTCGCCGTCCTCGATCAGCTTCTTCCCAAGCTTCAAAGAGCGTGATAATACGAGAGCTGCTTTTCTCTCCTCCGGGCTGAGATACGTATTTCTGGAGCTTTTGGCAAGTCCGTCCTCCTCGCGGATGATCGGGCAGCCCACGATTTCGATACCGAAGTTGAGATCGGATACCATATGACGGATCACCGCCAGCTGCTGTGCATCCTTCTGTCCGAAATATGCCCTGTCCGGTGTCACGATATTAAAAAGCTTGGAAACCACAGTACAAACTCCACGGAAATGAATCGGTCTTGTCTTTCCACAAAGACCGCCAGTCAGCGTGCTCATATCCACAAAACTTGAGAAATCATCATGATACATTTCCGATGGCTCCGGATGAAAGATCAGGCTTGCTCCTGCATCCTCACAGAGAGCGGCATCCCTGTCCATATCTCTTGGATAGCTTTCCAGATCCTCGCTTGGTCCAAACTGCATCGGATTGACAAATACACTGACAACCACGCGGTCATTATCTGCTACGGCACGGTCGATCAGACTTTTGTGACCCTCATGGAGATATCCCATGGTTGGCACCAATCCTACGGTCAGACCCTGTTCTCTCCATTCTTTTACCTGTTCTCTTACCTCTGCTACTGTATTTACAATTTTCATTTTGTCTTACTTCCTTTCCCGCTAATTAATATAACTTGTCCAATACGTCGTCATCTATCTTAAAAGTATGTTCCTCAGCCGGATAAGTGCTTTCCTGTACTTCCTTAATATACTTGGCAAAGCCCTCCTTCATGACCTCTCCGACCTCAGCAAACCGTTTTACAAACTTTGGAGAATAATCCGAGAACATTCCAAGCATATCCTGATATACCAGGATCTGTCCATCGCAGCCCACACCGGCACCGATACCGATCGTTGGAATTTCCAGCTTGTCTGTGATGATCTGTGCGAGCTTTGCCGGAATACATTCCAGAACAACCGCAAAAGCTCCCGCTTCCTGTACGGCAAGTGCAGCATCAATAATACTCTGGGCAGCCTCTGAGCTCTTTCCCTGTACCTTATTGCCACCAAATGCATTGACATGCTGTGGGGTCAGTCCCAGATGGGCACATACCGGGATTCCCGCATCCACGATGGCTTTGATCTGCGGGCAGACTTCCTTGCCGCCCTCCAGCTTTACCGCATTGCCGCGACCTTCCTTCATCAGGCGTCCTGCATTGACAACCGCATCATAAACAGATGTCTGATATGACATAAATGGCATATCGATCATCACAAGGGCGTTTTTGGCTCCACGGGAAACAGCCGCTCCATGGTGGATCATATCCTCCATGGTTACGGAAAGTGTATCCTCATATCCAAGGATCACATTTCCAAGGGAATCTCCTACCAGAATTCCGTTAATTCCTGCCTCGTCCTCCAGCTTTGCCGTAGAGTAATCGTATGCGGTGAGCATTGCGATCTTTACGCCATCCTGTTTTGCCTGTCTCCATGTTTGTACTGTGTTTTTCATTTGATTACCAGCCTTTCTGAATATCCGCTATCCTCTCGATAGTCGCATTTCCTGTCACTGCTCACGTCTGTGTGTAATCAGTAACGATTTCTGTTCTGTTCCATTTTACGGACGGATCTCCTCCCATCTGCAGACGCTTTTCATCCGCAGCCACTCCGGACAGATCTCTTTCGGCCTGCGATATCTTTTCATCCGCAGCCCCCTCAAACAGCTTCCGGAGCAGTGCATAGTCCCTGTCCGGATTTCGCCGCTTCGCAAGCTTTACCATGGTACTGCCAAGGCTCTGATAGATCCTTCCTGCCTCACTCCCCTCCAGTGCCTGCAGATGCTTCCGGACTGTCTGGGCATCCCCTCGTTCCACCGGTCCTGTCAGTGCATTCACGCAGCCGTTCTCCAGCATAGATGCGATGTTGCCCTGTACCAACGGTGTCAGAAGTGCCATGGAATCCTCTTCGGAGAATCCACATTCTGACAGGACATCAAGGCTCGCCTGCATGAGACCAAGCATTTCATTGCTCGCCATGGCTGCTGCCGCATGATATTTGATCTTGTCCTGTGCCTTCAGAGTCAGCACATGATGACCAAGCTCTTCCCACATAGGTTTCATGACTGTAACCGCCTCCGGGTCGCCTTCCAGTGTCAGGTACGCTGTATGAAATTGTTCGTATGAATGGAATTTGTCGCTGAACGCGTACATCGGATGCATCGAGATACCCAAGGCTCCTGCCTCTTCCCGACCAGAAAATACATGAGATGATAATGAACCACTAAAATGACAGATCATGCGATTGGAAATATCCTGCTGCAAAAGCTCCTCCCATACCTGAGAGATCACGCCATCCGGCGTCGTGATGAAAATAACATCATTCTTCTCCGCCAGCTCGTGAAGGGAAGAATATGTTCCTGTCTCCGCAAAAGTCGCTGCTTCGTCAGCGCTTTCCTGCGTACGGCTGTAAAATCCGGTGACATCCACTCCATGAATGGACAGGTATTTCCCCAATGTCGTTCCGACCTTTCCAGCTCCTATTATTCCGATCCTCATAGGAAACCTCCCTGTGGTGATGGGATGCATCTGCCCCCAGTCTCATTGAAATCATTTCCACTATCGTCTGTCATATCATATATCAGCACAGCCCCAGCCGTGCTCCCTGATGCAGTTTCTCTCCGAATACCGCTCATTCAGACAGAATAGCACAAAGCGGCAGCTTTTTCAAGCAAAAGACCCGGATAAACACAAATATAAGAATTTTCAAAAATACAATTGCATATCTGGAAGCCACTTAATTAATATATTATCTCCTTCCGCTTTCCTAACAAAAAAACGACAGCCCCCCCCGAATCACTTCGAAAGAGCTGCCGCTCATAAGTCTGTCTGACTATTAATCTGTAGTGTATGGCATAAGTGCTACGTGACGAGCGCGCTTTACAGCGACTGTCAGAGCTCTCTGATGCTTTGCACAGTTTCCGGTAATTCTTCTAGGAAGAATCTTACCTCTCTCAGAGACATATCTCTTTAACTTATTGGTATCCTTGTAATCAATGAAATCATGCTCTTTATCTGCACAGAAAGCACAAACTTTTTTTCTTCTGCGAATCGGTCTTCTCTTTGCCGGAGCACCGTCTCTATCGCCTTTATTATAAGCCATGATAAAACCTCCTAATCATAATCTCCGCCATCTAAGTCTAGTTAAATGGCAATTCCTCTTCGATGGCATCCGGAATGTTCATAAATCCATCTCCTGCTGCCTGTGTCGGCTCAGGTCTTGATGGAGCCTGCTGGTAGCCATCTCTGTTTCCGTTGTAGTTTGCTGCAGCCGCTTTGCTCTCGGCAAACTCCTGCTCCTCTACAACTACATCGGTCGTATAAACACGGTTGCCTTCCTTGTTGGTATAGCTTCCTGTCTGAATCCGTCCGGTTACCACAATCTTGGTACCCTGATGAAGATAATTCTCAGCAAACTCTGCACCTCTGCCAAAAACGACACAGTTAATAAAATCTGCTGTCTGCTCATCTCCCTGACGTTTAAATCTACGATCGACTGCAAGTGTATATCTTGCAACTGCTGTCTGATTCTCTCCGGAAGAATAACGGATCTCCGGATCACGGGTCAGACGACCCATTAAAATTACCTTATTCACTTAGGAAACACCTTCCTTTCTCCTATGCTTCCTGTCTGATGCATAAGAATCTGAGAACATGATCCATGATGCGGACTGCCTGCTCAAGCTGTCCCGGAACATTTGCCTCAGCATCGAACTGAATAAAGTAGTAGTAGCCTTCCTTCATATGCTGGATCTCGTAAGCAAGCTTCTTCTTGCCCCACTCATCCACATTTGTGATGTTACCGCCGAATTTTGTTACATAGTCCTTTGCTTTCTCGACAGTTGCTACTCTTACATCCTCTTCGATCTTAGCATCGACAACTAACGCTAATTCATACTTGTTCATAGTTGTCTGTACCTCCTTTTGGTCTCTGGCTCTCTCCATGGCTCCGCCTCCGTGTGATAACCGGCTGCGGCATGTCCCTGCATGCTTTACCCTGACAGGAGAGAACAAGGAAAAATAAACGTATCACAAATCAATAGTTTACAACATTTTTCACACGATTGCAATACCCATTTTTCAATTTATGCGTTTTTATGATTTATTTCTTTTGCTTACCCATCAATGTATATATACCAAGGGTCACGGCAGAGATCCCCGTAAAGATCCACATACCTGTCACCAGCCCTATGCTGAGCATTCCGCCAAACACCATGGTTCCAATGGATTCTCCCAGATTGTCCGCCAGATTATAATACCCCATGGCTTCATCCTCTCCGTATTGTGCCACCACAGGCTGTCTGCAAAACAGGATTTCCCGCCCCGCCGCACCAAAGCTTTTGGAAGCTCCCAAAAGAAACAGCGTAAGTGCCAGCATCGTCAGATTCTGAAAATATCCAAACAGAAGCACCGCTCCCAGAGAAAGAGCTCCGGACAGATAAATAGCGCCTCTTCCCAGATATTTCATGGTAAGATTTGTCAATGCTTCGCTGAGGAAAATTCCCACCAGGCAATTCATGACAAGTAAAAGACTGGTCTGCGACTCACTGAGACCGTAACTGTCACCAAAGACCGGCAGAAAATAGCTGGTAAATCCGTTAATGATCACATAAGGGATCACCACCAGAAGCAGATAACCAAGCACGGAACCGGAGAACAAAAAGGCAAGCTTCCCCGTATGCTTTTCCCCCTTTTCTCCGGACATATGAAAGACCCCGCCTGTGACAAAGATCAAAATCAGCATGCTTACCCAGATCATTGCCGAGAAGAAAAACATCCTTGATTCTCCCAGATTTTCCGCCAGAGTTGCACCAATAACAGTGCCGCAGATCATTCCGGATAATATGGCACCATTGATCACCGAAAATCCCTTTGTCTGGTCTTCTCCATTCTGGTTTGCCACAATAATGGACAGACCATTCATAACCAGACCGCATCCCATGCCTCCCAGGATCAGGCCTGCCAGAACCATGGCATAATTTTCCGCCAGTGCCATGGAAAGCTCTCCCATGCCACAACACAGCGCCCCTGCCGTCATGACGATCCGAAACCCGAATCTCCTCAAAAGGCCCGTACAGAACAGGGAAATGATCCCTATCATGGCAAAATTAACAGTAAGAGGCAGGGAGCCCGCCAGTTCCTTCGAGATCGGAAAACTCTCCCGGTAAAACTTCTCAATATACACCGGCAGAAAACTGGTGGGCATATTATATGCCGCAAATACGAAAAATGTCATGATCCTCAGATATGGGACAGGAAAACAATTTTTCCCTCCTCTTTTTCTTTTGTGGATCCATTCCTTACGATCCTCAATAAACGCCAGACATTCATTAAGAATAAATACCGCAATAATGACCATCAACGCGATCTCTACCATAATCTTGGTTTTCATGGAATCGATCATTCCTGACAGAGTATCCGACACCATACCGATCTCTATGATGCCGGCCACCTTTCCATTCCGATCCTTTACCGGAGTCTTTACATAAACATAGGAACCCGTTGCGTCCTGTTTTCCGTCATTGATCAGCTTCTCTCCTGTCCTGTATACCTTCTTTGCCTCTGCCGCCTCGCTTTCGTCCAATGGAAAATAAGCCCCCACGGAGTTGTCAAGATACGCCAGCGCATAAGCTCTGTCTCCCGACACCTTGACAATATTACAATATAAATTTTCGCTGTACTCGCTGGTCATATCGATGAGATCATTCATACAGTCCTGCAGCTTCCGGTAATCTGCGGAACCATAATCCGACGGATACGTTACATGCTTCAACGCAGACACATCCATGATCTCGGATGCGATCTGGGTCACGGTACACATGCTGCTGATCTGCTCCTGCACATAGTTTTCCTTAAATCTCCGAAGCATGCTCATCATGACAACCATCGCGGAAATGCTGACCCCCAGTATCATAAAAATCGTAAATTTCTTTTTGACCAATGTGCGGGAAACGATCAGATATTTCATTAAAACAGCCAGATAATAAACAGCCGTCAGACCGGCCACTCCAAAACAAATATATCGAAGGAAAAAAAGCATACGGGATACCGGCGTGTACCTGTTCGTAACAGACGGACTGACATTCCGGCTGCTTTCCATATCGATCTCTGTCACTCCACTGTTCCAGGTGACCGATAAAATCTGCGCTTCCCCGTTTCCGGTGACATTGATGGTTTCTAAAATATCCTGTTCCGTCTTGCGGGAGGTAAGCTTTTCAAAATCTTCCTTTCCATATAAAAGCTCTGCCCGGTCTCCCCTCATTCTGTAGACCGCCTGATTGCAGATATCTGAAAAATAAAGCTCCCCTTTCTGACAGGATAAGCTGTACGGAAGCATATATTCTCTGTCCGCCACCTGATATACCACCTTGATCCCGGCATCGCCAAAGGAATAGATCGTTCCGTTTTTAATTACAAAGTACCCCCTGTCCTGATCCAGAGCAAAATCCTGAATCTCAACTGCGCTTTCCCACGCAAATGATGTAAACTGCTCCGCCTGGTTCTGTCCCTTTTTCAGTACATATGTCGAAAACCCTTTTCCGTCCGTATCAACAGCCGCAAAACGGATCTCATCGTTGACACATACAAGAGAAAATAAATGACGTTTGGTGATCATGGTTTCGGAATAATCATTTTCAAATACAACCCGGTCAAATTTTCCATCGGGAGTATAACGCAGAACGCGCTCCATCGCCAGTCCGAGCCCGGTATCATTCCAAAGGACATCGAGTATATAAATATTGCCGTCCCTGTCCACTGCTGCCTCGTCCGCTTCTCCAAAACAATCCTCCTCATGATTGTTCCACGATATATCTGCTGTGATCAGGTTCTCTTTGGATATCCTGAGCACTTCACTTTTTCCGTTATTGATAATATAGTGGTTTCCCTGATGGTCCCTCGTGGCAAAATACGGATTTTCAATCGTTTTTTTCCACGAAGCGGTCTGTGGAAAAAACCACCATAACAATATTCCCACAAGAAACAGCAGAAATGCCACCAGTAAAATAAAGGCATCCTTTTGTTTCATTTCCAATCTTCTAAAAGCTGAAAACATTTTATGTCACCTCTTTTCTACAAAAGCTGGCGCTGTGCCATTTTTGCAAATTTCCCATTTTTTTCCATTAGTTCTTTGTAGTTTCCCTGTTCCGCCACCCGTCCATGCTCCAGATAAATGATCCTGTCACAGTCCCGGATCGTGGACAGACGATGTGCGATCACCAGACGAGTGCAATCCATATTTTTCAAGGTATCCACTACTTTCGACTGAGTTTCATTGTCCAGTGCCGACGTGGCTTCATCAAACAAAAGAACGCCCGGATCACCGGCAAGTGCCCTGGCGATCAGCAGCCGCTGCCTCTGTCCGCCGGAAATCCCACCCCCGTCCTCAGAGATCACAGTAAACATTCCCATGGGCATCTGACGGATATCCTGTGCAAAACCTGCCCGTTCTGCCACTTCCCATGCCTCATCTATGGTAAGCCAAGGAGCACAGATCGCAATATTGTCAAAAATATCACCGGCAAATAATTTTCCATCCTGCAGTACTACTCCGATCTGACGCCGCAGAGAAGGAAGATCAAGTTGCCCCAGATCCCGCCCATCAAAATAAACAGAACCTGTTTCCGGCGTTTCAAAACCAAGGAGAATACGCATCAATGTGGACTTGCCGCAGCCGGATTCTCCCACAATTCCAAGGTATTCCCCTGCCCGGATCTGCAGATTGAGACCATCCAGAACATAAGGCATATCCGGTATATAGCGGAAACGAACCTGGTTAAGTTCAATGTTTCCCGCCAGTTTTTCTACATATTCCCGATCCTCATAAAGCTCCGGCTCTTCCTCCATCAGAGGACGTAACATATCCACCGCCGGCTTCAGGCTTCCAAACTGAAATCCAAAGTCTGCCAGCATCATGATCGATACTACAAAGGAAGAAAATGCTGTCTGAAACGCAATATAATCGGAGGCGGATATCTCGCTTTTCCATGCAATACAATATAATGCAATGCTCCCTCCCAGCGCTATGACCTTTCCAATGACAGGTGAGATCGTGATCCAGGGATGGCCCATGACCGGCATATTCTTCCATGCCTCTGACCATCTTCTAAACGCCGGGATCTGCACTCCTGCCGTTTTTATTTTCTGAATTCCTTGGATCAACTGAAATGAAATGCTTGTCACCTGCGTATGTACTTTATTTTCTTTTTCCCGGAGACGTATCTGCCAGATCCCGGTCAGCATGATATTGACCATCTGTACCAAAATGATCACCACAGATGGCAATAACAGCGAATCCGCAAAAAAGGACACCTGAAACAGATATATAACGGACAAAGCTGCCGTCAGAACAGATGGCAGCATCCTGCCTCCAATCGTCCTGCAGATATCGTCTATCGCATCGGCCCGCTGATATAATTCTCCCGAATCATATCTCTTAAAAAAGGATACCGGAAGCTGCATCAGACGCCACCAGACAGCACTCTGTCCTGCTGTTTTCATTTTTTCTCCAATCCGCGCCACGGATATTTCTTTATATAATGAGATCAAAGCAGAAAAGAACACCGTACTGATCACAAGCACCACGATTCCCGGAATCTGCCTGGATGTCCCGGAAGGAATGACCGTATTATACACAACGCTGTTAATATATGGCAGGATCATGCCGCATAACTCTACCAACAGACTGATCCCCAAGATCACAAACAGATCCCGCAGAGAAATGCTTTCCCACAAAAAACGCCATACCATTTTCATCCCCTTTTGATCCGATGGAAATGGTTTATAAAGACAATATGCTGTGTTCCGAAAGCTTGCCGCATTTTTGGAATTCAGCAGCTGCTCTTTTCCATTCTTCCAGATGCCATACCTTCTCCCTCCGGAGGGAACCGCCACATACTGCATCCCTTCCTCATCCATAAGCAGGACCGGCACCGATGCCTCTTTCCACCATGCACCGTCCAGAGTAATCCTTCTTGTAAACAGGCCACTCCGGTGAAGCATTTGTTCTACGGTTTCCTGCTTCATCTCTGCCACAGATCCCTTTTCCGGCATACGAAAATACTGCAGTGCCCGCCGGATCTGCTCCTGCTCCCTCTGTACCGTGCCTCCCACTGTTTCTTTGTCACTTTCCAGCAGATCATACAACTGCAGACAGGATTCCTGAAGCATTCTCCTCTCCCGTTCCCTTTTCTTTTCTATCTGATCCAAACCCTTCTCCTTTCACTGATCCGACTGCAGCAGTGCCGCATAAGCACCCTTCTGCTTCATCAATTCCTCATGGGTTCCTCTTTCCTTCACTACACCACGCTCCAGCATAATGATCTCATCTGCATCACGGATCGTTGATAACCGGTGGGCAATAATAATACAGGTAAGTCCCCTTTTACGGACCGCATCCATGATCTTATGCTCTGTCATCACATCCAGTGCAGAGGTTGCCTCATCGAGGATCATGACCGCCGGATCCATAACAAATGCCCTGGCAATCTCCAGCCGCTGCCTCTGTCCGCCTGAAAAATCGGAACCCCCTTCGCTGATCTCATACCCGTACCCATCCTTTCTCATGAGAATATCCTGATGAATGCAGGCATCCTTACAGGCCTCCACCACCTTTTCCATGCTGATCTCTTCATTCCACATGGTGATATTGTCCAGTATGGTTCCTCCAAACAATGATATATTCTGATCCACCACTGCCACCGAAGAACGAAAAAGATAATGATCCAGTTCTGCCAGGGGTATATCATCATAAAAAATCCCCCCGGAACTGCATGGATATAAACCGCATAGCAGCTTTGCCAGCGTAGATTTTCCACTTCCACTGCCTCCCACCAGGGCGATCACCTGCCCGGGTTCTGCATGCATTTGAAAATCCCTGATCAACGGATCTGCTGCAGGACTATAGCCAAACGTGATATTTCTCATATCAATCTTTCCTTCCAGCCGCTCTTTTCCTGCCTGTTCCCTGCGAAATATCTTTGCTTCATCTATCTCTTCTTCATATTCCAAAACATCCTGAACACGCTCAATACTTCCCTTCATCTCCTGCATCGCCTGAATACATCCCGTCAGGGATGCCATGGGAGAAAAAAACAACTGCAGGAATGCCTGAAACGCAACAAGCGTACCGATGGTCTGCCTCCCCTGAAACACAGCCTGTATGCCAAGGATCAGAATTAATCCGTTACAGATTCCTGCCAGAAGTGCCGGTAGAATTTCCAGATAGATCCTGCCGGATGTCATTTTCAGAGCCGCATTATCATACTTTGCCTGACAACCCAGTATTTTTTCGACAATCCCTCTTTCTGCCCCGCTGGCTTTTACTGTTTCGATCATGGAAATCCCCGAAAGCTTGATCCCGGATAATTTTCCTCCATCCCGTCCAAGTCCACGGCTTAAGTTTCCGTAATTTTCCGTCAATACCAGTATGCATAACAGCTGCAGGACTCCCGCCGCCAGCACTATTCCCGCCATCCGGGGATCTAAAAGAAACATTAAAAGTATCAGACAACACACCAGCACCAGATCCATTACCGATGGGACAACCCTCTGAAATAAAATAGCAGCAATCTCCTCATTATTTTCCTCCCGAGATACAATGTCTCCACTAAAACGCTGGTCAAAAAAAGACATAGGAAGACGAAGGAGCTTCCAGAAAAACCGGGAGGCATTACGGATCCGGAATCTCGCCATCATCTTTTGCAAAACCAGATTTTTCAGACATCCACTGACCAAAAGAGCCGCTGCTGCCGCCAGCATGATAAGCATCAACGGCTCCATCCACTCCGGTGCCCCTCCCAAAAGGATCCGGTCGGTAAAAATCTTATAGAATACCGGTGACAATATCTGGATCAGGCTGTAGATAACCCCCAGTACCGTCACAAAAAACAATGCCGGTTTCATCCGGGCGAGTTCCTGCCCCAGAAAGTTTCTGCCGGTTGCAGGTTTTCCTCCCGTCAAAAAATCTTCTCCAGGCCGGAAACACATGGCAATACCGGTAAATGACCGGTCAAAAACATCCGGTTCCACCCGGATCCTTCCGGAAGCAGGATCATTGATCACCGCATATTCCCTATCAAAACCGCAAAGAACCACAAAATGATTAAAGTTCCAGTGGATGATCATGGGAAAATCTTCCCTCTGCCGGATCTGCTCCGGATTTATTTTGTAGGCCTTTGCCTCCAGTCCGTTACGCATGGCTGCCTTCATAATGTATTTTGCGGAGCTTCCGTCTCTGGTCACATTACATTCAATCCGCATCTTTTCCAATGGAATATATTTTTTATAATATCCCAGGATCATGGTCAGCGAAGCGGCTCCACATTCCACTGCCTCCATCTGAAGGATCACGGGTACTTTTTTTATCTTTCTCATATCCGCCTCCGTTACATTTCTTTTATGATCAATTCATAAGGATGATATTCCTGTTTGATGATGCGAACTTTACACCGGTCACCGGATTTAATACGAAGTGCCTCCCCCTTCGGGTTAGACCAGACATATCCTCCCTGTCCGTTTTCACGGACACTGAGCTGTATAGTCACTTCTACACAATTTTGGGACGGAAGCAGTTTCTCTACATAATCCATCGTTCCCATGTGCTTTATGATATGATTTTCTGTCACGATATTGTCGTCAATATGAGAGATCACTCCCTCTACATATCCATATTCCTCCCGCATGACATAAGAGGGAGTGATCTGCGCCTCCATACCGATCGCCAATGCACCGATCTCCTCCTTAGGCACATAAATGTATACCTCCTGGTAACTGTATTCATCCTGCGGTACAATGACTGCCGCTGCATCCCCCTTCTTCACGGCCTGTCCGGAAAGCAATATTTTCTGCACTACTCCATCTACAGTGCTTCGCAGCATATATCCTGCCTGATAGCTTCGCACCTCTTCTTCTATTTTTTGATATTCCTCTGATCCCTTTGAATAGCGTTTCTGCTGTTTTCTCAGGTAACTGATCTGCTGCAGGGATTCCTCGCTGTTTATGACGGCAATAATATCTCCCCGCGAAACCTGATCGCCTTCTTCCACCAGTACATCCCGAAGCAGACCATCCTGCTGTGTCCGCACACTTAATACATCATTATAGTCAAAAACAACGCCCTGATAATCGGCTCCACTGGACACTGTCCCCAAAAATGCCCACAAAAGAGCCGCCGCCACTCCGACCACAACAGCTGCAAATATGATCCACCCGCCGGATGGAATGATCCGTATCCTTTGATCCAGCTGTTCCGGTGCTGCCAGGCTTTCCACTGCTTTTTCCTGAAAAAGTCCCTGTTTCATCCTGTTTTCCCTCCTTTCCCTGTATATACTAATCTAACCGGACAAATCTGCTGTTTCTGCAGACAAATACCGGACAGTTTTCGACAAAAAGACGTCCTTTTTCATCAAATGTGATGGTCCCTGCCACGCCTTCATATCCCTTTTCATTTTTCATTGTTTTCATCAGCTCCCGCCCTGATGCTTTCTGCTTTGCTGCTTTGCCAAGCATACGGAACAGATCATAATACTGTACCGCCGCCGTAGAAAATTCTGCACCGCATTCCTGTTCATAACGTGCGGTAAACTTCTGCAGTTTTTCACTTTCCTGATATGGGTAAACAGGAACAATCACGACGCCTTCCAGATCTTTTCCGTATTCCTTTAATATTTCAGAACTATCCAGCGCATAATCTCCTACCACCATCATCCCGGGGCGTTTCTTCCGAAGCCCGGAAAGCAGCCAGGCACTGTCTGTCTGAGTATAAAAATTTGCGATCACGGCATCAATCTCCAGTTTGTCACAATCCGTTAAAAGCTGCGCAAGTCCGGAATCATCAAAGGGTCCTGTCTGGGTATGGTATATGTTCATCTCATCTGATCTGTTGACCACGGACTGGATTCCTTTCATCTCATCCTTTTCAAAAGCTGTATCCGAATGGCACAGTGCTACGCGACAGTTTTTTTTGCTTTTGAGATATTCTCCGATCCGTTCTCCGATCATTTTCCCACTCAGGAAATCGGTGAGCAGATAGGAATAACCCTTTTCCGCAACCTCATCATAGCATCCCATGGTAACAATAAACGGCTTCTGCTCCTGTTCAAAAAAATCCACCTCTGCCCCAATGGATTCAAAATTCTGAAAACTGATCACTGCATCTACCCGGTCATCCTCGGACAGTGCTTTTGCCAGAGAAATGCCATTGACATAATTGCCCCCGTCATCGACACGCTTTACTTTTATGGTAATTCCCTGCTCTTTTTGTAAATCTTTTAATGCCAGGTCAATGCCATGTTCAATGCCATCATCGGAATAATAGTAATCACCGCTGTCCAGGATCACCAGATTCAACGTGTCCGTTTTTGTGGTCACATTCTTTTCCGGTTTATAATACCGGATCAGAAACAGTGCCACACCTACAGCAGCCAGAATAATTCCTGCCGTCCATCCGATCCATTTATATTTTTTCAATTCGTTCCTCCATTTCCAGATAATCTTTATGTTCCAAAGACGTATTATATATTGTATGTTTCCCATCACTGCTCAAATACTCCGGATATAAAATCTGGATCAATTCCATATCCTGTCCGTGAATTTTATTACATTTCCTGCCGGAATCGGTTTCATCTACACTGTCTACCTGCACCACATACGATGTCCCGTAGATATAATAAGGCAGTGCCAGCATTGTAATATAATCCACAACCGCCTCTTTCTTCTGATCTCTGCCGGTAATCTTCTGCATATAGGACGAGTCCTTGATATACTTTTCTCTGCACTGCTCAAACAACCGGCACAATTCCCTGTTCCGGTGATGCACCACCGTGTATTCAATCTGTGGATATTCCCGTGCGATCTCCCCGATCACCCGGACATATTTGTCTGTAATACAATAACATTCCCGGCGGAATTCACTCATGATCCTTTTGACCATAAACTCCGAAAGCTTACATAAAGATTTCTCCATGTATTTAAAATAGGACAGATCCGGCAATGGGATCACAATTTTCCCATGAAACACCTCTGCCGTGGCAAACAAATAACGGATACTGTCATATTCCTGTCTTGTGACTCCTGTTTTACGGTTTAAAAAGCGAAAAGAACAGATTTTTTCTCCTTTATCTGCCAGGTAATCCTCTATGCTTTCCCCTCCCCATATGGCGGCCTGTGCCAGACACCGCCGTCCGCAGCTGCAGTCAAAAATTTCTGTCTGTCCATCTTCTGTCTGAAATTCTATCAATACCTCGTCAACCCCAAACAGGCACGGTCCTCCAACAAATCCGACCGTCTCCTTACGATCAACCGCCTCTCTGAGTTTTTCCAGATGTGAAACAAAGAGAGGAATCTGCCGGATATCTTCTGTCCGGATCTTGGCCAGCATAGGAAACATCTTCTGCAGATCATCAAACCAGGAAAAATAAACAGTATTTTTATAGATGATCGCTTTCCTTTTTCGAAAATCAAATCCATATTCCTCCACCATTTCTTCCTCCAGTTTCCGGATAATCTCTTTCTTCCTTTTTCCCAGCTGCTTTTTCTCCTGCTTTAATTTTATCCTTTCCTCCCAATCAAGGATCTGACCGGAAGTATCCTTTGTTTTCAGCGTTTTTGTCAGTTTTTTGATCTGCTCTTCACATCCGGCATATTCCGTGATGGTATCAAGTTTTGCAAAAAAATGTTCTTTGCCATCGAGCAGTCCGGAAAATTGTTCCACCGTTTCCGCACCGGAAACGATCGTATTAAAGTCTCCAATAGTAATGGGATATTCCGTAATTTTTGCAGGAAGTTCTGCGTATACCGTCTCTGCCGGATCAATATTATTTTCTGTTAATAAGCTTCTGATATCTGTTAACATGATAATCTCCATTTCTGAATTGCTGCTGTTTTTCCTTTTTTACATACCCGCACCTCTATGATGCATTTCTTTTTTATCCTTCCTGTTTTCAACACGTATCTTCCGTTTTTATCTGCTTTTCCCTGATAAATATAATATCTTCTTCCTTTTTGTTTTCTGTTTTCTGTCCTATTTTTAGGATAGATCTTTACAATTATTTTTGCTTTTGCTTCTGTGATAACGATAAGTCTTTTCGCATTTTTCTTCACCAGAATACGCTTCCGTTTTTTCGCCGTTTTTGTCACAGACTTCTGCGTTCCCTGCATCACCGGGGTTATTTCCGGTTCCGGGGTCCCTGATACTTCCGGGATTATTCTCGGTTCCGGGGTCTCTGATACCTCCGGGATTATGTCCGGTTCCGGGGTCCCTGATACCTCCGGGATTATGTCCGGTTCCGGGGTCCCTGATACCTCCGGGATTATGTCCGGTTCCGGGGTCTCTGATACCTCCGGGGTTATTTCCGGTTCCGGGGTCTCTGATACCTCCGGATTTAACTCCGGAAGCGGCTCCTGTCCAAACTGCTCCTCGCAGTACAGAATCTCCTTTTCCCCTTCCTTCAACAAAAGCTTTCCTGTTGTAATATATTCTTTTCCATCTTCTGTGTACCCGTTTCTGTAACGCAATGTAATGTCCAGACAGACACTCTGTCCCTTTTCCATATGATCCGAAAAAGTAATGACTGCATTTTGTTCATCGGTTGTCCTCATAGATGCTCTGCCCGCCAGAGACTCCATGCTTTGCTCCGGCAGCTTGACAGCAACATACTCATTGTCTGTCGCAACACATAACCGGATATCTTCCGCTCCGACCCACAGATTAAAAATTTCCATGGGAAGCTGAAAGCTTTCTCCCTTCCGTGGAATTCCGTCTTTTTCATTGCCCCTCCCCCACTTTATACTGTCATCTGCCGTTATGTTCCGGATATGCAGTCGGGGCTGTGGCGTGGTCTCCAATGCATTTTCCAGATTGATCCTTGGGAATGAATGAACTTCTCCCTTTTGATCCGTCAGCCTGACAAACTGATCTGCCGTAAATACCAGCTGGCCTATCATAGCTGACGGCTCATATTTTCCATTTTCTTTCCATTTCCTCACCAATGCCCCACAGGCTCCGGCTGCAATCGGGGCCGCCATAGAGGTACCCGACTGTTTCTGAAACCGGTCACCCGGCCACGTCGAATATATGTCTACCCCCGGTGCTGCCACCTCATAGTCCACTGCCGTCCCCGGGGCATAATCCCAGTTGGAAAACCACGCCAGCTCCCTGTCGCTGTCATACGCCATGACGCCGAGCACATCAGAAAGTCCCGCCGGAAATGTATTGGCAGAGTCCGAAAAACCGGACTCACCGGTTGCCGCACTTTCATTTCCCGCCGCCGCCACGATCACCGTTTTGCGGGATGCTTCGTGAATGGCTTTTTCCAGTTTTGTATCCAGATAATCGCCCCCAAGGGACATCGTGATGACATCGGCTCCGTTTTGCACGGCATACTGTATGGCTTTTACACAATTTTCTGCAGAGAATCCATTCCGGCTGTTTCCTGCCTTTACGATCATGATATGCGCCCCATAACCAAAATTTCTCCCCTGCTCAGTCTGCATTCCAAGAATTCCCGTCACATGCGTTCCATGCCCATCCGAATCCGTAATATCACTATTTCCACCCCAGATATTGTAACCATGCACATCATCGACAAAGCCGTTTCCGTCATCATCCTCCCCCTCCTTCCCATTCTGCTCCGCTTCATTCACCCACAGACAGTTACGCAATGCAGTATGATTCATATCAACACCGGTATCAATCACAGCGATCACGATTCCTTCCGCCGCATCACAGGCTGCTGTCAATCCTTCTTCCCCTTCATACCACTGAGACGGTATGGCTGCTTCTGCCCTCCCGGGAAGCAGAATACCTCCTGTAACAACCGTAACCAGCAGTTCTGTCATCATAAGCATCCTATAAAATGACTTTTTTCGTTTTTGCCTTATTGTTTTTTTCCCCATCTCCAACATTCCTTCCTGTCAGAAAAACAGCCCGGCAGTATGACCCGCCGGACTGCTGATACACCCGGTCAGTTAACACAGATCGGATACATTATTTTTTCACTTTGACCACTGTCTTTTGCTTGTAAGGCTTCTTCACAGCAGTTACCCGGACAGCCTGTTTCTTTTTCAATTTTTTCTTTAGTCTGATCGTGATCTTACCCTTTTTGTTGGTTTTAACCACTGCATATTTTTGAAGGATTCCTGATTTCTTTCCCTTCGCTGCTGTCTTTTTATTCTTATAAACAACCGTCGTGATCTTTGCCTTCGGCAGAGACTGCACTGTTACTTTGTCACCATTTTTATGAAGGGTTACCTTCAGCGTTGTCTTCTTCGCCAAAGTTTTTCCCGGTTTTCGGGTTACTTCCGGTGCTGCCGTTGAGGTTTCTCCCGGCTGAGCCGAAGGAGTCCCACCCGGTGCTGCCGTTGGTGTTTCTGTCGGTGTCGTTGTCGCTGTGACTTCCGGTGTTTCCGTCGGCTTTGCGGCTCCCTTTGTGACTTTCACTTTAACCGTCGTAGTCCGGATCAGACTCTCCGGCACCTGATACATCGCTCTGTCTTTTCGGAACCATCCTTCTCCTTCGGTCTTAACCAGCGTACCAAAGTCTTCGTTATTTTCTCCCTCGATTCCTGACGGAACAAACGGATCGGCTTCCGTCATTTCCCCACCAGGATACGTCTTAGCCGTCACGCTGACCTCGCCCTCTTTTAATGGAACGAGAACTCCGTTTTCATCCACATATGCGACGCTGTCATCCGATACAGACCAGTCTGTATTCAAAATTCCCTTTGCATCCAGTCCGACTTTCTTCAGATCCTTTCCGGGACCATCCGTATCATCCACATCGTAAATGGTATCCAGTTTCATAATCTGGTCCTCTGTCATTTCCAATGTCCCATCTACTTTCTTTAACGGCTGTACAGAACTGATCGTATCGAGAACGCTCTGATCAGCAGAAGCACTCTCCTTTGTGATCTCGTATTGGCCAATGCTGATATTCTTTACGGCATCTGCCGCAATTCCTTCCCATCCGGATACCTCTCTGGTTACCTCAAACTGCTGTCTGATATCTCCATATCCCGCTGTCAGAGTGACCGCATCCTTCCGGCTGCCATCTTCCTGTACCATGACATCCCCAAATCTGCATTTGCTGATGTCAATATTCTTCTCCAGGCTTTTGCTTTCCCCATACGGAATTTCATAAGCCTTTTCTTCCACAAGAACATTCTCGCCGTCCATAATCTGCAGGTCTCCCTTGAAATCTTTGTTGCCGTTATTGGCAATCTGCAGATTGACAGAGGCCGTCTCTGCATCCAGAAGCTGTGCATTGTTTATCTGAATACTTAATACTTCTTTTTCCTCCAGTTTCTTTTCCAACGTTTCTGTTTTGTCACCTTGTTTCACTTCTACAACAATTGTTGTATCGCCAATTTTGTCTACATTCAGATCACCATTTCCACTGAGTGTAATGGTATTTCCTCCCAGAAATACCCCCTGATCATCTGCCTTTTTGACATCCCCCAGAGCTGACCATTCCGGCTCGTCTCCGAGGATCTGATCTCCATTTTTCAGGTACATGCGATACTGCGCACCTGTAACCGGCTTCAGTCCGTCATTGGTGACATCAAGAGTAAATGCAATACTCTCATTTGGGGCGTAAAGCTCCTTGTCTGTGGTAATTTTGCCACATACAAGTTCACTCGTTACTACAAAGTTCTGTACACAAAGAGCCTTTGCTGCTTCGTCCTCCTCAAATACATTGTTGTCATTAAGCTTCTGCTGTCCCTTTGCAAACATTGCCTGCATCCATCCGTCCTCATTGACCCGGAAGGAAACATCTGTATAATTGGCTCCCTTACCATCCGTGATCTGTACCGGTTCAGACCAGTTATATCCGTCACATGACCGGATCGACTTCACCTTTGCCGGATCTCCTGCCTTTACGACACCAGTCTGACCATTGAGGTCATCCTCCTTACTGTAATCAATCTTATATACATCTCCCTCTGACAGCGTAGACCCGTCTTCCAGAGTCAGATCCTTCTTAGCCGTAAAGCTTACCGGATATGTGGTGTTATCTTTTCCTTCTGTAAACTGATACGTCACTTCATCCGTATCCTCAAATGTAAAGAGTTTCTCTGTTTTTTCCTGCATCGGCTCACAATATGCTCCGTAAAGCTGTGTCTCTCGGATGGTATTTGCCGCCCCTGTTTTTTCCTTATCCTTTACAGAGGTGTCTATCTCACTCCAGAGAACATACATACTGGTATCATTTGCCTGCACATCATAATCACTGATCCTGTCTTCCGTTACATTGCCCTCCGCATCTGTCTCAGATCTGTGCCGGATCGCTGTTATGACCGGATCATTCTTATACTTATTTAGAACATAAACTTCCCTTGTGGTCTGATCCTTCATTGTCACCTGCTTCTTTTCCAGATAACTGTTTTCGGTATTCAGGGAAGAAACCACGTCACTGACATTGAGATACTGGATATCTCCACCATGGAGCCAGTATAAATACGTCATTCCCTTGCAGCGTACAAACTGCGGTTTTGCTGTCTGCATTGCATCTGCCGTGATCTGGATCGGATGATGGAAGGTATCCTCCTCAAAGTTATAGATCTGCATATAAAGCTGCTGATCATTTGCGGTTTCCAGATTTGCATCCCGGTCAATGGTGTACGCATATATGGACAGACCATTGTAAGAAATGCTGTCGGAATCAACCACACGGGGATCGCTGTTTTCGTCAACTATCAGATCGGTTACGGTTCTTGTCTCTGTAACCGGACGCTCCACCATATCTCCGTTTTCATCCTCAACCGTTGCTGTCTTACCGGTATTTACTTCAATGGCACTTTCGGATACCACTGCTGCGACACCCAGATCCATAAATCTCTGTCCATATGCCTCCGGAAGCTCCGGATCTGCTGCATCCCAGGTAATGCCGTCTTCTTTCAGTGTTCCCATACGGCAGGCGATCACATTGTAACCGTTAATAATATCACCATATGTGGTAACTTCTTCGACATTATCTGCATTTTCGTCTGATACAATATCTCCCTTTGCTGTCTCGTCAAGCTCGCTTCTGGTATCCTCGTAATCTGTCTTGGTATAATAAACCGCCAGACGGTTTGTTTCGTCGTCGTACGCGATCATCGGATCCGTATCTGCCATCACTTCATCTTTTGTCGTCTGCGTGATCGCAAATTCTTCTCCCATTTTCTGTGTCTTAATGTCAAACCATGCTCCGCTGATATCAAGCTGTGAGAGGACTGTTTTCGTGTCATCATCCTTCGTATACTCGCGGCTGGCATCAGACCAGGTTACAAGCACCTTATCATTGCCCACCTTGTAAAGAGCCGGAGCTTCATCCCATGTACCGTCATCACTGACACTGACCGGCACAGACCAGGTTACACCGTTATCTTTCGAGATACTGTATACAAGCTCTGAGCGGTTAATGTCATCTCTGTCGCCTTTATCCGTCAGAAAGACTGCCAGCAGCTTTTCATCTCCAATCTCGACGATCCGGGACTGAGGATTTGGATATGCTCCCTCCTGCAGAACAATTTCCCTGCCGGCATCTACCGCTTTGGCACTCATATCATACGGCTGCCATTTACTCTGATCGTTCAGGTAATCTCTTGCAAATTTCTCTGTGTTAGAATCATCATCAATATCCTCATAGAGATAATTCTCTGTGAAATCAGAAAGCATCGCTCCCACACCGGATGCACCATAGTTAAAGAGACTCATCTTCTCGCCCTTATACAGGGTCCACTTTTTCTTAATAAAAAGTATCTTTAATTTCAATGCAGCACTTAATGTTACATTTCCATAGCCTGCGGAGGATTCATTGTCTCCCATGATTGGCACGTTAAAGCCAAAATCAAAGTCTGCCGTACCTGACACGGTCACACCGATAACCTTTCCTACGCCCACACCGGCACCTACAGTAATGGTCGGAGCCAGCATAAACTTAGTATAAAGAGAGAAATTTTTCTTATTCAGATGGAAATTTCCATCCTTTTCCGCACTCGACTTCGTCAGGTTAAAGACATCATCATACATACTGCCATTTGCTGACTCTGCCGAAAATGCTGCAACAGCTTTTCCTCCCACCTGCAGTTCCGCGATGATCTCTATACCGATCGGCGTCATATAAGATACCGAATACTGGAAATCCGCATCCGCTGAGGCGATCAACGCCAGCGAATTAAAATAGTAATTTCCATCGGATTCTCCAGCCGCATCAATACCGGATTCTACTGTCAGGACCACGGCTACACTAAAGTTGAAATTAAAGCTGCTGGTGCCCATGCTGCTCTTTTGCGGTGCAGCACTTGCCTGCGCTTTCTCTGCCGCCTTTTTACTCTCATTCAGATCTTTCTTCGGTGCCTTCGTCGGAGCCGGTGTCTTCTTGTCATCGTCTTTGTTATCATCTTTGTTATCATCATTGCCATCATCACCCATGAGATTCTCCATGTACTGACGGATATTATCCCGTCCGCTCATGCCCTCTCCCTTATTTTCGGCACGATGTTCTAACTGCTGCTGTTTCAGATCCTTCATGACCGTGCTGTTATAGCCAAATGCTACCTGGATCGAATTGATCTGGGATCCGGTCTCTGGATCAGTATATGGTGTTTTATTGCCCAGACTTTCCAGATCATAATCCAATGGCAGATCAAACTTTGTGCTGACCTTGCCGATCAGCTTGAGTACCTTATCAAACGGTGTCTTGAAGCTGGAAAGCACCTTCACGGCTTTGAGCTTATTCTGGAAAGTCAGCCCCACATTAACCGCAGGATAGACGTGATCCACCTCTTTGTTCTGCACTGTTTCGGAGAAAACGCCCTGTATGGTCATCTTGTCTCCGCCCTTAACACCTGCTTTCAGGGTATTGAGGGACATTTTAAAGAGGCTGCTTTTGTTGTCTCTTCTTATGGTCTGTTTGTAGATCTCATTTCCCTTTCTGGTAATGGTCACGATCGCCTTATTGGGTTTCACGGCAGCTCCATTGGAAAAACCAAAGGTAAACTCCGTCTCCCCGTCTGCAATATCGAGCAGGGCATCTCCGTTGGTACGTACACCTGTGCTTTCTCCATCGATTGTTGCACAGAAATTATCCGGGAACATATACTGGGACGGATCAATGGACGCCTTCGTAAAACCGGTTCCCTGTACGGAAACCACATAACTCATAGCATCCAGATTCACCCTTGCCATATAGTTCTTTCCTTTTTCGTAGTTTCCGTCCGATTCATAGAATCCTTTGTCATCCCCGCTTACGGTATCTGTTCCTGCGAATGTTACCGTTGCATCCGTCAGAGGTTCTTCTACTACTTTATTAGGATTGATAACCGTCCTTGACTTTCGGGTCAGCTGTACCAACAACGAGTTGTCTGTACCTGTAGAGGTATCCCTCTTTACAAAGTCATAATATATCTTGCTCTTCGCATAAGTTTCCGGTTTATATTGGAATACATTGCCATAGTAAATATTGACGCTGCCTGCCAGGTTTTCCGAAAAGCCCAGATCCTTCAGTCTCTTCTGCGCCTTCTCCACATTCTCCTTATCCGCATTACCGGAGTTATCCGCATCCACGGAGTAATCTCCCCATCTGCCGATATACATTGGTGACACGTAGGATGTCATGGTATAATCCGTAAAAGGATTGACATTGTCAAATACCAGATCTCTGGCCAGATTGCCCATCTGATTTCCTTTGCTGTCCGTAAGAACATCCTTTGCATCCGAAACCATCACATAGCCGCCGGAGCCTGCCGGGAAGTCCACCTCCGTCTCCAGGGAAGTCTGTTTTCTCCCCTGGAATTTGATCGTACAGCTTGTGCCGTCCACCCAGCCGAGATTTTTCCAGGTATCACTAATAGTAAAGGTAAATTTTCCGTTCTTCTTCACCGGCTTTACCGTACGGGATGCCTCCTTTATCAGCACTCCGTCCTGATCATATACATTAACATCCGCACCGGAAGGATCGCCAAAGGTAATACTCTGCTGACCTTTCCCGTTCAGATACTTTGGATTTGCCAGATATTCAAAATACATGGTTACTTTTGCATCCTGATCCTTCGCATAAAGTTTTTCCATGACATCCTGCATATCCTGAACCTGTTTCACATCGGAGCAGTCATATGTCTTACCGTCAATTGTGTACTTTAAACCGGTGTATGTGTTACGGTAGGTATTCGGATCTGCCATAACCGTAAGCTCAGTGTCATTATAATCAAGCTTTACAATGTTGTACGCTGCCTTTAAGGTCACGTCCGCAACATTACCCGCTGTGTTACTTTTGTCC
Source organism: uncultured Lachnospiraceae bacterium (assembly GCA_934339135.1). Taxonomy (GTDB): domain Bacteria; phylum Bacillota; class Clostridia; order Lachnospirales; family Lachnospiraceae; genus Jutongia. The sequence continues at coordinate 52,221 of CAKRHP010000012.1, read as the reverse complement.
AGTGTCAGATTGGTATTGTCTGCCGCTGCCTGATAGTTTACTCTGCCCTTACCGTAATCGTTTTGATTCCATGTAGTTCCCAGAGAGAATGCCGGGTTATACGCTGCTACATTTCCCTGTCCGGTAATTCCTTTCACACTGTCACCGCGTTTCAGGGAATATTCCTGACCATCCTCCACACCGTAAAATGTGCCACGATTTTTGTTGGCAACCTTAACCTTCAGCTTAGAATTTCTCTGGCTTACCATTGGCCGGAAAGAAATGGTACTGTTGTTATACAGATCAAACTTCTTGAAAAAGTCAGCATTTAACACAACAGAAAGATTACTGCCCTCGGAAACCACAGTCCAGTTTCCGCCGTTTACAGAGGCTTCGATTCCTTTCAGATCCATGCAGTCTTCATAAAAATTGTCTAATTTGAAGTTAATGGCATCGGAACGGTATACGTTATAAGAAGTACCATTTATATTTTTTTTGCTGTTCTGTACATTTGAAGAAAGAGAATCAATCTTTAATACCGGCGTAATATCCCTGGTACCATCCTTTATCAGGTCACACTTCTTTGTCTTATTATTGTACTGCAGTTTGTAAGCAGTAGTATTATATTTTTCTGACAAAGCCACGCATTTTGCATTGTACTGCTTTAACCGCAGGCGAAGCCAACCCACGAATCCATTGGAATGATTTCCCTGATTTGCCCAGTTCTGGATCGTAACATCCTGCCCCCACTGATTCTTTTGGAAGGCCTTGGTACAAACTTCCCAGTTCGTACGACCATTGTGCTGCCACATGCATTGTCCACCATACCACAGCTGTGTTCCGTAACTGTCCTCATGATGGTAATCTGTGACAGTGACACGCTTAAAACGCCATTTTACCCATTTCCACTCCTTGTGGGTCGTTGTCCAGTTTCTTCCACCACCATAGTTGTTATATCCAAACTCCAGTTCCCTTGCACCGTACGTATAGTCATTATTGTTGATCTTCATCTGACGAAGGCCTCCGGTACCCTCGAAACGGGTAGCGTTATCTTCACGCCTGATCCCGTTCTGCAGATAACGCAGGTCTTTCGAAGAAACCGCCCACTGGCCGTTTTCCGGTTTCCATCCGTTCGGACTGATCTTCTCTGCCTCGGCAGAACCTGCTGCAATCTTTGTCTTTAAGGTTTTGGCATCCGCCGCAGAATCAGCCGGAATGGTCACATGACAGGATGATTTCATATAAGACGCACCATCCCGGCTTAACAATACATAAAAATCCCTGCTTTTTGTCCGATACTCATTTTTCAGAATATCAATGGAGATTTTCTTCTCTGTCTCTCCGGCATAAAACTCCACCTTTTTCAGACCCGCCTTGTAATCTGCTCCCTGATTGGCGGTTCCCTCACCGGTTCCCACATAGATCGTATCAAAATAGTTTTCTCCGGCGGTACGCCTTACGGTTACCACTGCTTTCTTCTGAGATGCCTTCACCTCGGAACGGCTGAAAACATACTGTGATTTTTCCACCGCATCGTTGTCTTTGATATTGACATAGGCATTGTAGGAATCTCCCACAGGTGCACTGTCCTCTTCCGGAATCAGCGCACATACCAGCTGTTCCTCTCCTTCGGAGATCTTATCGTCCTTCGGAACCAGATAAAGATATTTGACATATTCTCCATCTTTAAAGTCCAGTGTCTTTTCTGTACCTCCTACTGAATCCATAAAGAGCTCGAAGTTTTCCTTTACTTCATCTGCTTTTTCGGAATTATCCGCAATCTTCCAGTTCGGTCGATCGGATCTGCTGCCGGTTGCTATCTCACGGCGGGCCTTCAGAGAAGTCTTTTTCTCCGTACTCTTTGCCGTCTCTGCGCTATCTGCAGCTTTGACACCGGTATCCTTCTCTGACCCGGAAGCAGCTTTGGCATCCGGATACTGATCCAGAGGATTTACCGCGGCAGAGACCGCCTGCACCTCCGGTTTTGTCCCAGACTGCGCATTAACTGCGTCTGAGACCACCTTTTCTCCATCTGTCGTTGTCTCTGTCTCCGTGGTATCCTCTGCACTAATATCCACCTTTTTTTCCATGGCAGTCCTGATCAGAGGAAACGCATCCTTTCCTTTCTTTAATGCAGAAAAACGGGATTTTCCTACATAAATTTTATAATCATCCCCATAGGAGCTGGTGATGTCGATTGCCTTAAACTTTACCTTTGCACTGCCCCCGGTACCGCCCTGACGGATCACGGCAATCTCCAGTGCACCATCCCCCTCCTGCACCTCCATCTGGGTTCCCAGGAAGTTAAACAGACCGTTTGGGTACTCCTTCACCATCTGCTGCCCATTCCGGATCGCTTGTTTTAACTGTTCTTCACTGACTTTATTCTTCTGCTGCTTTTCCGCTGCAGTAGCTGCCACTGTAGAAATATTTCCTGTGGACAGCATCGCCGCCACCAGAAGAAACGACACTCCTCGTGTCCAATAGTTCTTCCATTTTACCATACTGTTTCATACCTTTCTTTATGTTGCTGCCATAAGCTTCTTCCCTTAAACTGCGCCTATTGTGCCTGAACTGATATCTGTTGTTTTTTCTTTTTTGGCATCCCGCAGACTGTATCCACCTGCCACACCGTCAAGGTCATCCAGATCTAACTCCTCTGCCTCCTGTACCTTTGTATTCTCCTCATTGATCCCTTTCTTTTTTTCCATAATAATCGTCTCCTTTCTCCACACATCCGTGTGGCACTAATGTGATTGCAAACAATCTCCTGTCCCCATGATACCATCCGTATCATGATAATTCACCTGCATTCTATCCCCCAAATTATGCACTTGAGCCAAAAATGTTCGCATTTATGCCGATTTTATACTGTATTCTTTTTTCATTTATGATATACTTGCATTAGAGAAAAAAGCTGTTTTTACTACGCTTGAGAAGAAGGATGAAAAATATGATCATAACCATTTGTGATGATGACAGGGGACTTCACCCGGTCATTAAAAAGTACATTACAGACTACTTTCACCAGTACAAACCGGAGCTTGAGAAAGAATTATTGTTTTCTCATTTCTTTTGCGCCGAGGAATTTCTTAAAAATCCCCATGCAGATATTCTTTTTGTGGATATTTATATGGATACGCTTACGGGAGTGGACATGCTCCGGAAAATTCCGGTGAAATATCACCCCCGCTATATTATTTTCATTACCACCAGCAGGGATTTTGCCATTGAAGCCTTTCAGATGAATGCTACTCATTACCTTGTAAAACCCTTTACCAGAGAGGACATTTTTACAGCGCTGGATCGCTGTCGCATCCGGGAAACCTCCTCTCCTGTGCTTTCCCTTCATACCGCCTCCGGTCTGATCACATTTCCACTTTCTTCTATCCGATATATTGAGTCTTTTAATAAACGTATCCTGATCCATACCTCAGACCAGGCTGTCTCCACCTATGATACCCTTGCATCCCTGTCCCGGCAGCTGGATGACCGCTTTATGAAACCCCATCGAAGCTATATCATTTCTATGGCACATATTTCGTCCTTTCATTATGATCATGTAGTCATGGACGATGGTCTGGAGATCACCCTTTCCCGCAAGAACCGGGCAGATCTGAAAGAACAATATCATCATTATCTGTCAGACATCACCAAAAGGAGGAGCTTGTCCTAATGTTATTTCTACGACTGTTTTTCGGCTGTTATATTCAGATGTTTCCTTTTGCCTTACTTTGCTTTTATCCATTTACCGGGCAATGCCGTTACCCTGACAGCCGGATCAGAAGGCTTTTGGTGAAAGGGATCTTCGTTTTATCTGGTCTCTTCGCCGGAGTCTGTGTCATCATACGGGATATGCAGCTGGTTCCATTGCAATATCGGTATCTTACGGCCAATCTCGTCTTTATGATCTTGTTGATCCCATGTCTTTTCTTATATATATATATGACCATCGGTCTTCCGTCAAAAAAGCTGTTTATCTTCCTTTTTTCTGTCACAGCCGCATTTGTCATGACGTCCCTTTGCAATCTGGCGATCGCACGTATTCCCAATCCTTCCCTGCATCCCGACGGATTTCCTTATGCTTATGTATGCACCCCCATCCTGTTGGCATCCTCTTTTCTGATCCTGCCACCCCTCTGCCTGTTATTAAACAGAAAATTCATCCCTGCCAGCTCTGCTCTCGGCAGTAAAGAATACCGTCAACTTTGTTTTCTGTCTCTGATCCTGCTTCTGATCCTTGTAGTTGGAGCTTTTCCATTATCAAATAGCAGCCATTACAGCCTCCACATGCTGTGTTTATATTTTGCCCTTATTGTCTGTACATTTATGATCTACTATATCTTCTTCCAGATCTTCACCCTGCAGCAGAAGCATTTTGAAGCGGACCGGATGTTAGAATATTCCCGCCAACAGATCCGGGCGCAAAATGAATATTATGAAAACATCATCAGAAAAACAGAGGAAAACCGTCGTCTCCGCCATGATTTCCGACAGCATCTCATTGTAATGCAGGGATTTGCCATGGAGAATGATTACGACAAGCTGTCGGAATACCTGTCCGGCCATCTGAAACATCTGGACACTCTCGGCATCCCGAAATATTCCAGCCACATTATCATAAATATCCTTCTGTCTCACTATCAGGCCATATGTCAGGAGGAAAATATCTCCTTTCAGCCTTCTGTTTCTGCACTTCCTGAGTTATCGATCTCCGACGGGGATCTTTCCGCCCTGCTGGGTAATCTTTTGGAAAATGCCCTGAACGGCGCCCGCCATACCCTGACCGACGATAAATATATCCTCGTTCATATAGGAATTCAGTCCAATCAGTTTATTATTACTGTAGACAACAGCTTTGACGGAATCGTGAATGAAACGATAAATACAAGTGCACAAAAAATATATCTGTCTACCAAAAAGGATCATACCGGGTACGGCATCCTCAGCATCACGCAGATCTGCAAAAAATATGACGGCACAAGCATGTTCTCCCATGAGGGAACTGTCTTTCATGCCTCTGCCGTCATTGCGATCTCTTAAATATTTGAATATATTATCTGTTCTGTGCAAGGATCTGTTCTGTCTCCCGGATAAACCGTTCCATCTCTTCCTGCGTTCCAATGGAAATCCGCAGATAATTGTCGATCCGCTTCTGTCCGAAATGTCGTACAAAGATATGCTTCTCCCGGAGCGCATCAAAAATGGTCTGTGCCGGTACGCTCTCGTGGGCTGCAAAGATAAAATTGGTCTGGGAATCCCGGAAAGAAAAGCCCAGCCGCTTCAGTTCCTTTTTGGTCCACTCTCTTGTCCTGACCACCTTTGCCACGGTCTCCCGGAAATATGCCTCATCCTCCAATGCAGCCTTGCCCAGTGCCACGGAAAGTCTGGTCATCGGGTAGCTGTTGTAAGAATAACGTACGTCATTCATGGCACGGATCAGCTCCGAATTACCCATGGCATATCCAATACGCATACCAGCCAGTGAACGGGATTTGGAATACGTCTGTACGATCAGCACATTGTCATACTCTTTGGTAAGCTCCAATGCAGAGCTCCCGCTAAAGTCAGCATATGCCTCGTCAATGATGACCACCACATCCCGGTTATGCTCGAGCACATCCCGCAGGAAATCCATACTCTGTAGCACACCGGTCGGTGCATTTGGATTGGCGATCACAACGCCGCCGTTTTCTTTGTAATAATCCTCCGGGATCAGATCAAAATGCTCATCCAGTGCCGGTCTCTCATATGGTATCCGGAACAGCTCTGCCCAGACATCATAAAAGGAATATGTAATATCCGGAAACAGGATCGGCTTATCCGAATTGAAAAACGTCATAAAAGCAATGGCAAGGACATCATCGGAGCCAACCCCCAGAAAAACCTGATCACTCTGCAGTCCGTAACGCTTTGCCAGCGCATCCACCAGCACCTGTGAATTTGGATCCGGATAAAGACGGAGACTGTCACAGTCGAAACTCTTTAATGTCTCTACTACCTTTGGTGATGGGGGATATGGGTTCTCGTTAGTATTCAGCTTGATCATATCCGGCAGATTTGGCTGCTCTCCCGGCACATATGGCTCGATTGTCCGTAAATTGTCTCTCCATGTACTCATTGCTCATCCTCATTTCTGTATAGTTAATATATTGACTTTTACAAATTACTGATAGCTCTGCGCCAGCTTCTCAAAGGCGGGCAGGGATCGCTTGATCATCTCCGGATCCACGCAGTATGCGATACGCACATAGCCGGGACACATAAAGGAGCTGCCCGGTACCACCAACAGATTGTACTCCTTTGCTCTTGCCACAAATGCCGTGTCATCCTCTTCCATGGTCTTAACCCAGAGATAGAAGGCTCCCTCCGGCTTAACAACCTCATAGCCGTACTCCGTCAATGCATCCAGAAGCATCTTACGGTTTCTGTCATAGGCTGCCACGTCGGTCTGCTCATCGAGACATTTTGCCACGGCAAGCTGCATCAGAGAAGGTGCATTGACAAAACCAAGGATACGGTTTGCCACATTGGCCGCACAGATCACATTTTCAAAATCATCCACCTCTTCCGGTATCACCAGATAACCGATACGCTCTCCCGGCAGGGATAATGACTTGCTGTAGGAATATCCCACGATGGTATTGTCATAGTATTTGGTCAGATAAGGTACTGTAACTCCATCATATGCAAGCTCTCTGTAAGGCTCATCTGCGATCAGATAGATCGCTGTGCCGTATTCCTTCTGCTTGCGCTCCATCACCTCTGCCATCGCCCGGATCGTCTCCTCACTGTAAACAACACCTGTCGGGTTGTTTGGATTATTCACAATGACAGCTTTTGTCTTTGGCGTGATCCTGCTCTCAAACTCTGCCACATCCGGCTGGAATGTCGGTGGATTCGGGGATACTACAACTACCTTGCCGTCGAAGTTTGCCACATAATTATTATATTCTCCAAAATACGGAGCAAAGGCAATCACCTCATCCTCCGGGTCCAGCAATGTCTTCAATATAACATTGAGTCCCCCGGCGGCTCCCACGGTCATGAGAATATTCTGTTCTGCAAAGGAAGTCCCAAAACGCTTATTCAGAGAATCCGCAATGGCACTGCGGACTGTCTCATAACCGGAATTATTCATATATCCGTGAACATAACAAGGTGATTCCTGCTCTAATATCTCGCAGATTGCATTTTTTACTGCCACAGGCGGCTCCACGCTGGGATTTCCCAGACTGAAATCATAGACATTCTCTGCCCCATATTTTGCAGCCATTTTCTTTCCTTCCTCAAACATCGCTCTGGTGACAGAACTGCCCTCTACATATTTTACCATTTTCTTTGCTATCATTGTGGAACCTCCATTCTGTAATATGTCCGTCCTGCGGTCATCGTTGTCTGACCACCCTTTTGTCTCACATACAAGTATACCATTCTTTCATGTTTTTTCAAGAGAATCGTCCGCTCCTGTAAAACACATTCCACATAAATAATTTACCATTCCTATAAAATACCATATTTCCTATATATTGAAAAAAGCACCTGATAAAATATCAGATGCTTCATATATCATGCGCGATCAGGGGTTCGAACCCTGGACACCCTGATTAAGAGTCAGGTGCTCTGCCAGCTGAGCTAATCGCGCTCATATCGCTGTGCTTTCGCAAGCGACTTTGCTATAATAACAGATTCTCCCGAGGAATGCAACCCCTTTTTTCACTTTTTTTAAATTTTTTAATTTTTTTAACACTCATTCATGTTAATTCATAAAAAGCTGTGACCAATAATATTTATCTCCTTTGGCTGTTTCATAATATCCAACCCCCATATAAGTATAATCAGACGACATGATCTGGGCACGGTGACCGGCATCCCCCATCCATTTCTCCACCACATCTTTCGGTGTCTTGCAGCCGGAAGCAATATTTTCTCCTGCGGACTCATAGACAATCTTCTGATCCGTGAGAACACTGCAGCCATTTCTGCCATCCGGTCTGTTTGGCGAATTTTCCGTAACAAGCTCCTTTGCCCGGATATTGGCAGCTTTATTTAATGCTTCACTTGCCTTTAATGCAGGCAGATTTTCCTTTTCTCTCTCCGCATTAACAAGTTCCAACACCTGCGCCGCATATTTATCCGCCGTGGTTACCGTCATATACTTACTGATCTTTACGATCCCGGAATACTTACCGGTCACGATTCTGGAACCGGAAGTCTTATAAGCACGGATCTTTACAAAATATGCTTTATTTTTCTTGAGCTTGCTCAGTTTAAAAGAGGATGTCCTGGTGGCTCCGACCTGTGCATATTTCCCTTTACGGGTTTTGGACAGAAATACCTGATATCCTGTTACGCCGGAAATTTTCCGGATCGTAAGCTCTGCGGTGGTCTTGGAACGTTTGCCCACTGTTGCAGTGGTCTTGCCCACAGCCTGTACATCTCCCACCGGCCAGGAAAGCATACTGACACACAAGAGCAGAACCAAAAAACAATGGATACCCTTTACTGATTTTTTTCTATACATATGAATTCCTTCTTTTTCTAATATTTTTGGGGTAATTATAGCACGATTCCTATACCTTGCAAAGACTTCCGTACTTTTCTTCAATAAAATTTCACATTTTTTTGTATTTTTCTCAAAAAAGGGGTTGCATTTTGTCATAATGTTGTATATAATGAATTCGTTGTCGCAAAGACGAGTAAGCGCGATTAGCTCAGCTGGCAGAGCACCTGACTCTTAATCAGGGTGTCCAGGGTTCGAACCCCTGATCGCGCATTGAAGGTCCTAATTTGATAGATATCTATCGGGTTGGGGCTTTTTTTCTACCTATAAATATATGTTACGGCAGGCACACGGTGACACAGGGGAACCACAAAACTTTTCCTCTCTGCATCACATTTTTGACAAAAAATTTTCCTATAATGCCTGCATTGAGCGTCTGATACATATTAATTCACACACAAAACTTTAATGAAATATTTTTATCATAAAAATATTTAACGATACATAGGAGGTATTTATGAGAAAAAAAGTTTTGATCAGCACCTTGCTGAGCGTTTCTATGATCCTTTCGTCCCTGTCGGGTTTCCCACAGACTGTTTCCGCCGCCACCGGAAATACTGTCTCCTCATCCGAGACCGCTTCCACCCAGACTTCTCCTGCCGCAAGCGAGCTTCCACCGGAGAAAAATGATCCCGGTTATGAACGTCTCTCCGGCGCTTACGAGCCTGCTGCAGAGGAAAACATTACCCCAAATACCGGAACCGGCACTGCTTCTTCTAATAATAAAAAGGGGGCTGATCCCCGGAAGGCTGCCGATGGCTTTCTGACAGTTAATCCTGCCGGTTCTAATTTAAAGGGCTATACCTCCACCGTCAGCAAGTATACGGGCAAAAGTTATACCCACGCATCTGACCATGACGGACTGAATATTTATGACGGTATCGATGTGTCCTACCACCAGGGCAATATCAACTGGACAAACGTCAAAGCGGCGGGCATTGATTTTGCTATTCTGCGTCTTGGCTATCGCGGATATTCCAACGGTTCTCTGATGACAGATTCCAAGTTTGCCGCATATATGCAGGAAGCTATTTCCGTTGGCATGCCTCTTGGGGTTTATTTCTGGACAGAGGCTGTAAATGTAGACGAAGCCGTACAGGAAGCACAATACGTCATCAATAAGCTTGCTCCATACAAGGCTTCCATCACCATGCCGGTTGTGATCGACTGGGAGCTTAATAGCAACAGCCGTCATGGCGGACTTTCCAAGGAAACAAACACCACCATCTGTACCACATTCTGTGATCTGGTAAAGCAAAACGGCTATACCCCTATGATCTATGCAAATATCAGCGATCTGAACAACAATCTCGATGGTGTGGGACTGAGTCAGAAATACGAGATCTGGGTTGCCAGATACAATAATATTGTAAACAATTCTACTACCAGCTTTTATGGGAATTATTCTATGTGGCAGTATTCCAGCAGTGGCACGGTAAACGGAATCTCCACAAAGGTTGATATGAATTACTGGTATACTATGGGAAGCCCATCCTCTCCTGTTTTTTCCCATGGTACAACCCAGGGAGCGATCACTACCCCAACTCCAACACCAAATGATGTTGACAGCCTGGATGACGTAGAAGATCTCTCCGCCAGATCCTATGCCAAAAAACTGGTTCTTTCCTGGAACGCTGTCGAGGATGCCGATGGATATCAGATCTACCGCAAAGACAGCTACAATGGCACTTACAAAAAGATCAAACAGATCACACGCGGAAAAACGACATCCTGGACAAACAGCGGTCTTTCCAAGAATCATGAATACTATTATAAGGTTCGTGCTTACCACAAAAATTCCGATGGAACTGTTTATTCCGATTACACCTTGATCACGGCTGCCACGAAATCTTCCAGTCAGACCGGTATCACAAAGAAAAACTTTGTCCTTTATAAAAAACCGGTGAAATCATCCGCAAAACTGATGACTGTAAAAAAGGGCATGCCTCTGGAATATGTCGGCGTAACATACCGCAAGAATGGCAGCAAATTCCATCATTTCCGATATTATGTTTCTTCCAAGGTATATGACGGTTACAGCCGCACCAAATCAGGATTAACGTATTATACCCAGGGAACCACCACAACCAAACTGAATCTGCGTAAAACAGCCGGCACCTCCGGAAAGCTGATCACCAGTATTCCCAAAAATACAGCATTGCCATTACTGGGAACCAAAAAGGTAAAAAAGGCCGTCTGGTATAAAGTAGCTTTTTCCACAAAGAAAAATACCGTGATCACAGGATATGTAGCAGGAAGTTATATTAAAAAATAAAGAAGGAGCAGTTCCATGTATCGCCCTCCAAAAGTCTGACTTTGATGGGTTCCTCATGGAACTGCTCCCTTTTTATATTTTCTTTTTATTTCTCTTTGTAATCGTACTCATACACAGTCACAGAAAGTGGCGGCAATGTCATCCGGATCGAATGCTCTCTGCCATCACAGGATTCCTGCTTTGCGGTAAGTGCTTTTGAATTTGTAATACCGGTTCCACCAAAACGCTCCTCATCCGAAGATAAGATTTCCCTATAGTTTCCCGGACACGGTACACCAAACTGCATATTTTCTCTGGTAACCGGTGTAAAGTTACACAGGAACAAAAGCTGCTTTTTGGCCGATGCACCACGACGCACAAAAGAAACAACACTCATATCAGCATTTTCACAGCTCATCCATTCAAATCCGATCGGATCGCAGTCGTTGACATAAAGAGCATCATATTCCTGATATATTTTATTTAAAGCCTTTACATAATCCTGCATCTGCTGGTTTCGTTCCTCCCCCAGCAGATCCCAGTCAAGACTTCTCGCCTCGCTCCACTCACGGAACTGTGCAAACTCCTGTCCCATAAACAAAAGCTTTTTGCCCGGATGACCATACATAAAGCCATATGCGGTACGCAGGTTTGCAAACTTCGCATCCAGTTCTCCCGGCATCTTATTGATCATGGATCCCTTGCCATGAACTACCTCATCATGGGAAAGTACCTGAATAAAGTTTTCACTGTATGCATACTGCAGACTGAAGGTCAGACGTCCATGATTTGGTCCACGGAATAACGGATCCATGTGCATATATTCCAGAAAATCATTCATCCAGCCCATATTCCATTTAAACAAGAAGCCTAAGCCTCCCATCTGTGCCGGCGAAGTCACGCCCGCCCATGCAGTAGACTCCTCGGCAATGACCAATGTGCCCGGCTCTTCCTTCTCGAATACCTGATTCATATGCTGGAACAAATGGATCGCATCAAAGTTCTCATTACCGCCCTTTTCGTTCGGCAGCCACTCACCATCATTCTTACCATAATCCAGATAAAGCATGGAGGCCACTGCGTCCACACGAAGACCATCCACATGGAACTTCTTGAGCCAGAATAATCCATTGGCAAGAAGGAAATTTTCTACTTCCTTTTTCTTATAATTAAAGATCAGAGTGCCCCAATGCGGATGCTCTCCACGACGTTTATCCGGATGCTCGTAAAGCGCCTGTCCATCAAACTGCGCCAGACCATGTGCATCTCTCGGGAAATGTGCCGGTACCCAGTCAAGAATAACGCTGATCCCCTGACTATGCATATAATCCACAAAATACATAAAATCCTCCGGGGACCCGTAGCGGCGGGTCGGCGCATAATAGCCCGTCACCTGATAGCCCCAGGAGCCATCAAACGGGTGCTCCGCAATACCCATCAGCTCTACATGGGTATACCCCATCTCTTTCACATAGGCAGCCAACTCTACCGCAAGCTCTCTATAATTGTAAAAGCCGTCCTCTGTGCCGTCGTCCTTCTTGCGCCAGGAACCAGGATGTACCTCATAGATCGCCATCGGCTCCCTGCGGCGGCTTTCTCTGCTCTCCTTGCGGCGACTGGTCATCCACTTCCGGTCGGTCCAATGAAACCCTCTGAGATCCGCTACCACCGAAGCATTGTCCGGACGTAGTTCTGCACAGTTGGCATATGGATCTGCCTTCATCAGAATCTCGTCCGTCCGGGTCAGGATCTGATATTTGTAGACAGCCCAAGGCTCTACTCCCGGAATAAACAACTCATATACACCGGATACTTCCAAAGTACGCATCGGATGAAGTCTGCCATCCCACATATTGAAATTGCCCACAACACTCACCGCTCTTGCGTGAGGTGCCCACACGGCAAAATATGTACCCTTGACTCCATTGATCTCCATCGGGTGCGCTCCCAGCTTATCAAAGATCTGGTAATGCTTTCCCTCTGCAAAAAGATACAGATCCAGGCTGGAGATCTGTGGTGCAAAACAGTACGGATCCGCTGTGACAACCACATCGTCCTCGCCATATTTAATATTCAAAAGATACGGTGCTTTTAGTTTTTTGCGTGTTTCCACATACTTTCCAAAGAAACCGCTGCCCGGCTCAACTTCTTCCAGTTCAGTCGGATGATTCCCCCGCATGTCTGTCACTGTCACCGCTTTCGCCTCCGGGCGGTACACCGTAAAGATCTGTCCCTTTCCAAAATCATGCAATCCAAGAATATTGTGAGGGGCATTATGTCTGCCCTCCAATAATTCATCATATTCTACCCAATTGATCCATTGATCTAACTTCTCCTGCATAGTCTCCTCCAATCATTATATCTACAGATGTAACAACTACCCAATCATTGCCGCATCTGTACCCCTTGTCCGGCACCAGCGTCAAAAGCACGGTGCTGCCGGCACATTTCGCAGTGCGAAAATACACTCAAATAACGAAAACCTCCTACACAATTTGCATAGAAGGTTTCTAAAAAAGCTTGTGTTACTATTATAATTGATTGATAGAAATTCGTCAATGAATAAGACAGAGTTCCCCATACGAAACTCTGTCTCATCCGTTGCAAATTTATATCATCTTGTTAAGGAAGAAAACTATTTTGTAAAATCGCTGCCATCTGCATTATATGCACCGTCGCAGATTTCAATCTTCACGAAGGAGCATCCCGTATAGGTGTTGGTTGTAATCCAAAGCCATGGATAATCTCCCTTCAGATTCTCTGCATCCAGCTTCAAATATCTGTTCCCCCACATCTGACCCTTTTTCTGGTCATAATCCACATCAAACTTCGCTCCGGCACTTTCGTCCTTCATATAACCAAGCTGCAGATCCGCTCCCAGACTGGCAGCATTATCCATTGGATATACACGAATGCAAGGCTCCTTAAGCTTACTCCAGTCAACATTAAGATGTATGTTCCAATACTGATTATTAATAATTGCCTGCATGCCATCCGTAACACTGGTTGTCACGCCAATTCCCTGGCCTTTAACATCGAAAATATCTCCTCTTTCTTTTGAAATCGCTACAGCCTCTGTGTTACCTGTGTGACGCATAAACTCGCCCTCCCAGGTATAAACCACCTTCGGATTCTGATTTTCTGTAGTAGGAACAACAGAAACACCTGTATTTACCAGCTTGACTCCCTCCGGAATGTTTGGTGTAGAGCCTGTAATCTCTGCATAAAGCGCTCCTACATCACCATATGCAAAGTAACCTTTCTCTCTCTCAAAATAATGTCCCTCATCCCACAGTACCGGACAATATCCTCTGTCCAGACACTGTTTGAAAAGCTCTCTCATGTAGTCAATGACGTTATTCTTATATCCTTTGACACAACCACACTCACCAAGGATCACTGCATAACCATCGTCTGTGAACTTCTTAAGACGTCCCAGCATATTTGTCATATACTCATAATCTTCTTTCGTTCCCCAGGAATCACGATATCCCCAGGATGTTGTCGATGTTGCAGAAATGCCATAATCTGTAGGATCATAGTAATGTACAGACACGCTGAGTTTAGAATGACCATTCTCCGCTGTATCCTCCGGCATCTTATAACGCTCATCCATCGTTCCGTCTGTCTTATAATGATCTCCTTTATAACCACCGATCACGCAGGATTCATTTCCGGTACCCGGGATCAGCAGATGACGATATGCATTATTGCCCCCTGTACTTCTGACAATATCTACAAACTTCTGATTGATCTGATTTACAAGCTGATAAATGGCATTTCCATCCTGTGGCAACTTACCGGTCTGATTCTGCTGTCCTTTTTCCGGATGCTTATAATCATCATTCAGACGACCGCTCAGCTCCTCATTTGCGCCCTCAAAGATCAAATGATCAGAGTACTCTTTGTAACGATTTGCAATCTGTGTCCAGAATGCCTCATATTTTTTCCATGCCTCATCACGGATCGGAGTTTCCTTGGCGTCAATCTCCTCAGCACCAAACATTCCCCACCATCCACCATCCCAATGGATATTAATGATGACATACATTTCATCATTTAATGCATAATTAATAATCTCTTCCACACGATTGAACAATTCCTCGTTGATCGTGTATTTTCCATCATCCGACATGAAGTTGGACCATGCTACCGGTACACGAACGGTATTGACACCATAACTCTTTAATCCATCAAATGTTTTCTGTGTCGCCATAGGATTACCGGCACTGGTCTCACTTTCCTTCAGATCCTTGTAAGTCCCCATACAATTTGACTGCTCCATCTGATTTCCCAGATTCCAGCCAAGAGACATTGTACTCATAAGATCTTGAGATGAAAGTTCCTTTCTCATTAAACCATTGTCTTTTGTTGTAATACCGTTAGCCGATTTATGCTCCGTACCAACGTTAGACTGTTTCAAAAGTTCTTGTTTATTTACCGGCGTCGGTGTCGGTTCCGTTGTTGGTGTGGCTGTCGGCACTGTTGTTATGGCACCATTACTTGCCGGTGTTGCGGTTGCCGTTGTTTTTTTCTTTGCTGTAACCTTAATCTTTGCTGTCAGCTTCTTCGTAACCTTTTTTCCTTTTTTCTTATAGGTCAATTTACAGGTAATCTTTGCAGATCCTTTTTTCACCGCCTTGACCTTTCCTTTCTTAACGGTTGCTACCTTTTTGTTGCTGGTAGACCATTTCAGTTTTGCTTTTGCGGGCTTATTTTTGATAGTCAGTTTTTTTGTCTGTCCAACCTTCAGGGAAAGAGAAGTTTTATTGAATGCAATCTTCTTCTTTGCCTTTGCCGCTGATGACAATGTGGTCATTCCGTTCATGGTAAATACCATGGCCACCGCCAGTGAAAGAGCAGTGAGCTTTTTAAACCCCTTACGTCTCATAATCATTTCCTCCATTTCTTCGTGCAACTATGTATTCTTTCTTTCATAGAAATATGTTACAATAAATACAAAGACAAAACTATCAGTTTGATAACGGATTTTTTAACATTCGTATCTTTTTCGTGGAGGATATTTACAAATGATCGATATAGAAATTATGCAGGATGCATCAGAGATCATCCATTATGACTCTCCGGAGATCTCCTATGCCATTCAGGAACGTCTCCTTTCAAACTTCACAGATATGCGGGCTTTATGTCATTGGCATGATGATATAGAACTTCTTCACATCTTTGACGGAGAGATGAATTACGATGTGAATGGTCAGAAATATTTATTCCAAAAAGGTGATACGATTTTTATAAATTCCAGGCAACTTCATTATGGGTATGATCATAACCGTCAGGAATGTGAGTTCATGGTTGTATTACTCCATCCACAGCTTTTAAAAGTCAGCAATTACATGTATCGCAGATATGTACTTCCCATACTGAATTATGCTACAGATATTGTTCTTATGAAAAACGGCTCTCCTTCCGGTCCTGTTCTGAGGCAATTATTCGAAAATATTCGTTTTTGCCATAAACAGGATAAAAGCTGTCCGGAATTTCAGCTTATGGGATATTTTTATGAGATCTGGAGCATTATATACGAAAATTGCAACATCGAAAAAAATGTGATCTCCGACCATGAAAACCCGGATATTCAGATTCAAAAACAGATGGTATCATTCATCTATCAACATTATCAGGAACACATTACCTTAGAAAACATTGCGGAAGCCGGAATGGTCAGCCGCAGCAAATGCTGTAAGATCTTCCAGAAATACCTGTCACAGTCTCCGATCTCCTACCTGAATGATTATCGTATGGAGATCAGCTGTAACCTCCTCAGTGACACAACTTTCAGCATCACACAGATTGCTACCTCCTGTGGCTTTAATCATTTAAGCTACTACTCAAAAATGTTTTTGCAGCGATATGGCTGCACCCCGAATACCTATCGAAAAACACATAGAACCATATGAGAAACTCTTTTCGATACAGGACGCAGAAGCATCCTGTATATTATGAATATTTTTCCATATATCAAAAGAGGTTCGTTCCCTGTAAAACCAGCCAGGATCGAACCTCTTGTATATTTCTCTTATTTATCCACCGATCAGAATACCTCTTCTAATCTCTTTCACAACGAAACTACATATTAGCAACCATCTCTGATACTGCCTTTGCCATTGCCTCAGACCTGGCATCCGCATCCTCCAGGGAAGTACCTACCACACCATAGTAGAACTTAACCTTCGGCTCTGTACCGGATGGACGTACACACATCCATACATTGTCTGTCATATCGAAGTAAAGCACGTTTGACTTCGGAAGTCCTGTCGGCTTTGTCTCACCGGTCGCAATGTCTGTAATGATATCCTTCTGATAATCACGGAAAGATGTTACCTTATGACCGCAGAACTCCTTCGGCGGATTCTCACGGAGTGTTGTCATGATCTCCTGAATCTTTGCAAGCCCCTCGATACCCTTCATGGTCACTGACTGCACACCATCTTTATAATATCCGACTCTCTCATACAATGCCAGCATTGCATCCCACAAAGTCATGTTCTTTGTCTTGTAATATGCTGCTGCCTCGCAGAGTGCCATGGTTGCCACGATCGCATCCTTATCGCGGGCATGGGTACCGATCAGGCATCCGTAGCTCTCCTCAAAACCGAACAGATATGTTCCCTTTCCAGTGGTCTCAAAGTTCAGGATCTGCTGTCCGATATACTTAAATCCTGTCAGCACCTCAATGAGATCTACACCATAATCCTTTGCAATAGCATCTGCAAGGTTCGAAGTAACGATGGTCTTGATCAGCTTTCCATCCGCAGGAAGTCCCTGTGTCTCTTTTCTCTGGGAGATCTCATAATCTGCCAGCAGACAGCCGGACATATTACCGGTAAGTGTAATATACTCACCGCTCTTGGTATCCTTAACATATACCCCGAGACGGTCGGCATCCGGATCTGTTGCAAGAACAAGGTCAGCGTCCTTCTCTTTGGCAAGCTTGAGAGCCAGCTCAAATGCCTCTGCTGCCTCCGGGTTTGGATAGCTGACAGTCGGGAAGTCTCCGTCCGGAAGCTCCTGCTCCGGTACAACATATACGTTTTCGAAACCAATCTCCTTCAGCACTCTTCTGGCAGGAATATTACCGGTTCCGTGAAGCGGTGTATAGACGATCTTGAGATCCTTGCCAACTTCTTTAATGCTGTCCCAGTGAATGACCTGCTTTTTCAGCTCTTCAATATATTTATCATCAATGGCTGTGCCAATATTCTCATAAAGATCCTTTGCCACAGCATCTGCCTTATCCATAGTCTTGACGGTATTCCAGTCGGTTACCGCCTTAACCTCATCCATGATACCGGTATCATGTGGCGGTGTGATCTGGGCACCATCCTCCCAGTATACCTTGTATCCGTTATACTCCGGCGGATTGTGGCTCGCCGTTACATTGATACCTGCCACGCAGCCGAGCTCTCTCACAGCAAAGGAAAGCTCCGGTGTCGGACGAAGAGATTCAAATACATATGCCTTAATGCCGTTTGCTGCCAGACAAAGCGCTGCCTCATCTGCAAACTCCGGTGACATATGACGGGAATCAAATGCAATGGCTACACCCTGAGAAGCCTTCCCCGCTTTATTGATATAATTTGCAAGTCCCTGTGTTGCCTTACGAACCGTGTAAATATTCATACGGTTGGTACCGGCACCAATGATCCCTCGCAAACCAGCGGTTCCAAATTCAAGATCCATATAAAAACGCTCTTTGATCTCATTGTCATTATCTGCGATGTCCTGCAGCTCCTTCTTCGTGTCCTCATCAAAGTAAGGATTGCTCAGCCACTCCTTGTAGATGTCTTTGTAGTCCATGATTCTTCCTCCTATCAGTGATGGCATATGCCTGATTTTCCATCTATTATTTTGTATGCAAAAATGCATATTGTCAACCAAAAATTGTAACCATTTTGTAAATCTTTTTGTTACGGTACTGCAGTTGCTGTAGTTTCCGTGGTTTCTTCCTTTACCGTCAGATCCGAAAAACTGTATTTCACATCCTGATCATCATCCAGCACATCCACGGAATAGCTCTTGGTGGTGTAACCATCCTTTCGCAAAGTAATCGTCTGGGAACCGATCACCTTTGTAAAAGTACACGGTGCCAATCCCTTATATACATTATCCAGATACACTTCCGCCCCCTCCGGCGAGGACACGGTGATGGTATGGTCACTGTCCATTTTCTTGGTCTGTGCTGTACTGCTTGTGTCATCCGCACTTTTCTTGCTGCTCTTAGAGGCAGGCGCCGATGTCGTTTCCGTTGTATCCGCCTTTTCCTCTACCAGGTCAATTCTGACCGTGGACGCCTTTTCCTCCACATCCAGCGTGCCGGTATATGTGGTATAGCCGGTCATGGCAACCTTCACCTGATATACTCCATATGCCAATGCAATTGGTTTTCTATAGGAAACTGCAGTACCGTTGATCGTAAGATCCGCTCCTGCCGGCTTGATGTCAAAAGTGATCACACCGACCTTGCTGTCTGCCGGCTCATAATCACTAAAATCCAATGTAACCTCTTTGTCATTATGCACCGTGACGTTTTTTACTGCTGTAGAATGATTTTTGCTCAGGATCACTTTATACGAACCCTCCCGCACGGTGATCAGCATATTTTTGGTAACCGGCAGGATCATACTGTCTCCAATCTCGATCATACCGCCGATAAAGTCCTTATAATGGGACAGCCGGATGTATCCATGTCCCTGGCTTTTCACTACAGAATACACATTATAACCGGTCCCCCGCACCGTCAGGACATCCTGTTTATTGATCTCCATCATTTCAATGGGCTTTCCATCGGAAGAAAAGAAGGTCTGATCCGTATACTGATACTTGCGGTCCGCAAAGGACAGGCTGCTCTCATCACTGTCAAACTTGTAATCATTGACCTCCTGATACTCCCATACGTCTTCCGGAATATCCGTAGACAACAGCTTGCCGTCAGACGGATCATATTTCGCTTCGATGATCTCCCCCACCTCAATCTCACTGCCATCCCGTTCCTGTCCGAAACGGTCTGTCATAGCAGCGGTTGCATCATATGCGATAACCGTCTCAATGTCACTGCCCAGATCCCGCAGGGTCAGCTGACCGGTCGCCGTATCATTGGCCACCACGACCCCCTCTGTACTGTCAGGTGCCTCTGTGGCCCCTCCGTTCCGATCCACTCTCGTGGTCCGCTGTTCCTGAGAAGATCCGCATCCTGTCAACATGGTACTCCACATAAAAAACGCGCCCAGACATAGCAGGACGCGCCAGATTTTATTATTGTTCATATAGCTCCTCATTCTTCTGCCGCCAGTTGCGGCAGCTTCCACAAATCTTATCGTAATCTGTACATCATAAGCCCCACAGAGCTCTGTCTGTCCCAGCAAACATTTTAACACAGCGGTCCGCTCACATCAATATCCCTTTTACTTCCTTCAGAAAACGATCCCTCTGCTCCTCCTGCCCCCGTATCTTTAACAACTTTTCCAGATTTTTGGAAGACATCCAGGATTTTCGGCTGTTATAATAAAAATTCACAAGTTTCCAATATTTTTCCGGATAAAGAAGCATCGCATAAAGCACTGTTTTTTCACTGTCATCCATGCTCCGTTCTCTGTCATAAGTTTGAATCAGGCACCGGCCAAGCTCCGGATGCCAGGCATTCTTTTCCATGGTCTTCCGCAAAAGATCATATAAATCCCTGATCTGAATGCCTATTTCCGCTTTATCGAAATTTGTAGTTGCTATATCTTTCCCCATAAACAAAACATTATGATAAGTATAACTGCCATGACGCACCAGACCCTTCGCCAGAGTTTTCTGCCACAATTCCTCATAACCGCATTCCTGTAAAAGACTCTGTGCCAGACATGCCTGCCCGTAAAAAATGTCAAATGCCTCCAGCAGACAGATCTCCATCTCATTCTTCTGCTTTTTCCCGCGAATATAGCTGCGGACACGTTTCATTTCCTTATTGTGGCGTTCCATCTCCTGCCGGATGCTCTCCTTCTGGACATAAACGCCCTCCTCACTTCCGCCAAGCTGCAAAAGTGCATGAAGCCGCCCCAGATGACCGGCACACCGCACGACACACGAATGATCCTTCATGTCACATTCTGTCCCGGTATACCACTGCCGCATCACCCAGTTATTGCGGTAATTATCCTTCGTGAAATATTCATCCCTGCTGTTTTTATATGTATGATCTACCAACAGATTTCCCTGACGGATCAACTGCTCCTTGACCTTTTCCTCAAATTCGATCCTTGCCCGGCTGGCAGAACATTCTTTCAAAAGGCGGAGCCCCTGATCGGTCTCCAGCAGAAAGGCCCCTCTCGTCCGTCGTCTCGACCTGACCTGACAGGGATACTGTCTGATGATCTCCTCAAGCTTATCTTCCATAGATACCTCCCCCATTTGCAATCGTCTCTTTTATCATATGAAAGATAATGAAAAGTTATACCATCGGGATCTGAAGCTTTAACTGAAAAATATCCCCCTCCAGCGAAGCGGAGATCCTGCCGTTCATATATTCCGTCAATTCCCGCGCGATCGCCATGCCAAGCCCCGTAGAAGTCCGGCTTCTCGCAGCATCTGCCTTGTAGAACCGTTCAAAGATCCTGCTCACATCAATCTCCTCCGGATGCTCCACTTTGTTCTGAACAATAACACACGCCTGTCCCTCCACGGCAAAAAGGGAGATTTCGACAGATCTCCCTCCATGGTCCAGTACGTTTTTGATAATATTCTGCAGGATCCGCCGGATCGCCGCCTCATTTCCCAGCACAGGCAGCTTCCCTTCCGGAATATCAAAGACCGGTTCTATGCCATTGTTTTCCCATTCCTCATAATAAGAAAACAGTGTCTCCTTCAAAACAGCATTAAAATCACATTCCTCCAGCTTCATCTCATAGGTCCGGCTCTCCAGTCTGGTAAACATAAACAGCTCCTCCAGAATATCCCGCAGGGCATGTATCCTCTCCTGTATGATCCGAAGATAGCGTTCCTGCGTCTCCCGGTCGTCCGTCTGCGCCAGAAGCTGAAAGTAACCGTCCAGAGACGTTAACGGTGTCCGGATATCATGGGACAGGTTGGTATAGGTCTGCGCAATGCGGTTTTCGTTCCGGATCCACTGCTGCCGTCTGGATTTCTGCTGTTCAAACACCCGGTTTAAGGTGTCTGTCAGCCCGCCGATCCCACCAAAGCGGATATCACAGACCACATCTGCGTTGCTCTGCTTCTCCTCCAAAAAGCGAATCTGCCGCTCCAGATCCCGGATCTGCCAGATCAATTTTCGCAAGGTAAGTCCCAGAAGTACCGCAAGAATCCCAAAACCTATCGCCAAACCTGTCACTATCATATCCGTCTATCATCCTTTCTCCACCTGCTGATCACTGATACAACGCCACGGATCACTCCATTGTTATCCGGTTTTGACCCTTGTCATCAGAGCAGATCTCTCTTCTCCACCGATACAAGGCTGATCAATGTGGACACCACCAGATAAGCTGCCGCCAGAAGCAGGATATTCCGGATCTGGACTGCTCCTGCTCCCGGCAGCAGCTCCGACATCTTTGTGGTGAGAAGATAATTTTCCAGATGAAGATCCTTGATTGATAAGAACCTGTCACATACCGCATCAAGACCGGTGCAGATCAGTCCGGCCACCCCCATACTAAGGCAGGTCCCTGCCAGCATACCAAAGGCACGGCTGCGAAGTACCATGGTGATCGTCATGCAGGCAACCAGAAAGCTGTACTGCAAAACCGCCTGAACTCCAATATACGGAAGATACGTCTGAAAGCTTCCCCAATGCAGATATCCCAGACTGATCCTCACGCTGACTGCTTCCACGAGAAATGTTACCACATCAAACACCAGTACGTATGCCGCTGCCGCCGCCCATTTTGACCAGATGAGACTGCTGCGGTGTTTCACTTGTCCGCCTATGTTTTTAATATATCCGTTTTTGATATCTGCCGTCACATAAAGAACCAGAAAGATTACATTAAACAGGATAAAAAATCCGGAAGATAAATGCTGTCCATAAATCTCCAGTACCGCCAGATTATCCACATCCATCCCCTCTACGCTTTCTGAAATACCAAATTGCACAGAGTTATCCTCCGATCCGTTTTCCGTTCCGTTGATCCCTATGATCTGGGTTGACTGTGCCCGGGTGTTTTCTTCAATATCGTCCACCAGAAATGCTGCCGTCAGTACCACCATTGCAATGGTAATGATTGCCAGCACAAAAAATGATTTCATTCGAAATAATTTATATAATTCCATTCGTATTGTATTACACATATCTCTATCCTTTCCAAAGCTGTTTTTGTCCCGATACCTCAAATAATTTCTGACATTTCACAAATTACGGAATGTTTTATCTGCTATGCAGAGGTCAGGTTCAGGAAATAGCTTTCTAATTCCTCCTGATTTACCTTCATCTCCCGCGGCAGCACTCCTGCCGTGACAAGCTCCCGGTTAATGAGCATGCTGTCCTCTAAGCGTTCATACACATATAAGTGTGTTTTATCCACCGCCTCATACTTGTGGATGTTCATCCCATCCAGTATCGTCATGGCTCTCTCCGGTTCATCTAACACCAGTTCCAGTCTCTTTTCACACTGCTGGAGAAGCTGCTCCTGGGAAAGCTCCTTGATGAGACATCCCTTATGAATAATTCCGAAATCCGTGCAAAGCTTGGAAAGCTCCTCCAGAATATGGCTGGAGATCAGAATGGTCAGCCCCCGTTCCTGCGCCAGGCGACGGAGCATATCACGAACCTCCGCAATCCCCTGGGGATCCAGTCCATTGATGGGCTCATCCAGAACCAGAAAATCCGGATTACCCACCATAGCCAGACCGATGCCCAGACGCTGCTTCATTCCCAGAGAAAAGTGACCTGCTTTCTTTCGTCCCACATCAGAAAGTCCCACAGTATCCAGGATCCAGTCCGCATACTTTTTATCCTTGATGCCAAAGAGTCTTGCCTTGATCATCAGGTTATCTCTCGCGGTCATATTGGCATAGATCCCCGGCGCCTCGATCAGGCAGCCGACTCTCGGCCTTACCTGTGCTAGCTCCTTCCCGGTACATCCAAAGATCGAATACTCCCCTGCCGTAGGGTTTGCCAGACCACAGACCATTTTTAAAAATGTGGTCTTGCCGGCACCGTTTCTCCCGATAAATCCATAGATTGCCCCGCGACGGATATGCATATCAATATTGTTGACTGCCTTGTAGCGCCGAAACTGCTTTGTCAATCCATGGGTTTCTAATAAGATCTCATTCATTCTTTTGTTACATCCTTTCCTTATGATGTCTACCAGTATAAAGAACGGCTCCTAATATAACGCTAAGAAAAAGTAAAGAAAGTCTAAAGATTATCCGGAAGTCTGTAAACGGTATCCGATCCCCCATACCGTCTGAATATATTCTTTCTCCGTAAGACTTTTGAGCTTCTTACGGATATTGCTGATATGTACGTCCAGAGTTTTGGTCTCCCCCATATATTCCTCCTGCCAGGCATAAGTAAAGATTGCCTCCTTGCTGAAGACCTGACCGGGATGTTCCAGAAGCAGCTCCAGAATCGCAAACTCCTGACGGGTCAGATGTTCCAGTTCCTTCCCGCCGATCCGGATCTGATGTGTCCCCTTCTCTAAGGATATTTCTCCACAGCTGATCCGGTCCGGTGCCTGCTCCCTGCCTGCATGACGAAGCTGGATCTGCACCCTTGCAACTACTTCTTTAATATCAAAAGGTTTTGTAATATAATCATCTGCTCCGTTCGTTAATAACTCCAGCTTTTCTGACATGGCATCCTTCGCAGTCAACACGATCACCGGCACATCCCCCTGACGGCGGATCATTCCCAGCACCTCTTCCCCGGTCATCCCCGGCAGCATCAGATCCAGAAGTACCAGCGCCCACGACTCCTTTTCCAGCCACAAAGCCGCCTCCGTCCCGGAAAAGGCCTGTCCACATGTGTACCCGTTTCCGGACAATGCCTCCTTTAACAAATTATTGATATTTACATCATCCTCTACGATCAGTATTTTATTCATACATTTCTCCATTCTGTTCTATTCATAATTTTGCCTTGGTGATCTTTCCATCGTCCCTGCATTGTCAGGGCTTTCATACGCATCGCATCTCAGGATTCCTGCTTTGGCAGTCTGCTCACCACACCGGCACCGATGAGACCCACCAATGCCCCGGCGATCATGCCGCTAAACCACAGCACTCCCATATAATATACAACACCGGTGGATTCCAGTACGATCATTGCCACCAGGATCTGTCCAATATTATGGACAACTCCTCCTGCAATACTGACCACCGGCAGACGAAACTTCCCCGACCGGTGCAAAAGCAGCATCACAATGGTACTAAGTATTCCTCCTGCCAGACTATACCATAGAGAAAACAGATTGCCAAAGGTAAATGCCACCAACAGGATCCGGATGCCGTTGATCACCAGGGCATCTGCCGTCCCCAGACGGTAAATCGCCACCAGTACCACCAGATTGGTCAGTCCCAGCTTGATGCCTGGAACCATTCCCAGCGGAGGTAGCTGCGCCTCCAGCCATGACAATACAAATGCCACTGCGATCAGCATGCCTCTGAAGGCAATTTTCTGTGTCCGGTTCATTCTGTCGTTTCCTCCTAATCTTCCTGTGTACTGCGATCCTTTTATCCCAGCATTATGAATCTGTCATTTTCTTTTTTATACACTGCTGTTTTTCAGAAATATCTTCTCATCCCTGCTTCTGCGTCCGAATCCAGTCCTCCAGACGATCCTGCAGTACGATAAATGGGACAGGTCCCATTCCCAGATAATATTTGTGAAACTCCTTCAAGGAGAACTTCTCTCCCAATGCTTCCTCTGCTTCCGAAAGAAGCTCATTGATCTCCAGATATCCCAGCGTATACTGCATATAGCTCACCGGCTCTGCCACCACCGAATCATATATAATAGATGCCTGGGAACCGTCAAAACCAAAATCCTTTAAAAATGCGGCAAGCTTTTTCCTGCTCCAGCCGTGATAATTCACATTGATGTCTGCCTTGGCATACAGACAGAGCGTTGCGATAAGATTCTCTGCATTTAGCTCTGCAGTATCCTCACTCATGCCACTGATCCCATAACTGTACTTCTCCGCATAGGTTCCCCAGCCCTCGGCATAACCGCCCACACTGACGATCCGCCGGAAAAGCGCCGGTTCCTGTGACAAAAAGTACGCATTCTGGTACAGATGCCCCGGATAGGACTCATGGGCAATGGTGGCAAAACATTCCGTCAGATCATAATCCTCACTCTGATTTAGATATACTACATTATCCTTGTAGTCGTCAATAGGAGACGTGAGATAAAGCGCCGGGCTCAGACTGTCCTCCAAAGATTCGTCTACATATTTCACCTGACATTTCACATCCTCCGGCAATGGCTCAAAATCGGGACTGATCTGCTCCTTCAGATAATCCACCGTCTCTGCCGGATCGGTACACGGATACTGAAAATCCTCCGAATCATAATAGGCATCTGGGGACTTCGTGATGATCTGCGACATTCTATTCTGGGAATATTTCAGTCCTTTGTCTACAAGCCGTTCAATCTCACGGATACTACGGGCAGATCCCGTCATAGACTCCATCAGATATTCATAGTACTTCTTCCCCTTAGGAAGCTTGCACAGGCCTCCCTCGTTGTTTCCGGTTCCTTTTAACTGCTCCAGTGCATCGATCAGGCTCTGGTAAGCCGGGATCACCGATTCCTTCACACAGGTTTTATTCTGCTCCTGATATTTTTTTCGCTCGGATGCAGACAAACCATCGATCGCTGCAATTCCCTTTTCAAAAGAGGACACCAGATAATTCTCCTCCGGTTCCGCAATAAAATCCTTACACTGCTTTATGATCGCCTCACAGGTAGTATCGTCCATAAAAAGATGCTTTTCTGACTTCATCTGCTCAAAAGCAATGATCTGTCCAAAATAATCCGGGAGCTGGCGAAGCAGCGCCAGATAATCCTCCACATCTTCCTTGTCCCAAAAATGGTACTCTGCCAGGATCAGCGGCAGCTGTGCCTGAATCCCAGTGGTCGGTCCCAGGCATTCCTGATATTCCAGTACATCCGAGCTTTTCAGCTCCGTCTGAAGCAGCGTATGAAGAATGTCATATTCCAGTTTCTGCTCCTGATCCAGTGCATCATAGTCGAACTGCTCCAGGGAGGACAGCCAGTTCTCATCGGTCATGATGCCGTCCTTAAAATTGGACAAACTGTATGTACCAAGCGTCGGCTGCTCCAGCTTGACGCCATACTTCTCCGGCTCCTTCAGAGTATAATTTAAAGTCAGGGTATCCTCCGACACCATCAGACGGAATACCTGCTGCATAAAATCGTCGAAGCGGGTTCCTGTGTCCCCGGAATCTGCCCCCTGCTTTACGGATGGATGGGAAAGAATGTTTCTCCCTGATCTATCGCCGTTTTCACGAAAACCTATGTAAAAAACTGCCGCCAAAAGAAGGAGGATGACAGCAGCGATGGGGATTATTTTTTTGTGATTGTTTTTCTTGTTCATGGGGATATCCTGCCTTTCAAAGGGGGTGTATGGTTATAAACGGGACATAAATTTCTCTGCTGATATAAGTCCAAACTGTATCATACTATATATATGTCTGTTCAGGAAAATCTATGACAGAGGAAACAGTTTCCCTTACGATTCTATTCTGCTCTATATCTTCTTATCTGCTTAAAATTATATCTTATAAACTTGTTTTTCACAATTACATGATATTTTGCTTTGCATGAACCATTAAAACATACAAAATGCACCTTACATTTTTAATAATAGTATATGGATTTGTGTAAAAACTTTGAAGAAAAGCACATTATGTATTTTTAGAGCAAATACGATTTGCCAACAATCACAACCACCGGCTTAGCCGGTGGGCTTCAAGATAAAAATCCAACTTAGATATATATTCAGGCTTGAACTTGCCTATTTTAAGTTCTATTGCTACAAGGCACTGTAATCCTCTGTGGTAAAACAATAAATCAATTCGAAAATCATCACCACCAACCTGTACCTTATATTCTTCATCAATAAACGTGAAATCTTTTCCTAATTCCAAAATAAAATCCTTCATGTTTCTGATTAAAGCTTTTCGCAAATCATTCTCATGAAACTCATTTGGCAAATCCAAAAATTCCATAACATATGAATCTAAAAATGGGTTTTCTCCCAACTTTTTAACTGATTCTGGTAACAAAGTTTCCTTTGATAACATATATCTTTCATAATATCCACTGTCTAACTGTCTCTCCAACTGTCTTTTAGAATAATTTTCCTTGATGCATAGACGGATATAGAACTCTCTTTCCTCATCTGTCTTGCATCCCGACATTATCAGCAAGTGATTCGTCCAGCTAATTTGTGTCACCAGTGGTGTCACAATGTCATTTTTACCATTTTAGCGAGAAATTATAAACTTTTTTAAATCACTATATTTAATTATATCAAGATTCTCCACTCCTCTCAATTACTTTTTCCGGTAGCATTATTGACAAGCGTATCTTCCTGCATGTCTTTGATCTATTTCTACATATTAGTAAGTTCTTCCGTCATGGCATCAATCTTTTCCTCCAGTCCATCCGCACAGCTACATATCTCAAATACATCATTTATAGGAGATGTTCTTAACACCGCGACTGCCAAAATTCTTCATTACAACTGCCCCGTTTTTTAATCTTATTTTTCGACATTTCGCCCCGTTTTTCGTGTGCTATTATTTTATTTTTGCCCCGTTTTTCGAATATTTAACTCAAAAAGAGGCGGTCTCCCGCCCCTTTTTGCTAGACTGCCTGACGTAGCCGCAAACACCTTAGTCCACCACAACCCTGCAGTCTTTCTTAAAGCATGCAATTCCATACCGGATGAAATTTCTCATACCATCCTGCTTCAGCTTTGCAACATATCCTTTTTCTTCGATCTGCCTCATTGCTTCCTCACATGCTGCATCCATATCTCCGCCCTCGGCATATTTGAGTTCGATCACGATCCCGGTCCGGTTCGTCGGAACCTCGACCAAGATATCGCTGTAACCGATTCCCGACTCCGCATTCGACTTGATCAGCCAGGTTGATTTATATCCCAGAAGTCCAAGCAAAATACCGTGATAAAAGTTTTCCTTTTTTTCTTTTGCCACTGCCGTATCCCGGATACTGATCGTATTCCAAAGATAATCCCCAAAGATCTGCTCGATCTTTTCTACATTTTTATTTACAAATGCATCACAAAGCTCCTCCAGAGTCTGTCCGTCTTTTCTCGACACATCAGAAAACCATTCCCTGATTTTTTTTACAAAAAGATTTCTGACCTCCCGGTTTGGAATAACAAGGCGATATTTTCCACTTTCGGTGCGTCCCTTGTGGGTCAGATATCCTGTCGTAAAAAGAACACTCCAAAGATTTTCTATACTTTTGTCCAGCTCGTCATATGTGAGTTCGGGAGTGACATCTTTTTCAATACTCTCCCCTGCGATCAGTCTCTCTATCTCATTTTTCGTCGAAACATCTGCCATATCTATGAATCTGCGCACCATGGCATTTCCGCTTGAATTGGACCAGAAATCCTGTGGAACGGCCGCCGGATCATACCGGAGCTGCTCCACATAATTAATCACGTCCCACGGACAATAGATATCCGCATTTCCAAAACGATATCCATCGTACCATTCCTTTGTCTCTTCAAAATGCGAAGACAATTCATAATCATCCAGAATTTTTTGTACTTCCTGATCTGTAAATCCAAACTGTTCATCAAATCTGGAATCAAGGATCGACAACACCTTAAAGTTATTTAGTCCCGTAAAAATGCTTTCTTTGGAAATCCGAAGACAGCCTGTCAAAACAGCGAACTGCAGACTGTCATTGGTCTTTAAAGCCATCCCGAAAAGACCTCTGATCAGTGAGACCATCTCCTGATAATAGCCATTCTGAAAAGCTTTGTCCAAGGGAACATCATATTCATCAATAAGGATCACGGTCTTTTCTCCATAGTGCTGAAATAATAAATGCGACAGCAGCCGGAGACTTGATATCAGAACATTTTCATCCATGGAATATTTACCGTCCTGCAGTGCAATCACCGCCTTATACTGCTCCTTCTCGTTTTCCGATAACCTGTCACTGTCTCCCAAAAAGAAATAACGCTCTGCTTCTCTTCCGATCAGTTCCATGATGCGGTACTTTGCATTCTCATATTTTAATCCGTCCACATCTTTAAGGGAAAGAAATATCACCGGATATTTCCCCATATATTCGTCACAAATCTCTTTGTTCCCGGAAATATATAAACCATCAAACAATGACGCATCCGCACCTGTCTCAAAAAAAGAACGCAGCATGCTCATATTGAGCGTCTTTCCAAAACGACGGGGGCGTGTAAAAAGAGTTACTTTGCCACCAAGCTCCACCAACTGTTCTATCAGCTTCGACTTATCAACATAATAATATCCACGTTTTCTTATTTCCTTAAAATCTTCAATCCCAGCCGGTAATTTTAAAGTGTTTTCCATAAAATCCTCATCCCTTCTTCCGCCCGCATGACTGCCATCTGCTTTTTACAAAAAATCCGCTATACTGTGCTTTCAAGTATAGCGGATTTCCAATAAAATTACAAATGGGATGCGGGTGACAAAAACCTGCTAAAACCTTATCCCTGATACTGTGACATATACAGATCATAATAAAGACCTTTACGGGCTAACAGCTCCTCGTGGCTGCCGGCCTCCATAATATTTCCATTATCCACATACATAATGCGGTCTGCTCCCTGGATCGTAGACAAACGGTGGGCAATGATGAAAGAGGTTCTGCCCTTCAGCAGCTCATCCAGTCCCTTCTGCAAAGCGATCTCCGTCTCGGTGTCGATGCTGGAGGTTGCCTCGTCCAGGATCAGGATCGCCGGATCATTCAGAAGCGCCCTCGCAAAGGAGATCAACTGACGCTGTCCCACAGACAGACGGCTTCCCCTCTCATTAACCTGTGTCTGATAGCCATCCTCCATCTGCATAATGAAATCATGTGCCCGCACGGTTTTGGCAGCACGGATGACCTCCTCGTCGGTCGCCGTCTTATTGCCATAACGGATATTGTCCATAATGGTTCCGGAGAAGATAAAGCTGTCCTGCATCATAATGCCCATCTTGGTACGCAGGGAATGAAGCGTCACCTTGGAAATGTCCTGTCCGTCAATTCGGACACATCCACTGTCGGTGTTGTAGAAGCGGCTCAGAAGATTGACGATCGTGGTCTTGCCGGCACCGGTCGGTCCCACAATGGCAATGGTCTGCCCCTGATCCACATGAAAGCTGACGTCCTTCAGGATCGGGATGCCATCCTCATAACTGAAGGTCACATGATCAAAGTCTACCGCGCCCTTGATCTCCGGCATCTCTACCGCATCCGGCGCATCCGTTACTTCCACCGGTTCATCAATGGTCTCAAAGATACGCTCCAGATAGGAGATTG
Source organism: uncultured Lachnospiraceae bacterium (assembly GCA_934339135.1). Lineage (GTDB taxonomy): Bacteria > Bacillota > Clostridia > Lachnospirales > Lachnospiraceae > Jutongia. Next base: position 20,889 of record CAKRHP010000012.1, on the reverse strand, counting down.
CCGTCAGAACGCTGTTATAAAATCCGGCAATGGTATTGATCGGCTGCCAGAATCGGGAAATATATGCCGTAAACATCACAAGCACGCCAACCGTCACACCGGATCTGCCACCTCCCAGAATACATGATACACCCACCACATATACAAAGGATGTGGTGATCACAGAGATCAGATCCACCATAGGGCTCATCATAAAGTTATAATAAACTGCTTTGAGCCAGGCTTTCCGGTAACTCATGCTCAAGGAATTAAAGATCTCGATATTTTCCTTCTCCCGGACAAATGCCTGGGTCACGCGGATACCGTTAATGCTCTCCGCAATATAGGCATTGAGATTGGACTGCTTATTGCTCTGGAGCTGCCAGCTGGCACGCTGTTTTCTCTTTAATACCACCACATAAATAATCAGCACCGGCAGGCCGCAGAGACAGATCCATGTGAGTTTTGGACTGGTACAGAACATAAAGATCAGAATAAAGATCAGGTTGCACAGGTCCGTAATGGTATTCAGAATACCGTTTGACAACAGATCACTGAGATTATTGACATAATTGACCACACGCACCTGGATCTTGCCGTGAGGCCTTTCGTCATAATAGCTGAACGGAAGCTCCTGCAAATGGGCAAACAAGTCCTCACGGATCTCATGGATAATATCCTGTCCCACCTTTGTCATCTGGTCGATCTTTAACCACATACAGATCACGGAATACAGCACGATCAGAAAGGTATAGATCACCAGACGGATAATACCATTCATGTCCTTCTGCGGAATATAGCGGTCCATTTCCAACTGGACAAACTTCGGGATCAGCATGGTCAGTGCCGAAGAACTCAGCATCAGCACCATGATAAAAAACATCTTGCCAAGGTATGGTTTCACATACCCTCCCAGTCTCTTTAACTGGTTTATGTCAAAGTGGTCCTCTAAGGTTTCATCCACATCATATCGGTTTCTTGCCATTTATTTTCACATCCTTTCTGACTTATCCCGCCATTTCGGGATACTGATGATGATATACCGTCGCATAATATCCATTCCGGGCAAGCAGCTCGTCATGAGTTCCCTGCTCAATGATCCTGCCGTGATCCAGCACAAGGATCTTGTCTGCATTTCGTATCGAAGAAATACGGTATGCGATAATAAACGTGGTACAACTATGATTGATATTGTCTAACTGCTTCTGGATATAGCTCTCCGTCTCCATATCCACCGCAGATGTTGTATCATCTAACACAAGGATCGCCGGATCCTTCAAAAGGGCTCTCGCCAATGAAATACGCTGCTTCTGCCCTCCGGAAAGGCCCACGCCGCGCTCTCCCACAATGGTATCATACCCATCCGGCAGCTCCTTGATAAACATGTTGGCGTCTGCCATCTTCGCCACTTCCTTCACCCGTTCAAAGCTGCAGTCCGGCTGGCCATATGCAATATTGCCCTCAATAGTGTCCGAAAAAAGGAACACATCCTGCATGGCAATCCCGATATTATCACGAAGCTCATACATATCGTAATCCTTTACATTAATGCCATCCACCAGCACCTCGCCGTCTGTGGCATCAAAGAAACGGCACAGCAGATTGATCACCGTGGATTTGCCGGCACCGGTAGTACCGATAATGCCCACGGTCTGTCCCTTCTCCACCTGGAAACTGATATCCTGCAGAATATCCTCATCATCGGCCCGGTAAGAGACATCCTTAAACTCCACTCTGCCCTCCAGCTTTTTGTGCTTTGCCGGATGCGCCGGTTTCTTTATATCCGGCTCTGCAATATAGGTATTGTAAATCTTTTCTACGGATGTAGTAAATCTCTGTACGTCGTTGATCCACCATCCTGCCATGCGCAGCGGCTGCATCAGCATCCAGAGATATCCGTTGATGGTTACGAAATTACCCATGGTAATCTCCCCTTTGATCACCATCCATCCTCCCACCAGCATCAGAATGATGGTCAGCAGATTGGATAAAAGCTCAAACAACGGGACATAGCGGCGCCAGATCCTTGCAGCGCCCAGCTCCGCCTCGCGGTAGCCGTCATTTTCCACCGCAAACTTCTCCATCTCATAATCTTCCTTTGCAAACGCCTTGACCACGCGGTTGCCGCTGATATTTTCCTGTACGTATGTATTCAGGCTGGAGAATGCCTGACGGCACCTTCCAAATGCCGGGTGTACGTTTTTGGACTGGCTCCGGGTGGTCAGTGCCGTCAACGGAAGCACCGGCAGCATACAGAGAGCCAGCTTCCAGTCCGTCATAAAGATCATCAGCAGGGCAAAGACAAAATATAATACATTTTCGTACACAATATAGATCACATATGCCACGAAATGACGGATCGCATCCATATCTCCTGTCTGACGGCTCATGAGATCACCGGTGCGGTTCTTATTATAAAATGCAAAATCCTCCTGCAGGAGCTTGCGGTACACCTTATCACGCATACTGTACAGTACTCCCTGTGAGCTTTTTTCAAAAAGCACCTGGGAAAAGAAACGGCAAAGTCCCTTAATAAGGATCGTTCCCAGCAGAAGTGCGATCAGATACGGCAGTATCCCGGTCTGACCATCATTGATGACATCGTCCACGATCATACCGGAGATCACCGGATTGACAAGAGATGCCACAGCCAGAATTGTTACCAGCACAAGCCCCCAGAACATCTTCCACTTGTACTGACGCAAAAAGCTGTAAAACCATTGCATTGGAGTCATTCTTAACTACCCCCTTTTCATTTACTTATGATTCTCTTTTTTCCACGTAGATTCCTATTTTTTATGAAACGAAAATTAGTGTAGCATGGTACCTCCAACTATGCTATAATGAATCTTGAAAAAAACTGAATAAATCTATTTTATAAACTATATATTTTTGTAACTTTTTCGTGAACACACGCCGATAAACATTGATTTCACCACATATAAGGAGATGCCAAAATGGAACCAATAAATAAAAAAAATGTATTTTTTCAATATATTGACCGACTCAACTCTCCCTTCGAGATATTTATGTTGGAAGACACCCCCTCCGGCACCGGCGTCGGTGCCCACTGGCACTATTATCTGGAGATGCTTTATATCGTAAAGGGGGATCTGCAGGCACAATGCGATAATGATCTCTACACACTGCATCCCGGTGATCTGATCCTTTTTTATCCCCAGGCAGTCCATTCCATGCGCCGGACAGCGGAGTCTGCGGAGGATGTGGAATATTTTGTCGTTATGATCGACCTGAACTTTTTAAATATCACCAATGAATACCGGACCCGCTTTTCTAAGCTGTTCCGGATCGCCTACCAGCAAAATCCGGATTACATCCATTTCCGCCGCAGAGAACTGCAGGAGCTTCCGATCCTGCAGCTTCTGACCCACAGCCTCGAGGAAAAACGAACACATTCCTACGGATATGACGTTCTGATCTGTTCCAACATTGCCTCGCTGCTGACCTATCTGATGCGCTGCCTGCAGAAAAAGGGCGTGGATACGGATACCATCATTACAGCACCGGATGACTGCGATGCCTCGATCTATTCCATTTCCAAATATATCGAGCAGCATTGCGGAGAACCTCTGCGGGTGCATGAACTGGCACAGAGGTGCGGCATGAGTTACTCTTACTTTGCAAAGCTCTTCCGGGAAACATACAATCAATCCTGCAAGGAGTACATTGAATTTACCCGGATCAATAAAGCGGCCGACCTGCTCCTGTTTACCAATCAGGATCTGACCTATATCAGCCAGGAAACCGGTTTTGCCGACTGCAGCCACCTGATCCGCACCTTCAAGAAATGGAAGGGCATGACACCAAAGCAATGGAAGAAAACTCTTAAATAAAAAATAAGAAACTTTTTAGTTTTCAAGCAGTCATTTTATGGTATACTTGTTATCATGTGACATGGAAGGGTTCTTTCCCTATACGGAAAGGAGACACTATGAACTATTGGCATAATTTTACCGGTCATCTGAAAACGATCCTGCATCACAAGAATCTGGTTCGCCACTACTGTTTCAAGGCAGGTCTTTACAAGCAGGGGATCATGCATGACTGGTCAAAATATTCCCCTACAGAGTTCATTCAGGGAGTCAAGTATTATCAGGGTGGAAAGCGCAGTCCCAACTACGGGGAGAAGATGGCAAAGGGGTATTCCTCTGCCTGGCTTCACCACAAGGGACGAAACCGTCATCATTTTGAATACTGGATCGACATGGCGATCGATCCCAAGGAGGGTTTACAGGGCATGCCGATGCCTACCCGCTATGTGCTGGAAATGTTCTGCGACCGCATTGCCGCCAGCCGGAACTATAACCGCGACAATTATGACGACTCCTTTGCGCTTGCTTATTACGAAAAAAACAAAGACCACTATCCACTGCATCCGGAGGCACGGGCACTTTTGGAAAAGCTGCTTCATATGCTTGCCGAGGAGGGCGAGGAAGCAACATTTGCCTATATCCGCAGGGAGGTGGATTGGAAACATTCACCCAGGCGATAATATTTCACCGCAGGCTTTTGGAAAGGCGTAGAGCTATTATGAGTAAAAATTTGATCATTTTTTTAAAAAAATATAAATATATGATCCTTGTATTGTATTTTCCAATATACCTGCTTTGGTTCAACTGGCTGGAGCGCCGTCAGGCACCACATTTTACGATGATACACTGCAGACTGGATGACATGATCCCCTTCTGTGAGCTGTTTGCCATTCCATATTTTTTGTGGTTCCTGTATGTGGTGGTTTCTCTTGTTTTCTTATTTCTCCAGTCAAAGCATATGTCTGATTTTTACCGGTGTAGTGCAGTCCTGATGTTAGGCATGACTACCTGCCTGATCATTTATACACTTTTTCCAAACGCCCAGCCCCTCCGCCCGGATGTTATGCCAAGAGACAATTTCCTGACACGCATCGTGGCCGGTCTTTATGAGGGCGACACCCCGACCAATGTATGTCCAAGCATTCATGTATATAACTCCATCGCGATCCACGTTGCACTGGCCCAGAGCGTTGCCCTGCAAAACAAAAAAGGCTGGAAGACAGCCTCTCTGGTGCTCTGCATCCTGATCTGTCTTTCAACCATGTTTCTCAAGCAGCACTCCATTATAGATGTAGGATGTGCCATTCTATTATATATTTTCTACTATATGGTCGTGTACCGTTCGGAGTTTTTCGCCCTGAAACGAAACATTCCGGCACATGCACCTTCCAAAACAAACTGTTAGTCGATCGGTGCACACGCATCCATTAACCATTCTGCCTCGTTGCGGTCCAGGTATGGGGAAATGGTTTCATACACCTTTTCGTGATATGCATTTAACAGTCTCTTATCCCGTTCCGTCATCTGCTCCGGTGCAATGGCATCCCGGTCAAACGGAGCCATGGTGAGCGTTTCAAAACCGAAGAATTCTCCAAATTCATTATTCTCTTTCTCCACACAAAGGATCAGATTTTCCAGACGGATTCCAAATTTTCCTTCCAGATATATGCCCGGTTCATCCGAGGTGATCATGCCCGGCTGCATTTCCACATTGCCATCCGGCTGTGCCACAATGCGGTAACGGATCGCATTGGGTCCCTCATGGACATTGAGCAGGCATCCGACACCGTGACCGGTTCCGTGATTAAAATCACATCCCATATCCCAAAGGGGCTGTCTTGCCAATATATCAAGAGCCACTCCGCTGCAGCCCTTCTTGAACTTCGCTGCTGCCAGTCGAAGATTTCCGCAGAGTACCGCTGTGTAATATCTCTTTTCCTCCAATGTTGCCTGCTGTCCCAGCAGAATAGTCCGGGTAACATCCGTGGTTCCCTGCAGATAATGACCACCGGTGTCCAGAAGAAGAAACCCCTCCGTCAGCAGCCTTGCATCCGTCTCCGCCGTAGCACTGTAATGAACAATGGCACCGTGTGGGCCATATGCTGCGATCGGATCAAAGCTTGGTCCCAGATAATCTCCAACACTGCCCCGGAATGCTTCCAGCTGTGCCGCTGCCGTCCGCTCGGTCAACGGCATTTTCTGAATATTATGCTTGAGCCAGTAGATGAAACGGGTTAATGCCACACCGTCCTTAATATGCGCAATCCGTTCTCCCGCAATCTCCGCCGGATTTTTTACAGCCTTCATCATTTTGACCGGATTCACCACGCCAACAATTTTGGCTTGCTGAGGTATCATACTTGCCAGCTGGTAATTGGCCACCTGCATATCCATTGCCACACGGGCTCCCTCCTTCACCCCGGCAAGATATTCATACACCGCATCGTATTCCCGCAGAATAACACTGTCCCGTGCCAGTTCCTGCCGTAATCTGGAACTGAATGCACTTTTATGCACAAACAAAAATCGTTCCAACGGTTTCACCACCAGATATCCCAGCACCACCGGACAACAGTGGATATCCTCGCCACGGATATTTAAAAGCCACGCAATATCATCTAAAGATGTGACCACCAGCATATCCGCCCGTTTCTTTTCCAGCCATTTGCAGACGGCATTTAACTTCTCCCCACGGGTCACTCCCGTAAACTGAGGTGCAAGGCTGTACGCAGGCTTTGCCTCAATTGCCGGACGATCCGGCCAGACCATTCCCACCAGATCATAATCCGTAACCAGTCTGGCGCCCTTTCCCTCGACGATCTTTTTAAGCTGCAGGGCATAAAAGGCATCCACCATACGCCCGTCAAAACCAAGACACTGTCCCTGCTGAATATGCTGTGCAATATATTCAAAAATCTTCGGCACGCCCGGCTCTCCCATCCGGAATAGTGTAATACCGCTGCCCGCAAGCTGCTCCTCCGCCTGCAGAAAATACCTTCCATCTGTCCAGAGACCTGTCTCTGACTGACTCACCAGCATATTTCCTGCAGAGCCGGTAAATCCGGACATATACTCCCTGCATTTAAAATAATCTGCCACGTACTCGGATCCGTGAAAATCATTGGTTGGAATATAATAATAATCAATTCCATACTGCTGCATCATATTTTTTAATAATGCTAATCTTTCTGTTACCATCATCTTACTAAACCCACCTTTCAAAGCATCTATACTTTAAGCTATACTTTTATAAACTTAATACTTATTATATCTCTCAGCCCTTATTTCATTCCTCAACTTTTCTAAAGCCCTACTCTTTCCGGTTCTTACCACTCCGGTTTCATTTTCTGCATCATCCTGCTCTACAGGTTTTTCAAAATATTACTCAATTCGGCGAACTGCTCCAGCGACAATGCCTCACCCCGGATCGTCTCGGAAAGACCCATCTGTCTCAACGCCTCTGCTGTCTGCTGCTTCGTCACCGGCAGTCCGGCATCATTGCCAAGACCATTTTGCAGTGTTTTCCGTCGCTGGTTGAAGGACGCACGGATCACCCGGAAGAAAAACTTCTCATCCACAACCTTTACCGGCGGTTCCTGATGACAGGTCAGCCGGATCACTGCGGAACCAACCTTTGGACGAGGCATAAAACAGTTTGGCGGCACATTGGCTGTAATCTCCGCCTCAGAATAATACTGCACTGCCAAGGACAATGCACCGTAATCCTTTGTCCCGGGTCCTGCCTGCATCCGTTCCGCCACTTCCTTCTGCACCATAACTGTCACGCTGGCCAACGGTACGTGACTTTCAAAAAGTGCCATAATGATCGGTGTTGTTATATAGTATGGCAGATTTGCCACCACCTTAATCGGCCTGCCGTCATTATATTTCTGTGCGATCTTTCCAATATCCAGTTTCAAAATATCCTCATTCACCACCGTGACATTGTCATACTCCTTTAATGTATCTGCAAGGATCGGCAGGAGATTTTTGTCAATCTCCACCGCCATTACTTTCCCTGCATGTTCACAGAGATACTGTGTCATGGTTCCGATGCCCGGACCGATCTCCAGCACAAAATCGTCCTTCGAAATATCGGAAGATTCCACAATGCGCTCCAGCACATGGGTATCGATCAGAAAATTCTGACCAAACTTCTTCTGAAAATGAAAATCATATTTCTGTAAAATATCTATGGTATTCTGCGGGTTTCCTAATGTTGCCATAACCGCTCCTTTCTAACTTTCTGCTGCTTCGATAAAAGATTCAAAAAATGTATCTGTCTAAAGCCGATACATCCTTTTGGCATTTTCCTCTGTGACCCGGATCACGTCTTGCCTGTCGATGCCCTTGATCTGTGCGATCGCATCCACCACATAGGTGAGCTGTCTGGAGTCATTGCGCTTTCCACGGTTTGGCACCGGAGTCAGATACGGGCTGTCCGTCTCCAGCAAAAGCTGCTCTAACGGAGCCTCCTTCACAACCTCCACAAGCTTCCTGCCGTTTTTGAAGGTAACGACGCCACCGATCCCCAGATAAAATCCCTTTTTCAGATATATTTCGGCTGTCTCCACCGTATAAGAAAAGCAGTGGATCACGCCCCCCTGGCTCCAGTCACAATACTCCTCCATGATCTGCAGGGTATCCTGTGCGGCATCCCGGCTGTGAATGATCACCGGCATTTTTGTCTCCTTCGCCAGCTGTAGCTGCCGGATAAACCATTTCTTTTGAAGTTCTCTGTCCGGCTCATCATAATAATAGTCCAGACCGATCTCACCAACTGCCACCACCTTCGGCTCTCCGGTCAGCCCTTTCAGCCATTCTATCGTTTCGTCTGTCATTTCCGGCACGCCATCGGGATGAACTCCCACGGCACCATATACAAAATCATATTGCCGGCTCAATGCCACGGCATCCTTCGTGGACTGTATACTCGCTCCCACTTCCACAACATTGCCAACGCCTGCATCGTGCAGGGAAGTCAGCAGCTCCTCCCGATCCTCTGCAAACCGGTCATCCATATAATGTGCATGTGTATCAAAAATCATTCTGTTCACCATGTCTTTCTAAATAAAAATCCCCAATGTCTGCATTCTATCATACCACAGATCATTGGGGACGTCATCGTTCATTTTAATTTGTAATGAAAAAACCTACTTAAACAAACAGGAAAAATATCAAAGTATCTATAATAAATACCGGGATCAGACAGCTGACGGACCATGCCATATATCCAAAGAAGGAAGGCATCTTGATTCCGTTTTCCTCTGCAATGGAACGAACCATGAAGTTTGGTGCGTTACCAATGTAAGTGTTGGCTCCCATAAATACGGCACCACAAGAAATTGCCATCAGGAAGATCTTCGGAATCGTTCCATCCAGTACCTTGACCATTGTGCCACCCGTCAGAGCAGAATGTACCGCTGTGGTGAAGAACACCAGATAGGTCGGCGTGTTGTCCAAAAAACTGGACAGGAAACCGGTCATCCAGAAGAACTGCCATGGCTTCTCAATACCAAGCTCGCTTCCTCTCGCTTTAAGGATCAGGAGTGCCGGGATCATTGTGATAAAAATACCAATGAAAAGAACTGCCACTTCCTGAATCGCATCCCAGGTAAAGTGATTCTCCTCACGTACCTCTTTCTTCGTCGTATGGAAAGAAAGGAATGCTGCTGCCAGGATCATTACCATTTCCAGAATGGAAGCATAGCTTAACTCTACCTCTCCGTAGAAATGAATGCCCTTTGCAAAGAACGGTACCTGCTGTGGAAGTACACCACTCAGGATAACGGCTGCCACGATCACGATCATAAAGATAATGTTGTGGGCACCTGCCAGATGCAGTTTCTTTTTCTCCTCACTTGTCTCCGGCTTAAGACCATCTGCCACATCCTTCTTGTATGCATTGTTATCAATGATAAAGAATAACAGAAGCAGGATTGCCACATTAAGTAACATAACCGGCAGAAGATTTAAGCTCCAGAAAAAGCCAACACCGTTGTTAAATCCCATCAAAAGCGGTGGATCACCAACAGGGGTCAGACAACCGCCGATATTGGATACCAGAAAGATAAAGAAAATAACGATCTGTGCTTTACGCTGACGCCATTTATTGGCACGGATCAGCGGACGGATCATTACCATACTGGCTCCGGTGGTACCGATCCAGCCGGATAATGCAGTACCGATCAACAGCAATAGTACATTAACCTTCGGGCTGCCGACCAGATCACCCTCCAGCACGATATTACCTGCGACGCAGAACAATCCAAACAACAATACGATGAATCCCAGATAATCACCGATAATGGACTCTAAAACCTGCTCCCACGCTGTTCCTGCTCCTATAAATACGGCAAATGGGATCACAAATGCCAGTGACCAGAAGATAACCGCCGCCGGCTTCCATTTTTCCCACCATTCGCCTGCTACGAGAGGACAAATTGCAATACATAACAGCATTCCAACAAACGGAATACAATAAGAAAGCGATAATGTGCTTCCAACGCTCCCGGCTCCCTTCTCCGCCGCAAACGCCACGGAAGAGTTCGCCATCAGAGCACATAATGCCAAGGCTGTACCCCATACCGCAGATTTTAATCTTTTCATGATCTACGCCTCCATATTTCATCATAAATTTGCGTAAAAAAACGCACGGCAGAAAACTCATCTCATTTTCTACCGCGCACATTTTAACACATTATATCACAAAAAAGCAACCATTTTTAATAAGTAGTAACATTTTGTTTTGTGCATAATGTCCATAAGTAGTTCTATTTGGAACTTTTATGGTTTAATTTTTCATTTTCCCTAAGACTTACCCGGAAAAACCGTTTCATCAGCTGCACTTTATCGAAGGGAAGCAGAGGGTATAAATAATTGCGTCCATTGATCGTGCGGGTACACAGAGGTGTCACGATCAGGATCACGGTGCCTGCCAGAAAACCCCAGAGCCCAAATATGCCGGTAAGGATCAGAAGCTGTATTCTCATAAACTTGATCGCATAACCCAATTCCATATTACTCTGGCTGTAATTGGCGATCGCCACAAATGCCATGTAAAGCATGATCTCAGAATTAAACCACCCTGCCTTTACCGTGTAATCCCCAAACACAATACCCGCAATAATACTTAGCGGGGTATTGAGCATATTGGGTGTATTCACTGCCGCCATCCGAAGACCGTCGATCGCCACCTCCAGGATCAGAAGCTGTGCCACCGGGGGAATATACATGGGATCCTGTATCTTAATAAATTCAAAGGCATGGGGCACCCAGTCCTCATGCTGCATCAACAGGATAAAAACCGGTGTCAGAAAAATGGACACCACATTAATGATAAACCGGCTGAACCGCAGATATGTCCCTGTCACCGGAGGAAAATAATAATCATTGGCATCCTCAATGATCTCAAACAGGGAAGTAGGCAGGATCATTGCCGCCGAGGAATTATCACACAGGAGCACAATACTTCCCTCCAGAATACATGCCGCCGTGGTATCCGGCCGTTCCGAAAATTTAAACTTCGGAAAGGGATTCAGCCAGCCCTTTTTGAAAATGCATTCTCCCAGACTCTCCTGATTCATGGTCAGAGAATCCACATCCACTCCCCGCAGACGCTTCATAAGCTCCCGGAGCACGCCGGGATTCACGCGGTTTCGCATATAACAGACCGCCACATCCGTCCTGGAGCTTCGCCCAATTTCCACCAGCGTAAAGGATAACTCCGGATCCCGGATACGCCGTCTGATCAGAGCCATATTCGGGATCAGAGACTCAATAAATCCGTCCCTTGCCCCCCGGAGCACCTTATCCTTATCCGGCTCGTCCACACTGCGGCCCGGATACTCCCTGAAATCCAGTGCGAGAATAATATCATAGCCCTCCACCAGCAGGCAGCTCATGCCGGAAAGCACCGCTTTTACAAACGCTTCCTGATCTGCAACCTTCATCAGATCCAGATATGGGATCTCCTGCTGCAAAAACCCCGCAAAGTCCTCCGGCATCTGTTCCGGCGTGATCTTGTAAAAAAACTCCATCACCTTCTCCGAAACTTCGCCCTTCAAAAATCCATCTATCGTATAAAACACCGCCTGTCTGCCACCGATCACAAAACGGCGGCGGATCAGATCAAAGCTGTCCTCCATGTGGAGCAGTTTTTTGATCTCCTCATCCCGTTTTTCAAAATCACCCTGAAATATGTCCGACATATGTCTCCTCCATTCCGCAGACGTCTGCGGCACTATATTTTTAAATCTATCCTGTCGAACAATAGTATGTCCTTTTTTTACCAGATCAATACATGCCTGTCATTGACATTCTCCTATGTGTCGTCTAAAATTTTCTTTGTTGCTTCATAAACTTTCACAGGAAATCCGGAGGTGAATCTTATGTCCATCTGTGACAATGACGTTATCTTATTTCATCAGGCATGCCGCAGGATCATCAATCAGGAGCGGGCATCCATGGGCATCGGCACTCTGTCCGAAAAAACGGTCCACGCTGTTCTCAAAGCGTTTTATGAACCGGATCCGGAGCATCAGGAGATCCCTGTGGAAAATTTTGTTGCAGATATTTTACAGGACGGAGAGATCATCGAGATCCAGACCAGAGGTTTCAACAAACTGCGCCGTAAGCTGGACACCTTTTTAAAGTATTATCCGGTCACCATCGTGTACCCCATCGTCCACACCAAATATCTTTACTGGATCAACGAGGAAACCGGAGAAATTTCTTCCAAAAGAAAATCTCCGAAAACAGGCACCATTTATGATGCTGTTCCGGAGCTTTATAAAATAAAAATGTATCTGAACAATCCCAATCTCCACCTGTGCCTCGTACTCATCGACGCTGATGAATACCGATTATTAAACGGATGGAGCCGTGACCGCAAAAAGGGCTCTTCCCGTTTTGACCGGATCCCGACGGAGCTGGTGGATGAATTTTATATTGGCGGACCTGCCGACTATAAATGCTTTCTCCCGGAGGGACTTTCCCCGGATTATACGTCGAAGGATTTTGCGAAGGCTGCCCACATTCCTGTGGGGTATGCCCAGACACTGCTGGGGATCCTGTATTCCTTAAATATTGTCGAACGCACCGGCAAAAAGGGCAGAGCATATACGTACCTAAATATATAGTTACAAAAACAATAATCTGATGCAGGGATCATTTCACGCCCAAGCATCAGATTATTTAATAGTTTTTTACAGCTTTACCTTCACGGGATGAGAAAAATCACTGTACGCTTTTTTCCCTGACACGATCTTATATGTCCTGAGTCTGATCTGAAAATAATGATATCCCTCCCGGTATCGGATGCGGAATACTCCCTTTAACTTTCCAATGGAGCTGTTGCTGAGTACCAGCTTTTTATAGGAGCCGCCATCTACTGCCACATATATCTGTGCATATTCCTTCCTTCTCCTCTTCACTTTGATCTGAAGATATGGAATATTTCCCGCCCTTCGTTTTGTAACAGAAAAGGACGGTATGTCCCCCGGTTTGATCTGTATCTCCCCAGCCTTGGAATACACTTCTCTGACTGCAGAATCTTTCTGCCTGATCTGCGCACTGACCTTATAATAATATTTTTTCCCTTTTTGCACGTTCCCGTCTACATAAGCATTTGCATTTGCCTGTAATCCCTTTTGGAGCCGAAATCCCTTACTTTTACTCTGTGTGGAACGATACACTTTATAACCGGCTGCCCCGGATACCTTTTTCCAACGAATCGTTACCTTGCCACTTTTTTGTTCTATCTGCATGGATAACGCTGCCGGTTTTGCCGTTATCACAGGCACTGCAGAAGCTCCCGTGGATCCCGCCGGTGTCTCTGTCTGCACAGGATCTGATGACTTTGCCGGCTCCGGTGTTTCTGTCATCTCCGGTGCATTGGTTATATCCGGCTGCTTCGTCGGTGCCGATGTATTGGCAGCTTTGTCAGGGGTTCGTGTTGGTATGGGAGATGGCACTTTGGTTGGTGTCGGACTCCCGGCAGGAGTCTGCGTTTGTGTCGGTGCCTTTGTCGGCACCGGATCCAATGCCTGAAATGCAATTCCATTCTCCTCACACTGCTTTTGCACCTCTCCGCCGGAATAACTGTATACCACGACCTCTTTGCATAATTTGGAAATTTCCGGGCCGTTGATCTCGCAGTCAGAGTTATATAACACCAGCTTTTTTAATTCCGGCCAGGCTGCCACGCTCATATTCCATATACTCTGTACTCCTGCCGGAACCGTTAAAGAGATAAGATAATTCTCACAAAAAGCACCGGGACTGATATATTTCACTTCATCCGGCAATATACAATAACGGACTCCTTCATTCAGATAAGCAGCAAGTTCTCCATTTCTCTTTTGGATCAAACACTCGTCAACGATTTCATAATAAGGTGACTCCTCTGAGACCTTTACCCGAAGTCTGTCACCCAGTCGATAGAACGAACCTCCGCTAACCACACACAAGGTGGATGGAAGTTCCAGTTCCTGAATATTCGGTAGAAACGACAGTGCCTGCCCTTCCAAAGATAACAATCCCTCCGGCAAAGTTATTTTGCTCACATCATTGATCCTGTAAAATGCCAGAAGGCCTATTACCTCTACCGGATATCCTCCTAATTGCTCCGGAACAGAAATCTCCCAGTTACCATTCGGGGATTCTGCATAATCATACACTCGGGCATATTGCCGGATAGGCTTTAAATATTCCCAAGTTGGATACCCTTCTTCATAATGCCACAATATCCCGCCATAGTTTCCCCACTCCGTAGTTTTCTCCAGGGAATACCTCAGCTTCAGTCCGGCCTCCGTCATTTTCTGAACCGTTTCCTGATCAAAATAAACTCTCCATTCGCAACATTCATCATACAGATCATACGGAAACAAAGAACTGTAAGTTCTCCCCTTGTCCGATATCCACTGATTAATCTTATATGTATACTCGGTATTCCATTCATAAACTTCATACGGATTGTCTTTCGTTTTTTGCTGAAACTGATATACCAGCTCTCCGTCAGTTTCCTGTTCCGAAGTTCCTGTGATCCTGAGAAGATAATTCCCCAATCCCTCCCCCGGATCCCCCGACCAAATAATGGCATAAGGCTTATCCTCTGTAATTTCCATTGGAAACCATTCCAGGCTCTCATCGCCCTTCATTTCTTCTTCCATATATGCTGCCTGATAGAGCTTGTCTGATCCCATGCCGCTGTTTGGCAGACCACTGTTCACATTTTTGATCGCTTTCGTTTTCTGTGGTACGGCACCGGCTGCACTCTGGAACAATAAAATACCACTTAATATCCAGACACATATTTTATATATTCGTAATGAACTTTTTATTTTCATTTCCGATACTCCTGTGTTTTATCTTTTTCATATCAAAATAATAACAGTTTTTCTGTGATAAAACAATCATTTAAGGAATTAGAATAACCAAAAAACAACCTTGTCTCCTCTCTCTGCTCATGTTACACTAATAAAAGGAATTTAATTCATAGAAAGGATTTAAATATATGATTAAAAACAATAAAAAATTAACGGCTTTTCTCTTAACTGTCACATTGGCACTGTCCGCTTTTTCGGTCAGTCCGGCACAGGCTGCCAAGAAAAAGAAAGCGTCCTTTGATCCCAACGGTAAATATCACGCAACCTTGGGAATCCAGACCTGCACCAATCTCTGGCTGACTCACATGGGATATTATGAAAAATCCCAGAACAGTTATTACAATACAGGAAACGCAGACAATCTGATGTACACAGACAAAGAAACAAACAAAGACACCGCTGCTACCGGTACTCTCGCGAATGCAGAAATTGCCGGCAACGGTACCTATACCGTCAAGCTGGAGGGTCTGGATGCCATGAATGAAACGGACATCTCCCAGCTTCACATCGCCACGGATATTCCATTAAATGATAAGGTCAAATTTACCGATGTCAAAGCATCCATCAACGGCAAAGAAATCCTGAGCTTTGATGAAGGTATTCCGGAAAACGAGGAACCTTATCTGCAGGGTGGTATGGTTATTCTTTTGTTGAATCACTGGCGCGCCGAGCTTGTAAAGGAAGTGGCTGCCAAGGGACTTTCCGAATCCGCGGAAAGTGGCTGGAAGCTGTTACAGGGAACCGGCGATGAAAGTGTGGAGATCACCTTTACCGTATCCGGTTTTGATTATGATAATCCTGATGCCGTTGCCACTGATGAATCACCTTCTTCTGACAACCAGGCTTCATCCAGTGAAACAAATCATTCCACCGGTCATTCCGCTGTACCGGTTCTTCCAATTGCTGCAGCAGTTATTATCTTAGTTGCGATCGGCGGAGTCATTATTGTCAGAAGAAAATAAAACAAAAAAATGAAATAACACTGCTTTTGAAAATCTTACGAACTCAAAAATGAGGCTGTCGCCTTAACTAAACAAAAAAAACGTTAAGGCGCAGCCCCTATTTTTTCACGATACATTCCGATAACGATAAACGCTTAACAGCATGCCATACAATGCCAATACCTCTGCAATACCGCTATAATCCTCCGTGCCGATTCCCCCGAATACCGGAAGCAATCCAACATAATGATTTCCCGGTGTCATGCTGAATGCCTGTGCCACTGCATAAAGGATGCGGAATAAAATGACTAGTCCAATGGAAGCTCCCAGCAGTCTGCCGGTACCATTTGACTGCTTCCATGCTTTTCTAACCAACCATATGGTAAAGGCCGTCAATGTTCCCAACACGAATACCACCGGCAAAATCCCTACATATGCCATAAGTGTATTCAGATCACCATACGTAAGATATAAATACACCTGTTCTGCAGAATATTCATCCTGCGCTAGCTTCTGCGTCAGAATGTCACTTGTTCCGATCCATTTGATCCCCTGCATGATCTGCACATGAAATAACTGCAATGCCGAAACCTGATCGTCCCCCACAATCGTTTTCCACAATGCACTATACGCCCGCCTCCGTTTCTCTGAAAAAAACAGAAACATCGTATTCCAACCGGCATGGTGATAATATACAGACCACTGTGCATGACACACGACTGCAAAATCATACAGCATATAGATTCCTCTCGCCAACACAAGTGTGATCCCGGTGACCCAGGCTGTTCTCCTTTTGGGCAGAGAAATGATATTAAGCTGCACTGCCATTACAAACACAAATGCCAGATACAGTGCCAGTGTCCAGAACGTGAAGTTCCCCCAGCTTCCAAGTTCACTTTCTGTCACAGACGGATCAAAGGAGATTACAAGAGGCAGCACCATTGCCAGAAGAGACTTCTCCAATTGATGCGGTTTTCCCTTCCAGTACGAAAGCATCAGTCCGTAAACCGGTACATACAACAGATAGTATCTTCTAGTGATCCAACCCTTTTCCCCTCCCAGCAACTGTTGAGCCACATCATCCAAAGTCTGACAAACATTACCCAAAATTCCTGTCCTGTGTACCAGATACCATAACGGAGCGATCATAAGTATCCCCCCTGTCCACACACTAAACTTCTGATATTTAGTGTACGAAAAATAGGACACAAACGTAAAAATAATAATGCACAGGCATAAGTCTGTCCAGTTAATCTGTATCCTTCTGGGTAATGCTGCAGAAACAAGCGACCAAAGCTGCCCCTGCATATCCCTCTGAACAGTATATATCAATGCCATACCAAGCCCCAATACTAAAAGCATCCCAAGCCATGGAAGCAGTACCTTTTCCGGACGGTGAATCTCATCCAGTGCCTTTCCGGTCTCCACCGGATCTCCCATCTGTTCTACAGCAGCCTCCACTGCCTCCGCCCTCGTCATGCCCATTGACATCCCGTATTCTGTTTCATCATCAATATGCTCCTCATATTCCCGGTAAATCTTCTGCCGTATCGGATGATACTGCAGCTGCTCTGTCAATTGTAACAGATATCGCCGCTTTTGATCTGTTTCCCCTATCCCACTTCCATCTCCTCGCAATACATTATCCTTATCTGTCCTGCCCATCGCATCCCCTCCATTATTTTGCCGTGTGTGACATGCATTTAATCAAGCTGCAGCTGCATCACACGTATGACTGCCTCTGCATACTCCGTCCACTCCCCTTTTTTGCGATCCAGCTCCTTTCTGCCATCTTTTGTGATCTGGTAATAAATTCTCTTTTTCCCCGCAGCATCTCCTTCATAGGAGATCAAAAAACCATTCTTTTCCATAGAATGCAACAGCGGATATAGCGTCCCTACCTTCATCTCAAAAACATCCCGGGATTGTTTCCTCAGTTCCTCGATCATCTGGTAGCCATACATATCCTGATCCTTCAATAGCTGCAACAGCAGCATGGCATTACTGCCGGACAATAAACTTTTATCCATGCGTTATCTCCAACCTTTCCTTAATTATTTTGCGCATAACAATATCGACCATCGATATAAAAAATTATATATCGATGGTCGATATTTGTCAAGGACACGAAGTTTATTTATCATTTCATCGCTTTATTTACTTTCGTCTTGATCCGCTGCAGGGCATTGTCAATAGATTTCGGCTCCTTTTCCATCTGCTTTGCAATCTCCTGATATGTCATACCATCCATATAAAGATCAAACACCTTTTTCTCCAATGGACTTAATACGGTTTCAATCTGTTTGCAAAGATTTTCTACATTTTCCCGGTCGATCAATATTTCCTCCGGACTTAGTTCTGCCGCCTCTAGAGAGTGATCCACCATAAAATTGCCATCCTCTGCTCCATCCTGCTCTGAATATGCCGGAGAATAAATCGAAACATACGTATTTAACGGAATATTTTTTTTGCGGTTAGAGGACTTTACCGCCGAATATAACTGCCTGCTGATACAAAGCTCCGCAAAAGTGGAAAAGACGGTCTCCTTGGAACTGTCATAATCCTGAATCGCCTTAAAAAGACCAATCATCCCCTCCTGCATCAGATCATCCTGATCACCACCGATCATAAACAACGACCTTGCACGTTTCCGGACAATTCCTTTATATCGCCGCATTAATGCATCTATCGCCGCATGATCCTGGCTCTGTGCCCGACAGATCAGTTCTTCCTCCGACATTGTCTCAAAATTTTCCGTCATTCTCTTCCATCCTCCAAACCGGTATTACGGTTTTCTCCCCTTAAACAGATCCTATTTGATGATTTATTCCAAAATTTACCGCTGTCTTAAATTATTTTCCAGCCTTATTAAGTCTCTGACGTACAATCTCATAAGAAAGCACACCCATGGCTACAGACGCATTGAGGGAGTCAATATCTCCAAACATCGGTATACTTGCCACAAAATCACAATTCTCTTTCACAAGACGACTCACGCCATCCCCTTCATTTCCAATCACAACTCCCATCGGTCCTGTCAGATCAAGAGAATACATTGAGTCTCCGTCCATGTCACCACAGACAAACCACATTCCTTTTTCCTTCAACTCTTCCATTGTTCTGACCAGATTCGTCACCTTTGCCACCGGCGTATAATTAATGGCTCCGGCAGAAGCCTTTGCTACGGTTGCTGTTAAACCAACCGCACGACGTTTCGGAATGATCACTCCATGAGCTCCCACCTGGTTTGCGGTACGGATGATCGATCCCAGATTGTGGGGATCCTCAATATTGTCCAAAAGGATCAGGAACGGAGCCTCACCCTTTTTCTCCGCTGTCTCTAGCATCTCCTCTATAGTTCCGTACTCATACGCTGCCGCATAAGCAATAACACCCTGATGTTTTCCTGTCTCCGACATCTGATCCAATCGTTCTTTTTTTACAAAATTTACAATGGTGTCTACCTTCTTGGCTTCCCGCAGGATGGTCCGGATCGGGCCATCCTGACATCCATCCAGCAGAAACACTTTATCAATGGTCTTTCCTGCACGAAATGCCTCCAGTACGGCATTTCTTCCTTCTATGGTAAGCTCCTCGTATCTCATATCTGTTCGTCCTTTCTCCATATTCATATTATAGATGATCTTTGCTCATCTGTTTCGATGATTTCTTATGCCTTGCAAACAGACTTATCTGCCCATTATGATCAATTTATCGTTTTGCATATCACGAATACTGTTCGGTACGCTCTAATCCCATCCCGATCAGTTCAATAACCCGTGGCATCTGCTCTTTCAGATATAAATATCCGATCAGTGCCTCAAAGCCTGTAGCGATCCGATAATCAATGATTGATGCGTTTTTCGCTGATGTTCCTGACTTTGCATTTCTTCCATGATGAAAAATACGTGTTTCTTCTTCTGTAAGATCCGGCTCTATTGCCTCCACCAGCCGCGCCTGTGCTTCTGCCTTCACGATACTGCTGGTCATTTTATGAAATGCTTTTACGCTGTAATTGCCTTTACGAAGCACCAGCGTCCGTATGATCAAATCATAAACAGCATCGCCGATATATGCCAGTCCCAATGCCGAATACTGCTCCGGCTTTAATCGGCTCTCTCCAAACTGCCGGTAAATTTCCTCCTGGAATCCAATCTCTTTTACGGATTCTTTTTTGATACTTTCCTTATCATTCATAGATTTTCCTTTTCCACTTTCCTGCATCATCTATTTGTTATTTGCAAATAATGATGTTTTATTTTCAGTATTTATATATAGAAAAAAATCCTCGAAACATCAGCGTTTCAAGGATTTGAGAGGCGCAGGCCGGATTTGAACCGGCGCATACTGGTGTTGCAGACCATTGCCTTACCACTTGGCTACTGCGCCATATAGTGACTCCAACGGGATTTGAACCCGTGTTACCGCCGTGAAAGGGCGATGTCTTAACCGCTTGACCATGGAGCCATTGATTTATTATATGTCCCGTCTCTGGAAAATATCCCAAAATAGGAAAACTCCCCGAGTAGGGCTCGAACCTACAACAACTCGGTTAACAGCCGAGTGCTCTACCATTGAGCTATCGAGGATCATCTTTTTGAAAGCAGATACCTTCAAAACTGTATACCGACTACAGATCTCTCTGTATTATAACATCTTCCCGCTGCTTTTTGCAACCAGCTTCCCGTTTCTTTTGGATAAGCCTTCGACCTATTAGTGACAGTCAGCTCCATGCGTTACCGCACTTCC